>CAYOPL010000056.1:0-15986 GCA_964405845.1 uncultured Dehalococcoidia bacterium | reverse complement strand
CCTGGATTCCGGCTTTCGCGGGAATGACGAAGGGGGGTTAGGTGGGGGGGTAGGCTGGGGTTTGGTGGGGGGAGGGGCCGATTTTGTTAAACGGCCAGTAGGTTAGCAGGGCTTTGCCGACGATCTCGTCGCGGCTAATTGTTCCCCACTGGCGAGAATCCTGGCTTGAGCGGCGGTTGTCACCCATGACGAAGTACTCGTTTTCGCCGAGGGTGACACCATGCCCTCTCGTTCGTTGGTCATCGGATAGCCATGTTTCGGCGATCTCCTCGCCATTGACACGGATAGGGCCGCCGCGGTTGTCGAACTCTATGGTGTCTCCGGGGAGGCCGATGAGGCGTTTGATCAGGTCGAGGTTGTCGCCTTCGGGCGAGTTAAGAACGATCACTTCGCCCCGCTCCGGCGGGTGGAACAGGTAGACATCATCGCCGTCCGGGAGGTCGAAGAAGGGAATGAGGTCGTCCACCGTTTCCCTGTTGAGGCTGAAATAGACGGCCTTGTTGACGATGATAAGTTCGTTGTTCTCGATAGACGGCTGCATGCTGCCGCCGGTGACGACGTAGTTCTGGACGAGGGCCTGGGCGATGAGGAAGAGGAGGATGGCGAGGGCCAGCGTTTCGATGATGTCCAGAGAGAACCGACGGACGGGGTGCTCGTCCGGGAGGGCGAGGATACCCTCCGGCAGGTAGTCGTCCTGCGGGTCATCTGTGGGGTCTACGGGCACGTATCTCATGGTGTTTGTTCATTATAGGTGGGGGTGGGGGTGCTATCTCTCTGCGTTGGTGGCGCGTTTCCTGCATCATGGAGAGGCAATAGTTGCATGCGCACACTAGTTAGGCGCGGAGAGGATACCTGATGACTTTCAATCACCTCTACAGGGGAATCCGTTGGCCGGCGGTCCTTGTTCTTGTTCTACTGGCTCTCGCCATGGCTGCGTCACTGGCGTGCGGGACGGATGACGACGACGATGAGCGAGACGACGACTATCGGGACACGGTGGTGCTGGATCGGTCGACGGACGGAATCTGGGTGACGGGGGCGGGGCGGGTGTCCGTGACGCCTGACATCGCGACGTTGGGGATCGGCGTGGAAACGCATGCCGAGACGGTGGGCGCGGCGATGGCCGAGGCCGCGGCTTCCATGCAGGCTGTCATCGACAGCCTGACGGCGGCAGGAATCGCCGAGGATGACATCCAGACGCTGACGTTCGATGTTTCGACACGCTACGAGTGGAACGACAGGCTCCGACGCAGCGAGATGGTTGGGTTCACGGTGACGAACACGGTTCGCGCGACGGTGCGGAACCTGGGCACGATTGCGGACGTGATTGACGGCGCGACGCAGGCCGGCGGCGACAACGCGCGCGTGGGCGGGCTTTCATTCTCTGTGGACGATACGGAGGACGCCGAGCGGCAGGCGCGTGAGCTGGCGATGGAGGCGGCACGCGAGCAGGCGGGACAACTGGCGTCGCTGGCAGGCGTGGAGCTGGGGGATGCCTTCTTCGTGTCCGAGTCCGGGGCGGCGCCCATCGGGCAGGACACGCCGGATATGATGCGGACGATGGCCGAATCGGATGAGTCGATGTCCACGCCGATCCTGGCGGGTGAGAACGATGTTGTGATTTATGTGCGTGTGGGGTATGGGATTGGGTGAGGTTCACCCTTCGACAGGCTCAGGGTGAACGGGGGCGGCGCTTGGGTGACACGGTAGGCGGCGCTGCGCGCCGCACTGGATTCCCGCTTTCGCGGGAATGACGAATACATAGGGTTTTGGGTGCTGGTGCGCTATAGTGTTTGCACTGTAGTTGTATTGGGGGAGAGGCCATCGAATGGTCCTCAATGACGGCGAAATCCACGCAGAGATTGCGAACGGCCGCATCGTTATCGACCCGCTCGATTTGGGGGACGTGCAGCCGGCAAGCGTCGACGTGCATCTGAGCGACAAGGTGCTCGTGTTCCGGAACTCCCGCCGGCCGTACATCGATATCCGGCAGGACGTGAGCGACCTAACGGAGATGGTGGATATCCGCGAGGACTCGCCGTTCATCCTGCACCCGGGCGAGTTCGTGTTGGGCAGCACGGTGGAAGACATCGGCCTGCCGGACGACCTTGTGGCGCGTCTGGAGGGCAAGAGTTCCCTGGGGCGGATCGGGCTGTTGATTCATTCGACCGCGGGGTACGTGGACCCGGGATGGCGGGGGCGTCTGACCCTTGAACTGAGCAACGTCAATAATTTGCCCATCACGCTTTACAGCGGAATGCCCATCGGCCAGATCTCCTTCACGCGGCTGTCCGGGCCGGCGCAGCGGCCATACGGGTCCGAGCAGCTTGGCAGCAAGTACCAAGGGCAGTCCGATCCGACGCCGAGCCGGGCGTACCGCGATTTCCAGGCCTGACAGTGACAAACGGCTCCGCGACGCCAATGGCCCGCGCCCTTGAGCTGGGACGGCAGGCGCTCGGATTCTCAAGCCCCAATCCCGCGGTTGGCGCGGTTATCGTGCGGGACGGGGAGATTATCGGAGAGGGTTTTACCCAGCCGCCGGGGGGACGGCACGCGGAGATTGTCGCGCTGGAACAGGCAGGGGATCGAGCGCGCGGGGCAACGATGTACACGACTCTGGAGCCGTGTTCGCATCACGGGCGGACGCCGCCATGCGCGGAGGAGATTATCGCGGCGGGGCTGGGATCGGTAGAGATTGCGGTGCTGGACCCGCATCCGCCCGTGAACGGTTCCGGACAGCGGCTGTTGGAGGAGAACGGCATCACGACGAGCGTCGGCGATTCCGCAGAGGAAGCGACGCTGCACTTCCAGGGCTATTTCAAGCGCGAGGAGACGGGCATGCCGCTCGTCATCGCAAAGTATGCAATGAGCATTGACGGCAAGATTGCAAGCAGGACGGGCGATTCGCGGTGGATCACGGGGGAGGCGGCGCGGGCCCGCGTTCATAACCTGCGCTCGCACGTGGACGCGATCATCACGGCGGCGGGGACGGTGATCTCCGACGACCCGCAGTTGACGGCGCGGGACACCGACGGCAATGCACTGCCTCGCCAGCCGCTGCGCGTGATTGCGGACAGCAACGGCCGTACGCCAACTACGGCGCGGCTGTTCAGCGAACCGGGCAAGACGCTGGTGGCGACGGCGTCCGCGACGGCATGCGCGCCATTCCAGGACCTGGGAGACAACGTGATGGCGGAGGCCTTCCCTTCGGAGCACGGCAGGGTGGACCTGACAGAGCTGCTGCAACTCCTGGGGCGGCTCGGCGTGGTGCAGGTGATGACAGAGGCGGGAGAGCAGCTGCTTGGCGCGTTCTTCGATGAAGGACTCGTCGACCAAACGGAGATCTCCATCGCGCCTGTGGTCATCGGCGGAGGCGATGCGCCGGGGCCGGTGGGAGGCGACGGAGTTGAATTCGTTAAGGACGCGCATCGATTCGTGAGGATGGACGTTGACCGCGTGGGGGAGGATATTGTCGTGCGCGGCATCCTGCGGTATTGGCAGGGCGGCGCGGACTAGAGCGCGGGCGTATAATCAGGGGCATCTACTAAGGGAGGGTTCACCCTTCGACAGGCTCAGGGTGAACGGATAGGCGGCGCTACGCGCCGCACTGGATTCCCGCTTTCGCGGGAATGACGAGTGGGGAAATGTTTACGGGGATTGTTGAAGAGGTGGGGCGGATAGTCGCCATTGGCGAGGGCGGCCTGATTGTCGAGGCCGACGTGACGCTGGGCGAAACACGCATCGGCGACAGTTTGTCCGTGAACGGCGCGTGCCTGACGGTGACGGAGATGACGGACAGTCGGGTGAGCTTCGACGTGATGCCGGAGACACTGCGGCGGACGGCGATGAACGTGCTCAAGCCGGGCAGTCCCATCAACCTGGAGCGGGCCGTCACATTCAACAGTCGTTTGGGCGGCCACCTGGTGCAGGGGCACGTGGACGGCACGGGGACGGTGGCGGAAATCACGCCGGAGGCGGATGCTCGGCTGGTTCGTATCACCACACCGCCGGAGGTCATGCGCTACCTTGTGGAGAAGGCGTTCATCGCGGTGAACGGCATCAGCCTGACGGTGATGGGACTGGACAAGGAGTCGTTCACGGTGTCGCTGGTGCGGCACACGTATGAGAACACGGACCTGGGCGAGGCGTACGTGGGTATGCCGGTGAATCTTGAGACGGATATCTTTGCCAAGTACGCAGAGAAGCTGCTACAGGGGGATCGCGAGGGGATAAGCGCCCTCAGCGAGGGCGTGGAGGCAAGCGCATGAGCATTATCGACGTCGAGACCGCCGCCGCGCGGATGCGGCGAGGCGAGTTTGTCATCATCGTCGACGACGCAGAGCGGGAGAACGAGGGTGATCTTGTTCTGGCGGCAGACATGGTGACGCCGGAGAAGGTCAACTTCATGGTGACAAACGCCCGCGGCCTTGTCTGCGTGCCTCTTCTCGGAGACCGGCTCGACGAGTTGAACATTTCGATGATGCCGCAGAGGAACACGGCCTCCCTCACGACGGCTTTTGCGGAGTCGGTGGACGCCAAGTCGGGCGTGACAACGGGTATCTCCGCGTCCGATCGAGCGGCAACGATCCGAGCGCTTGTTCATCCGGAGACACGGTCGGGCGACCTGATGCGGCCGGGGCACATGTTTCCGCTTCGCTATCGCGAAGGCGGTGTGCTCGCGCGGGCAGGACATACAGAGGCGGTGATCGACCTAGCGCGGGCGGCGGGGCTGTACCCGGCGGGCGTTATCTGCGAGATCATGAACGAGGACGGCACCATGGCGCGGATGCCGCAGCTGGAAGGGCTTTCCGCGAAGTGGGACATCCCCATCGTCACCATCGCGCAGATCATCGAGTACCGGCGAATGCGGGAGACGATGGTAGAGCGCAAGGGCGTGGCGGACCTGCCGACGCGGCATGGCGTTTTCCGCGCGTACGGCTACGCGAGCGCAATTGACGCCAAGGAGCACGTGGCGCTGGTGATGGGCGACATCAATTCCGATGAGCCTGTCCTAACGCGCGTCCACAGTGAATGCTTGACGGGCGACGTGTTCAGCTCCATGCGGTGCGATTGCGGCGAGCAGCTTGACCTAGCGCTTGAGCACATTGCCGCGGAGGGGGCCGGCATCTTCCTGTACATGAGGCAGGAGGGCCGTGGCGTGGGCCTGCACAACAAGCTGCGAGCATATGCGCTGCAGGACACGGGGCTGGATACGGTTGAGGCGAACGAACAGATAGGGTTCCCGCCGGACCTGCGGGATTACGGCATCGGCGCGCAGATTCTCGTGGATCTGGGCGTGCGGAAGCTCAAGCTGATGACGAATAACCCGCGCAAGGTAGTGGGGCTGGACGCCTTCGGGCTCGAGCTTGTGGAGCGCGTGCCGATCGAGGTAGAGCCGAACGACCACAACCGGCGGTATCTGGAGACCAAGCGGGACAAGATGGGACACATCCTCACGGGGATGGAGGGCGTTTCCGAGGACGAGGCGGCGGTAGACACGGAGTCGCAGTCGTAAGCGCTGCCCCTGCCCTCGCGGAGACCATCCAACGTGCCACTAAACGTCATCGAGCCCCTCCCCTGGAATGAGGGGGGTGAGGCGGACAGCGCGCGCATCGGGATCGTTGTGGCGCGTTTCAATGAACTGATCACGAACCGGATGCTTGAGGGCGCGCTTTCTGCACTGCGGTCGAACGGCGTGCCGGACGGGGTTATCGACGTGGCGTATGTGCCGGGGTCGTTTGAGATTGGCTCGGCGGCGCAGGCGATGGCGGAGTCGGACCAATATGCGGCAGTTATCTGCATCGGCGCAGTGATCCGCGGCGAGACGGCGCATTTCGACTATGTGTCGATGGCGGTGACGCAGGCGGTAACGCGTGTCTCTTTGGATACGGGAGTGCCCTGCATGTTCGGCGTGCTGACGACGGACACGATGGAGCAGGCGCTGGCGCGTTCAGGGGGGCCGGGGAGCAACCGGGGCTATGATGCGGCTATGGGCGCGTTAGAGATGGCGGGGCTGCTTGCGCAGATAGATGAGCTAGGGCCAGAGGAAGAGTAGCTCTAGTCCCAAATCACGTTCGGGGCAGACGAAAACTCCCCTCTACAGGGGAGTCATTTAATCCTGATACAGAGGAAAGGCGCGGCGCGCGGCCGATGCGCGCCGCGCCTTCAGATTAGGCGCCGTTTCGCTTGACGGCCTTGGCGAGCTCCGTGCCGGGAGAGAACCCGACGCGGTCATGAGCGGCAACCTTTGTGGGCTGGCCGGCATTGGGGCCGCGGAGGGGGCGCACGGTGCGCTCCTTGATCTGGCGAACCTCAAAGCTGCCGAAGCCGGTGATGACCACACGGTCGCCACGGGTCAGGGACTCCTGAATAGCGCCGGTAACGGCATTCAGAGCGGCCTCACCGTTTGATCGGGTTCCACCCATGCGCTGCGCTACGATTCCGGCCAAGTCACCCTTGTGCAGAGTCTGCGTCACGATGCACCTCCTAATTGCGCGGGAACCTACCCTTATCCACCGCGCTCCTCTTGGTGTGTTGAGGGTCATACTACCATAATGTCAGGCTGTCAACAACCCTTTCTATGCCGCGCCGATGCGATAGCGCAACGGGAGGCGCGTGGGCACGGGCAATAGGGATACGCACCACGAGGGCTAGGGATTGAGCAGGACGTGATATTGACGTATTCGGCATAAGCCAGCTTTATGTACGTTTCCAGGCCGTCAGAACGGATATGCTCCGCAATATGCAGGGTTAATGGGTTGTTAATGCCATGGGGATGCCTAGTCTTGGCGTCTGCGGCGTGAACTGGTGGAATAACGGGTGTCAAGTTGGGTGGAAATGGGTGCCGTTCACCCTTCGACAAGCTCAGGGTGAACGGCAGGGCTGAGGGTGAACGGAATGGGAAGGCGGCGCTGCGCGCCACACTGGATTCCCGCTTTCGCGGGAATGACGAAGGGAGGTGGCGGAGGGTCTTCTACGCGTTGTCTGAGGTTAGGCGGGTGTAGAAGGGTGTCCAGAAGAGGGGGTGGACGTATTCGAAGTTGACCTCTTCGGAGAGCTTGTCGTCGCCGTCGTTGTCGCTGATGTAGACGGGGCGATCGTCGGGGTGGGCCTCGAGGGCATCAAGGAGGTTCTTCTTGCGGTCGACGCTCAGGAACTCGGGAAAGCCGGCGTCCTTGGGTCGGAGCGGGGAGGGTGAGACGATGACGACCAAGTGTCCCATGCCCTCCAGTTCGTGAAGGACGGGGACGGGAATGGGGCCGTCACCAACGTCGAGAGTTCCATCAACATCGAAGCAAAGCAGTGCCATCGCGCAATTCTCCCAGCTGTGTCTTCCGAATGCAGGACTCCAACATCGTACTGTATGGAGGCGTTACACGGCGCGGGGGGTGTGGGCTATGCTTGCCCAGATTGGGAACGAGCGACGCGAGACGGAGAAAGCCAGGGATTGGCGGGATCTGACGGTATGACGCACGAGGTAGAGACGGGGGCGGCGCGGGCCGGTTCGCGGTGGTTTTTGGCGGTTGTGGCGGCGTTCATCGCGGCGCTGCTGACCTCAAACATCATTGCGGTCCGGATTGTGACGCTGGGCGACGCGCCCGTTGTCGGGGAACTCATCGTTACGTCGGCGATTGTTGTCTTTCCGTTGAGCTATATCGTGGGGGACGTGCTGACGGAGGTGTACGGGTACGCCGTGGCGCGCCGCGTCATCTGGGCGGGATTCGGCGCGAACCTCGTGATGGTTATCGCGATCTACCTGGGCGGGCTGCTGCCTGCAGCGAGCGAGTGGGAGAACCAGGCGGCTTACGACACCATCCTGGGCTTCACGGGGCGGCTGCTTATCGCGTCGTTCATCGCCTATGCGATCGGCTCGTTCACGAATGCCATCATCCTTGCGCGTCTGAAGGTGATGACGGAGGGGCGGATGTTGTGGCTGCGAACCATTTCGTCCACGGTGGGCGGGCAGGCGCTGGACTCGTTCTTCTTCACGTTCATCGCTTTTCTTGGGGTGCTCTCGACCGGCGACGTATGGCGCATCTTCTTCGTGGAATGGGGGACGAAGGTGTTGTATGAAACCGTCGCCACACCGTTCACCTATGCTGTTGTCACTTTCCTCAAGAAGCAGGAGGGCATCGACGTGTACGACGAGTCGACGAATCTGAACCCGCTGGCGGTCCGGTAAGCGGCTTTACTGCGCAATCGCCTGTAGTTGTACACTGAGACGACATGCACGGGTTCACCCTTCGACAAGCTCAGGGTGAACGGGAAGTGAAGCTGCGTAATCCAGTGGGGGACGGCGATGGCCTCGGACTCGTTAAGCATTACGGATAACCGGACAGGCAAGCAGTATGAGCTGCCGATAGCCGACGGTTCAGTCCGAGCGGCGGATCTGCGGCAGATCAAGACCTCCGATGACGATTTCGGGCTGCTGAGCTATGACCCCTCCCTGCTGAACACGGCGACGGTTCGCAGCTCTGTCACGTACATCGACGGCGACGCGGGCATCCTGCGGTATCGCGGCTATCCAATCGAGCAGTTGGCCGAACATTCCACGTACCTGGAAGTCGTCTACTTGCTCCTGAACGGAGAGCTTCCGAATACGCAGCAACTGCTGGATTTCGAGCAAGACGTTCGCTACCGGACGATGGTGCTTGAGACGGTGCGGGAGCAGATGGAGACCTATCGCTACGACGCGCATCCGATGGGGATGCTGCTCGGGTCGATGGCCACAATGAGCACGTACTATCCGGCGGCCAGGGACATCACGGACCCGGAGTCGCGCAAGATACAGACAGTGCGCGCCATCAGCAAGGTGGCGACGGTCGCCGCGTGGTGCTACCGCCACACGCTGAGCTATCCGTTCATCTATCCCGACAACGATCTGACGTATGCGGGCAATTTCCTGAACATGCTTTTCCGCATGGTTGAGCCGAAGTACGTGCCGAATCCCGCCATCGAGCGGGCCATCGATGTGCTGTTCATCCTGCACGCGGACCACGAGCAGAACGCGAGCGCGAACGCAATGCGGGCGATTGCCAGTTCACAGGCCGATCCGTACTCGGCGCTTGCCGGAGCGATCGGCTCGCTGTCCGGCCCGCTGCACGGCGGGGCGAACGAGGCCGTGATCCGGATGCTTCAGTTCATCGGCAGGAAGGACAACGTGCCGGAGTTCATCAAGAACGTGAAGGACGGCACGAGCGGCCGCCTGATGGGATTCGGGCATCGCGTCTATAAGAACTATGACCCCCGCGCGCGCATCATCAAGACGATGGCGGAGCAGGTTTTCGAGGTGACGGGCGTGAATCCGTTGCTGGAGATCGCGCTGGAGCTTGAGCGAATCGCGCTGGAGGACGATTTCTTTGTTTCGCGGCAGCTCTACCCGAACGTCGATTTCTATTCGGGCCTGATCTACCAGGCGATGGGGTTCCCTGTTGAGATGTTCCCGGTGCTGTTCGCGGTGCCGCGCACGTCCGGGTGGATGGCGCAGTGGAACGAGGGCGTGACGGACCGGGAGCAGCGCATCGTGCGTCCGCGGCAGATCTACGTGGGCGAGGGCGAGCGGGACTACGTGCCGATCAACCAGCGGTAGCTGCGCTACGGCTTAACTTCGCGGTCCGGCTTCGGTTTGTCTATTGAGTTAGCGGGCCGCGTTCCGGCATTGGCGGCTAATACACAGTTGGCGGCGTTACGACTTTGAGTGCTGCTGCCGCTCTTTAGATTCCTCGGCTACGCTCGGAATGACATGGTGTTATTCCGTCTTGCGCCATTTGGGGAGGCCGCGCATGCCCTGCATGAGGTAGGAGGCGGCGAGGGCGGCGATGCCGCCGCCGAGGAACGGGCCGATCCAGTAGACGAAGTGGTTCGTCCAGTAGCCGGAAATGAGCGCGGGGGCGAATGAGCGGGCCGGGTTGAGGGATGCGCCGGTCAGCGGGCCGGCCATGAGCGCGGTGAGGGTGATTGTCATGCCGATGGCGAGGGGGGCAATCATGCCGGGGCCGTTTTCGTCGACGGCCACCTGGAAAATCACAAACACAAGAATGAAGGTCACGGCGGCCTCAATAAGGATGCCGATGGCGGGTGAGACGTCGCCGTGGAGGGCCGTCGCGCCGAGGTTGGTCGACTCCGCGGCGTTGGACAGGTCTGTCAGGTCGCCCGCGCCGGCGAAGACGGCGCTCAGGATGAGGACGCCGATGATGCCGCCGAGCAGCTGGGAGCCCCAATAGGCCAGCGCCCTTAGGGGTTGAATCTTGCCGGCGACAAGGAATCCGAATGTGACGGCGGGGTTGAAGTGTCCGCCGGAGACGTGTCCGACGGCGGAGACGCCGATGAAGATGGCGAGGCCGTGCGCGAATGCGATGACGATGAGGTTGTCGCCACCGGGGTTGGTGGCGGTTGCGGTCAGGATCGATCCTGCGCCAATCAGGAGCAGGACGAAGGCTCCAAAGGCCTCAGCCAGCGATAGTTTTAAAATTTCCGGTATCTGCACAACGCCCTCCCAATTACTCCCCGGGGTCGGCCGTTTTTTAGGTTGTCAGGATGATTTTGCCGAAGAAGTCGCGGGATTCCATGAGGCGGTGGGCGTCCGCCGCCTCAGAGAGCGGAAAGACGCGCCCGACCGTGCCCTTGAGCTTGCCCTGATGGGTCAGCATCATGACTCGCTCGAAGTCGGATGTGCGGAATCCGCCGATGCCCATGATCTCCAGCCCACGGACGAAGGTCTGGCCGAGGTGCAGTGAGACGCGGTGGCCAGCGGTGACGCCGCAGGTGACGAATCGCCCCTGCCGGGACATGACGCGGAAACTGCCATCCCAGAGGGGAGCGCCCACGTTGTCAATGACCACGTCCACGCCATTGTTCTCCGTGAGGGCCATGACGATATCCGGCCACGTCTCGCCATCTTCGTAGCTGACGGTTTCGTCAGCGCCCATCTCACGGGCGCGATCAAGCTTCCAGTCGGAACCGGCGGTGGCGATGACGCGACAGCCTAGCAGCTTGGCGATCTGGAGGGCGGCGGTGCCGACGCCGCTGCCGATGGCATGGATGAGCACGGTCTCGCCGGGTTGGACACGCGCCTTTGCGGTCAACATTCGCCATGCGGTCTTGAAAACGATGGGCATGGCGGCGGCTTCCTCGAATGAGAGTTCATCAGGAATGACGTGGACGGCGCGGGCGGGGACGGAGATCAGTTCGGCGTAGGTGCCGTGCAGGCGGGAGCCGAGGTCGTAGCGGTTCATGCAGTCTTCATCGCGGCCAAGTCGGCAGTAATGGCAGAGCTGGCAAGGGAGACGGGGGTCTGCGACGACGCGCATCCCGGGGACGATGCCGGCCTCAATGGCCACCATGCCCACGTTCTCGACCTCTCCAGCCATGTCGAGGCCGAGGATGCGCGGGAGGTTGACCATAACGCCGTTCTCGCCGGCGCGGGCGTTCAGATCAAAGCGATTGATGGAGGCGGCGCGTACGCGGATGAGGACTTGGTCATCGGCCATCTCCGGGTCCGGCATGTCGCCGTAGATGAGGTTCTCAGGCCCGCCGCGCTCCTCGATATAGACGGCTTTCATGGCCGTTCTCCTTGAAAGCTAAAAGGGCTAGCTGCCCTCGGCGGACTCGGAGCCGGGCATGCCCTCAGGCTCGCGAATCTTGCTGTGCATGGCGATGTAGAGCGTCGGCACGACGAGAACCACCACGAAGCCCAGCAGAACCATCGGCCCGAGGATCATCAGGGCGACAACGGTCGGAATGGCCCACATACTTTTGTCCTCCTTACCCGTAGACGCGAGCGGGCGACTTTTGTGCCTCCTGCTCAATGTTGGCGGTATCCAGTCCGCGACCGGTCGCGAGCAGGGCGGCGGTGCGGATGGCGGCGCTCATGCTGACGGCCTCCGCCGCGCCCGTTCCTGCTATATCGTACGCCGTTCCGTGGTCGACGGACGTGCGGACGAACGGCAGGCCGAGGTTGACGCTGACGCTGCCGTGGAAATCGTGCATCTTGACGGCGATATGCCCCTGATCGTGGTAGAGGGCGATGACGGCGTCATAGTTACCAGCGGCGGCGGACAGGAATACGGAGTCGGCGGGCAGCGGCCCTTCGGCCACGATGCCCTCGGAGACGGCCTGCTCAACGGCCGGGCCAATCTCCTCGATCTCTTCTCGACCGAGCAGGCCAGCGTCGCCGCCGTGAGGATTGAGCGCTGAAACGGCGATGCGCGGCTCGGCGACGCCCCACTTCCTGAATTCGCGGTCAGTGAGGCGGAGTCGGGCAAGGATGCGGTCTTTGGTGACGTACTTGTAGGCGTCGCGGAACGGGACGTGAGTGGTGAGATGGACGGCGCGGAGGCGGTGCGCCATGAGCATGGTGGCAATCTCCGTGACGCCCGCCATGCGCGCCAGCACTTCCTGATGGCCGATCTCCTGGTAGCCAGCCATGTGGACGGCTTCCTTGTTGATGGGGGCGGTCGAGATGGCCTGGATGCGGTTCTCAAGGGCGAGCGTGGCGGCGAGTTCGATGGACGTGATGGAGACGACGCCGCCCGCGATGGTGGGCTCGCCGTAGGGGATGTCGCTTGCGCCGGGGGTGTCGATGTTCCAGACGGGGATTTTTTGACCGTCCCACACGTGGTCTGCGAGCTGTTCACGGGAATCGACGTTGATTAACGGGAGGCCACCGGCGAACCGTTGGGCGGACATCTCCGCGACGGCGTAGCTGCCGATTAGCAGGGGCCTGCAGAGGCCGAGTCGGAGGTCATCGTTGGCGGCGAGCGCCTTGACGACGACTTCCGGGCCGATGCCCGCCGGATCGCCAAGTGTGATGGCGACGATGGGCGGGGGTGCGACGCTGTTGGTGTGGTTGGTAGTCATGGCGTGTCCATTGTACGCCTGACGTGGGGAGAGGGTTAGGGTAAGGGGTACCCACCCCCGTTCGCCCTTCGACAGGCTCAGGGTGAACGGGGCAGGTTGCTTCAAGTACGGATGCGTATTCGCGCATCTTCAACGATCCAAAGCTGTTTAGCGATAGACTCCACGCCCAAGCTGCGCAGGAATCTATCGCCTACCTCCAGAAGGTGTTCCCGCGACTGGTCGTTGACACGAAAAACAACGAGGCCTGCATAGTCTTCCGGCGGGTATGCCGTGATGTTCGCAAAGTCGGTGTCCAGGGTCACAAGCGTTCGTTCTTCGTCCACGCAAATTCTGACGACTATTGCATCCGGAGCGCCGGCCATACCCTGCCCCACCACAGTCGTCGTATCATGACCTGCCTGCGAGAAGCGCGCCGCCATCTCAGCCGGCAGGTTCTCGTCCAGCTTGAATTTCACGCGAAGGGTTACCCTGCCAACGGGGCGACTTTCTCCTTCGCCAACTCGGCGGCATAGAGGAGCGCCGCCTGAATTGCCTCCCGAGACACCGTGGGATAGCTAGCCATAATCTCGTCAGCGTTCAGGCCAGCCGCAAGATTATCGAGGACGACAGCGACCGGCACACGGGTGCCCGCGATGCAGGCCTTTCCGTGAAGAATCGCCGGATCGACAGTTATGTATTCGCGCCATGCCATCGCTGAACCTCGCGTTCGATAGTAGTGCAGCTTACCCCGCCAAGCAAGGAATGGAGAGGGTTAGTAGCCTTTGAATTCTGAGGGGCGTTTTTCGATGAAGGAGCGGACGCCCTCATCGTAGTCGTGGGTTTCGCGGGTGTGCTGGTGGGCGGCGTCGATGTACTTCCAGTGCTGTTCGTAGCCCTTGGTGTGGATTTCGCGCACCATGTGCTTGACCAACTGCTGTGTGACGGCAGGGCCTTGCGCCATCTTGCGGCCAAGCTCCTGCGCGGCAGGCATCAACTCGTCCGGCTCGTAGACACGATTGACGAGGCCGAAACGGTGCGCGTCCTCGGCGCTGAGGGCCTCACCGGCGAGCAGCATCTCCATCGCGATGCCATGCGGCAGGAGATAGGGCGCCCAGTACGCGCCGCCGTCAAGGGGAACCAAGCTGCGCCGTACGTAGACCTCAATGAAGCGGGCGTTGGTGCTGGCGAGGCGGATATCGCAGGCGAGGGCAAGGTCGCAGCCCGCGCCCGCCGCGACGCCGTTGACAGCAGCGATGGTGGGCTTGTCCAGTTCCCAGACCTGCATGTGGATGCGGCGTCCGTTGAGCGTCTCGTTCTTCAGGCGCTCTTCAGCAGACATGGTGGGCACGTTCCAGCCGCCGCGCTGCCGGTCAGCCTTCTCTTTCATGAAGTGGGGCATGGGGCGGTCGCCGCCCGCGCCCGCCATTGGGCCGACATCGCCGCCCGCAGAGAATGATCTGCCCGAGCCAGTGAAAATGACGACGCGGTCGTCAGGGTTCGCGGCGATGTAATCGAGCTCGACGGTCATTTCCTCCATGAGCGGGATCAGCCAGGGATTCAGCGCCTCCGGCACGTTGAAGGTGATTGTCACGACGCCAAGATCGTCGCGTTCGACGGTAATGTATTGATGCTCCACTCCCATACCCCCTGTTTGAGTCTTTTTGGACACTGAGATTGTAGCCCGTCGCCAAGAATGGCGCGTGTTGGGCTTTACGAGAGGCCGCTGAGGATGAGGCGGACGCCGACGATGCCGAGACCGATGGCGAGGATACGGACGATCCACGGGGCGGAGATCTTGCGGGAGACGCGCGCGCCGACCTGCGCGCCGACGATGGCGCCGATGCCGAGTAAGACAATCGGCAGGATCTTTTCAAGCAAGGGGGATTCGGCGATGTGGACGGCAATGGCGGCGGGGCTGGTGATGAGGATGACGAGCTGGGATGTGGCGGTGGCGAAATGGGCGGGGAAGACGAAGGCCTGCACGATGATGGGCACCATGGCGATGCCACCGCCGACGCCAAGCAGTCCACCCATCGTGCCCGTCGCGAGGCCGACGATGCCGAGCATGATGGCGCGCTTGCGGGTTAGCGGGATACGGGTTTCTTCCGCCTCTTCAAGGGTTCGCGCCGCGCCGCGTCCGCGGATGGGTCGGATAAGTAGATAGGTCATGAGGATGAGGGCGGCGACGCCGAACACGGTCTGGAACGCGCCGCGCTCGAGCTGCTCGACGATGTACGCGCCAATCGCCATGCCGAACAGGCCTGTTATGGCCATGACGGCGGCCCATCGGTACTCGATGCGCTTCTGGCGGACATAGGCGACGGTGGAGGAAAGGGAGGTCATCAGCACCATGGACTGGGACATGCCGGTGATGATGCCGGGTGTTTCGTCGGGCAGGACGATAAGGAGGATGGGGACGGCGATGAAGCCGCCGCCCGCGCCGATGAGGGCGCCGATGGTTCCGGCGACAAAGCCAAGCGTAAGACAGCCGAGCACGGGCATGAGGGCGAGGAGGAGTTCGTCCATGGTGTCACTATCGCATGGATGAGGTGGGGACGGCGCAGCTATCCTCTGCGCCGTACACTGGGTACATTCGAGTTGTCGCTACCCGACTTCGCCGTTCACGATTATTGGAGACGTATCACATGAGTCGTTCGGGCAGGTTGTTATTGGCGGGACTATTCGGTCTGCTGTTGTTGGTTCTATTTGTGGGCATTTACTGTGGGGGATCTACCAGTCTGCGGGGGGAGATCACGCTTGAGGGGGAGGATGAGACGTCGATTATTCCCGCGGCACGGGTGGTCGTCACGTTGAGGGATACTTCGTATGCCGATGCCCCTTCAGTAGAGATTGCGCGCCAGGAGCATGAAAACGTGACAATGCTGCCGCTCGTGTATGAGCTGGATTGGGACGAGCCGTTGGAAGACAGGCCTGAGTATTCGGTCAGCGCGCGCTTCTACGACAGCGAGGGGAATCTGATTTATATCAATGACACCACCTTCACAGTCGAACCTGGTGACAGGAGAGTGGACTTCTACGTCATTGCGGTTCAACGGTAGGTAGTTGGCTTGCCACCCCGCTACGCGCTGTCCACAATCGAATCGTCGTGACCGAACTTATTATCACGACCATCGGGGGTTCATCACATG
>CAYOPL010000055.1:0-81171 GCA_964405845.1 uncultured Dehalococcoidia bacterium | reverse complement strand
GTCTGGAAGTAGTCGCGTTCGGCGAACTGGACATTGTCGGCAAAGTCGCCGGGGCGGTTGACGGGTGCGGCGGCGAGGCGCCGCTTCTGCGCCTCTTCCACGAACTCGGCCACCGTGAACTGCTCGATGAATGGGCGAGTGAGGGAATCGATGAACAGCATGTTCTCGCCCTGCCGGTTGATGAGCGGATACCAGAACTCGTCCTGCAGGGCAGGCTCGCCCATCCAGTCGAAGAAGACCCTTGCCTGCGGGGCAAGGAGGACGGCGAGGCTCACCCATCCGTCCTTGCACCGGTAGATGTTGTAGGGGGCGAGATTGCCGGTTGCGCCGATGCGCTCACCGATCTCCGACGTGGCGGAGTAGCGGATGATCTGGTAGAAGATGTTGGCCAGCACCTCCTGCATGGAGACTTCCACGTGCTGGCCGCGTCCGGTCTTGCGGCGGGCCATGAGGGCGTAGAAGACTCCGTGCGCGGCGTGGGTGTTGGCGAGGATATAGGCCTGATCGAGGGGAGCGGTGGCAGGGGGCTGCTCATCGTCGCCCTGGATTGTCGTCAGGCCGCTCATGGCAATGGCGTGCAGGTCTGAACCCAGATAGTCGCCGTAGGGGCCGGACTCGCCGAACGGAGTGACGGAGACGGTGATGAGGTGAGGATTGGCGTCTCTCAAGGCTTCATCGGACAGCCCGATGGAGGTGAGGTAACCGGGATCGAAACTGTCCAGCATGACATCGGCGGACCGCGCCATGTCGAGCAGTTGTTGGCGGCCGTTGTCCGTTTCAATGTCGATGACGACGCTGGACTTGTTGGAGTTGTAGGCGAGCCAGCGGAGGCTGCGGTTGGGGCCCGGTTCATCACCGGCGAATGGCGGGAGGAATCGGACAGGGTCGCCGCCGGGCGGTTCAATCTTGATAACATCCCCGCCGAGGTCTGCCAGCAGGCGGCCGGCGTATTGCCCGGCAAGGCCTGCCAGGTCAAGAATGCGGATTCCCCCCAAGACGGATTGTGTTGCGCTGTTGGCTGTTGTCGTCATCGTCTCCTCTATCCCCCATACGCGGTTCAAGCCCGTTCATGGTTCGACAGGCTCACCACGAACGGCCTCTCTGGCTGACCACGAACGGTCTTTGGCTAACCGCGCCGGATAATCGAAAGCGTAGCAGGATGGTACGCGCCGTCAAGCATATTCAGTGATTGGCTGGGCGAGGATCCAGAGGCTGACCATTGTGTAGCCGACCATCAGGACGAGCATGGCGCGCTGGCTTCTGAGGGCGACATCGTGCGCGCCAAAGTGCCGCAGCGCCGTGGCATGGGCGAGGAAGACGGCGATGACGTGGCCGATGACGATAGCGGCGATGGCGAGTATCCAGACGAACTGCGCGTTGACGATGCCGATGTTGACCTCGTAGTCCGACGTGCCGAACAGATCCCAGCCAAATCCAAACGGGTCGGAGGCGTGGGGTATCACGACCTGTCCCTGAATCAATAAGTAGGAGAAGAAGTGGGCGAGGTGGTATGCGAAGGCGATGGGGACAAGGGAGAGGGCAAAGACGCGGGCGGCGGCCAGCGTCTTCCGCGTGTCAGGCTCTTCGCCTGAGCGGGCCATGACGGCGCAGAAGAGCAGGTAGGCGGCGACGAATATGCCCGCGAACGCCGCAAGACCTGCCGTGTTCACCAGCGTGACGGCGGTTGTCGTCCAGCCGGGTGAGTTGACGAACGCAGAGTGGACGAGTCGTGCCCAAGGCGGCGTGTCCTGCAGGCCGTCAAAGGTGACGGTTGAGAGGAGCACGACGACAAGAATCATGTAAGAGGTTGTCGTGCCTGCAGCGTTGAGGAGACCTGCGCCGGGGGGGCGTAGGCCAAGCTCTCGTCGTTCGGGCGGGGCGGCGCGGAAGGCCTCGACGTCGTCAATCCAGACGGTCTCGCCATTTTCGGACACGACACGGAGTTCCGTCGGGGCGAACCGGGAGAGGATGCCAAAGATGAGGGAGAAAACGTCGGCGTTGCGCATCCACGCGTCCGCTCCGAAGATTGCCATGCCCCACCACGTGACCATGCAGTAGCCGATGATGGCTATGGCGAGCGACAGCGGCTCTGCCGAGCCCTCGTAGGCGATTTCAAACCACGCGAAGAGGACAAAGACGATGACGGCGGGCCACGCTGCCCAACTCGGCGGGTAGGCGGAGTCGTCCTGCCCGAAACTGAGGCCGCCGGGGATGACGCGCTGTGCGAGCGCATCCAGCCATTCGTATAGCGTGCGGACGGGGTTTACCAAGCCCCAGACGTTGCCGATTAAGGCCGACGCGAACGCGATACCGACCCACCAGTAGACCCATACGAGGACGGGGGCGATGTTAGCGGTCGAGCGGTTGACGCCCAACGCGCCGGTCAGGAGGACGAGCAGGAGCAGGAGGACGCTGAGGATGCGGAGGGCCTGGATGACGGGCGTGCTCGCCAGCACCCGGACTGGCCACAGCCGGAGGAGGTTGAAGTGCGGGTAGTCGGTTGCGCTGGGGGTATGGCGGACAAAGACAGCGACGATGACAAATGAGAGGGCAACGGCGAGGCCCGCGCCCGTCACGTAGAGCGAGAGGGGCAGGGGGAGATCATATTTCTCGCCGAAGCCGTGGGCGGATGCGATTCCGGGAATGAGCCATACAAGAACCGCGAGCACGGCGGCGAGGGGGACAATTTTTGCAGCGAGCCTCTTCATTTCGGCCCGCTTATTCTACGGCCTGACTTCGAGAGTGGCGATCACCGAATCATGCATGCCGGGGGCGTGGATGGCGATGTCATACCGGCCCGTCGCGTCCGCCACGAGACTCATCTGCGCCGTCTCTCCCGCATCCACCTGCGTCTCTATGTTGTAGCCGTGCAGGTGAACCAGGAGGGGCATATCGCTCGTCCAATCGATGGTGACTGTATCGTGCTGATTGACCGTCAGCGTTGATTCGTCGCCTACCAGGTGTCCGCCCTCGATGGTCATGCTGAAGGAAAGGTCTTGCGGTTCGCGGTCCTCGCAGGCTGCGGCCATAACTACCGTGAGGGCTATGGCGGATATGAGTAGGAGAGCCAAGTTTGAGGGAGAGGGTTTCATCATGTTCATTTTACTGACGTCTGGGGAGGGTGGGGTTCACCCTGAGCCTGTCGAAGGGTGAACGGAGTTGGAGGACAGGATGGCGGCGTTACGGGTTGGGTTACGTAATGGGTTTTTTGGATTCCTCGGCTGCGCTCGGAATGACAGTGGTGAGGCGGGAATGACGGAAAGGGTTCCGCTCTGTCCTTCGACAGGCTCAGGACGAGCGGAGGGGTTGCACAGGGTGAGGAGGGTTAGAGGTCTTTGAGGATGTCTTCGGAGAGGGGACGAGTGTGTTCGCTTGTGGGGAATGTGCCGTCGCGGACTTCCTGAGCGTATTCGCTGACGGCGGCGCGGATCGTGTTGCTCAGGTCCGCGTAGCGCTTGACGTGCCGCCCGACGTGGTCTGAGACGATGCCGAGCATGTCGCTGACGACCTGCACCTGCGCGTCGCAATGCGGGCCGGAGCCGATGCCGATGGTGGGGATGTTGAGTTTCTCGGTGATGATCTGTGAGAGCTGCTCAGGCACGAGTTCAAGCACGATGGAGTACGCGCCGGCGGCCTGCACTGCCTCGGCGTCGCGGATTAGTTTCTGAGCGTCCTCGACGCTTCGACGCCCCTGGAAACGGCGTCCGATCTGGAACTCGGACTGAGGCGTGAACCCGATGTGACCCATAACGGGAATGCCGCGGTCAACCAGCGCCCTGATCGTCTCCGCCATAACCTCTCCGCCCTCGAGTTTGACGCTCTGCGCGCCGGCCTCCTGCAGGAATCGCGCGGCGTTGCGGAGGGCATCCTGCGGGCTGGTCTGGTAGGACATGAAGGGCATATCGGCGATGACGAGGGCGCTCTTTGTGCCGCGAGCGACGGCGGCGGTGTGGTGGATCATGTCGTCCATCGTGACAGAAACGGTGGAGTCATAGCCGAGAACAACGTTGCCGAGGCTGTCGCCAACGAGGATGGCGGGGACGCCGGACTCATCAATGGCGCACGCGGTGTAATAGTCGTAGGCGGTCAGAACCGGAAAACGCTCGCCCCGGTCCTTGAATTCCTGGATCTTCTGGATGGATATGCGCACGGACGCTATTTCCTTGCCGTCGCGACGGCGAGACGCGCTCTAGTAGTAGCTGCGCGCTTCGATGCGGTTGGTCCGCTGGACGATACGGTTGCGGGCATCGACGCGCACGATGCGGGGGCTGACGCGACAGGCATCCTCCTCCGACATGTGCATGAAATGGAGAACGATAATCAGGTCGCGCTCGCGAACGAGCAGGCCGGCCGCGCCGTTGACGCAGACCTCGCCGGAGCCACGCTGACCTTCAATAGCGTACGTTTCGAGCCGCGCGCCGTTGGTGATGTCGAGCACCTGCACGAGCTCGTAGGGCAGGATGCCGGCGGCCTCCAGCAGATCGGGGTCGATTGTTATCGAACCCTCGTAATCGACGTTTGCCTCGGTCACGGTGGCACGGTGAATCTTCCCGGCCAGCATTGTGCGCATCATCGGTTCGTCTATCCTGTCGTCTCTGATGACTCGCGCCCCACCAGGGCGAGAATCTCCGCTCCTCTCGTCCCATCGAGCCGTTGCGCGTCAACGGCAAACTTTGCCGTCGCTTGCGCGAGCGCCGCGTATAAGGGTACTACGCTCGGCAAGGTAGCCTGCAACTGCTCAAGGTGCGCCTGCACGGTGCCGAGGTCTCCCCGGACTATCGGACCTGTCAGCGCGGCGGCTACTCCATCGCGTTCGATATTCCCCACCGTTCCACGAATGAGCGGCAGCAGCGCCCGCAAGGCTTGCGACTGATTGTACCCGAATTGCGACCAAACGCTAGTGGCTTCGGCAATAATCGCGACCAAATAGTTGGACGCTAGCACTCCTGAGATGTGATAGAGGGCGCGTGTCTTCTCATTGACGTCGATGGCATGGCCGTGGAGGGCATGCGCCATGTCACGCAGTTGATGGTGCAGGGCGGGGTCCTGGCTCTCGATGGCGAACGTCACGTTTTCCAGTGATGCGGGCTTCTTCGCGCTAGGGGGAAAGGTATACAGGGGATGGAAACCGCCAATCACCGCGCCGTATTCGCCGGCGCACTCCAGCACGCTCACGGGCGTTCCACCGGAGCAGTGGACGGCGGCCATACCCTCACGCCACGGGACGCTTTCCGCGACAGAACCGATTACGTCGTCGGGCACGGTGAGGAATACGATGTCCGCTACATCCACCAGGAGTCCGGCGTGGCGGGTGTGGATGGCCCCGCCGACGAGACCGGAGAGCAACCTCGCCCGCTCCGTGTTGCGGCTGGTGATGGCAGTGACGTTGTAACCAGCGTCGGAGAGGCCGACGGCGAGCGCGGTGCCGACGGCTCCCGCGCCGAGAATACCAACCCTGTCGCCACGGAGCGTTGTCATTACCTGAGGTGTCCATTCATGCCAGAAACATGCTCCGCGGCGGATGGGATGCCGGCGATCCCGGTGGCTGAACGAATGGCGTCAACGATGGCTTGTTCGACTACCTCCGCGGCTGCCGCGCCGATGGGAGTGAGGCCAAAGGAGTCCACTGTTGGTGTGTCCGGCGGGGCTGTGGAGACAAGGAAGAGGGTATCGCCGTCGCCCATGCCATATGACGGGACGATGGCGCGGGCGATGCCGCTGTGAGCCATCATGGCAAGCCGGTTGGCCTGCGCGACGGTCAGGGGCGCGTCCGTCGCGACGACGCCGATGGTGGTGTTGGTTGGCTGTTGGCCGAACCGGCCACCCGGCCCTCGTCGCTGTCCACTGCGCAGGATTTCACGCGTGCTGAGGAACGGCGGGCCGTCCGCGTTGTCATTGCGCGGGCCGGCGATGATTGTGCCGGTTTCGGGGTCGACGATGTCGCCAAAAGCGTTGACGACCATGACCGCGCCGATCTTGTGGCCGCTTGCGAGGTCCGTGACGGCTGTGCCGACGCCTCCCTTGAGGGCGTGATCCGATCCAAGGGCCTTGGCGACGGTCGCTCCAGTACCGGCTCCGACGCTGCCGGACTCGGCGGGGTCGTTCGAGGCCTCACGAGCGCCGTCAAGACCGAAATCGCGCGTTACTCGTCGATCCGTGTTGCCGATTCCAAGGTCATAGATCACCGCGCCGGGGACGATGGGGACGACGCCGCCGGGTGTTTGGAATCCGATGCCCTCCACCTCAAGGTGGCGCATGATGCCCTCCGCGACGTTCATGCCAAAGGCGCTGCCGCCGGTGAGGAAGATGGAATGGACGCGCTCGACAAGGGTGCCGGGGCGGAGGAGATCGGTCTCACGAGTGCCGGGAGCCGCGCCGCGAACCTCGACGCCGCCAATCGCGCCGTAGTCGGGGAAAAGGAGGACGGTTGTGCCCGTCACGGCATCCCTGTCCGTGATGTGCGCGAGACGGACGCCCGGAACGGACGTGATTGTCCGGTTCTCGTCCATCAGACGCTCGGAGCGTCCCAAAAGCGCAATCGCGCCATGCGTGCTGCCCCTCCTCCCGTCCAGGCGGCGCGCCACGTAAAACAAAATGATACAGCGAAGAGGTGTGTTGCGGGGCTAATTCAGCGGCAGTTATGCTGAAAGTGTGATGCGTTTCCGCCCCAATGCTCCGCGGCTATTTCTCGTTGCCATATTTGCTATGGCGATTAGCCTTGCGCTTGGGGGCATGGCGTGCTCGGTCGAGGAAGATACGCCGACGCCACAGCCGCCACCTTCCACGTTCACACCAATTCCGACAGCAACAGCGATTCCCGCATCAGCCGACACGACCAGTTCGGCTATGGATTCGGACTGCCCGACTCCGGTGGCCGCTACGCCCGCAGAGAGAGAGGAGCCCCTTACCGTGACAGAGAAACTGAATCAATGGACCGCGCCGCCCGAGATGCAGATTGATCTGGCGAAATGCTATTCGGCGACTTTCGAAACCGAGGTTGGGAGCTTCGTCATCGAGCTGACGGCGGACAAGACGCCGATTACGGTCAACAACTTTGTGTTCCTGGCGCGGGAGGGGTATTACGACAACACAACTTTCCACCGCGTGATCCCTGATTTCATGGCGCAGGGGGGTGATCCGTCCGGCACGGGGAGACGCGGACCCGGTTACACCATCCCGGACGAGTTCGATCCGACGCTTCGCCATGATGGGCCGGGCATTCTGTCCATGGCCAACGTCGGACAGCCGAATACGGGAGGCGCGCAGTTCTTCATCACGTTTGGCCCGACGCCGTGGCTGGATGACGCGCATGCGGTGTTTGGCCGCGTGACGGAGGGGATGGACGTGGTGCGGTCGATCCGCATCAGAGACCCGCAATCGGACCCGAATCCGGGCACAGGCCTCATCAGCGTGACAATAACTGAGGCAGAAGCGAGTTAGGCATTGTCGCGCGGGTCATAACGCGCCATAATGACGCATCAAACAAGCCAATCACGTCATTAGTGACTGACGACGACTCAGGAGAGTCACGGGAGGGGAGGACGCGATGGACTTTCGATTGAACGCGGACGACCAGGCTCTGCAGGACGAGGCGCGCGCATTCACGCGAACCGAGTGGAGCGAGAAGGTCGCCGACCCGCGCGGGTGGGATGACATGGGCCTGCTGTCCCCGTATCACGCGGATGACGAGGCACTGCAGGCGCAGCGAGATTTCTCAAAGAAGCTGGTGGACAAGGGCTGGTGGACGATGCACTGGCCGGAGGAGTTCGGCGGCCGCGCCGCCGCCATCACCACGCAGCTTGCCTATCGTGAGGGCATGGCCTATGAGGGCGCACCGGCATCGTTCGGCGGCGGACTCGTCGCGCCCGTGTTGATGATTCATGGCACGGAGTGGCAGAAGGAAGAGTTTTTGCCGAAGATGGCCAACGCGGATATCGATTTCGCGCAGGGATTCTCCGAGCCGAACGCAGGGTCCGACCTCGCAAGCTTGCAGACGCGGGCAGTCCGCGACGGCGACGATTACATCATCAACGGCCAGAAGATCTGGACGTCCGGCGCGCACTACGGCGAGTGGTACCACGTGCTGGTTCGCACGGACCCGGACGCGCCGAAGCACCGCGGCATCAGCTACGTCCTGATGCAGCTGCGTGATGAGGGCGAGGTGGTGCCCGGCGTCACGCTGCGACCGCTGTTCGACATGACGGGCACGCGTCGCTGGAGCGAGGTGTTCTTCGATAACGTGCGGGTTCCGGTGCGGAACCTCATCGGCGAGGAGAACCGGGGCTGGTACGCGGCGATGACGACGCTCTCATTCGAGCGCTCGGGCATCGAGACCGCGGCCAAGTATCTCGGTGAGCTTGATCGATTCCTCTCCGTGATGCGGGATACCAGCTTCAACGGTGAGGGGGTGCTGAACGACCCGCTCATCCGCCACAAGGTGGCCGATCTCAAGATCGAGCTTGAGACGCGCCGAATGCTGTCGTATCGCGTCGCGTTCATGCAGTCGCGCGGCGAGCTGCCCGTGAAGGAAGGCTCCATGGGCAAGGCGTGGGGCGACAACCTCGGCAAGAAGTGGCCGCAACTGATGGCGAGCATCTTGCAAGAGTACGGTCGGCTCGGTCTTGGCGAGCCGCGGGCTCCGATGGGCGGCTATCCGGGTTTCCGCTACGGCGCGATGCACGGGAGCGGCCTCGGCGGCGGCACGACGGAGATCCAGCGCAACCTGATCGCGCAGCGGGGTCTGGGACTGCCGCGTTAGGCTCAATCAGTTTCGAAGAGCATGGGGGGGCGGCCATTTGGCCGCCCCCCACAGCTTTTTGAGTGCGATTTGGCTCCAAGTTTCGGCTACACTTAGGCGTCGAATGTCTGAATGACATAGAAGGGGAGGCGTCATGGACTTCCAACAGTCGGTTGAGGACCTCGCGTTTCGTGATGAGATTCGCGATTTTGTCGCAGAGAACTGGGATGATACCCGCTACCACATGAACGACGTGTCCAACGCGTCGTGGCACCTGGATGATCCGGAGGCGCTGGAGGCGGCGCACCAATTCGCCAAGAAGCTTGTCGACAAGGGCTGGTACACGATGCACTGGCCGACGGAGCATGGCGGGCAGGACGTTGGGTTCACGCGGATGCTGACCTACCGCGAGGAGATGGCGTATCGTGGCGCGCCGGCGAGTGGGGCGTTTGGCGGGGACGCCGTGATCCTGCACGGGACGCCGTGGCAGAAAGAGGAGTGGCTGCCGAAGATCGCGACGGCGGATATGCCCATCGCGCTCGGACTCTCGGAACCGGGCAACGGCTCCGACCTGGCGGGCGTCACGACGCGGGCGATCCGCGACGGCGATGACTATGTGATCAACGGCCAGAAGATGTGGACGTCCACGGCGCACCATTCGACGTGGATCCGGATGTTGGTCCGGACGGATACGGACGCGCCCAAGCATCGCGGTCTTTCGATCTTCTTTGTGCCGCTGGATTCTCCAGGCATCACGATCCGCCCACTCCATGACATGGCGGGTCGGCGTCGGTGGAGCGAGGAGTTCTTCGAGGACGTGCGTGTTCCCTCGCGCTACATGCTCGGCGAGGAGAATCGCGGGTGGTACGTGATGGCGGCGTCGCTGACGGCGGAGCGCGTGGAGGTCGGCTCACCGGCTTCACTGCTGCGTGAATGGGAGCGTTTCGTGGACTTTGCGCGGACGTACCGCGTTGATGGCGGCACGCCGCTCGACGATCCGATGAACCGTGCGCTGCTGGCGGACCTACGCGTGAAGCTCGGGATGTTCCGGGCCATCTGCTGGAAGGGCGCGTGGGACAGTCGGCAGGGCGAGGACGTGTCTCGAATCGCGTCGATCTCACGCGTGTTGTCCGGCGAGCTGGTGCAGGAGTTGTGGCGTGGGTTCACACGGATCATCGGTGACGCCGCGCTCGTGATGCCGTACGGCGCGGAATGGGCGCCGATGGACGGGTTTATCGGGGTGAACGCTTTGATGAGCACGGGGCGGACGTTCGGTCACGGCACGAAGGAGATCCAGCGGAATATCGTGGCGACGCGGGGACTGGGTTTGCCGAGGTAGGGGGGCTTACTGAACTGTCCATCGTATGAGCAATCCCAGACAGGACTTCCTCTTCGTCGATGAATCAGGCGATCCGGGGTATAGCATTGACCAAAATTCCGGGCAATTGCTCAGTAGCCCCTTCTTTGTGTTAGCAGTGCTACACATCTGTGACGATTCAATCCCGCAGATAAATCGCCATGTGGCAGCATTCCGATACTTCAGATCATTTGATAGAGAGTTGAAACTTCCAGCCCAGCAGCGATTTACTGGGCGACTTCTCGAACCGATAGGACAACTTGCCGAGTCGGACAATAATGTGTGGGCGTCGGTGGTGTATGTGGACAAGGAGCAATACACTGGCCGATACCTCAAGCCAACACCAGAAGTGCGGACAGACTCACTCAGGTTCCGAAACTATGTCTTACGACGTTTGCTGAGACACCATTTCAGCCTCTATCCATTGCAATCAAACCAGTATGATCTCGTGCTGGATCGAATCGACATGACTGCACCAGACCGTGAAAACCTAGCAATGTACCTAAGATCTCGCCCGGATATACCGCCACCTACATACGTGACTCATGCCTCGTCAGTTTACGTGGAGGGTCTGCAAGTCGTTCATAACATTGCAAACGGGTATTACGACTCTCTGAAAGATGGACACAGTCTGCCAAAAGAATTGTCCTTTGTGGCATCAAGGGATATTTCGACGGATCGGCTTGGGACGCAATAACAAATGAGCCAGGTCCGGCCTCCGTACACTCAGGAGACCCGCCTGGCCCACAATCATCAAATAATTGTGCTAACTGCTACCGAAGGTAGCGCCCAGTAGCCTATTTGTCAACAAAGTGGGGCGCGACGGTAAGGCCTCCATCCAGGGATCTGATGCGCTGCTCTCCTTATTGTCGTTCTTGTACCATTGTCCCTGCAATTTAGCGATAGTGTATTTGATCATCGAGAGGGCCGAAGCATGGGGGTTCTGTGGCAGGCGGGGGAGTACATTACGGGGCGGAATATTTGGCATGGGCGGGTGTTTACGGCGTGGGCGTTTGTCGTTGTCGAGGATCGTGGGGATTTGATTGCGGCGTGTACGCCGCCGGGGACGGTCTGGAAACGCCCTGTCGATCTTGAGGGCAATGACGTTCGACTGCCGCACGGTGAATGGCAGCTACGTGACGATATTTGGTACGGAAAGGGAATGGTACGTGTGTTTCTCAAGGACACAGCCCATTCAGTGTTGGTCTTTCTTGGAGACGGTGACGTGCGGTGGTGGTATGTGAACCTGGAGGCACCCTTCCGACGGACGGCGATTGGACTGGATACGACCGACTTACACCTCGATGTTGTGTTCCCGCCTGATCTCAGTGAGCCGCAGTGGAAGGATGAGGATGAGGTCGAAGAGGCGGTCGCGTACGGCAGCATGAGTCGCGAGGATGCCGAGGCGGCGCGGGCGGAGGCGGAGCGGGCCATCGCATGGATACAGAGAGGCGATCATCCCGCTATCGACGATCGTTGGCGGACGTGGTCGCCGCCAACTGAATGGGGGATTCCGACATTGGCACCCGGCTGGGAGACGCTGCCTACTGAGATTTCGTAAGAACAACACTGTATTGTCATATGACACTCCCAGTATCGGGCAGGCGCGAACCCAGAGGAGCAGCTACAAGACGTGACCCAATTCCCCGTTGCTATCCTGCGATTGAACCTCGACGCGCTGCGAGACCTGGCACCCATCATCCTCGTCATCGCATTCTTCCAGATTGTAGTGCTCCGCCAGCCTTTTCCCGATTTACTGAGTGTGCTTGTTGGGCTCCTCTGCGTGATTGTTGGGCTGGCGCTCTTCATTTGGGGGCTGGAAAGCGGCCTTTTTCCCCTGGGAGAAGCACTCGCGGAGGGCTTCGCTCAGAAGGGCAACGTTGTCATCCTGCTCGGCTTCGGCTTCTGCCTGGGTTTCGGCACGACGGTAGCCGAGCCGGCGCTGATTGCCATCGCCGCCGAGGCTGCGGCGGTCGCCGCGGAAGCGGGCGCCATCGCAGATGATGATCGCGCGCGGTCAGCCTACGCCATAGAACTGCGCATGGTCGTGGCGGTGGCTGTAGGCGCCGCCATCGTGGTCGGCATACTGCGTATCCTCAAAGGCTGGCCAATCCACTGGCTCATCATCGGGGGATACGTGCTGGTGACCGTTATGACCGCCTTCGCCCCGGCGGAAATCGTCGGAGTGGCCTATGACTCCGGCGGCGTGACCACCAGCACTATCACGGTCCCCCTCGTGACGGCGCTTGGCGTAGGACTCGCGATGTCCATCCGAGGACGCAATCCGATGGTCGATGGCTTCGGCCTAATCGCCTTCGCCAGCCTCACGCCAATGGTTTGTGTGCTCGCATACGGGATGGTGTCCCAATGATTGGCTATTCCAACGCCTTGGTAGATGCCCTATTGTCCACCGTCCTGGACGTCGCGCCGATTGTAGTCATCCTTCTTGTGTTTCAACTTGTCTTTCTGCGTCGCAAGCCACCCAACCTCCGCCGGATAGCTGCGGGGTCAGTCCTCGTCCTGGTGGGACTTGCACTGTTCCTCATAGGCTTGGAGAACGCGCTCTTCCCGATCGGCAGGACCATGGCAAGCCAACTCACTGACCCGGGGACCATAGGAGCGGAGAGGCTGGCTGACGGCATCGACTGGTACGACTACTTGCCGCTCTACGCCTTCGCCGCTGCCATCGGCTTCGCGACAACCGTGGCTGAGCCTGCCCTCGTCGCCGTGGCGATCAAGGCCCGCGACGCATCGGGCGGAGCCGTTCACCCCTGGGGTCTCAGGATCGCCGTGGCCGTCGGTGTTGCCGTGGGCGTCACGCTTGGTTGTTTCCGCATCGTCACAGGGACCCCTTTGCCCTGGTACATCATCGGTTCCTACATCGTTGTCATCCTGCTCACATTCCGGGCCAGCCGGACTATAGTGCCTTTGGCCTACGACAGCGGCGGCGTGACTACGTCGACTGTAACTGTGCCCGTGGTTGCAGCTATCGGACTGGGCCTTGCCGGGAGCATTCCCGGACGAAACCCATTGATTGACGGGTTCGGACTCATCGCTTTCGCCAGCGTCTTCCCAATCATTAGCGTGCTGGGATACTCTATCGCCGCGTCCTGGTTGAGCCGCAGGCGGAAGTCCAGACTTTCCACGGAGGCTGAGTCATGAGACTAAAGCTGATTGTTGCCCTGGTAAACGACGATAAGGTCGATGCCGTGGTAGAAGCGGCGCGGGCAGAAGGCGCCACCGGCGACACCATCATCACCAGCGTGCGGGGCGCAGGCCTGAAGCCGGAAAAGACCTTTCTCGGCCTCGACCTGGCGCCCAAGCGCAGTGTCGCCCTCTTCCTGGTAGTTGAGACGCGCGCCCGCACCATTCTTGAGAGCATCCGTGACGCGGGACACTTCGACACCGAGCACGGCTCCGGTATCGCCTTCCAAGTTTCGATAGAAGACGCCGTGGGACTTAACACACAGTTGCCCACAATCCTGGAGGAGTTGGAGTCCGAGATATGACAGGCAATGACACCGTACGGGTGAGAGACCTCATGGTCGAAGAGCTACACACAGTCGACGGGCTCGCCACCGTTGCCGACGCGATGGCGCTGATGAAGCGGCACGGGGTCAGCTCGCTCGTGGTCAACCGGCGCAACGAGGATGATGAGCTGGGCCTCGTTGTGATCGCAGACATCGCTCGCGGTGTGATTGGCGACAACCGCGCCCCGGAGCGCATCAACATCTACGAGATCATGTCCAAACCGCTCCTGACGCTGCCAGAGGAAATGCTCGCCAGGTACGCCGTCCGCCTACTCACACGCTTCGAGCTCTCACGCGCCGTAGTCATCGACCACGACCGCAACGCAGTTGGCATCGTGACGCTGCGCGATCTCATCATGGGCTACGCAGCGGAGTGACACACCGGTCGCCCCCCACCTCAGAGATAAGTTTCAACACTGAAGGTTATCTGTTTAGTTGGCTTTGGCTGGGGAACGTGGATTCGAACCACGACTAACAGATCCAGAGTCTGTCGTCCTACCGTTAGACGATTCCCCAGCAGAGGCATCGTGGTATCTATACTACCGCTGAACGCAAGGGCGGGGCGTCTCTGTTCTTTAGGCGTACACTAATCTCATGGCTACTACTGAATTTGAGGACAGGTTCTCAGACCTTGAGACCGTTTCTATCAGCGTCTCCGGCATGACGTGCGCGGCGTGCGTGATGCACGTGGAGCATGCGCTGACGGACGTGCCCGGCGTTTCCGAGGCGCGTGTGAACCTGGCGACGGAACGCGCTGTCGTCGAGGTCCCCGAGGGGCTTTCGTTTGATGTGCTTGCCTCCGCCGTGAAAGACGCGGGGTATGGCGCACGGACGGAGACGCAGCGGCTGTTCATCGAGCCGGACGGGGATGGCGATGATCCGCGTGGCAAGGCCGTGTCTGCGCTCATGGGACTTCGTGGGGTCCGGTGGGTGACGCCGGACGAGGAGGACTCCACCGCTCTGACCGTCGAGCACTACACTTCCGCCGTGGACACCAGCGATCTGCGTGGCGCAGTCGTTGGAGCGGGGCTGCGTGTTGCCGCGATTGAGGAGAAAGAGGACGCCCGCGTTGTCGCCAAAGAGGAGGAGGAGCGGGCGCTCCGGATTCGATTCCTGCTTGCACTGGGCAGCGGAGCGCTGGTCATGCTGCTCGGCATGTCCGGGATTCTTGAGAGGAACATCGCGCATTACGTGATGTTCGTCATCGCGACGCCGATTCAGTTCTGGGCGGGATCGCTGTTCTACGCCAGCGCGTGGTCGGCGCTCAAGCAGCGCACGTCCAACATGAACACGCTCATCTCGCTGGGCACGACGGCCGCGTATATCTATAGCGTGGCGGCAACGTTCGCGCCGGGGTTCTTCGAGACGGCGGGCGGCGAGGCGGCAGTCTATTACGACACGGCGATCATCATCATCGCGCTCATTCTCATGGGGCGGTGGATGGAGGCGCGGGCGCGGGGCAGGGCATCGGACGCCATTGCGTCGCTCCTGGGCCTGCAGCCGAAATCGGCGCGGGTTATCCGAGACGGCGCAGAAGTGATGCTGCCCGTGGAGAGCGTGCTGCCCGACGACATCATTTCCGTGCGTCCCGGGGAGCGGCTGCCGGTTGACGGCGTTGTCATCGAGGGTTCGTCCACGATTGATGAGTCGATGCTGACGGGGGAGAGCATTCCCGTCGACAAGGGCGAGGGTGACGAGGTCTATGGCGCGACGGTGAATGGGACGGGCGCGTTCCGTCTGCGGGCGACGCGCATTGGCAAGGACACCGCGCTCTCGCAGATTGTGCGACTCGTTGAGGAGGCGCAGGGTTCCAAGGCGCCGGTGCAGCGGCTCGCTGATCTGATTTCGTCGTATTTCGTGCCGACGGTCGTTGCCGTTTCCATCGTTACGTTCATCTTCTGGTTCATCCTGGGCCCTGATCCGGCCTTCACGCTCGCCACGCTGAACATGGTGGCGGTGCTGATCATCGCCTGCCCGTGCGCGCTGGGACTTGCCACGCCGACGGCCATCATGGTCGGCACGGGCAAGGGGGCGGAGAACGGCGTGCTTATCCGCAACGCGCAGGCGCTTGAGCTTGCCAGCAAGATTCGGACGGTGGCGCTGGATAAGACGGGAACGATTACGCAGGGACGCCCTGCAGTGACTGATATTTTGACTGCTGATACTTCCGCTGAGGGTGACGTGTTGAGCGTCGCAGCGGCGGTTGAGGCGAACTCGGAGCATCCGCTGGCGGAGGCGGTTCTGTCTCGCGCGGGCAAGGCGGCGGGGCAGGACATGACGGTTGCGGACTTTGAGGCGCTGCCGGGCGCGGGCGTTACGGCGAGCGTGGATGGTCGGGCCGTTATTGTCGGGAGTGCGCGCCTGCTTGAGGAACGGGGCGCGGATATACCGGACGCTTTGCGAGAGGGCGCGGATGCGCTGGCTGAGCAGGGCAAGACACTTATGTTTGTCGGAGTGGATGGCGCGGTCGTTGGGGTGTTGGCTATCCAGGACCCGGTGAAATCGTCGGCGAAACGCGCTGTTGAGAGGCTCCATGCGCTTGGTGTCGGCACGGTGATGCTGACAGGGGATAACCGGGCGACGGCGGAGGCCATCGCGCGACAGGTCGGTATTGAGGAGGCGCGCGCGGAAGTGTTGCCCGCGCAGAAGGCGGAGGCCGTGGCGGCGCTGCAGACCGGAGAGGGCCGCGTCGCGATGGTGGGCGACGGCATCAATGACGCGCCTGCGTTGGCGCAGGCAGACGTTGGCATCGCCATCGGGACGGGGGCGGACGTGGCGATGGAGGCCTCCGACGTGACGCTGGTGAGCGGGGATCCGAACGGAGTGGCGACGGCCGTGCAGCTGTCTCGTCGAACGGTTCGGACTATCTGGCAGAACCTGTTCTGGGCGTTCTTCTATAACGTGACGCTGATTCCGATCGCGGCGGGTGTGTTGTACGTGGTGTTCAGCGACGGTGTGCCGACAGGCCTGCAGTTCATACTGGGCGAGCAGGGATTTTTGAATCCGATGATGGCGGCGGCGGCGATGGCGATGTCCAGCGTGAGCGTCGTGTTGAACTCGCTGCGTTTGAAGGGGTTTAGAGCGAGGTAGAAGCTGTCGCGCGTGTCATTCCGAGCGCAGTGGAGAAGCTAAAGCCGTATACCTCCCATCATCCTTTCACCTCGCTCGTGCGTTAAAATGGTTAAGCTCGTGAGAGATGGCGGGATATGAGTACGCCCGGCGGGCAGGGGAGTGAGACAAGATGGTCAGCAAGTTTTTGGGGTTTATGAAGAAGGAGGAGCCGGCGGAGGATCCGGTCTGCCACATGATGGTCAGTCCGAGCAAGCCGCCCGGAGGCTCGTTCGAGCATGAGGGGACGACGTATTACTTCTGCGGGCCCGGCTGCCGCGTCGCGTTCTCCAAGGAGCCGGAGGCGTACCTGAGCGGCGAGAAGAAGATGGATATGTAAAGGAAGAACACGTTGCTCTCGGGCACCATCCTGAATCTCCTCCGAAAAGCGCCCCGATCGTTTAGGTCGGGGCGTGGTGTTAATTCGGCAATGAAATCCAAACACCGCCGTGTGGCCGTGATGTGGCTCATCGGCATCCTGGCGGTTGCGCTGATCGGCGCGGGATGCGACGACTTTCCATTAGAGACCACCGGAACGCGGGTTACCCCGGAGCCGACACCGGTTATCGAGTTGGCAGGGACTGCTACTCCAATACCAACGGCGACCTCGACTCCCGCGCCGCCAACCGCCACGCCGACGGCGACACCGGAACCGTCGTGCGTCCTCAGTGCCCCTCCTGAGATCGATCTACCGCCCCCCATAGCCATCGACGAGGCATGGCGCTTCCTGTTTGAACTAACGCGGGAATTCAGTCCCCGGGAAAGCGCGACAGGTGAGGAATACGCGGCGGGTGAAGGGCTGAACTGCCTGCTTACGGAGATCGGCTACGTCACTGAATTCCAGAGATTTGACGCGTTATTGCAAACTGTGTCCTCGGTCATCGTGACATCTGACATCCCACCCGGGCTTGAGGCCATCCAATCATTCCCCATTGAGGATTCCTTTGTGGGAGAGGGCACGGGCGAGCTGGTTTTTGTTGGGTTGGCGCTGGAGGAAGATATTGGAGATCAGCGACTTGACGGCAAGGTTGCGCTGATTGAACGCGGACTCATCACGTTCCAGGAGAAGGTGGAGCGGGTTGAGGCAGCGGGCGCCGTTGGCGCCGTCATCTTCAATCGCGATGACGCACTGTTCCGGGGCGTCATGGTAACTCCCGAGGATGTGCCCGCCATACCGGCAGTCGGTATCACACGCGGGAATGGCCTCGCGCTGGAAAAGGCAGTTGAGGAGGGCGGGCTGGAAGTGACGGTGGGCGTCAGGAATATCACTCAGCCATCACGCAACCTTATTGCGGAGAAACCGGGCTTGCCGGACGGGCAGGGTGTTGTGATTGTGGGCGCTCACTACGACACGGTGCATCTGACGCAAGGCGCGAATGACAACGGCTCCGGTCTGACAGCGCTCATGGCGATTGCCAACCACATCATCGATACCGACTACCCGTTCACGGTGCGGCTGCTGCTGTTTGGGTCGGAGGAGATTGGGCTTCGCGGCAGCAGGCACTATGTAGAGCAACTGACCGAGCAGGAGCGAGAAGAGATCATCGCCATGATCAACTACGAATCGCCCGGCTCCGGAAGTACGCTGCGGAGTTGGGGACATCCCGACCTGATCGAATTGGCGGCAGCCATTGCTGCGGAGAGCGAGATCCCCTTCGCTGAACCCTCCGGCAGGATACGTATCGGCAGCGATCATTTGTCGTTCCATGATGTCGGCATACCTGTCTTGATGGTGTGGGCCGACGATGTGTCGCGCATCAACTCACCGAGGGACACCCTGGATTTTGTTGACTCACAACTGATTGTCTGGGCGGCGGACATCGGTATCGGTTTGCTCGATTACCTCGCCGAAACGCATACGAACTGATCCCTCCAAGTCGCGGCTATGCCGATTCTGTACCGTAGAGAATGAAAGATCGGTGCAAGCAGGAGAGAGAGCCATGACTACGACAGCCGACGGCGCGCGCGAGTTTGACGTGATTGTGATTGGGACGGGGTCAGGCGTGAGCATCGCGGATTCCGCGGCGGCGGAAGGCCTTACTGCCGCCATCGTGGAGAGCGGGCCGTTCGGCGGGACGTGTGTCAATTGGGGCTGCATCCCCTCCAAGCAGCTCATCCACTCCGCGGACGTGATGGAGATCATCGACAAGGCTGCTGATTTCGGCATCATCGCCCACGTTGACTCGATTGATTGGGAGAAGATCGTTAGCCGCGTGGTTTCCGAGGCGGATGACGCCGCCAACATCATTGAGTCGCGGTACATACGCAATGACAAGGTGACCCTATTCAAGGGTGAGGGGCGGTTTGTTGATCACAAGACGATGGAGATCAACGGGGAGCGAATCACCGCGCCGACGATCATGGTCGCGGCGGGCAGCCGTCCCGTTGTGCCGCCCATCCCGGGCATCGAGGACGTGCCGTATCTGACGTCCGACGAGGCGCTGCGGTACGACAAGCAGCCGGAGAAGCTCATCGTTGTGGGCGGCGGTTTCGTTGGGATTGAGCTTGCCCATTTCTATGGAGCGCTCGGCACGGACGTGACGGTTGTTCAGCGTGGGCCGACGCTGCTGCCCATCGAGGATGAGGACGTGGCGCGGCGTTTCACAGACCTGTTCAGGCGCAAGCACCGCGTGATCCTGGATGCGGAGACACGGAGCGTGTCGCACAACAACGGGGAGATCTCGTTGGAGATTACGACTCCGAGCGGCGACGAGACCATCATAGGCGATACGCTGCTGCTCGCGACGGGACGGCGTCCGAACTCGGACCGGCTCGACCTGGACAAGACGGGGGTCGAGACGAACGCGCGGGGATTCGTGGTTGTGGACGAGTACCTGGAGACGAACGTGCCGGGCATCTGGGCGCTGGGCGACGTGGTGGGGCGCTACCAGCTGAAGCACAACGCGAACTGGGAGTGGTGGTACGCCGACCACAATATGTTCGAGCGCGGGCCGAAGGAGGCTGTGAACTATCACGCGATGCCGCATGCGGTGTTCGCTTCGCCGCAGGTCGGCGCGGTGGGCATGACGGAGCAGCAGGCGCGCGAGCAGGGCGTGCCGTACGTGCTGGGGACGTATGAGTACGCGTGGACGGCGCACGGCGTGGCGATTGGGGATCTGACGGGCTTCGTGAAGATCATCGCGCACGCGGAGACGCGAGAGATCCTCGGGGCGCACATCATGGGATCGGACGCAGCGACGCTGATCCAGGACATCGCCAACGGGATGCGGATCGGCCTGACGACGGACGTGTATTCGCAGGGAATCTACGTGCATCCGGCCGCGCCGGAGGTTGTTTATCGGGCGATGCGCTCCGTGCCGGGAACAAGGATGCCGCCTGTCTGAACTCTTGGCGCAGATATAGCTGCCCATTGATAAATGGGCGGTTTAGGTCTAGGTTAATGGCGTCAGCGTTGTGCCATCGGAGTAGCTCAGAGGGGGGGACCCATGAGTAACGAAGAACGAGCTGCACGGAAGACCAAGGCGGCAGGCCTGGCGTTTATGGTCGGAATAGTCCTTTCGTTTGTTGCGCCATTTTTCCTTCCGGGTGGATTCCTCATTGAATACACAGACCCGGCGGACTACGTCGGTACTGTCGCTGTACTGGCAGACTATCCAAACATTGGTCACGTGTCTTCGACAGTGTCGATTATCGGCATGCTGTTGATGATTGGGGCGGTGATTCGGCTCTATACGTTATCTGAAGGTGAAGGCGCCCTGGCACGTCCCATTCTTTGCTTCGGCATCATTCTGACCGTGGTTGAGTGGGCTCTGGTCATTCTCGGACATGCCGAGCGACACCTCCTGATCCATCTTCTGCAGCGTGGAGAAGACACCCTGGGGCCTGAAGGGATGGCGCAATTCGAGACGCTGGCAATAGGAGGATACGCGGACATGGTTGGGGCGTTTCTCGCGTCCCTGTTCATCTTGCCGTTTGCCTCATTCCTCCTGGGTCTGGGCCTGGTGTTATGCCTGAAGGAAATGAACATCTACAAGATTGCCAGCTATGCCCTGATACTGGTCGGAGTCGTGTCCTTCGTGGTCGTCAATGCGGGCATGCACCTCACTGATCTGGATCTGGAGACGTTGCTGGTGGTCAACAACCTGACCCTGATGGTGGGCTCGGTGGCGCTGTTCATCATCGGCTTGGGTATGTACCAGGGCCGTAGCGAGCTTTCGCCGGCGGACTAGACTTACCCGTCAGTCTTTACTGACCGAATACGGACTGGAAAGACCTGCCGCCCCTTCAAGAGGGGCGGCAGGGTTGGTTTTGGGGTACAGAGTACCTTCGTTATTCCGACTTGACAGCGTCCATCCCAGCGTCCATCCTAAGATGTATATGGGAAATAGTATAGGGATATGCACTGGAATGAAAGGGGAATTGATAATGGCAGGAGAAGGACTGAGACTGACGGGGTACTGCTACTGCTCTTGCGGTAACGAAGTTGGTTCACGCTCGCTATTTAGCCAAGGACATGACCGGAAAGCCGAGAGCTTCTTGATCAAAAAGAAGTATGGTGGCGTCGCGCAGTTCCTCATCGCGGAGGGGTACGGGCCGGGTGGCAAAAACCTCCACGAAGAGATGGAGCGTGAAGGGTGAGGAAGTCGACAGGAGCGTGAGATAGATACTCACGAGAATTCAGGAGGGCAAAGATGAATTACCGGGATGCTTATGCGCGAGTGAATAGATTCGCTGAGAAAGTGCATGAAACTGGCGGAGAACTAACTTCTAAGGCAAGGCAGGCGACCAGTGGTGCAGAAAGACTTGGCAGCTTAGGGGCCGTTTTAGGCATTGGTGTTTCTTTTGCTAAGACCAGCTTCGGTGGAGTTGGAATTGCAGCGGGTGGCACCGCCTTCGGCTTGGCGGGTCCTCTGGGTGCAACAGCCGCAGCGGCCACTGTAGGTGCAGCAGGATTCGGCGGTGGGTACGTTGCCTACAAGGTTGGCAAGCGGGTCATCAAGTCGCGGTTTGGGGACGATGGAAGTAAGCAAGATGACCGGACGAGTGATCCTGACGGTAGTCCTTCAGGAGGAGGGCCGTCTGGTCCCGGTCTGGCGGGTGCGCCGGTGGGGGCTTTTCCACGCAGGCCTGTTGGCGATGTTGGTGCATTCGCTGAGGCTCGCCGCTTTGTCAGGGAGTACGCCTTGGCGGTGCGCAGGTCTGGTTCTGGATTCCCGCTTTCGCGGGAATGACGAGTGTTTGGCAGGGTGCGGCTTTAGATTCCTCGGTTGCGCTCGGAATGACATGGTGGGGCGCTCAACCCTTCGACAGGCTCAGGGTGAGCGGGGAGGAGGCGCTGTGCGCCGCACTGGATTCCCGCGCAAGCGGGAATGACGATGGTTGGTAGGGCGCGGCTTTAGATTCCTCGGCTGCGCTCGGAATGACAGTCCCGATGGGTTCCGGCTTTCGCCGGAATGAGGGGGAACTATAGGGCCACAGTCAACCCGTCTAACTCGTTGCTGAGGCTTCGGGGTCCAGGTCATCGTCGTAGTCAGGTTCGGGCATGAGGACGAATTCGGGGTATGACTCCATGCGGAGTTCGCCGGCGTCCTGACCCAGTTCCTCGACTTGACGGGATACTCTCGCGCTCAGCGTCATGTCCAGGGCCTTCCAGACGAGCCAGGCAATGCCGAAGACGGTGACACCGATGACGACGACACCCAGCAGCTGGACGTGGAATTGCGCTCCAACCGTGATGGCCGCCGCGAGCGTTCCCCAGATGCCTGCAAAGAGGTGGGCGGGGACTGCGCCGACGACATCGTCGACCTTGATGCGCTCAAGCAGTCGCAGGCCGACCGTGCAGATAAGTCCTCCGACTGCGCCAATGAGGATGGCCCAATAGTGGTCGACAAAGTTGGGCGCAGCGGTGATGGAGACAAGGCCTGCTATCGCACCGTTCAAGACGGCAAACAGGTCCGTGCGCCCCAGGATGTACCGGGACGTGAAGAGGGCGACCAGCACGCCGGACGCTGCGGACAGGTTGGTGTTCACGAGGACGATGCTGATCCAGACGGCATCAACGGCGCTGCCGAGTGCGAGCTGCGATCCGCCGTTGAATCCCAGCCAACCGAACCAGAGGATAAAAACTCCCAGCGTGACGGAGATGATGTTGGAGGGCGGGGTAGGGCGCGCGGTGCCATCGCGCCGGAACTTGCCCAGCCGTGGGCCGACGACAATGAGGCCGGCCAGCGCAGCCCAGCCGCCGGTGCTGTGGACGATGGTGGAGCCGGCAAAGTCGGTGAAGCCGAGCTGATTCAGCCAGCCGCCGCCCCATGTCCATGCGCCGATGAGGGGGTAGATGAAGGCCGTGAGACACAGGGTGAAGATGAAGAACGACCACATCTTCACTCTCTCGGCGAGGGCGCCGGAGACGATGGAGGCCGTGGTGGCGACGAAGACCATCTGGAAGAACCAGTCGGACATCGAGGAGTAGGTGGATTCTTCCAGGACGCCTGCCGCCGATGCTCCCGCTTCAGCTTCAAGCAGCGCCATTTCCGCAGCGGACGAACTGTAGGTGAGGGTGAACGTGCCGATGAGATCGCCGACGTTGAGGCCAAGGATGTTCAGGTCACGGCCAACGTCCACGTACATGAGGTTGTAGCCGATGATGTAGTAGGCGAGTCCCGCGATGGAGTAGAGGCCGATGTTCTTCATGCAGATCATGGCGGCGTTCTTGGTCCGCACGGAACCGGTTTCCAGCATGGTGAAACCGGCGCACATCCACATAACGAGCGCGCCCCAGATGAGGAAGGAAAGGGTGTTGAAGACGAAAGCGGTCTCCTGTTCAACACCTTGCGCATGAGCGACGGCGGGTCGGAGGAGCATCAGCAGCAGGGTTGCGATGCCAGTTGCGGCGAGGATGGCTGGGATGCGCTGATAAGTCATCAACCACTGCATCGTTCTCATCGTACGCTCCTTCCAGTGCGCTAAAGGGATCAGAGCTAACGGTTATTCGGACTCTAGCACTATCGGGGGAGTGGCGCATCGGGATTGAGACTCAACCCTTCGACAGGCTCAGGGTGACAGGGGTGGCGCTCAGGGTGAACGGAGGAGGCGGCGCTGCGCGCCGCACTGGATTCCCGCGAAAGCGGGAATGACGGGCAGGGTGGTTCAGAGTGCGGCGTGGAGAGCGAGGAGGCTTTCGCCTGCTTGCGGGGGGGTGTTGGAGCCGCCGAGGGGGCATTCCGCAGCGCGGCCTGGGCCATGGTAGTCGCTGCCGCCGAGTGCGAGCAGGCCGTGTTCATCAGCAAGTGACTTGAGGTGGGCGCGCAGGTCGTCAGGATAGAGACCGTAATAGACCTCCATGCCCGCAAGGCCTGCTTTGACCCATCCCGCTAGCAGGGACTCCAGTTGCGGCGTCTCGTTCGGATGGGCCAGGGCCGGGATGCCGCCGTATTGCCGTACCAGTTGAAAAGCCTCTTCGGGGAGCATCTTGCGGCGGCCTGCGTATGCAGGGCCATCGTTGCTGATATAGCGGTCGAACGCCTCGCGGATACTGGGGACGTGTCCCGCCTCCATGAGCGCCTGGGCGATGTGAGGTCGGCCTATCGCGCCGTCGCCCGCAATCTCCACGACGCGTTCCCATGACACGGGCACGCCGAGATTACCGAGGTTTTCGACCATGCGCATGGCGCGGCCAACGCGGTCGTCACGGAAGGACGCAAGCGTTGCCTGCAAATCCGTGTTCTCAGTGTCAAGCAGGTAGCCGAGGATGTGCGCTTCACCGTCAGGCACGTCCGTGGAGATCTCGATGCCGGGGATGAGGGTCAGGCCGGGGTGCTGAGCGGCTGCCTGCTGTGCTTCGGCAAGCCCTTCCGTGGAGTCGTGGTCAGTCAGCGCGAGATAGGTGACGCCTGCAGCGGCGGCCTCGTGGACAAGCTCTGCGGGTGGCAAGATGCCGTCCGAGATGGTCGAGTGGGTGTGAAGATCGGAGCTCATTCGGTGTCGGCGCAGTCCACGCGCCGGATGGAGGTGGCGAGGCCGGTTGCGTCGTCTGTTTCGATAAGGACGGAATTGAATCGGCTGGGGCCGTTGGCGACGTTGAGGCGGACGGGGACGCCGGTGAGGAATCGTTTCAATACCGGGCCCGGGTCGCTGCCGATGATGGAGTCGATGGCACCGCACATACCGAGGTCAGTGACGAACGCCGTTCCCTTGGGCAGGACGCGGGCATCCGCGGTGGCGACGTGCGTGTGCGTGCCAACGACTGCGCTCACACGCCCGTCCACGTACCACGCGAGCGCGCCCTTTTCGGAGGTTGCCTCGGCGTGAAAGTCCACGACGATGGCGCGTGGCTGTTCGCTCAGCGTATCCAGCAAGGCATCCATCGCGGTGAATGGGTCGTCGATCTGGACGGGCATGAACGTGCGCCCCTGCAGGCTGACGACGAGCGCGTCGTTGGCCATGACCGCGCCGCGGCCGGGGGCGGCTTTCGGATAGTTGAGGGGCCGCAGCACGGGAGTCTCGCCGTCCATGTGCGGCATCATGTCCTTGTTGTCCCAGATGTGGTTGCCGGAGGAGATGACGTCTACGCCGGCGTCGAATAGCTCTTTGGCCACCTTGGGTGTGATGCCGAAGCCGGCGGCGGAGTTCTCGCCGTTGGCGACAACGAGGTCGAGGTCGTGTTCACGGCGCAGATCGGGCAGGTATTTCCTGACGGCCTGCCGCCCGGGCTGCCCGACGAGATCACCGATCATCAGGATGCGCATGGGGTGTCGTTCGGCCTTTAGCGCGCGTATTCGACGGCGCGGGTCTCGCGGATCACCATGACCTTGATTTGGCCGGGGTACTCCATGGAGTCCTGGATCTTCTTGGTCATGTCACGGGCCATGCGCATGGCGGCGACGTCGTCCACGCTGTCCGGCTGGACCATCACGCGTACTTCACGTCCGGCCTGGATGGCATAGGCCTTGTCCACGCCGCCGAAGCCCATCGCGATCTGCTCAAGGGTCTCAAGGCGCTTGATGTATTGCTGGGCGCTCTCCCGGCGCGCGCCGGGGCGAGCGCCACTGATGGCGTCCGCCGCGGCCACGACAAATGCGTCGACGCTCTTCCAACCCTCTTCGCCGTGGTGGTCACCAACGGCGCGCACGACGCGCTGGTTGACCTTGTAGCGCTCAAGGAGGTCCGCGCCGACTGCCGCGTGCGGGCCTTCAACCTCATGGGAGAGGGCCTTGCCGATGTCATGGAGGAAACCGGCGCGGCGGCAGATATCCACGTTGGCGCGCAATTCAGACGCGAGTGACGCGGCAAGGTGCGCGGTCTCGATGCTGTGCTGGAGGACGTTCTGGCCGTAGCTGTAGCGGAACTTGAGGCGTCCCAGGGTCTTAACGAGATCGGGGTGGAGGCCCTGAACACGGGCATCGTAGCAGGCCTCTTCGCCCGCCTTCTTGATGATCTCTTCTATCTCCTCCTGAGCCTTGACGACCAGTTCTTCAATGCGGGCAGGCTGGATGCGCCCGTCCTGCACCAAGCGGGAGACGGCCATGCGGGCCACCTCACGGCGCACGGGGTCAAAGGCGGAGAGGGTGACGACCTCCGGTGTGTCATCCACGATGAGGTTGACGCCGGTGGCGTTCTCAAGGGCGCGGATGTTGCGGCCCTCACGGCCAATCAGTCGCCCCTTCATTTCGTCGTTCGGGAGAGAGACGACACTGGTGGTTAGCTCGGAGACGACTTCGTTGGCGTAGCGCTGCATAGACTGCGCCATGATCTTGTAGGCGCGTTCCGTGGACTCCTCCAGCACGGCCTCTTCCATCTCACGCACGCGGCGGGAGGACTCGATCTCGATTTCGCTCTCCAATTGACTGAGAAGCAGTTCACGCCCCTCGTCCATGGTGAGCTGAGAGACGCGTTCGAGTTCCCGCAGATGTTCGGCGTGCAGCTCGTCCACCTGGGCGCGGACCTCGTCGATCTCCGATTCCTTCTCATTGAGCTGGCGTTCCCGCTTCTCGAAATTGTCGAGACGGCGGTCGACCTGCTCCTCCTTGCGCTGGAGGCGTCGCTCGATGCGCTGGACTTCGCCGCGCTGCTCACGCACTTCCTTTTCGGACTCATCGCGAACGCGGATGGCCTCCTGCTGGGCGCGGAGGAGGATTTCCTTGCTCTCGGTCTCGCTCTCCTCGATGCGGCGCTGAACCTCAAGGGATGCGCCGCGGAGGTTACCTGAGGTGATGATGCGCTGCAGGACGAAGCCGGCCGCAGTGCCGACGATGCTGAGCAGGAGCATGAGAAAAACGAACAGGATGGGATTGATGGTCATGGTGATTCTCCCCGGATTCATGGCGGCACGACGTCCGCCTGTTGTGGTGTGTTTGCGCGAACAAAGGACGGCGCCGCACGGCGCCGTCAATGCATGGATTAGCTATCGAAAGACAAAGAAAAAGGGGCGCGGTTATCCCGCAGCCCCGTGTTTCCAGATTGTGGTTCAGGCGTGGAGTCAGGTGACTTCCTCCGTATCGTCCGTGTCGTCTTCAACGGACGCCGGCACGAAGCCGTTGGCTTTGCCGTTGGGGGAGGCCTGAGTGCCGCGGATGTCCTGTTCCAGGGCATTGGCGATTTCCGCGTTGTCCTGGAGGAAAGATTTGGCATTCTCGCGTCCCTGTCCGAGGCGCACGTCTCCGTACGAGTAAAAGGCTCCCGTCTTCTTGAGGAAACCGCCTTGCGTGCCAAGATCAATGAGATCGGCCTCGCGGCTGATGCCATGTCCGAACATGATGTCAAACTCGGCGACGCGGAAGGGCGGGGCCATCTTGTTCTTGACCACGCGCGCGCGCAGGTGCAGACCCACGCTCTCCGTCCCCTGCTTGATGGTTTCCATGCGTCTCAGATCAATTCGAATCGACGAATAGAATTTCAACGCGCGTCCGCCGGGGGTGACCTCGGGGCTGCCAAAGAGGACACCGACCTTCTCACGGATTTGGTTGATAAAGATTACCGCCGTCTTCGAACGATGGGTGGTTCCGGTCAATTTCCGCAGGGCCTGGGACATCAGGCGGGCCTGGAGGCCCACATGCATGTCTCCCATGTTCCCGTCAATCTCAGCCTTCGGCACCAGCGCCGCCACGCTGTCAATGACGATGGCATCCACCGCGGCGCTCCGCACCAACGCCTCTGTGATGTCCAACGCCTGTTCCGCGTTGTCCGGCTGGGAGATCAGCAGGTCGTCCACGTTGATGCCGCAGGCGGCGGCGTACGTGGGATCCATTGCGTGCTCGGCGTCGATATAGGCCACCGTGCCGCCCTGCTTCTGCGCGCCGGCGATGACGTGCTGCGCCAGCGTGGATTTGCCGGACGATTCCGCGCCATAGATTTCCGTGATGCGTCCGCGCGGAATGCCGCCGATGCCAAGCGCGAGGTCAAGTGACAGAGAACCGGTAGGAATGACATCCACGTCAAAGCGTCCGGCGGAATCGCCGAATCGCATGAGGGAGCCTTTTCCAAAGCTGCGCTCGATCAGAGTCAGGGCCTGTTCGAGTGCCTTTTCCTTCTCGGTTACCATTTTTTCCGCGCTCTTTTGGGCTTTGATTGCCGTTGTCATAATACCATTCCTCCCGTTGTGCCGTCTGTGTTCCACGCCGTTTGAGACCGAGCGAACGCGCGTTCGTGGAACTCCTGTTCCGAAGTGTAGCACATCCGTGTGGGAATGGTAAGCTTGTCAAACAATCAGTTCTGATGCCGTCCACGGTGGCGGGGGTTAGGAGGAATCACTACATGGCTGAGTACGAGAATGTGCTGTATGAACGGCAGGGCAAGGGCGTTGTTATCACGATGAACCGCCCCGCGCAGATGAACGCATTCAACCAGGGCCTGCGGGCGGACGTGCACGCGGCGTTTGATGAGGCGGAGCAGGACCCGGACGTTCGGTACATCATTTTTACGGGTGCGGGACGCGCGTTCAGCGCGGGCGCGGACCTGGCGCTGGGCGCAGGCGGCGGCAACTCGGAAACCGTGTGGCCGTATGGTTTGCAGGAAGGGCAGTCGGTCGCGTCGTTCCTTGATCAGTGGCGCACGCAGGACAGGACGGGCATCCGCCGTCTGATGCACATGTGGGAGTTGACGACGCCCATCATCGGCGCAATCAACGGCTGGGCGCTGGCGTGGGGTTCCTGGTACGCGCTGACGACGCATATCACGATCGCGTCCGAGAACGCGGTGTTCGGACAGCCGGAGATTCGCCATATCTCCAACACGAACTTCATCTGGACGCTGCTGGCGGGCTACAAGCACGCGCTGCGCTACGGCCTGACGGGCGATCACATCGACGCGCAGGAGGCGCTGCGCATCGGGCTCGTGAATAAGGTTGTGCCGCATGAGGATCTGATGGAGGAGTGCACCTACATTGGCGAGCGCATCGCGCTGGTCAGCCCGGAGACGGTGAAGATCAACCTAGCCGTCGCGACGCAGGGCCTGAACATGATGGGATTCCACAGCGCGTGGAACCTGAACGCGGAGCTGTCCGCTTTGGCGCATACCTCCCAGCGTGAGGACTTTAAGCGCAAGATGGAGGACGCGGGCAAGGAGGGCGGTCTGCGGGCGTACCTGCAGGAGCGGGACGGTCCCTTCCAGCCGGAGCCGTTCGGGCCGAGGTCTGCGGCGGCGCGAGACTAGCCTTTCATCGACCAGTACAGAGAACGCCCCCCAACGCCATGGCGGTGGGGGGCGTCAGTTTCAGTTGGGGTTTACTCGCGGGCGTCCACTCGGGGCAGAGCGCTGTCCCATTGGAGGATGCTCTCGTCCGCCGTCACGAGGTAGTGACGACCTTCAAGGGCGGTGGCGACGATGATGCGATCTGCGGGATCGGCATGAAAGTTTGACAGCAAGTTGGCATGGATGCCGATCTCCCCATCGACGGGAATCTCGGTTAATCCGTCATATAGCAGTTGGGCGCGCCAAGCTAAAGCATCCCCAACGTAGTCCAGACGATTCCTGTTTCGTAACAGGGAGATTTCCCAGAAGGTCATCGCCGACACTGCTACTTCACGTGACACCCACGCGGCATCCAGCGCCTTACGGGTCTCGATTCCAAGCTGATTGTCTCCAAAGCGGTGCCATAGGAGGACATGGGTATCGAGCAGCAGCATCACTCGCCGCCGATTCGGCCTTGTTCGGCGTCCCACTCGACGTCGAGTGGAGATATGACGTCGCCCATGAAGATGAGCTTGTCCCGGTCGGCTCCAAACCACGTCCGGCGTGGACGATTCTCCGTTGGGGTGAGTTTGGCGACGGGTTTGCCGTTCTTGGTGATGATGATTTCCTCGCCCGTCTCGGCCACCTCGTCCATGAGCTTGAGGCAGGTTGCCTTGAATTCGGAGGCCTTGATGGTGCGCGGGTTATCTGTCGGATTTGTCATTTCTACACCTCTCGAAAGCCAGTTTACCAGCTAATGTGACTATGGTCATGACCATGGTCATAATCTACTGAGCCGCCCTTGGTCTGTCATTACGAGCCTGCCTGGGAAGGGAGGCGGGTTGATGTAGCTAGCCTGTATTCACGGCAAGGGAGTTGACACGTTACGGTTTGAGGAGTATACCGTCCGTGTACGGCGGGTCGGGGACCCGAAAGGGACGGCAGAGTTGCCCGGCCTGCGAAGGAGGGCGACATGTTGAGGAGCCTTCACATTGGGGCGGTTCTTTCCCAGGGAGCACACCCCATCGTCAATGTACCGGCGGGCTCCAGCCGGGAGCCCGATCGCCCAACGGCCAAGCCGTTTGATCACGAGGCGGAGGAGAGTCTCGCGCGCCCAACGGACGTGTCTGCTCTGTCACTCTTTGCGGATACGGGGATCGCAAGCGTTCCGCCCGCCGTCCACAATGTGCGCAGGAATTCTGAGCGTCCTGTGACAGGTGACTCCATCATGGATGAGTCCGATGAGATCGACTTCATTCCGTGGGAGGATGAGGTGATGCCGGCGTGGCTGGAGCCTCCGACGCCCGAGATCTATACGCTCACCGGCCTTGAGTTGAATTAAGTTTGGCGCCCCCGCGTGCCCTGATCAGGGCACGCGGGGGGCGGAGACGGTTTAGCATTGGGGCATGACGCCCCTGACCGTTATCAACTGGAACGTGCAGTGGGCGACGCCGCGATCTGCGCGAACGCCGGAGATACTGCGCCGCATTGATGCCCTTGCGCCTGAGATTGTCTGCCTGACAGAGGCGGACGAGAGGCTGTTGTCACGAGACGGTTACACAATCACAGCGCAGGCCGACTATGGCTATGGTGACAAGGGAGCCCGCCGCAAGGTGATGTTGTGGTCGCGGCAGCCTTGGCGGGATGTTGACGACCTTGGACATGAATCGCTGACGCCAGGCAGATTCATTTCCGGTGTTACCCAGACGGCCATTGGCGACGTCATGGTGATGTGCATTTGCATTCCGTGGTTTGGGTCGCGGACTGAAGCAAGGCGTGGCAAGGAACGCAAAGAGCGTTGGCAGGATCATGAGCAGTATCTGGCGGGCTTGTCTGAGATTCTTGCTAGGCAGACTTCCCGACCGCTCATCGTTATGGGTGACTTCAACCAGGTCATCGGTGAGGGCGCTCGGGCACCGGTACACCTGCGAGAAGCGCTTAGGGACGCTTTCTCACGCAACCTAAAGATCGTGACGGCAGACGTTGCATTCGAGGGGCACAGGAATATCGACCACGTTGCTCTGAGTGCTGGTTTGGCCTGCGAATCCGTGGAACCAATCAGCAACATCCATGACGGCAAGAAGCTGTCTGACCACTACGGGATCGTTGCTGAGGTGTCTGCGGTACCATCAAACGCATGATTCGGGTTGTTAGTTGGAACATTGCCAAGCGTATTGAACCATGGCGGGAACTCGTCAAGATGGATGCCGATGTTGCTCTTGTGCAAGAGGGCGGGCAGCCTCCTGTCGATGTGACGGACAGTATCGATATTGGCCCCCAAGAGTCATATGACTCCCATCATTGGAACTCGGATTGGTGGAAAGGTCGCTGGCCTTATCTCGCGGAGCGTTGGCCGATGGTGGTGAAGCTTTCTGACCGCGTGGAGATCGACTGGTTTAAGCAGATCGGCGCTGTTGTTGGTGCGAATGAGGATGAAATAGAAGTTAGCGGAGTTGGTATTCTCGCGGCTGCTCGGATTACTCCGAAGGATACTGAAATTGAGCCATTCATCGCAGTGTCCATGTACGGGCGGTGGCTCAGCCCTCATCCAAGCACAAAGGCGAAGTGGATTTACGCTGATGCAACAGCACATCGAATCATTTCGGACTTATCCACGTTCATCGGGCGTGAAGACCCCGCCACACATCGCATTGTGGCGAGCGGCGATTTGAATCTTTTCTACGGCTTTGGCGACAACGGGAATGCATACTGGGATGCCAGGTACCGATCCGTGTTTGATCGGATGAGCGCTATCGGCCTGGAGTTTATGGGTCCACAAGCCCCGAATGGCAGGCAGGCGGAGAAACGGCTGCCGGGTGAACCGTCGGATTCTCGAAACGTCGTCACGTACTATACGCGTAGCAGGAACCCGACAATGGCCGACAATAGACAGCTTGATTTCGCTTTTGCCTCTCGCGGGTTTCATGAATCCATCAAAGTCCGCGCCCTGAATGAAGTCGATGAGTGGGGGCCGAGTGACCATTGTCGGATACTGATTGAGATTGAGGGATAGGGGTTTCCGAGACGCCTGCAACTGGGGAGACTTATGACGAATTCCGATAACGATAGCCTTCTTAGTTATATTGCTGTTCGGCACACCGTTGGAATGGAGGATGTGGCAACTGACGCATTGAGCTTCATTCTGAACCGGTCTGCTTCGGCCATGACTGCTTTGTCGGAGTTCTTGGGCAGTGACGGTAAAACGTTGCCCATTGCATCAGCGAATACCCAGGAGTTCCTTGAGTCGTCCGGTGCCTTCCCGGACATGGCGTTGCGTGATTCAGACGACAATCTGACGGCTTTCGTTGAATCGAAGTTCTGGGCGCAATTGACCCATAATCAGCCTGTTACGTATTGGGAGGCTCTTCCCACGGATAGGCGAACCGTGCTGCTCTTCCTTGTTCCGCAGTACCGCGTTGAGGATGACTCCTTGTGGAATGTTCTGGTAGATCGGCTGAAGGGTATAGGCCACGAGTTAGGCACGCCAACGCGAAGTAAGAACGTAATATCCGCAGCGTCCAAAGAAGACCAGCGCCGCCTGGTGCTTACCAGTTGGGAGTACTTACTCCAGACGTTGGCAGACAGGGTGGAGCAGGCTAAAGAGGCACGAGCTGTGTTTGAAATCGCCGAATTGCAGGCGCTTGCTTCGGCAGCAGTCGAGGGCAAGAGAGATACGCAAAATGACGAATTCAAGTTGTTGTTAGCAGAGGCCGTGGCAACACTCAGGGAATCCGGCTGGGCTAATACGGAAAGGCGAACGGTGGGGCAAGGATTTGGATTCTACGGCAGATACCTACGACTCGCCGGGGCGGAAGCCTGGCTTGGAACTGTGGACGAGGTCGCGAAACAGGATCCCGACAAGCAGTTATGGCTATCGTTCGCCGACTCCGAGACGGTGAGCGCAGACATGGCACGTAAAAGGTTGGCGAGCCGAGCCGAATCTCGGCCCGGACTCCTTAGCTGGATGAGAGTCCATGTCCCAATCCCGTTGTCGCAAGGCGCTGATTGGGAGACCTCTCTCAACGCCATCGTAAATGAACTCGAAAGTATCGCCAGGCTTATTGACCCTGATGGGCCGACGTACCGGTGAGGGCATTTGAGGTGATACTCGCATGACCATTCCGGCGGCGGAAGAGTGGCTTAGCGCGTTTGAGGGGGCGCCTTCGTTGGCGGGGGATGCTTCGCTGCTGGAGCATGTTCGGCAGCGGTTTCAGGGGAAGTACCTGGAGACGATCATGCGGGCACGCGACGACTATGCTGCGGATCGCGCGTGGGAAGGGTTCTATTTCTGGATGGTCTTTCCGGAGACGAATCGCAAGCCGTTTGAGATACCGCCGGACGAGGCGAACGCGTTATTGGAGTCGCTAAAGCCGCTGGTGGCGCGGCTGCGAGAGGGCCTGCGGGCGCAGGGGTCTAGCCAAGCTTGAACGGCAGGCCGCGGATCTTCTTGCCGGAGGATAGCTGGCGCATCATCTTGCGCATCTCTCCGAACTGATTGAGCAGACGGTTGACGTCCGCTGGTTGCGTGCCGCTGCCTCGGGCGATGCGCTTGCGGCGACTGCCGCCGATGATGTCCGGCCGCTGTCGCTCCTCCGGGGTCATAGAGAGCACAATAGCCTCCACGCGCTTGATCTGTTTCTCGTCGAAGGCGTCGGTTGGCACCTTGCCCTTCATCTGGGAGAAACCGGGGATCATGTCGATCAGGTTCGCCATCCCGCCCATGTTGCGAAGCTGGTCCATCTGCTCCAGGAAATCGTTGAGGTCGAAGCTGGCGGTGCGGAGCTTGCGCTCCATCTCCTGGGCCTTTTCTTCGTCGATGGTCTGCTGCGCCTTTTCGACGAGCGTGACGATGTCGCCCATGCCGAGGATGCGGCCCGCGAGCCTGTCCGGGTAGAAGGGTTCCAGCGCGTCCATGCGCTCGCCGACGCCGATGAACATGACGGGGAGGCCGGTGACAGACGTGATGGAGAGGGCCGCGCCGCCACGCGCGTCGCCGTCCATCTTGGTGAGCACCAGGCCGGTCAGCGGCACCTGCCTGTGGAACTCCTCGGCGGCGTTGACGGCGTCCTGGCCGGTCATGGCGTCGACGACGAGCAGCACTTCGGCGGGATTGAGCGCCTTGCGCACGTCCGCGAGTTCTTTCATCAGCTCGTCGTCGACCTGCAGTCGTCCGCCGGTGTCGAAGATGTGCCAATGCGCGTTGGCATCGCGGGCGGCTGCCAGAGACGATTTGGCGACGGCGACGGCGTTGGAATTGCCGGGCTCGGCGTGGACGGGCACGTTGATCTGGCTGCCGAGCGCGGTCAACTGCTCGATGGCGGCAGGACGGCGCACGTCGCCCGCGCCCATAGACACGGCCTGCCCTTGTTGGACGAGGTTGGAGGCGAGCTTGGCGGCGGTTGTCGTCTTGCCGGAGCCCTGCAGGCCAACGAGGAGGATGGTGGCGGGGCGGTTATCGCCCGCATCGAGGCCGCGATTTTCCTTGCCGAGAACGTCCGTTAGCTCCTCCTGCACGATCTTGATGATTTGCTGGACGGGCGTAACGGACTGAAGGACCTCCTCGCCGACGGCGCGGTCGCGGATGCTCTGTTGGAGGCTGCGGACCACGCGTAGGTTGACATCGGCTTCAAGGAGGGCGCGGCGAACCTCGCGCAGCGCCTCTTCAACGTCCGCCTCGGTGATGCGGCCACGGCCGGAGAGTCTGTTGAAGACGCCGGTGAGTCGTTCGGTGAGTGCTTCAAACATGGTTCTCTAAGTGTAACGGGTGGAAAGTTGTGGAGCGGGCGATGGGGATCGAACCCACGACATTCTGCTTGGGAAGCAGACACTCTACCACTGAGTTACGCCCGCTCGCCGGATGCGGCGTAGGACTATGTATGCGCCCGCCGGGGTGAGTTGTCAAGGTTGCCCGCTTTGGGGAGTGGGCACATGATGGGATAGGTATTTGACTGATGCGGCGCTTGGGGGTTCAGAGCGTGGATGCGGAAACGTTTAGCGGTTTGCTGTCGCGACGGGGCGGTTTGCAGCACCCGTGGAGCAGTGTCGCGCCCGCGCCGGAGGGGACGATTGGGTTTGGCGCGGGCGTTCCCGACCCGGAGACGCTGCCGTTGGAGCAGCTCAACGAGGCGGCGCAGGCGGTGATTGCGGACGAGGGGATCGCGTCGCTGCAATACGGCTCCTCGATGGGTGATATTGCTCTGCGGGAACAGATTGCAGAACGAGCAAGGAGGCTGCACGGAGTCGAGACACCCCCTGAGCACGTCGTCATTACGACAGGAGCATCTCAGGCGTTGGATATTGTCTGTGCCACGTTCATCGATCCCGGCGACGTTGTGATCACTGAGAATCCGGCCTTTACAGGCTCGCTGTGGACGTTCAGAGCGCATGGCGCGCGGCTCGTGCCTGTCTCGTCCGGGCCGAACGGGCTGGACATCGATGAACTTGAGCAAACTCTCTCCGACCTGCGTGCGGCGGGCGACCGTCCCAAGCTGATTTATCTCACGCCGGACTACCAGAACCCCACCGGAGTGCAGATGCCGACCATACTGCGGAGGCGGCTTGTCGAGGTTGCCGCGAATGCCGGCTGCCTGATTGTCGAGGACGCGGCGTATGCGGAAGTAGGAATCGATGGCATCGATACGCCGTCGCTGCTGTCTCTCGCGCCGGAGCAGACGGTGCAGGTGGGCACGTTCAGCAAGGTGATTGGCCCTGGACTGAGAATCGGCTGGCTCACGGGTTCGCCTCCCGCCGTTCAGCACGCGGCGGCGAACCGCACGGATATGGGGACAAGCGTGACGCTGTCCCGGATGCTGGCGCGATTCCTTGCCAACGACGGACTTGATCCGCATCTCAATCGGGTACGTGATGTGTACCGGCGCAAGCGCGTTGCGTTTGGCCTTGCGGCTCGTGAGAATCTTGGGCCGATGGCGCGGTGGACCAATCCCGCGGGCGGGTTCTTCTTCTGGCTTGAGGCGACCGAAGGCGTGGACGTGTCGCGGTTGTGGGAACTGGCGCGGGAGGAGCGGGTGTCGTTCGCGCCGGGGCATCGCTTCTTTGTTGAGGACGAGCCACCCATGCGTTACATGCGGTTCGCGTTCAGCGAGGCGTCCATCGATAACATCAATGAAGGGCTGCGACGGCTTGGCCGCGCAGTCGAGCGCCTGCAGGACGAGAGCCAGAGCCGACTCTTCTAGGCAGGGTCTGCCAGGCGGCGGGCTGTGGTGATGAAGCCGGTGTGGGCGACCATGCGGTGGGCGGGACGGAGTGTGTTGGGGCCGGCGTCCCACGCGCGGAGGGCGATCTCAAACTGTTCAATCAGGTCGAATACGGGGTCGGCGTCCAGATCCTGCCATAGGCGGTGCAATTGTAGGGTGGTGGGTACAAAGGCCAGGAAGATCCCGCCGGGTCGAAGCGCGGTTCGCGCATGGGGAATAACTCGGGTGGGCTCCGGCAAGTCCAGCACAACCCGGTCTACGTCCTGTTCGTTGATGCCGTCCGCATAGATGTCGGATACGTGGATGGTGAGCCGGTTGGCTGAATCATCGGGCAGAAAGGCGGAGACGTTACCCTGCGCCAGCTTGGCGAAGTCCTCGCGGGTCTCGTAGGAATAGACGTGGCCGGAGTCGCCAACGGCCTGCAATAGCGCGATCGTCAGCGCGCCTGAGCCGATACCTGCCTCAACCACCCGCGCGCCGGGGCGAATGTCCGCATAGGTGAGGATCGCGCCGATGTCCTTGGGGTAGATGGGTGTCGCGCCGCGCTTCATCGTCAGGATGTAGTCGGCGAGCGTGGGCCGCAGCGCGAGGTAGACGCCGCCACGCTGGGAGGTCCTGAACTCGGCGCCCTCCGGCTGACCGATCATATCGTCGTGGGCGATGATGCCGGCGTGGGAGTGGAACTCACCGCCCTCCCTGAGCGTGACGAGATACTTGCGGCGCTTACGGTCGGTGAGCAGAACGAGGTCGCCGGGGCGGAATGCGCCCGCCGTTGTTTGTGAGTTGTCGGGTTGGTTAGTCATTACAAGAATGATGGGCAAAGAAAAAGCCCCGGCAACGACCTATTTTCCACAGAGGGCTGCCCCTCCAGTATCGTCGGCGCTGAAACGTTTCACTTCCGTGTTCGGGATGGGAACGGGTGGGTCCGCTTCGCCAGAGTCACCGGGACAGAGACGATTGTAGCGCATTTGTGGGTGAGTGGGGTAGAGCGGGGTGTTTGGCGCGCCGATTGCTGGCAGGGTATGATTGGCCGAAAGCTGAGCGATGGGGAAAAGGGGAACGACGGCGGTCCGCAAGCCGGTTCCCGTGAGGGTGGCTCCGATGCCGATTTTTCGATACGGCCGATGGGATAACACGCAGGAGCCTTTCGGCGCAGCGCCGGAAGACCTGATGGAGGCCATCTCGGACGACCTCGCTACTCATGGAGACATCCGCCGCGCCCTGCGCCGCATGATGATGCGCGGCTACGACATGCAGGACGGACGGAACATCGACGGCATTCGCCAGATGACTGAGCGTCTCCGCCAACAGCGACAGAACTACCTCGACCGCTATGATCTGAACTCCGTGCTCGACGGAATCCGCGAGAAGCTGCAGGAGATCCGCGACCTCGAACGGGACACCCTCGAACAGCGGATGCGGGACGCGCAGGATGCGATGCAGGGCGCTCCCGATTCGGAGCAGGACGGTGGCAATGCGCCGTCTGAATCTCAGGGCGGCCAATCCCAGCAGCAGGACTCGGACACTATGCAGCCGGGCTCAGGTCGGCAGGCGGCGGAGGAAGAACTTCAGCGATTCCTTGAGCAGCTTGAGCGAGAACTCGGATCCCGGCGAGACCGGGAAGACTCTGAGTCGGACTCGGGGCAACAGCCCGGTCAGCAGGATGGCGGGCAACAAGGTGATCAGCAACAGCAGGGCGCGGGTCAACGCTCACAGCGCGGGCAGGGCATGGATCGCATGACGGCGCAGGCGCTTGAGAATATGGCGCAGCGCAAGATGGACTTCATGGACTCGCTGCCGAGCGACCCGGGCGGGGCCATCAAGGAACTCAGCGACTACGACTTCATGGACGAGGAGGCGCGGGAGAAATTTCAGGAGCTGCTGGATTCACTCCGCCAGCAGGCCGCGCAGTCCTATATGCAGAACATGATGCAGCAGATGCAGAACATCACGCCTGAGCAGATGGACGCCACCAGGCAGATGATGCGCGATCTGAACGACATGCTGCGGGACTATGCCCAGGGGAATGATCCCAAGTTCGATGAGTTCATGGACAAGTGGGGCCAGATGTTTGGGGATAACCCGCCCCGTGACATCGACGAACTGCTTGATCGGCTGATGGAGCAAATGTCGCAGTTTCAGTCGTTGATGGACAGCCTGCCGGAGGACATGAGGCAACAGCTACAGGAAACGATGGAGGCGGCGCTCAACGACCCTGAACTGATGCAGGAGATGGCCGAACTCTCATCCCTGATGGACTCGCTGATGCCCATGCAGGAGATGCGGCAGAACTATCCGTTCGCGGGTGATGAGTCGCTGTCGCTGCAGGAAGCCATGCGGTTGATGGACCAACTGCAGCAGATCGATGATCTTGAGGCGCAACTGCGGGCCGCCGAGCGGCGGGGCGACATCGATGAAATCGACCGCGAACAAGTGGAGAATCTCATCGGCGAGGACGCCGCGCGTGACCTTGACTGGCTGCGGCAGTTACAGGAGCAACTCGAAAAGGCGGGCTATATCCGCAAGAACGGCGACAAGCTGGAGTTGACGCCACGCGGCATCCGCAAGATCGGCGAGAAGGCCCTCAAGGATATTTTTAACAGGCTTCGGAGCGCCGGTATCGGGGCGCATGAGATGCGCAAGAACGGACTCTTCGGCGAGAAGGATGAGGAGTCCACGAAGATCTACGAGTTCGGGGACCACTTTGACGTTCACATGTCGCGGACGGTGAAGAACGCGGTCATGCGGAGCGGTCCCGGCACGCCGCTCACCATCGCCCCTGACGATTTCGAGGTCTATCGCGACGAGGCGTTGACGCAGGCAAGCACGGTGATTCTCCTTGATCAAAGCCGATCAATGGCCATCAGCGGCAGCTTTGACGCCGCCAAGCGGATGGCGCTCGCCCTTCATACGCTCATCAAGATGCAGTTCCCGCGCGACAACCTGTATGTGGTCGGCTTTGCCGATTATGCGTGGGAGCTCAAGGGTGATGAGCTTATCAAGGCGACGTGGGGCGGGTATTCACCCGGCACGAATATGCAGCACGCGCTGATGATCTCACGGCAACTGCTGAACAAGCACCGTTCCAGCACGCGGCAGGTGATTATGGTCACGGACGGGGAACCGACGGCGCATCTTGAGGGCGGCACGCCGTACTTCACGTACCCGCCCAGCCAGCGCACCATTGATATGACGCTGCGTGAGGTCAAGCGCTGCACGCAGGAGGGCATCACCATCAACGTGTTCATGCTGGAGATGGCGTACTACCTGGTGAATTTCGTGCGGCAAATGACGCGGCTCAATCGCGGGCGCGCCTTCTTCACGCAGCCGGACAAGCTGGGGCAGTATGTGCTTGTCGATTACCTCAACAACAAGCGCAGCGCCATCGCGTCCTGATGCTCGCTTTCATATCACGCACGACGGCATGACCAGCGACGGGGAAACTGACCTCGGGCGTATTGCCGCCGCGTTGGAGGAGTCTGCCGAACTCGCGAGCACGTTCTCGCCCTCGTCTGTCTATGTGCAACACAAAGGCTGGGACGGCCCGGTGACGGAAGCGGATCACGCGCTCGATGAACTGTTGCATAAGGCGCTCGTCCGTCCCGGCGAGGGGTGGTTGTCCGAGGAAACCCATGATGATGGCCATCGGATCGGCATGGAGCGCGTGTGGGTGGTTGATCCCATCGACGGCACGCGAGGATTCCTGGCCGGAAAAGCCGAGTGGTGTGTGTCTGTCGGGCTATCCGTTGATGGCCAGATCACTGCTGCGGGAATCCTGAATCCGTGGGTGGACGAGACGTATCTCGCGGAACGAGGCGGCACCGCCACGCTCAACAGTGACGCTACCCGTGTGACCGACCATGGAGAACTGTCCCCAGACGTGACGGTTCTTGCGTCACGGAGCGAGATTCGATGGGGTTCGTGGCATCGCTTTCGTGGCGCGTCATTCAAGGTGCGAACGATTGGTTCCATCGCGTACAAGATGGCGCTCGTTGCGGCAGGCAAGGCGGATGCCGTTATCAGCCTGGAGCCGAAGAATGAGTGGGACGTTGCCGCCGGAGCGCTGCTTGTGGAGGCAGCGGGCGGCTTGGTGACGGATCTGGTCGGGCATCCCATGCAGTTCAATCAGAGGGATACACTGATTGACGGCGTGATTGCGGCGGGGCCTAGTACCCATGCTGCGATCCGTGAATTGATGACTCGTCGTCCCGCAACATCCACGCATCTCTGGACGCCGGGGCATTACTAGGGTGTCTGGATTCCCGCTTTCGCGGGAATGACGGAACGGACGCCCGCACGGGACGTTAATTGACTAGGGTCAAGTGTTTCAACCGGGGCCGTGGGCGTGGCCTGCGTGACCGCCGCCACCGGCCATGCCGGGGAATCCGAAACCGAGATCAGAACTGCTACTGGTGACGCCGAACTGCGAGATGACCCTGTGGGTGTCCGTGGAGCCGCAGCCGGGGCATTCAATCTCGCCGGGCTCTGCGCTGATGCTGCGGATCAGTTTCTCGAAACGACCATCACAGGCGTGACATTCGTATTCAAAGAGGGGCATCGCTCAGGCCCGCTGAGGATTTCTTAAGCCTTAGGCGATGCAGCGGAACGGGTCGTCCGGGCGTACCCGCTGGGGCTTGGGCATCTCGAACTGGGGAGCGTTGCTCTGCCAGACACCCGTGACGCCGACGGCGGACATCTTGCGCTCGACTTCCTCACTCTCGCAGGAGGGGCAGGTCACGCCGGCGGGCGTGTTGTAGCCGCGAATGAACTTGTCAAAGCCGTGTCCGCAGGTCTTGCAGCCGTATTCAAAGATGGGCATTTTCCATGTGCCTCCGTGTAGCGGATTATAGTAGGCGTTTCCGTGAGCGGCAACTCATGAGCGCGGGAAGACGGGGAGGGGATGGCCCGCGGTGATGCGGAGGGTCACGCGCGCGCCGATCTCAATGGCGTTGGCGTGGGAGTCCATGGCGCGGCACACAACCCCGGAATCCAATTCCACGTTGTAGGCGTAGAATGCGCCGCTGAAAACCCGCCCAACGACACGACCGTTTCCAATGTCGTCCGTGCTGATGGACAGATCCTCCGGCCTTACCATCAAGTCCATGTCGGCCTCGCCATCAAGCGTCAACGCGCTGATCACCTCTGCCTCGCCAAGCTCCGTCAATACCCGCGATTCAACTGCGGTCGGCTCCGCAGGGATGAAGTCGGCCTCTCCGAGGAACCCGGCGACGAAACGGTTGACGGGGCGATGGAATGCCAAGTCCGGCGCGCCGACTTGCTGGATGCGTCCCTGCTCCATGACGGCGATAACATCGCCCATGGACAACGCGGCCTCCTGGTCATGGGTTACGAAAATCGCAGTTACGCCTTCCTGATGCAGTATTTCTCTGACTTCCTGTTGGAGGCGCGCGCTCAGGTACGGATCGAGGTTGGAGAAAGGCTCATCCATCAGGAGAATCTTGGGCGCTGGAGCAAGCGCCCGCGCGAGCGCTACACGCTGCCTTTCACCGCCGGACAGCTCATGGGGGCGTCGATTCCGCATCCCGCTCAGGCCAACAAGGTCGAGGAGTTCATCAACGCGATTCTCACGGTTGGCGGCGCCCTTTGGGAGTCCATAAAGCACATTTTTGGCGACGGACATGTGCGGAAAGAGCGCGTAGTCCTGGAAGACGAAGCCCACGCTTCGATGTTCCGGCTGCAGGAAGACGCCATGCGCAGTGACGGGCAGGCCGTCAAGCTCGATTGTGCCGGTATCCGGCGATTCGAGGCCTGCGATGAGACGGAGCAGCGTCGTCTTGCCGCAGCCGCTCGGGCCAACAAGCGCGAGAATATCGCCTCGCCTAACGTCGAGGCTAACGTCGTTTACCGCAACTGAGCCGCCCGGGTAACGCTTGGCCAACCCGACGCATTGCAGCATGGTTGTCGAGAGTGGTGTTGTCATCGGACCTGATGGCTCCTGCCTCTGCCGATAAGGAGAATCATTGGGATTGCGGAAATCGCGATGAGCAGCAGGGCGGGCAGGGCAGCGCGGGCAAAGAACGCCTCTGAACTCGCGGCCCAGATTGTGGTTCCCAAGCTACTGAAATCGAGCGGGCTCAAGAGCAAGGTGGCAGGGAGCTCCTTCATGGCTGTGAGGAATACCAGCGCGCCTCCGGCGAGAATGCCGGGGCGCAGCAACGGCACTGTAATTGTACGGAAAACGGTAAGGGGGCGATGGCCAAGCGTTCGCCCCGCCTCCTCCACGCGCGGATTGACTTGCAGCAGTGATGTTCGGACGGGTCCCATCGCAATCGGCAGGAAGAGGATGACGTACGCGATCACCAGCATCACGTGTGTCTGATAGAGCGCGGGGGCGAGCCTTGAACCGAAGAACACGAGCGCGAGCGCGATGACGATGCCGGGCAAGGCAAATCCCACGTGGCTGACACGGTCGATGAATACGCTGAAACGGCCGGGGAATCGCACAGCGAGAACCACAACTGGTAGGGCGACAAAGACCGCGGCGACCGCCGCCAACGATGATACAAGCGCAGAGTTGAGCGCCGGTCCCCAGACAGCGCTTAGCTCTTCTCCCGCGCCGATGCCGCGAACCAGCCAGAAGAGCAGTACGGCCATCGGAACGAGCAGGGCAAAGATACCGACGAGCGAGCACAGCACAAGCGCCGGGTATTTCCACGGGCCGAGCGGGACGGAGGGCGAATCGGCTCCACCCATCTCTGCCTGATGCGTGTCCTCCATCGGGCGGTCGCCATGCGCCGTCGTTTCCGTCAGGAAAAGTACGACCGCAAGGCCGACGAGGACGAGTGAGAGCGCAGCGGCCGCGGTGCGATCGACGTAGCTTGTGTATTGGAGATAGATCGCCCATGTGAACGTCTCATAGCGCATCAGGGACACGGCGCCGAAGTCGCTGATCGTGTAGAGAGCGACCAGCAGGCTACCGGAGGCGAGCGCGGGGCGCATCTGGGGCAGGGTCACGCGCATGAACGTCTCCCACGGGCCTTTGCCCAGTGTTCGGGAGGCTTCTTCCAGCGCGCGTCCTGATCCCCGCAGCGCCGCTCGGACGGTTAGCAGCGTGTACGGGTACGACACGAGGATTAGCACGATGGCCGCGCCGGGCAGGCCGTAGAAGGATGGTATCTCCTGGATGCCGAACGGCTCCGCGAAGATTCGCTGGACCATGCCGCGCGGGGCAAAGACGGATATGAACAGGAAGGCCATGATGTAACTGGGGATGACAAGCGGCAGGACGGTCACGATGCTCCACAGTCGCCTGAACGGTAGGTCCGTGCGCTCAATAAGCCAGCCGAGGGCCAACGCAAGCACGGCGGACCCGGCGGAGACGATAACAACGAGCGCCATGCTGCGCACGATGATTGCTGCTGTTCTTGGCCTGAGCAGGAGATCTGCGAGTGAATCAAGACCTGCGTCGAGGGTGCGAATGAACAGGTAAATGATGGGCAAGAGGAGCGCGAAGCCGATGATGGACGTGGTGAGGCTGAGCGTGTACGGCGGCCAGCGTCGTTGACGCCGGATCGCCCGGACCCTGCGAATTGTGGCCGCCGTACTACTCATTACGGAAGGATTCCCGTGTCGCGGAGCAGGTCGACCGTGCCCTCTAGGTCTCCGAGGTCAGCCATGTCAATCTGCGGCGCGTTGATCTCGTCCAGCGGTGTGAGCAGTGGGTTGATGCTGACGCCATCCAGAACAGGGTATTCGTATGTCTCGTCGGCGAAGTACTGCTGGGCGTCGGTCGAGAGCAGGAATTCGATGAACTTGATCGCGTTTTCGCTGTTGTCCGCGCCGTCCAGGACACCAGCTCCGGCGACGAGGATTATCGCGCCGGGTCCGCCTCTGGTGAGGTGAGCGTTGCGCGCGGCAAAGCCCTCGCCCTCTTCCGCGAGGAAGCGGTAGAGGTAGTAATGGTTGACGAATCCGACGTCGATTTCACCGGCAGCTGCGGCGGCGACAGTGGGGGTGTTCTTGGGGTAGATGGTCGGCTGGTTGGCCTGAATACCCTCAAGCCAGGCACGGGTTTCGTCCTCGCCCCAGACGACGCGCATCGCGGTGACCATCGCCTGGAATGAGCCGTTGGTAGGCGGCCAGCCGATGCGCCCCTCCCATTCCGGGTCTGTGAACCCACGCAAGTCGCTCGGCAGGTCGTCCGGCGAAACGCGATCCGTGTTGTAGACGATGACGCGCGCGCGTCCCGATAGCCCTATCCACTTGCCGTCCGGGGAGCGGAAGTTGGCGGGAACGCGGTTGAGAACATCGTTCGGCAGTGTTGCGAACATCGACTCCACTGCGGCAAGCCCGCCGGGGTCCTGCGCGAAGAAGATGTCCGCGGGCGAGTTTGCGCCCTCTTCAAGGATGGTGGCGGCTATCTCTGACGTGCTGCCGTACTTGACGCTGACATCGATTCCGCTCGCCTCCGCGAATTGTTCGATGAGCGGCGCGACAAGGCTCTCGCTGCGACCGGAATAGACGACAAGCTCGCCGTTGGTATCGGGTTCTGTCGCTGTCGGGTCAGTGGTGGACGGGGAATCGGAATCCGCTTGGCACGCGAGTGCCGAAAGTAGTGTCAGGACTCCAATGAGTCCGATAAGTAATCGGGAAATGGGTCACCTCCAATTGAACGAAGAAAGGATTTTCAACGTCAATTGGAGCGTTGGGTAACCGGGGCAGTCGATACGCGGACCGGAATCTCGGACGGCTTCGTCTATGCGCGTGGCGGATGACGGTCGGCCCATGGACCGCCGTCTCGTGAGATGGGGTGCGTTGTTCCGGAGTGGAGGCGGCGTGGTGCGCGCACACCTTCTCCACGTTGAATTGCAGACGCGCCGTCTGCGACGTGGCACAGCACTCCGATGTGGTTGGGGAAACCTGGGCAGTCCTTCGCCTGCGCGCAAGCGATGCGAGGGCGACTATGGTTCTGATGCAGGCAGGTGTGACAGCGGGCGGAGCGTCTGTCGGGGTCTGATTGTCGACTTCAAGGCTGAGGATGATCGGGGCGGGGCGATGGGAGTCGTCGGATGGTTCCGTGGCGCGTGCCGCAAGCAAAGAGGACGCGCGAAGCCGCAGGAGCGTCCGTGTGCAACTGAGGTGCGCCACGGGCTCGCGCTCAGGCGTGGCCTGAGTGGGGCCGGTTTCCGGCGTGGCGGCGAGACTTAGGAAACTCACTGCCCGCCGGTCTTTCTAGCGCAGGTCATGAGCCTCTTTCGCGCTCACGTTCTTCGCGCGCCTTGGCGGAACGAGGGCCGAACGGTTCCGGCTGGAACGGCTCATCACGCTTGCGGATGAAGGCGCGGAGACCGCCTTCCTTGCGCGCTTCCTCAAGCGGAGCTGTGAAATCCTCCCGCTTGGAGACAATGACGGCGGCGGCAAGCTCGGAGTTGAGCCGCATAACGTTGTGGATACCCTGCATCTCAATCCCACGCATGGCGACGGCAAGGTTGATCTTGACCGTCTCCGGGCTAACGAGGGCGAGACGCTCCGTCAGTTGAAAGGCCTCTTCAAGGGCATCGTCCTTTGTCGGGACGACCTTATTGACGATGCCGATCCGGAGCGCTTCCTGGGCGTCGATGTGGTCGCCGGTGAGGGCGTAGCGCAGGCCATTCTTGTAGCCGGCGTGGTGAATCCAGATGTAGTTGTCGTCCGAGATCATGCGAACCTCGACCTGTCCAAAGACGGCGTCCTCCGCCGCGATGGTGATGTGTGAGGTCAGTGCGTACCAGGAGCCGCCGCCCATGCACCAGCCGCTGACGACGGCGATGATAGGCGTGTCAATCTCATCGATAACGCGGGCGATGCGGCCGTGTTCCTTCTTCCAGAAGCGCGTGCGCCAGCGGTCGATTTCCGCGGCGACGTTGGAGCCTTTGGGGAGGCCATACGGCCATTCGTAGTCGGCTCCGCCACCGGCGATGTCAAATCCGGCGGAGAAGGCCTGCCCCGCGCCGGTGAGCACGATGGCGCGCACTTCAGGGTCGGCGTCGGCGGCATCAAGGGCGTGGTGCAGTTCGATGTCCAACTCATCGGAGATGGCGTTCATCACCTCAGGGCGGTTGAGCGTGATGAGCACGCCTTTACGCTGCTTCTCATAGAGCAGATTCTGGTAGTCCATATCGCCCTTCCCCCGATTCCCTCAATGTGCGAAACGCACGGATATTGTACTTGATTGGGGAGATTCAGCGCGATGGAGAGTCGGGACAAATCGACGTGGTTAGGATAATTCGGTAACTGCTTGTGAGGGTGTGATGGCGCGGATAGGAGAGTTCCGGTAGTCATCCAGGTCTCTCGTGACGATGAGGCGCGCTCCAGCCGCGATGGCGGCAGCCACCTGCATGGCGTCTTCAAAGTCGCTCATGGGGAGGGAGAGGGCGCGGAACAGGTCTTCATTGGAAGTTGGGACAATCGTGACAGTTCTAGCGAGATCCTCAATGTATGATCGGATTCCCGGGCCTTCAGGTTCCGGTTCCGCGACGTAATGCAGATTGGAAATGGTATGCCATGCTACGCATGCGGGCTCGGCGCCAGTGCTGATGAGGTCAAGGAAACGTGTGGATGCCTCGCTGAAGGGTCTTCGGTCTTCGACCACATCGACAAGGACATCAGTGTCGATGTGAATCATGTGTGGTATTTCCTGTGAAGAGCATCGTACAGGGGGTCACCCGTTCGGTCGGCGGGCTGGAACTTTCCGCGCCACTTTGTTCCGAAGGGCAATTCATCGCCGGCGGTTGCGTCCCTCAACGACTGCTCAATGAGAGCGGACAGCGAGACGCCCTTTGACCTCGCGTGCCGCTTCGCGAGGGGAATAAGCTCCTCGTCTATGGTGATGGTTAGCTTGTGCTTCATCGGTGTTTCCTTTGGAAAGATACGTACACGTACAACAACCAGTAGTATACGTATAATCTCTTAGAGCGCCAAGCGCTCAAGCCCTGCTGTTAGCGCCTGCCCCTCACTCCTCGCCGCCTACGTTGTCCCAGCGGGCGACGCCGAGGCGCCAGAGGACGACGAGGTTGGTTAGGACGGCGATGATGGCCAGCGTTGCTACGCCCTGGCCGATGATTGCGCCGATCATGATCACGAACAGGCGCAGGTCGCGTGAGGCCAAAGCGCCGGGCAGGCCCTCGAATGGCTGGCCGAACGTGGCTTCGGCGCGGGCGCGGCTGTAGCTGATCATCAGCGAGCCGACAATTGCTGCAAGGGCAGCCGTCGAGACTATGGGGATGGACACGCCCGGTTCGAATGCATGGGACCAGTAGCCGAATCCGGCCAGGATCAGAACGTCCGCGTATCGATCCAGCAGGGCATCGAAGAACCCGCCGAACCGGCTTGCCATATTTTTGGCGCGTGCCAGATCACCATCGACGCCGTCCACGATAGAGGATGCCTGAACGAGAACTCCTGCCCAGATGTTGAGGTCGTAGTAGAAGAGCGCCGCTGCTCCCACGGCCATCAAGAACGCGAGGAGCGAGACCTGGTTGGGCGTGACGGGGGTATGAGCGAGGACTCGCGCGATGGGGCGCGAGAAGCGTCGGTTCAGGTATCGGGAGACGAAACCTTCGTGCATGCGTCGGGCTACGTGTCCAACCCAATGGCCTCGCGCGCCAGCTTCAGATCCTCCCACGTGTCAACGTCGAACCAGAATGCGCCGTCAACGTCGTGAGCATGCAAGGCGTTCCCGGCGAGGATCATGTGCGTCACGGCCTGGCTCAGCTCGTCGTGGGAATGCTCCTCGGCGAGTTTGGCTTCTATGGCTTCAAAGATGGTGGGGGTGAACCGGAACACGCCGCAATCGATGCCGTTCCAGTCCGGCAGATTCTTGCCGATTGCCACGATGTGGCCGTGATGATCCACGCTGACGCGTGTGCCCTCTTCAACATCACGATCGTCAGGGTCGAAATCCACGGCGAGCGCATTGAGGTCCCACCCGTTCTCTATTGCGCCGTCCACCAGCCCCTGGATGATTTCTGCCGAGGGCATGTGATCGGCCATGGACAGGATGAACGGTTCCGCGCCCACCGTATCTTTGGCGGTAAGGACGGAGACGGCGTTTCCCCGGTGGTGCTCGGTGTTCATGACATACGTGATGTCGGCACCTCGCGTTGAGCCGTCCCCAAGAACGTCCTGCAGCGCCTGGCCCTCATGGCCAATGACAATGCAGATGTCCGATATGCCGGCCTGTTGAATCCCGTCCAGTGTGTAGTCGATCACGGTCCGCCCGTTGACAGGCAGGAGCGCCTTGTGGCGGACACCGTATTGGCTAAAGCGAGAGCCATGTCCCGCTGCCAAAATGACAGCCTTCATGCGAATCTCCTTTGTGAGGCGGCGAGGCTCTATTCCCCCCTCGAGCGCATCGCGGCCAAGAATCGTCGGCTAATGCCGGATGGGGTAGTCTATCACGTAATCAAAAAAGAGGTGCAAATCCCCCGAATTTGCCGTGGGCACCAGCAAAAAAGGCTCTAAGGGGTGAGCCGGTGTGAGGGCTGCTGCCCCCTAGCGCGCCGTTACGAGCGCGGCTCCCTCAACCTTCTTGAGAACTTCGGCGAGTGAGAGATTCTTATCGCGGAGCTGGGCCGGCAACGCCTTCCAGAACATGGCGCGGTATTTAGGCCAATCGGCGAGTATTTCGGCAGAGCGCTTGCTGCCCGTTGTCTCTGCATGGCGCTCAATGAGCTCCAGCACGTGCCGTTCGTCGTCATCGTCTTCAAGCCTGTCCAGAACCAGCAGTTCCTGGTTGTAGAGCGACGGGAAATCGCCGGTCTCGTCCAGAACGAACGCCGCGCCGCCGGACATGCCCGCGCCGAAATTGCGCCCCACCGTCCCGAGGACGACGACGATGCCGCTGGTCATGTACTCGCAGCCGTGGTCTCCCACGCCTTCCACGACGGCCTGCGTGCCGCTGTTCCGCACTGCGAATCGCTCTCCTGCGCGACCGGCAACGAAGAAGTAGCCTCCGGTGCCGCCGTAGATGCAGGTGTTGCCGATGATGGAGTTCTTGTGCGTCTCGAAGGTCGCATCGGCGGGTGGCCTGATGACGAGCTCGCCGCCTGCCATTCCCTTGCCGACGTAGTCATTTGCTTCGCCGGTCAGTGTCATCCGCACGCCCTCATTGAGGAACGCGCCGAAGCTCTGGCCGGCGGAACCGGTGAATGAGAGGTCTATGGTGCCGGGGGGCAGGCCCTTCACGCCGTAGCGGTGGGCGATGGCTCCAGAGATGCGCGCGCCGACCGTGCGCTGGGCGTTCCTAATGTCATAGGAGAGCGAAACTGGAGTCCTGCTCTCGATAGCGCCTGTAATCTCCGACAGGATGAGGTCATCGAGCTTCTCGTCGTTCGGCCTGTCGTTGCGATCCTGCTCGTTGCTGACCGGGCGCTGGAAGTCCGGGTCGGCGGGGGCAATCAGCTTGAGGGCGTCCACGAACCTGGCACGCTCAAATTCCTCAATGTCCGGGCGCAGCTTTAGGAACTCGGGATGGCCGATGATGTCATTCAGCGACCGTACACCGATGCTGGCCAGGATCTCGCGGACCTCCGTTGCGACGAAGGTGAAGTAGTTCACGACCGTCTCAACGGAGCCGTTGAACTTGGCGATTAGATCGTCGCGCTGCGTGGCCACCCCGACGGGGCAGCTGTTCAGGTGACACTGACGCGCCATTTCACAGCCCAATGCGAGCAGGGCAACGGTGCCAAAGCCGACTTCATCCGCGCCGAGCATGGTGGCGATGACAACATCACGTCCCGTGCGGATGCCGCCGTCAGTTCGGAGCTTGACGCGGCCGCGCAGATCATTCATCACCAAGACCTGCTGCGCTTCGGTCAGGCCGAGCTCCCACGGTGTGCCGGCGTTCTTGATGGATGACAGCGGGCTTGCGCCCGTGCCGCCCTCATGGCCGGAGATCTGCACCTTGTCCGCGTAGCCCTTGGCGACGCCCGCGGCAATGGTGCCGACGCCCGCCTCAGCAACCAGCTTAACGCTGACCTTGGCTCGGGGGTTGACCGTCTTGAGGTCATAGATGAGCTGCGCAAGGTCCTCAATGGAATAGATGTCATGGTGCGGCGGCGGCGAGATCAACGTGATGCCGGGCTGGGTGTGCCGGAGGTATGCGATGTACTCGATGACCTTGTGGCCGGGGAGCTGTCCGCCCTCGCCGGGCTTGGAGCCCTGCGCCATCTTGATTTCAAGTTCTTCAGCCATCGCGAGGTATTCCGGCGTGACGCCGAAGCGGCCTGACGCGACCTGCTTGATCTTGGAATTGGCGTTGTAGCCGCGCGTCAGCCCACGGAACCGTCGCGGGTCCTCGCCGCCTTCGCCCGTGTCAGCCGCACCGCCGATGTGGTTCATGGCCATCGCCAGTGTCTCGTGGGCGGGGGCGCTCAACGCGCCGAGCGACATTGCGCCCGTGGTGAAGTGCTTCCAGATCTCTTCGATTGGCTCCACCTCGTCGATGGGGATCGGCTCACGCGTCTTGTTGAAGGTCAGCACGTCCCGCAACGAGGAGACAGGTCGGTTGTTCAGCGCGTCGCGGTAAGGGACATAGTCCTCATAGTCGCCGGATCGGACGGCCTTGTGGAGCGTGCGCACGACGACGGGGTTGTTGGCGTGGAATTCGCCGCTCTTGCGATAGCGGATGAAGCCGTGGTCTTCGAGCTTGGACTTCGGCGTCAGCTCCGAGTTGAATGCGCGATCATGGCGCGCAAGGATGTCTGTTGCAAGCTCGCGGAATCCCAGTCCGCCCACCTGTGACGGCGTGCCCGCAAAGCACTTCTCAACGATAGCGTCGCTCAGGCCGATTGCCTCGAATATCTGCGCGCCGTGGTAGGACGTGACGGTGGAGATGCCGATCTTGGACATGATCTTCAGCACGCCCTTGTTGGCCGACGCCTGGTACTTGGCGAGGGTGTAGTCCTCGTCCTGCTCCTCGCTGAACTCTCCGCGTTCGAAGAGGTCGCGCAGGCTTTCCCAGATGAGGTACGGGTTGACGGCACTCGCGCCGTAGCCGATGAGCGCGGCGAAGTGGTGTACTTCTCGCGCCGCGCCCGTGTCGCACACAAGGCTCGCCTTCATGCGCTTGCCGCGTCGGATGAGGTCGTGGTGGACTGCCCCGAGCGCCAGCATCATCGGGATGGGGGCATGGCGGTCATCGACGGCCCTATCCGACAGGACGATGATCGAGTGTCCTGAGTCCACGGCAGAGACTGCCTGCTCGCACAGGTCGTCAATGGCTCGTTCCAGCGCGTCCGGGCCGTCCTCGGCGGCAAAAACTGCCGGCAGCGTGACGGATGAAAGACTTGGCGAGTCGACATTGCGTATGGCGTCCAGCTCCTGGTCGCGGATGACAGGGCCGGGTATGGCGAGCAGATGCGCCGCCTCTTCCCGCTCGCGCAACATGCTGTCACGCGGTCCGAGGTATGTCTCGGCGGACATGACGATGGCCTCACGGATGGGGTCGATGGCCGGGTTTGTGACCTGCGCAAATCGCTGCTTGAAGTAGTTGAACAGGGAGGGCTGCATCCGAGAGAAGACTGCCAAAGGCGTGTCGTCGCCCATCGAGTAGGTGGCGTCCTTGCCTTCCTGCACCATGGGTTTGATGATGATGAGGAGTTCTTCCGCTGTCATGCCGAAGGCCTTCTGGCGGCGCATCAACTCCATCTCAGGCTCGATGTGATGCCCCGCGCCGTTCTGCATGGCGTGGATAGGAACGTTCAACTGGATGTACTGCCGCTCCGCCCATTCGCGGTAGGGCTGCTGGACGGCGATTTCGCTCTTGATCTCGCCGTTCTTCATGACGCGCCCGGTGCGCGTGTCAACGGCGATCATGTGCCCGGGGCCAAGCCGTCCTTTTTCGACGATGCGGTCAGTCGAGATATGCGGCAGGACGCCGACCTCTGATCCCATGACCACAAGGCCGTCATCCGTGATGATGTAGCGGGCGGGGCGCAGGCCGTTGCGGTCCAGTGACGCGCCGACGGTTTCGCCGTCCGACCACGCCAACGCGGCGGGGCCGTCCCACGGTTCGGTCAGGGACGCGTGGTATCGATAGAAACCGCGCAGGTCCTCGTCCATGTGCGGCATGTTCTCCCACGCCTCCGGCGTGAGCATCATCATCGAGTGGAGAATGCTCCGACCGGATACTTGCAGGAGTTCAAACGCGTGATCCAAGGAGGCGGAGTCGGAAACCGACTGGTTTGTCACCGGTGTGATTGTTCGCAGATCGTCCTTCGACCACACCTCGGAGCTGAGGTTGGTTTCGCGTGCTCGCAGCCAGTTGCGGTTGCCCTGCAGCGTGTTGATCTCACCGTTGTGGGCCAGGAAGCGGAACGGCTGAGAGAGCTGCCAATTGGGGAACGTGTTGGTGGAATAGCGCTGGTGGAAGACGGCAAGGGCCGACTCAAAGTCGGGGTCATCCAGGTCCTTGTAGAAGCCCGAGAGCTGAGTGGCGACAAGCAGGCCCTTGTATACGACCGTCCGTGACGAAAAGGACGGGATGTAGAACTCGTCATCACCCCGCCCGGTCATCTCTGCCTCGACGGCTCGCCGCACCAGGTACAGGGCTCGCTCAAAGGCATCCTTGTCCATGTCAGCCGGACAAGCGATGATCGCCTGACGGATATCCGGCAGAGTCGCCAGCGCCTGCTCGCCAAGCACGGACGGATCGGTTGGCACGTCGCGCCACATCAGGAAGCGAAGACCGCGGCGGCCCGTCTCTTTTTCGATGGTCTTTGCGGCATGTTTGCCGCCTTCAGGGTCGGCATGCGTGAAGAAGATCATGCCGACGGCGAGGTCATCGCCGGAGACATCGGAAATTCCTTGTGCCGCTAACTCGCGGAGGAGCAGCTTGCGGGGGAGTTGTGTCAGGATGCCCGCGCCATCGCCCGTGCGGGCGTCCGCGGACACCGCGCCGCGATGTGTGAGATTGGTTACGGCAGTGATTGCCTGCCTGACGATGTCATGCGAAGGAATGCCTGAAACCTGTGCGATAAAGCCGGTTCCACAAGCATCCTTCTCGTGGATTGGATCGTATAGGGGCGGCGCGTCAGGACGCCGCCACCGACGTGCTTCTATATTGGCCATAGCCAATTGTACACAAAACCCCCTTGAAACTCACGGGGCGGGCGATGGTGATTACAGGGTTTGCAGATAGCGGTCAATCTCAAAGTCCGTCACGTGCGCACGAAAGGAATTCCACTCAATCCGCTTATTGCGGATGAAGCTGTCAAAGATATGGTCGCCCAATGCGCCTCGCACAAGGTCGCTTTGCTCAGTCAGCAGGATGGCCTCATGGAGGCTCCGCGGCAGTTCACCGATGCCCAGCTCGGCCCGCTGCTCTTCCGACATGCCAAAGGCGTTCTCGTTCACCGGCTCCGGGGGCTGCAGATTGCGCTCGATGCCGTCAAGGCCGGCGGCGAGCATGACGGAAAAGGCGAGGTAGGGATTACAGGCAGGGTCGGGCGCTCGGTATTCGAGACGCGCAGCTTCCGGATTCCCGGGGGGCACGCGGGGGATACGGATGAGGTCCGAGCGGTTGCGGTGCGCCCATGTCAAATACACCGGGGCCTCATAGCCGGGCACAAGGCGCTTGTAGGAGTTGATCCACTGGTTGGTGATGGCGGTGAATGCCGGCGCGTGCTCAAGCAGCCCCGCGATGAAGTTCAAAGCAATCGGAGACAGGTTGTTTGGGTCATCCGACGAATAGAAGGCGTTGGCTTCACCCCTGAAGAGCGACTGGTGCGTGTGCATGCCGCTGCCGTTCTCAGTCGTAATGGGTTTCGGCATGAACGTGGCGTGGACTCCGTGCTGCCGAGCGATCTCACGCACCACGAGGCGATAGGTCATGCAGTTGTCGGCCATCGTTAACGCATCCGTGTAGCGGAGGACAATCTCATCCTGTCCGGGGGCGACCTCGTGGTGGCTGTATTCCGCCTCGATTCCCATCTCCTCAAGCGTCAGGATGGTCTCTCTGCGGAGGTCTGAGGCCACGTCCAACGGCATCTGGTCGAAGTAACCGCCGTTGTCCAGCGGAGTAGGGTCGTCCGGGGCACGGAAATAGTAGTACTCAAGCTCAGGACCGACGTAGAAGGTGTAGCCGAGTTCCCGCGCGCGCTGCAAGTTGCGGCGGAGGACGTAGCGCGGGTCACCATCGAACGGCTCGCCCTCCGGCGTGTAGATGTCCGCGAATATGCGAGCGACGCCGGGATGCTCCGGACGCCAAGGGAGGATGGCGAAGGTAGACGGGTCTGGCACGGCGACCATGTCCGATTCATCCACGCGGGCGAATCCCTCAATGGACGCGCCATCGAAACCGATGCCGTGCTCAAGCGCAACCTCAAGCTGGGCGGGACTCAGAGAGAATCCCTTGAGGTTCCCGAGGATGTCCGAGAACCACAACCGGATGAACTTGACGTTGCGCTCCTTGACCGTTCGGAGCACGAATTCCCTTGCCGATTCGTCAGCCTGTATTGCCACTGTTCCCACCGTTTCCTGTGGCTTTCCGAGGTTGGCCGCTTGTGGTCTTTACCAGTTGCTGCCCTGAGGGGCGGCGAGCGCCTGCGAGCCCCGGCCATTCATTGGCCAAGAATCTCGCAGACGCACCGCTGTGCTTGGGATGTCGCCGTTTAGCCGTCGTAGTACAGGAAGTACTCGTAGGGATGCGGGCGGAGGCGCATGGGGTCCACCTCGTTCTCCCGCTTGTAGGAGATCCAGCCCTCAATGAGGTCCGGGGTGAAGACGCCGCCCTTGAGCAGGTACTCGTTGTCGGCTTCAAGGGCATCAAGCGCCTCGGCGAGGCTTCCGGGGACGTTGGGCAGCGCCGCAGCCTCCGCGCCTTCCATCTCGTAGATGTCGTGATCGACGGACGGGCCGGGATCAATCTTGTTCTGGATGCCGTCGAGCCCCGCCATCAGCATCGCGGAGAACGCCAGGTAGGAGTTCGCCAGCGGGTCCGGGCAGCGGAACTCAATGCGCTTGGCGGCCGGGGTGTCCATCTCGTACATCGGAATCCGCACCGCGGCGCTGCGATTCCGCTGCGAGTAGACGAGGTTCACGGGCGCCTCATAGCCCGGCACCAGCCGACGGTAGGAGTTCGTCGTTGGCGCGGCAAAGGCCAGGATGGAGGCGGCGTGCTTGAGCAGCCCGCCAATGTAAAAGCGCATCTCCTCGCTGGTCTGGGCGTAGCCGTTCGCATCGTAGAAGATGGTGGCTCCGTCCTTCCAGAGAGACTGGTGCGTGTGCATTCCGGTGCCGTTGTCGCCAAAGATGGGCTTGGGCATGAACGTGGCGGTCTTGCCCATCTGCCGTGACTTCTCCTTGACGATGTACTTGTAAATCTGGATGGCGTCGCACTCGGCCACCAAGGGCCCATAGTGGAGGCCGATCTCGCCCTGTCCCGCCGTGGCCACCTCATGGTGGTGCTTGTCGATGTTCAGGCCGGCTTCCATCATCGTGAGGATGATTTCAGACCGCAGATCCTGCTGGGTATCGACGGGCGGGAGAGGGAAGTAACCGCCCTTGTTGCGGGGGCGATGGCCCAGGTTTGGGCTGTCCAGGAAGCTCTCCATGCCGGAGTTCCAGATGCCCTCGTTGGAGTCGATGAAGAAGTAGCCCTCGTTCTGCTGGTAGTCATAGCGGGCGCTGTCGAAGATGAAGAACTCCGCCTCCGGGCCCCAGGCGCTGGAGTCCGCGATTCCGGTGCTCTTCAGGTACTCTTCCGCCTTGCGCGCCACGTAACGCGGGTCACGCGAGTAGGGCTGTCCCGTCACAGGGTCGCGAATGTCACAGATTACGGCCAGAGTTGAGACCTGCAGCAGCGGGTCCACGTACGCGCCGGCGGGGTCCGGCACGACGAGCATGTCGGACTCGTCGATTGTCTGGAACCCGCGAATGCTAGAGCCGTCGAAGCCCGTGCCCTTGGCGAACATGTCCTCGTCCAGCAGGGCTGCGGGAATGGTGAAGTGCTGTGTTGTCCCGAGCAGGTCCGTGAACCGCAGGTCGACCATCTTGATGTCGTTCGCGGCTATGTAGGAGATTACCTCGCCAGGCGAGGAAAACGTTCCCAGCACCCCGTTGCTCGTCGAGTCTGCCATCAAAAACTCCTTCCGGTCTTTGTTGTTCTGCCAATTCATCGGAGGGAGCCTGACCGCGTGGTCAGTCCCCACCCCATCTCCAGAATGCTGACGCGGGCAGGGTGTTGGGTTACGAACGTGTTACAGTCCGCGAAATGAAGGTGATTGCCTAACGAGAGTCAGGATTGGCGCGGAGACGGTACCCCACGTTTCGCACCGTTTCAACGAAGGTATGGGTGGGATCCTCAATCTTGCTGCGCAAGCGCCGCACGTGGACGTCCACCGTTCGCGTGCCGCCAAAGTAGTCGTAGCCCCACACGACATCAAGCAAGGTGTTGCGTGTGAAGACATGGCCGGGGCGGGACGCGAGGATGCGCAGCAACTCGTATTCCTTGAACGTGAGAGTTACCTGCCGCGAGCCGACCCACACTTCATAGCGAGCGAGGTTGATGCGAAGATCGCCAACGGTTATCTCATCCTCGTTGGCGGAGCGGGCGCGATGCCGGGCGTAGAGGAGGGCAAGGCGGGCGATGACTTCTCCGGTGTCGGCAGGAACGAGGACGAAATCATCCAGGCCCAGGGATGCTTCTATCTCGCGGAGCTGGCCCGGGCGCACCAGGCCAAGGACGGGGACGTAGACGTCTTTATGGCAGGCTGTGGCAATCTCGCGTACGTAGGCGGCTCGCGCAAGCGACCCTGCCATGTCAATAATCAGGATGTCGTGGGGGCCCTGTGAGAGCGCCTCCGTGTCGTCGTCCTCGGTGAGGGGCGTGCATGTGATGACCTCACGGTCGAATGCGGCCGTCAGGTCGGCAAAGGCCTCCGCCTCTTGGGCGGTTAACAACGCGACATGCATTTGATGTACCTAATAGGGGACTGATTGAGTATAGCTTGTGCGGCCGATGGTATTCTGGTGAGCACAATGACCCTGACAGTTGAACAACCCATTCCGCGTCCACGCCGCCTGCCGGAGTGGTTCAAGGTTCCCGCGCCGGGCAGCGAGCGCTACCGCAAGCTAAAGGCTCTTGTGGAGGGCAATTCGCTTCATACGGTCTGTGAAGAGGCGCGCTGCCCCAACATCGGCGATTGCTGGGATCGTGGCACGGCGACATTCATGATCCTCGGCGACACCTGCACACGCGCCTGCCGATACTGCGCGGTCAAGACGGGCGACCCGGGTGGGGTCGTTGATGCGCTTGAGCCTCTGCGAGTTGCGCAGGCCGTCCATCGCATGGATATCTCGTACGCTGTCATCACATCCGTTGACCGCGACGATCTGCCGGACGGAGGCGCGTCCATCTTTGCCCAGACCATCAGCGCTGTGCGGCGGGTTGCGGCGGGTGTTGGCGTTGAGGTCCTCATTCCGGATTTCGCAGGGAACTGGGATGCGCTGCGTACAGTGATGGATGCTGCGCCGGATGTGCTCAACCACAACATTGAAAGCGTGCCGTCCGTGTTCCGTACTGTGAGGCCGCGCGGAAACTACTGGCTGTCGCTGGAGCTGCTGGAGCGGGCCAAGCGGGCAGGCATGCACACAAAGTCCGGGATCATGGTGGGCCTGGGGGAGACACGCGAGGAACTCCTGTCCACGATGGATGATCTGGTCAGCGTTGGGTGCGACATTCTCACCATCGGTCAGTATCTACGACCAACACCGTCACACGCGCCGCTGGACAGGTTCTATACGCCTGATGAGTTCGTTGAGTTGCGAGACGAGGGGATGGCACGGGGCTTCAAGCATGTGGAGTCCGGCCCGCTTGTTCGAAGCTCCTACCACGCGGAGGAGCAGGCAGGGCGCTAGCTGCCTTCCTCCGGGGCTTCCGGCGGTTCCAGTTTCCGCAGGGACATTTTCACTCCTGCCCATACAACGCCCATCTCAACGATGGCGGCGAGGCCGATAAGCAATGTGCCTTGCAGGAAGAACATCTGAGGGAACAGTTGAATCATCCTATCGGTTGCCGTGCCCTGCCAGAGGTCGTTGGAGAAGCTGAGCAGGTGGAATTGCAGGAAGAGGAAATTGAATCCGCCCAGCGCAGCGAACAGGCCGATACCGATGATTGCCACCACCGTCCATACGGCGGTCTGGCGGATGCGCTGAAAGACTATGGCGGCCAAGTCCGGCCGGCCGCGCGCTGCGGCGACGACGGCCGCGACCAAAGCACCAAGCACGACGACTGTGGTCAGGGTCTGTACGAAATAGGTGCGCTGCAGCAGATCGCGGACATCCCGGAAGTGCAGGGCTTCTCGTTCAGTGAAGAGCGGCTCGCTGATGCCGTTGACGATGATCTCTGTCGTGATCAGGTCCTCATCTGACTCAAAGTAGTCGATAAGTCCCGCCATGCCCTTGACTAGTTCATCGCGTTCGACACCTGTTCGTTCCGGGGCGTCAAAGGCGTCGATGGCGTAGTTGTAAAGGGTCTGGCTCTGGAAAGCGACACGGACGTTAGTGGTGATGAACAGGGCAGGCAGGGCAAGGATAATGGCTATGCCGAGCGCCTGAAAAAGTCTTAGGGAGAACACGCCCGTCATCAACGAGGCTGCTGCGTCATGGCGCTATGCCGGCTGGGTGAATACCGGCTCTCCGTCCGGCTGAGGATGCCAGTGGTTGGTAATGGCAGTTGTAAACCTCTGATCACCATCTTGAATATCTTGCCGTAGGTCCAGCCTTACTTGCTGTAGTTCTTGGCGTAGTCGCTCATCAACTCCACGAATCTCCTGGCGCAACTGCTCTTCTCCCCCACGGATTTCCTGACGTAATCGTTCCTCGATTCTGGCCATGTCTGAGCGAACCCATCCAATCATTCCGAACATGAGAACAGCCAGTCCTACACCGACACCCAAGATAGACAAGACTTCCAGACTCATAGCCAACACTCCAACTCCAACGGAGTCCAGTATGCCATACGAAAAGGGGCGGCGCATTTGCGCCGCCCCTCTCTGGGTGCCTGATTGTTGCGATGCAGGAGGTTAGTCCTCAGACTCGGTGTCCGCCTCCTCGATCTCAGGGAAATCGTCTTCCTCGTCATCGTCGTCCAGGTCGAGATCGAAATCGTCTCCGTCCTCACCAAAGGCGGCGTTGAAGATGCGCTCCAGTCCGGCGTCGAGTTCGTCCTCTTCGAAGCCCTCGTCCGGGTCGGCAAGCGCCGTCGCCACGGCTCCGGCCTCGAGGAGATCGTCCTCGATTTCATCAGCGATACCCAGCCGCGCAGGAATGAGGCGGCCGATGATGACGTTCTCCTTGAGGCCGACAAGTCGGTCGACCTTGCCAAGAAGCGCTGCTTCCGTAAGGACGCGCGTGGTCTCCTGGAAGGACGCAGCCGCAAGGAAGCTCTCCGTGCTGAGCGAGACCTTGGTCACGCCGAGCAGGACGGACACTGCCAGCGACGGCTCGCCGCCCTCGGCGATGATCTTCTCGTTGACGGACTGCCAAAGGAAGCGGTCGACAAGCTCGCCCTGCAGGAACTCGGTGTCGCCGGGCTGCTCGATGCGCACGCGGCGCAGCATCTGACGGACGATGATTTCAATGTGCTTGTCATGGATGACCACGCCCTGGGAGCGGTAGACGCGCTGCACCTCGTCCACGAGGTAGCGCTGCGCGGCGTCCTTGCCGCGAACGCGGAGGACATCCTGCGGGTTCAGCGGTCCTTCGGCGAGCGCCGTGCCCGCGTCAATGCGCTGGCCGGTTTCAACCAGGATGCGCACGTTTGGCGAAACCTGGTAGGTGCGGTCATCGACATCGCGGTGAACGATGGTCATGGTGTCGCCATGCACAGTCACCTCGCCGTCCATGGCCGCGGTAATCGGCGCCGGGACGGGCACGGTTGTCTCCGGGGCTTCTTCCTCTGCAGCCTTCTTGCGGCGGCTTCGGGTCTTGGGCTTGGTGGCGGGGCCAGCGAGTTCCGCGCCGGAGTCGACGAAATCGCCGGACTTGACGCGAGCCTCAAAGCCCTCGGGAATCTGGTAGTCCTCTGCGACGGTCTCTTCGTTGACCACACGGACACGCCGCCCGTTGGTGTCCTCAGTGACCTCGACGACACCGTCGATTTCAGTGATCGGCGCGACGAGCTTGGGCACGCGTGCTTCGAAGATTTCCTCGACGCGAGGTAGACCGCTGGTGATGTCCACGCCGGCGACGCCGCCCGTGTGGAACGTTCGCATGGTTAGCTGTGTGCCGGGCTCGCCGATGGACTGCGCGGCGATGATGCCGATGGCCTCACCGGCCTCCACGAGCCGCCCGCGGGCCAGAGACCGGCCGTAGCAGAAGCGGCACATGCCGTGCGGGGCCTGGCAGGTCAGGGGGCTGCGCACAAAGACGCGGTTGATACCGGCGTCCTGGATTACGGCCGCCCTGTCTTCATCAATTTCCTCGTTGCGGTCGACGATGATTTCTCCGGTGTTTGGATCTGCAACCGGAGCGGCGGCCATGCGGCCAAGGATGTGCTCCGCAAGGGAACCGAGCAAGCGGTCCATCGTTTCGCCGTCGATCCACACGCCGTCCAGCGTGCCGCAGTCGTCATCATTGGCGATGACGTCCTGTGCCACGTCGATGATGCGGCGCGTGAGGTAGCCGGAGTCGGCCGTCCGCAGTGCCGTGTCAGCAAGACCCTTGCGCGCGCCGTGCGTTGAGATGAAGTACTCGAGCACGCTCAGGCCTTCGCGGAAGCTGGAGCGGATCGGCAGCGGCAGAATCTTGCCCTTGGGGTCTGCCATCAGGCCGCGCATACCGGCCATCTGCTTGATCTGGGCGATGTTACCCTTCGCGCCGGAGCCGGCCATGAGGTACAGGTTTCCGAACTCGCGGAGGCGGGTTTCGATAACCGTCTCCATCTCCCGGTTCACGCCCTGCCAAATCTCAATGACGCGCTCTTCCAGCTCATCCTCGCTTACGAGGCCGCGCTGGAAGTTGCGCTGGACGACGGAGACCTCTTCTTCGGCCCTCTCCAACATCCCTGCCTTCTCCGGCGGAACGACGACATCGTTCAGGGCGATGGTCAGGCCGGACTCGGTTGCGTAGTGGAATCCGAGCTTCTTGAGGGCGTCGAGAATCAGCGCGGTGGAGTCGTTGTCCTCAAAGCGATAGCACTCGGTGACGACTTCCTTGAGCGCCTTCTTGTCCACAATCTCGTTGCGGTACGTCACGGCGCTTGGCAGCACCTGGTTGAACAGGATGCGACCGACGCTAGTCGTCAACGGCTCCAGCGTCCAGCCATCCGGCATCTCTTCCTGGAGGTTCAGCTCAACAATGTCCGTACGTCCGTCCTCGCTCATCACGAGGCGGGGCAGCAGGTTCAAACGCGTATTGCCGTCAGCGCTGACTGCCACACCCTCGCGGATGCGGACTTCCGCCCGGAGGTCGATCTGCCCGAGGTCATGTGCGAGCTTGGCGTCGTCGTATGTGATGAAGCCCTGACCTTCACCCTGAGTGCCGGGGGCCAGCGTCGTCAGGTAGTAGATGCCGACAACGATGTCCAGCGTCGGGGCAACAATCGGCTCGCCGGAACTCGGCAGCAGCATGTTGTGCGTGGAGATCATCAACTTGCGCGCTTCTTCCACGGCGCGACGGCCGATCGGCACATGGACGGCCATCTGGTCGCCGTCAAAGTCGGCGTTGTAGGCCGCGCAGACGAGCGGATGAATCTGAATCGCGCTGCCCTCAACGAGAACCGGCTCAAAGGCCTGGATGCCGAGGCGGTGCAGGGTGGGAGCGCGGTTGAGGAACACCGGGCGCTCCGTGATCACCTCTTCAAGGAGATCCCAGACCTCGCCGCGGCGCTTCTGATCCACCATGCGCTTTGCGCTCTTGATATTCGGGGCGATGCCGTGCAGCACCAGCCGATGCATCACGAACGGCTTGAACAACTCAAGCGCCATCTGCTTCGGTAGGCCGCACTGGTGCAGCTTCAGGGTGGAGCCGACAACGATCACAGAGCGGCCGCTGTAGTCCACGCGCTTGCCAAGCAGGTTCTGGCGGAACCGCCCCTGCTTACCACGCAGCATGTCTGAAAGCGACTTGAGCGTGTGGTTGTGGCTACCGGTGATGGCGCGTCCGCGGCGGCCATTGTCGACCAACGCGTCGACGGCCTCCTGAAGCATCCGCTTCTCATTGCGGACGATGATGTCCGGCGCGCCAAGCTCCATGAGCCTCTTGAGGCGGTTATTGCGGTTGATGACTCTACGATAAAGGTCATTCAGATCGCTCGTGGCGAAACGTCCGCCGTCCAACTGCACCATGGGGCGCAGATCCGGCGGCAGGACGGGCAGCACGGTCAGGATCATCCACTCCGGCTTGTTGTCGCTCTTGCGGAATCCCTCGACGACACGGAGGCGCTTGGCAGCCTTCTTGGCCTTCTGGCCGGTGGAGCCGATGGCCTCTGCGTGGAGCGTCTCGCGAAGCTCTTCGAGGTCCATCGTGCTGATGATTTCCAGCAGAGACTCTGCGCCCATGCCGGCACGGAACAGGGAGCCGTACTGCTCGTTGCGGTCCTTGAACTCGTTCTCCGTCATGGTCTTGCGGGGCTGCAGCTGCTCCAGGTCGCCACGGCGGGAGTCCCACGCCTTGCGGGCTTCCTGGATGCGCTCCTGGGCCTCCTTTTGGAGGGTGGCAATCTCCTGCTGGGCGCCGCCCTGCTGCTCCACTGACTCCGCGATGAGCTCCTCAAGCACGGCATCAAGGGAAGCGATGCTTTCCTCTGTGATCTTCTGCCCCTTCTTCACCAGCGTGCGCTCATGAACGCTGATTTTGTCGCTGGCTTTCTGGCCGACTAGCTGGGGCAGGCCGGTGCGAAGAGCATCCACGTCAGCCTCGATCATTGCGCGGCGCTCGGCGAGTTCCCGCGTGCTCTGCTCGCGGATGGCCGTGACATTGGCGTCCAAGTCGGCGCGAATCTCCTCAAGGAGCTTGTCCTCATGCTGCGCGAACTGATCAAGGAGATCCTGCTTGCGCTCTTCATCAACCTCCATGATTACGTACTGGGCGTAGTAGAGGACGCGCTCAAGGTTGCGCGGCGTCATGTCCAGCAGCATGGCGAGCCAACTTGGCGTGCCCTTTGCGAACCAGATGTGGGCGACGGGGGCCGCAAGGTTGATGTGCCCCATCCGCTCACGCCGCACCTTGGCGCGGGTTACCTCAACGCCACAGCGATCGCAAATCACGCCGCGATAGCGGATGCGCTTGTACTTGCCGCAATAGCACTCGAAGTCCTTGGTAGGACCGAATATGCGCTCATCAAAGAGCCCATCTTTTTCAGGCTTCTGATTGCGATAGTTGATCGTCTCAGGCTTGGTGACCTCGCCGTACGACCACGACCGGATCTGGTCCGGGGAGGCGAGGGAGATTCGTATTGCGCTGAAACTAGGATCCGTCATTCTCTCTCTCCTCCGTGTCTCCATCACCGAAGTCATCTACGCGCAAGGCCCCGCTGAGGGCCAATTCCAATGCCGGAACGTCAGGGTCCTGCAGCAGCTCGATAGCGAGGCCCAGGCTTTGCAGTTCCATCTGCAGAACGTGGAAGGACTCCGGGATGCCGTGTTCAATCACGTCCTCGCCCTTCACGATGGCCTCATATGTTTGCTGCCGTCCCTGCACGTCGTCCGACTTGATCGTGAGCATTTCCTGGAGGTTATGGGCGGCGCTGTAGGCCTCCAACGCCCAGACCTCCATCTCGCCGAACCGCTGGCCGCCGAACTGGGCCTTGCCGCCCAACGGCTGCTGCGTGATCAGCGAGTACGGGCCCGTCGAGCGGGCGTGAATCTTGTCTTCAACCAGGTGGATCAGCTTGAGCATGTAGATGTAGCCGACGGTCACAGGCTGGCCGAACGGCTCACCGGTGCGTCCGTCACGCAGGATCACTTTGCCGAAGATGGGCGGGTGGTTGCCGCTCTTGCGGAAGTGCTGCTCCGTCTTCGCCACAACACCGTCTGCGTCCAGCTTCTTGTGGGACACTCCCTGCGTGTCCAGCCAGAGGCGCAGGCACACGTCCTTGGCGATGCCGCGAGTCTGGTCGCTGAATACAGGCGCAGGGTCTATTCCGCGCTCTTGCAGCCATGCCTCCGCGATCTCCAACTCGAACGTTGACTCGCCATGCTCGCCGGTCCGGACTGCGCCGGACTCATGGGCGATGTAGGCACGGCCAAGCGCGTCCTCAATGGACTCCGGGTCCGCGCCGTCAAAGACTGGCGTCACAACCTGGAACCCGAGTTCTCGCGCCGCCGAGCCGATGTGGGTCTCAAGGATCTGACCGAGATTCATGCGGGAGGGCACGCCGATGGGGTTGAGGATGATTTCAACGGGTGTCCCGTCCGGCAGGTAGGGCATGTCCTCAATGGGCATGATGCGGGAGATGACGCCCTTGTTGCCGTGCCGCCCGGCCATCTTGTCGCCGACCGAGATCTTGCGGGTCTGCGCGACCCACACGCGGACAAGCTCATTGACACCGGCCTGCAGGTCATCTTTCTGCTCGCCCGTCAGGATGCGGACGTCAATGACCTTGCCATGCTCGCCGTGCGGCACGCGGAGGGAGGAGTCCTTCACCTCGCGCGCCTTTTCACTGAAGATTGCGCGGAGCAGCTTCTCCTCCGGCGAGAGCTCAGTCTCGCCCTTGGGCGTAATCTTGCCGACAAGGATGTCGCCGGCGTTCACCTCCGCGCCAATGCGGATGATTCCCTTTTCGTCGAGGTCAGCGAGGGCTTCCTCGCCCACGTTCGGGATGTCCCGCGTGATTTCCTCGCGCCCAAGCTTGGTGTCGCGGGCCTCAACCTCATGCTTCTCGATATGGATGGACGTGAACTTGTCCTCGCGTACGACGGATTCGGAGAGGATAATCGCGTCCTCAAAGTTGTAGCCCTCCCAGGACATGAACGCACAAAGCACGTTCTGCCCAAGGGCCAGTTCGCCCTGCACCGTGGAGGCGCAGTCAGCGATGGGGTCGCCCACCTTGACCTTGTCGCCGGGAGCCACCGAGGGCTTCTGGTTGATGACGGTTCCCTGGTTGGAGCGTTCAAACTTGCGTACGCGGTGGGGATAGGTCTTGCCGTCGTCGCCCTTGATGATGATTTCCTCTGCCGTGGCTGTCACGATGGTTCCGTCCACGCGGGACAGCAGAATCTGACCGCTGTCCTTGGCGACGCGGGACTCCATGCCAGTGCCAACAATCGGCACGTCCGGGCGCACGAGCGGCACGGCCTGCCGCTGCATGTTGGAACCCATCAGCGCGCGGTTGGCGTCGTCATGTTCAAGGAACGGGATGAGGGCAGTGGAGACGCTAAAGATCTGCTTGGGAGAAACGTCCATGAACTCAACGTCCACGGAGCGGGCCGTATGTGGCTCTCCCTGTCGCCTGACCTCAATCATGTCCGTGATCATCTCACCGACCTCATTGAGCTCGGTGTTGGCCTGGGCGATGTCGTGCCGCTCTTCCTCGTCCGCGTCAAGGTACTCAGATTCATTGAGCACGAATGGGCGCACGGGGATGTCCAGCGGGGCGAGCCGCGCGATTGACTTGGCGAGCACGTCCGAAACGACTGTTCCGGCCTCCGCGACCAGCTTCTTGCGCCGATCCCTTACGTCCTCACGGAGTGTGTGGCCCTCGAGCCACTTCGGCTCCTTGTTGGGGATTGCCTTGAGCACGCGGCGGTAGGGCGTCTCGATGAAACCGAAGGGGTTAATCTTGGCGTATGTGGCGAGCGAGCCGAGCAGGCCGATGTTCGGTCCCTCAGGCGTCTCGATGGGGCAGATGCGCCCGTAATGGGAGTTGTGAACGTCACGCACGTCGAAGCCGGCGCGCTCGCGGGAGAGTCCGCCCGGACCCAGCGCGGAGAGACGGCGCTTGTGCGTCAACTCGGCGAGAGGGTTCGTCTGATCCATGAATTGCGAGAGCTGGGAGCCGCCAAAGAACTCACGCAGGGAGGCAACGATTGGACGCACGTTGACGAGGTGGCCAGGCGTCGCGCCCTCCGGCTGCACCAGCGTCATGCGCTCGCGCGCGACGCGCTCCATGCGGAGGAGTCCGACGCGGAACTGGTTCTGAATCAACTCGCCGACGGATCGGACGCGGCGGTTGCCAAGGTGGTCAATATCATTGGGCCGCGCCGCGCCGTTCTGCACGCGGATCATCTGCCTGATTAGGGCGACGATGTCCTCCGGCAGCAGGATGCGCGTCTCCGGGTCTACCTGCACGCCGAGGCCGCGATTGAGCTTGTAGCGGCCCACGCGAGCCAGGTCATAGCGTCGGGGGTCAAAGAAGAGGTGGTGGACGAGCGTCTTGGCGTTGTCCAGCACGGACGGCTCACCGGGGCGCAGGCGGCGGTAGAACTCGAGCAGCGCCTCGTCCGTTGTCCGCGCATGGGGCTCACGCTCAAGCGTCGTGCGAATCAGGCTGGCGTCACCGGGCTGGTCGACGTCCGAGAACATCGAGAGAATCTCGTCCTCTTCGTAGCCGAGGGCGCGGAGCAGCAGGGTGACGGGCATCTTGCGGCGGCGGTCTACCTTGACGCTGATGATGCCCCGGTTGGAGATATCGAACTCAAGCCACGCACCGCGATTGGGAATGAGCTTGGTCATGCACAGCTCGCGTCCGGTGGACGGGTCGCGCTCCAGCGTGAAATACGCGCCGGGGGAGCGGACGAGCTGGCTGACGACGACCCGCTCCGCGCCGTTGATGATGAACGTGCCACGGTCAGTCATGAGGGGAACATCACCCAGGAAGAGGTCCTGTTCCTTGACCTCGCCCGTCTCCTTGACGGTCAGCTCGGCCTTGACGTGGAGCGGGGCGGAGTAGTTGAGGTCCTTGTCGCGGCACTCATCCTCGGTGTGCTTGGGAGGATCAAAGCGGTGCTCGATGAATCGGAGCTGGAATCGGCCGCCAACCGCTTCGGCACGGGCCTTGCCTTCCCGGACAAGTTCCAAAATCTCGCGTGGAGAGCGACCGGCGCTGAGATCGTTGGGCAGGGTCTCCCGGGCGGCGTCCTGAATGGGACTGATTTCGGAGAGGAGTTCGGCGATTCCGTCAGTCTTAAACCAATTGAAGGAGTCGACCTGTATTTGAATGAGATTTGGCGGCGCGAGTATTTCATCGACCCGCGAGTAGTTCTTGATTGACTCCCTCATGGTTGCGACCATTCGGCGCTCCTCTCTATCTACAAGCAGAAAAAGCCCGTTCGCGGGGTATATTCAATTAGCCCAGCGAACAGGCATTATCGGTGCGATCTAACGGGTCGACGTCCACCCAAGCACAATCGAATACTATAGCACACCACTCAGAGAGTCAAATTATGGGAGTGGGGTAGGGCAAATCCCTCATACCCGGTCTATTTCATCCAGCCCGGCCAGGAACTCGCGGAAGCCGCTAGGCGGCTCGCCGGGGATGACGGTCACGACGGACCGGAGCGTGGCCACCAGGTCGTCGTCTATCTCGAACGGCATATTCAGCGCGACCGACCACGCCGCCGCGTGCGCCAGTGAGGCGGGCACGGCCTGCTCCAGGGATGAGTCGGTCTTTCGCATGATCAGCACTGGGGTGAGGGCAGGGCCGTCACGCGAGTCAATCAACAGCAGTTGGATACCCAGGACGACGCCTGCGCCCCGTGAGGCCGTGTCTTTAAGGTGGTCGAGGACGTTTTGGCCCGGCATTCCGTCATCACTCAGGAGGCTGCCGAGGACGACCGCCTCCTTCTCCAGCACGTTCAGCGCCAGCCTGTCCTCGCCCTCCGTGCTGCGGAGGATGAGCACGTGCTGCTTTGTTTCGGCGTCTTCGGACACCTTTTCAACGAGATAATTCATTGCTGTCCCTGCGCTGTTTCAGTATAGGCGTGGACGGGATGCCGCAGAATGGCGCCCTGTATACTCAAAAGCACTGTTGGCGGCGAAAAATCACGCAGGGGACGGGTATTCAATGGCAGTGGAGCGGCGCGCGGGCAATCCATACAACCTCAGATACGATCCCGTCGCGCTTGATCGGAAATGGCAGGAGCGGTGGGACGCGGACGGGCTGCATGAGGCCAATGCCGACGATTCCCGCCCCACGTGGTACGCCCTCACGATGTTCCCGTACACCTCCGGTGATCTCCATGTCGGGCACTGGTACGCAGAGGCTCCAGCGGACGCACACGCGCGTTATATGCGGATGCGCGGCTACAACGTCCTACATCCGATGGGGTTCGACGCGTTCGGCCTGCCCGCGGAGAACGCGGCCATTCAGCGCGGCATCCACCCGCAGACGTGGACGCTGGACAACGTTGACCGGATGCGCGCGCAGCTCAAGACCATCGGCGCGGGCTACGACTGGCGTCGCGAGGTCATCACATGCCTGCCCGAGTATTACAAGTGGAACCAGTATTTCTTCCTCAAGATGTTCGAAAAGGGCATCGCCTACCGCGCGATGGCTCCCGTCAACTGGTGCGAGAAGGACCAGACGACACTTGCCCGCGAGCAGGTCATGCCGGACGGCACGTGCGAACGCTGTGGCACGGTCGTTTACCAGCGGGACCTGGAGCAGTGGTTCTTTCGCATCACGGACTACGCAGAGGAACTGCTGGACAACTCGAAGATCGATTGGCCCGAGCGCATCAACCTGATGCAAACGAACTGGATTGGGCGCTCCGAGGGCGCAGAGATTTCGTTTGGTCTCGATGTGCCGGGTGTGGACGTTGATGAGCTGCGCGTGTTCACGACGCGGCCGGATACGACGTATGGTGTCACGTTCATGGTGCTCGCGCCGGAGCATCCGCTGGTTCCGGCGCTGACCACGGACGAGCAGCGCGCCGAGGTAGAGGCGTATGTCGCGCAGGCGCGGCGGCTGACAGAGATCGAGCGGCTGGCCGTAGATAAGGAAAAGACGGGCGTGCCGTTGGGGACGTACTGCATCAACCGCCTCAACGGTCAGAAAGTTGCGCTGTGGATTGCCGATTACGCGCTTGCCACCTATGGCACGGGCGCGGTCATGGGCGTGCCGGCGCACGACGAACGCGACTTCGAGTTCGCGACCAAGTATTCCATACCGATTGAGACAGTCATCGCGCCGGAGGGCTACGACGGCTCGCCGCTGAGTGAGGCGTACATCGATCCCGGTGTGATGGTCAATTCCGGCCCGTTCACGGGAATGACGAATGAGGATGGCAAGGCGGCGGTGGCGAAACACCTTGAGGAAAACGGCTGGGGCGGGCCGACGGTGTCGTATCGGATGCGAGACTGGCTCGTTTCCCGCCAGCGGTACTGGGGCACGCCGATTCCGATTATCTACTGCGCCGATTGCGGCATCGTGCCTGTTCCCGAGGACCAGCTGCCGGTTGTGCTTCCGGAGGACGCTGAGTTCCTGCCGACGGGCGAATCCCCGCTGAGATACCACGAAGGGTTCCGCCACGCAGTGTGCCCACAATGCGGCAACGCGGACGCCGAACGTGAGACGGACACGATGGATACGTTTGTCGACTCCGCGTGGTACCAGTTCCGTTACACCAGCCCGGATGCGGGCACGGACACGGCATTTGACCCTGCCGAAATGACGCGGTGGGCACCGGTTGATTTGTATACGGGCGGGGCCGAGCACGCCGTCATGCACCTTTTATATGCGCGATTTTTCACCAAAGCGCTGCGTGATCTTGGCTTGCTGACGTTCGATGAGCCATTCAAGCGGCTGTTCAACCAGGGTGTCATCCTCGGTGAGGACCACGAGAAGATGTCCAAGAGCCGGGGCAACGTGGTGAATCCTGATGAGCAGACGGAGCTGCTCGGCGCGGACGCCGTGCGAGCGTATCTGATGTTTGTTGGGCCGTGGGACCAGGGCGGGGCGTGGAGCACGCAGGGGATCCGCGGCGTGCCGCGATGGTTCAATCGCGTGTGGGAACTGTGCGAGACGCGGTGCCAGGAGGAGGGCGCGTCTGCCCCCGCTGCCATTGCTACAGAACTCACTCGTGAGATGCACCGCACTATCCAGAAGTCCACAGAGGACATCGAGGACTTCCAGTTCAACACGATGATCGCGGCGCTGATGACGTTCACCAATACGTTGTCGCGCATCGAAGGCGATAATCCGGAAGCGGCGCGGAGCCCGGAGTGGCGTAAGGCGTATGACACGCTGCTCCTGTTGCTTGCGCCAATCGCGCCGCATCTGACCGAAGAGCTGTGGGAGATGACGGGGAAGCCGTATTCAATCCATCAGCAGTCGTGGCCGGAGTACGACGAGTCGCTGACGAAGTCGGAGGAGATCACGCTGATCGTGCAAGTGGACGGCAAGCTGCGCGACCGCCTGACTGTTGCCGCCGATATTGCCGAGGATGCCGCGCGGGAGGTCGCGCTGGCCAGCGAGAAGATACAGACGGCGCTGAACGGGGCGGACCCTGCCCGAGTCATCTACGTGCCGGGTCGCCTGCTCAATCTCGTAACACGATAATGGCGGGCGGCACCACCGGAATCATCGTCGCCGCCGGTTCCGGCGAGCGGATGGGCGGCATTCAAAAGGCCTTTCAGCTTTTGCTTGGCCGCGAGATGGCGGCCTTTTCACTCCGTGTGATGGAAGCCTCTCAGGATGTCGACCACATTGTGCTTGTTGTCGCGTCCGATTCTGTAGAAAAGGCAAAGTTGCTCGTGTCTGGGATGGGACTGTGCAAGGTGTCAGCGGTATGCGCCGGAGGGGCCACGCGCCGCGAATCTGTTCTGGCGGGGCTGCAAGCCGCGCCGGACGGCAGTGACATCATGCTGGTTCATGATGGCGCGCGCCCCTGCGTCACGGCGGAGTTGATTACGCGGGGGGTCGTGGCCGCGCGAGAGTACGGCGCGGCGGTGCCCGCGGTTCCCGTGCAGGACACCATTAAGGAAGCAGGACAGGACGGGCGGGTTGTTGGGACGCCGGACAGGTCACGGTTGTTCGCGGCACAGACGCCGCAGGCCTTTCGCACCAAACTCTTACGACACGCCCACGCAGAGGCTCCGCCGGACCTTGTGCTGGACGACGCAAGCCTTGTAGAGGCGCTGGGTGAGCCGGTGCATCTTTTTGAGGGCGACGCGGGCAATATCAAGGTGACGACGCCAGCTGACGTGGCTATTGTCGAAGCGATTCTCCGTCAACGGGGCAATAGTGTGCCTGACGAGCCGGGGGCAGGTACCTAGTGGCCGGCGTGCGCGTTGGGCTTGGGTTTGATAGTCATGCACTGGTAGAGGGCAGGGCGCTCATTCTTGGCGGGGTAACGATTGAATACACGCTTGGTCTGCATGGCCATTCGGATGGGGATGCCCTGGCGCACGCGCTGACGGACGCGCTGCTTGGCGCGGCGGGGCTGGGCGATATCGGCCAGCATTTTCCCAGCACCGATCTCGCCTACAAGGATGCCGACAGCATGGAGCTGCTCCGTCGCTCGATGGACATGGTGGAGGCTGCTCAATTGCGGCTGGGAAATGCCGATGCTACGCTCTATGCGGACGCGCCCCGCCTTGGTCCGTACAGGGACGCCATGATTCAATCTCTTGCTATGAAACTTCGAGTCGAGCCTGACAAATTGAACCTGAAATTCAAGACGCTTGAGGGTCTGCCGCTGGGCGGCGTGGAGGGCGCAGCAGTCATCGCCGCGCACGTGATTGTTGCGCTAGAGGCCGAGGCCTAATGCTGCGCTTGACAAGCACGCTGAGCGGCGAAAAGACCGAGTTCACGCCGCATAATTCGCCGGACGTTCTGATGTACGTCTGCGGCGTCACGCCGTACTCGGATTCGCACGTGGGACACGGCATGAGCTACGTCATCTTTGACGTTGTGAGGCGTTATCTCGCTCATCGCGGCTACAACGTGCGGGTGGTGCAGAACTTCACGGACGTTGACGACAAGATCATCGCGCGGTCGCAGGAGACGGGGGAGACGGCGGGAGACCTCGCAGGCCGCTACATGGACCTCTTTAAGGAGGACATGGAGCTGCTGAACGTGCTGCCTGCGGACGAGTATCCGCTCGCGACGGCAGAGGTGCCGTCGATGTTGGAGATGATTGAGGGCCTTATCGATAAAGGCTACGCGTATGCCTCCGATGGTGACGTGTATTTTCGTGTTGGCAAGTTTGAGACGTACGGCAAGCTCTCGCATCGCACGCTGGACGGGATGATGGCCGGGGCGAGGATCGCGCCAAATGAATTAAAGGAATCGCCGCTGGACTTCACGCTCTGGAAGGGCGCGAAGGAAGGCGAACCGTCATGGGACAGCCCATGGGGCCCCGGACGGCCGGGCTGGCATATCGAGTGCTCGGCGATGTCCCTCAGCTACCTGGGCGAGAAGATTGATATTCATGGCGGGGGAGCGGACCTGATTTTCCCGCACCACGAGAACGAGATCGCGCAGACGGAGGCGTTTACGGGAACCGAGCCATTCGCCCAGTACTGGCTCCACAACGGACTGCTGCAGATGGGCGAAGAGAAGATGAGCAAGTCGCTCGGGAACCTCGTGTCCATTCGAGACGTTGTGGAGCAGCACGGCGCGGACGCGTTCCGGCTGTTCGTACTGACATCCCATTACCGGATGCCGCTGACGTGGACAGATGAGGGCGTTGCGGCGTCGGCCCGGGCGGCTGAACGGCTGTCACGCGCCGCATGGGCCGTCGGCGGTGAAGGTGATGCGCCTGACGTGGGCGCGTTCAAAGAGCGGTTCTATGAGGCCATGGACGATGATCTCAACACTCCTCAGGCGCTCGCGGCGCTGTTTGACATGGCGCGGGAGATCAACCGCGCTGCCGGGGATGGTGGGGATGTATCGGATGCGACCGGCCTGCTTCGCGAACTTGCCGGGGTGCTGGGGCTGGGATTGGAGCAGGCCGGCTCCGTTGGCACGGGCGATGTCGCTCCGTTTGTGCAACTGCTGATTGAGACACGGGCAGCGCTCCGCAAGGAAAAGCAGTTCGCGTTGGCGGACAACCTTCGAGATCGGCTGACCGAGTTGGGAGTTGTGTTGGAAGACACGCCGCGCGGCACGGAATGGCGTATTGAACGGCACGGTGGAGGGTAGCTGCTTGCCCATGTGGCTTATCACGTTTGATATCGACGGAACGATGGAGTTTGGGGATCCGAACGGCGTCCTGACGCGCGAGCACGTCGAGTATTTTCGCTCGAAGGGCGCAATCATCGGCAGCGCGTCGGACAGGCCTGAGAGTTCGCAGTTCATCATGTGGCGGGGCTATGACCTTGAGCCGGACTTCGTGATTCTCAAGCACCATATGACGACGCTGAAGGAGCGATACCCGGATTTGACCACCTACTGGCATGTGGGGGATCGCCCTCTCGATCAACAGACGGCTCGGATGGCGGGCTTTACGTTCTTCTGGCCTGACCAATTTCCATCTCCTGAGATGGCGGATGATTTCTTTGCGCATGTGAAGCCGCCAGAGGAGGGGGGATCATTGACCGTGGGAGAGGCCGCACTGCGACTGGCTGCGCATGCACTGCACACGAACGGGACCAGTGAGTACCACTGATCGCAACCGCATGGTGCAGGCCGCTTTCGCAGGTTGAGGTGAGTGGCATACTGGTGGAAGAATGGCCGTTGAAGACTGGCACGAGGACGAGAAGAGAATTCCACATGACGATGGCTCGCGACTTCGAGAACCTGATCAAGCTTGGAACCGACGGAAGGACGCTCGCTCTTGCGTGCGATTGTGAGGGGGCGTGCGCCTGCGCGGAACAGACCATTAAGTTTGCTGCACTGCCGGATAAACCGGGCGCGGTTCTAAAGGCGATCGACCTCGAGAATAGCAGCGGCTCAGCCTGCTGCTGAGTCCGCCTGCCGGCTAGCCCGTAAAGCGGGAGCTGGCTATTGCTAGTACAACGAAGATGACGGCCAGGCCGATGGTGGCCTGAAAGAGAGTCTTTTCAAAGCCGCGGCGAGCTCGAAAGACGGACGCGCCTGCGCCGAACACGCCGCCCAGATCCTGTGTCCGCACCTGAAGCAGAATCGCGCCGATGAGAAGCACGGCTACGAGAAGCTGGAGCATGTGGATGATGATGCTGATCATTTATTCAGTCCTATAGCGAGATTGATTCGCTTCGTCTATTGTGCCTCATCTTCTGGGGGTCCGAGCGCGGCCAGTTGCTGCGCGACCAGTTGGTTGGCCGTTTGCGGGTTTGCCTGTCCCCGCGTCGCCCGCATCACCTGCCCCACGAGGAAGCCGACGGCGTTCTGCTTGCCCTTCTGAAAGTCGGCGACGGCCTTCGGGTTCGCTTCGATGGCTTCTCGAACTGCGGCGGCCAGCGCATCCTGGTCGTTGATCTGGTTTAGGCCCTTTTCGGCAACGATGTCCTGCGGGCTTCTGCCCGTGCCGAACATCTCCGGGAAGACCTCTTTGGCCATGCGGACGCTGATTGAGCCGTCGTCCATAAGGTCGAGCATTGCGGCGAGGGCAGTGGGGGAGACAGGGGAGTCCGCAATGTCCGTGTCCGCCTCGCTGAGCAGGTGCGTGAGGTCTCCGACAATCCAGTTTGCGACGGCTTTTGCACGCGTCTGTTGACTGTCTCCCTGTGCCTGCGGTGATGCCTCCAACGCCTGCTCAAAGTAGTCGGCGGTGGCGCGAGAGGCGGTGAGAAGACCAGCGTCATAGGGAGAGAGTGCAAAGTCACTCATGAACCGGGCGCGGCGTACATCGGGCAACTCAGGGAGCGACTTTCGCAACTCGTCGACCCAGTCCCTGTTCACGACCAATGGGGGCAGGTCCGGCTCCGGGAAGTAGCGGTAGTCCTGCGCGTATTCCTTGGAGCGTTGGGAGAGCGTCGCGCCTTCTTCTTCGGACCAGCCGCGCGTTTCCTGTGGGATGCGTTCGCCGCGCTGAATTAGGTCCGTCTGCCGCTCCACCTCGAACTCCAACGCGCGAAAGACGGCGCGGAAGGAGTTCATGTTTTTGACTTCAACCTTCCAGTTGGGCAGAGGGTCGCCGGGCTTACGCATGGAGATGTTGGCGTCGCAGCGGAAGCTGCCCTCCTCCATGTTGCCGGTGGACACGCCGAGGTATTGGAGAATGGAGCGCAGCTTTGTCAGGTAGAGGCGGGCTTCTTCCGGAGAACGGAGGTCAGGCTCGCCGACGACCTCCATGAGGGGGACGCCAGAGCGGTTGATGTCCACGAGGGAGTAGGTCTCGCCGGTGACGTCGACGCGATGGGTGAGGCGGGCGGTGTCCTCTTCAAGGTGAACGCGGGTGATGCCGATCTTTCGCGTCTCGCCGTCCTCCGGCTCGATTTCCAGCCAGCCATTGCGTGTAAGAGGAAGATCGTATTGGGAGATCTGATACCCCTTCATGAGATCGGGGTAGGGGTAGTTCTTGCGGTCGAACTTGGTGTCCTCGGCAATCTCGCAGTTCAGCGCGAGCGCCGTCATGATTGTCGCCGCAACTGCCTGTTGATTTATGACGGGCAGGGTGCCGGGGAGGCCCATGCAAACGGGGCAGACGCGGGTGTTCGGCTCCGCGCCCGTGTAGTCGGTTGAGCAGGCGCAGAACATCTTGCTGTGCGTTAGCAACTGCGCATGTACCTCAAGCCCAATGACAGGCTCAAGAGCGACCTCGGTTTGAACGGTGGCAGTCATGGTCTATTCATTGTAGACGAGCGTGACGGCAGGGCACCGCGCGCCCTGCCGTTGCTTTTGGAGTTTCCGCCGTGTTACAGGATTGGGCCGTAGTCAAGGAAGAACGGGGCGAAGACCAGGGCCACGATGGACATGAGCTTGAGCAGGATGTTCAGCGACGGGCCGCTGGTGTCCTTGAACGGATCACCGACGGTGTCGCCGACAACCGTCGCCTCATGGTGGCTCGTGCCTTTGCCGCCGAAATTGCCGGTCTCAACGAACTTCTTGGCGTTGTCCCACGTGCCGCCCGCGTTGGCCATCGTGATAGCAATCATGAATCCGGCCGCGATGGAGCCGATGAGCAGGCCGCCCAGCGCTTCCTTGCCCATCAACACTCCTACGAGCACAGGTGCGACGACGGCCAGCACACCCGGCACGATCATTTCACGCAGCGCGCCGCGCGTGCTGATGTCAACGCACTTGGCGTACTCCGGCTCTGCCGTGCCCTCCATGATCCCCGGGATCTCTCTGAACTGACGCCGCACCTCGTTCACCATCGCGTTCGCGGCGCGGCCAACGGCGGCCATCGTGAACGCGGAGAACAGGAACGGGAGCATTGCGCCGATGAAGAGTCCGACCAGCGTCTTGGAATCAAGAAGGCTGATCACGGTCAGATCAACGGCTTGCGCATAGGCCGCCATGAGCGCCAGCGCCGTCAGCGCGGCGGAGCCGATGGCAAAGCCCTTGCCTGTCGCCGCTGTCGTGTTGCCCAGCGAGTCCAGCGCATCCGTCCGCTCCCGAACCTCGGGATCGAGGCCGGCCTGCTCTGCGATGCCACCTGCGTTGTCCGCCACGGGGCCGTAGGCGTCCGTCGCGAGGGTGATTCCAAGTGTGGACAGCATTCCGACGGCGGCAATCGCCACGCCATAGAACTCGAACAGTTCATAGGAAATCCAGATCGCCGCGCCTACCACCAGCACCGGCACTACCGTGCTCTGCATCGCCGTCGCGAAGCCGCTGATGATGACCGTTGCGGGGCCGGTCTCGCCCGCCTGGGAAACGCGCTGTGTCGGGCCGTAGTCGTAGGAGGTGTAGTACTCCGTGATGAGGCCGATGATTACGCCACCGATGAGGCCGGCGAGCACTGCGCCGAAGAGTCGAATCCCCACGTCAGCCGCGGCAACCGTGCTGCCGCCGATTTCAACGTCTGAAAAGTCCAGGTAGTTGACCACCGCGAACGTTGCAATGGCAACAAGGATGGCCGAGGCAAAGATACCGCGTCGGATCGACCACAACAGGCTTGCGAATGATGCCTGCTCACCGGAGCGCACCAGGAACGTGCCGATGATGGAGCTCGCGATGCCCGCGCCCGCGATGGCCATGGGCAAGATCATGAACGAGGCATCGTAGTCGGCTATGGCGTACGCCGTTGCGGCGATGGCCATAGCGGCGATGATGGAGCCGACATACGACTCGAACAGGTCCGCGCCCATGCCGGCCACGTCGCCAACATTGTCACCAACGTTGTCCGCGATGGTGGCGGGGTTGCGGGGGTCATCTTCCGGGATGCCCTGCTCAACCTTGCCGACGAGGTCCGCGCCAACGTCCGCCGCCTTGGTGTAGATGCCGCCGCCCACGCGGGCGAACAGGGCGATGGATGACGCGCCGAAGCTGAATCCGGCCACCCACTTCATGATTTCCGCGGCGTCGATATCCGAATAGATATTGGAATAGGCCACATACATGAGACCGACGCCGAGCAAGCCAAGCCCCACGACAGACATGCCCATAACGGTGCCGCTGGAGAATGCGACACGGAGGGCGGGGTTGAGGCCCTGGATAGCGGCGGCGGCTGTGCGCACGTTCGCCCGGGTTGCGACCAACATTCCCAAGACGCCCGTCGCGCCGGAGACAACCGCCCCAAGCACGTAGGCCACGGCCGTGCGCGGCTCGACGAGGAGGGCGACGATGATGGCAACGACAATTACGAACGCGGCGAGGTAGGTATATTCGCGGCGCAGGAAGGCCATTGCGCCCTGCTGAATGGCGACGGCGATGTCTCGCATCGCGTCGTTCCCCTGATCCTTCCGTACCACTTGATAGATCAGGAATCCTGCAAAGATCAGCGCCAAAAGCCCGGCGCCAAGGGACGCGGCAACAGCGACATCCATGGTTCTCGGTTAGCCTCCTACCCGTTTCGCAAAAAACGACGGGATTAATCCCGTCTCACAAGTAGGAAAGTAGCATTTGCGTCCCTATTCCGTCAATTGTGGACGCCGTCTTCTGTCACTGCCGAGACGGCCTTCTGGAGGCCGCCGAGTTTCTCGATTGCACCGTAGGCTGTCGCGTCCATCTGCACCGGCGTGATGGATACTTTCTTCTCCCGCAGGGCCCACACGTCCGTTCCTTCTTGTATGTCGACGCTCCTGCGAGAGCGCGTCTGCCGCTCCACGCTGATCCAGTAGTAATCACGCCGCCCATCGTTCCCGTGCGTCACGTCAAAGTTGACGGCGCGCGGGATGAGATTCGTGATCTCGACTCCCCGCAGCTTCTCCAGCCCCAGATTGGGCACGGTGACATTAAAGAGGAGGCCGGCGTAGCTTTCCGTATCAGCCAGAATCTGCTCCGCCAAGGCGCGCGCCACCGCTGCAGCCGTCCGGTACCTCAGCCGCTTACGCAGCGGCATTGAGATAGCTATCGACGGGATGCCGCGGATGTGCGCGTGCAACGCCGCCCCCACCGTGCCGGAGAGAAATACATCCGCCCCAAGGTTTGTGCCGTGGTTGATGCCGGAGATGACCAAATCAGGCTTTTCTTCGGCCATGATGTGGCCGAGCGCGACGATCACAGCGTCGCCCGGCGTCCCGTCCACGGCATAGTACCGCGCGCCGCGCGTCCGCAGACGACGCACCCGCACGGGCCGATGCAGGGTGAAGCTCGCGCCCATGCCGCTCTGCTCACGGTCGGGCGCAACGACGGTGATTTCACCCAACCCACGCAGCGCCTTGACCAGCGCAAGGATACCGGGCGCGTGTATTCCATCGTCGTTCGTCAATAGCAATCGCACGCCGCGAGTCTAGCACGCAATCCGATGCTTCCGCCCACGCACGGGCATCGCCACCCCGGCGCAAAAGGGTATAGGATTGCACGGGTATTGGGGAACAGAACACCAGGTATTCGTGCCTGTGTTTTGATAGGGTGTGGCCGCGGACTCGTCTATGCTTCAACGTCTTCAGGGGTCAGTTCGGCACTATAACCTGCAAGCTCTCCGAGGAGATGTTGTCGGGGGCGTCACGGCAGCCGTCGTTGGTTTGCCTGTTGCGCTAGCGTTTGGAATCGCTGCCGGTTTGGGTCCGGCAGCCGGCATTTACGGGGCCATCTCCGTGGGTTTCTTTGCCGCGGTGTTCGGCGGCACGAGATCCCTGATCTCCGGCCCGACAGGCTCAATGACGGTGGCCATGGCCGTCATTGTCGCCGCGCACGCGGACAACATCGCCGAGGCCTTCACCATCGTCATCATGGCCGGACTGATCCAGGTCATGTTCGGCCTGCTACGAATCGGACGTTTCGTCACGTACACTCCGTATTCCGTCATATCGGGGTTCATGACGGGTGTGGGCGTGATCATCATTGTTGGGCAGTTGGAGCCCTTCATGGGCGGGCGTGTCGGTGTAGGTGGTCTGTTTAGCACGCTCGCAGACATGCCGAATCTCATGGATGAGTTTCGAAGCAGCGCTCTGCTGATTGCCCTCATAACGCTTGCGGCGGCCCTGCTCTGGCCCCGGAGATTCCAGAGGCATTTGCCGCCGACCCTGGTCGCGTTGGCAGTAGGCACGGCCATAAGTCTGATATGGCTGCAAGACGCCCCATCCGTTGGGGCCGTTCCCACTGACCTCCCGCTCTTGCAGCTGCCGCACCTTGACCCCGGTTTCATCGTGCGGGCCACTGAGCCCGCGTTGGTCATCGCGCTCGTTGGGTCTGTCGATACCTTGCTAACGGCGCTCGCGGCGGATTCAATGACACGCTCACGCAATGATGCGAATAGGGAGCTCCTCGCGCAGGGCATCGGCAACGTTATCACGGGGTTCATCAGGGGCCTGCCCGGCGCCGGCGCCACACCAAACACAATAGCCAACATTCGCGCAGGCGGATCGACTCTCATTTCCGGTGTGTTGGCCGTCGCGATTCTCGTGATTATCGTGATGCGGTTCGGCAACTATGTTGAGTTAATTCCGAGTGCCGTCCTGTCCGGAATCCTGGTCAAGGTCGCGCTCGATACTATTGATTGGCGATTTGTCACCCGCATGTTCCGCGTGCAGCGTGAGCACCTGGTGGTTATGCTGCTCACGTTCGGACTGACGGTGTTCGTTGACCTGGTTGCCGCTGTTGCCGTCGGCATGATCGCCGCGGCTGTAACCAATGCGCGACAATTTGAGCGTCTCGAGCTTGACAATGTTATCTCCGTCCCCATCCTGGACCAGGTTTTCTTTGAGGGAAACGGCGACGAGGAACATACTGACAACTTTGCGGCCAGGGTTGGACTGGTGGCCCTGCGGGGAACCTTTACGATTGCATCCTCCGGCAAACTCATTGACACCATCGGCGAAGACATCCGGGAGCATGAGATTGTTATCCTGGACTTCTCGGATACGGTCTACATCGACGAAAGCGCAGCCCTGGTGGTCGAGCAACTCGTCGAGACCGCCATCATCCAGGACACGCACTGCATCGTGATGGGGCTGTCCGGTATGCCGGAACGTAATCTCAACGCCCTTGAGGTTCTGAGGCAAGTTCCCCCGGAACAGATAGTGGCTACGCAGGAAGAGGCGAGGAACGTGGCGGCGAGGCTGCTTGCGTAGTAAGCCCGTTCACCCTTCGACAGGCTCAGGGCGAACGGGGAATCCGTCCTTGTCCTCATATCCGCTACCATGAATCCACGCGCGCATCTGCCGCGAGGCGACGGCGCGCATCGACAAGAGAACCATCAGAGAGGGGAGAGAGGAATGGCACGCTCAATCACGTTGGATGAG
>CAYOPL010000054.1:0-5532 GCA_964405845.1 uncultured Dehalococcoidia bacterium | reverse complement strand
ATCCAGTGCGGCGCGCAGCGCCGCCTCCTCCGTTCGCCCTGAGCTTGTCGAAGGGTGAACAGGCGGGTGAGAAGTATCCCTACGCCGCAGCCGTCTCTGCCGCCAGCGCCTCCTTCGCCGCCTCCGCGATGCGGGCAAAGGCCTGAGGATCACGCACCGCCAGGTCCGCCAGCATCTTCCGATCGACGGCCACGTTCGCCAGCTTCAGCCCATGGATCAGGTTGCCGTAGGTGATGTCGTTCATACGTGCAGCCGCGTTGATCCGCGTGATCCAAAGACGCCGGAAATCGCCCTTCCGCTCCCGACGATGCTCATAGGCGTACTGCCAGGAGTGCAGCAGGGACTCCTGCGCCCGGCGAAACAGCTTGTGCCGGGAGCCCCACTGCCCCTTCATCAGGTTGATGACTTCCTTGTGGCGGCGGCGCGCTCGCGGCCCGCCCTTGATTCGGGTCATGTCGATGATCCTCTCTACAGATACCGAAAATAAGAGCGCGGCTTACGGCCCGTACGGCAGCAGCCGCTGTACGCGACGCCGATCCGCAGGGCTCAGGGGATGCTCATCGCCGTACAGGCGCTTGACATCCTTCGGCTTGCGGCGACGCAAGTGGCTCTGATGCCCCTTGCGCTTCGTCAGCTTGCCGGAGCCGGTCATGCCGATCCGCTTCTGCGTGCCCTTGTGCGTCTTGAGTTTGTACTTTGCCATGACGATATACCTGTCCCCGCGCCTCTAACCGGTCTGGGTTCTGACTCTATTTTACTCTGGCGAACCGGCGGCCGCTGTCGCTTCCTCGGCCTTCTCCTCGGCAGGAGACTCAACAACCTGCTTGGATGATGCCGCGTTCTTGCGCTTCAGGGGGGCCAGGATCATGCTCATGCCCCGTCCCTCCAACTGCGGCGCGGTATCGATGCCCGCGATGTCCTCCACCTGGTCCAGGACCTTCTTCAACAGATTGATTGCCAACTCGGGATGCGTCGCCTCTCGACCGCGGAAGATCACCGAGACCTTGACCTTGTCCCCGCCGTCGATCAGCTTGCGGACCGTCCGCGTCTTGAAGTCGATATCGTGCTGACCGATCTTGGGGCGGAGCCGCACCTCGCCGAGTTCCTGCGTGTGCTGTCCCTTGCGGAGCTCCCGCTCCTTCTTGGACTGCTCATAGCGATACCGACCGTAATCGAGGATGCGGCACACAGGTGGCTGCGCTCCCGGGGCCACCTCAACCAGGTCAAGGCCCCGATCTAACGCCAGCTGAATGGCGTCTGCCGTTTGCATCACTCCAACCCGTTCCCCCGTGTCGGTCACCACAAGGACCTCCGGCACGGTGATGCGTTGGTTGACGCGGTAATCTCTCGGTATGTCTACTCCCTCGCTATGCGCTTCTCAGCCGTATTGCAGGCCTCTCTCATCCCTGCCTTGGGTATCTCTCAACCCTATTGTAGGTGTCTCTTATCCCTTTTGTACAAGCACGTACTCTACAATCCGCCCATTTACCCCGTCAAGAAACTTCACGTCCGCTCACCCTGAGCCCGTCGAAGGGCCCCTCCGTCATTCCCGCGAAAGCGGGAATCCAGTGCCGCCCGTAGGGCGGCCATCCGTCCGTTCACCCTGAGCCTGTCGAAGGGTGAACCAGAGGCACTACTTACCGCAGCACCCCGCTCTCCGTGCCCTCTCTGATCTCATCCGCGGACAGCCCCAGCACGGAACTGTACACGTACTCATTATCCTCACCGATCCATGGCGCGCGGTTCGCCGCCGTCGCCTTGGACAAGGACGGAATCGCCGGCAGCCCGTGATGGGACAGCGTCCCCCACGTCGAGTGCGTCGACTGTACGATGTGCCCCCGCTCTCGCAAATGCGGATCGTGGTACAGGTCCTCGCTGTTCATCGCCACGCCCGCCGGCACCCCCACCTTCTGCAGCATGTGCAACAACTGATGCGACGTGAACGCCTTGGCCCACTCGCTGATCTCATGGTCGATCTCATCGCGATTCTCACGCCGTCCCGCCGTATCCGCGAAACGTGGGTCGTCCGCCCAGTGCGGAGCGCCCATGGCCTGCGCCAGCGCCCGCCATTGCTCGTCCGTCTCGCACGCGATGACGATCCACGTATCCGGATACAGGCACGCATACGCCCCATACGGCGCGTAATGGGCCGCCAGGGGTTCGTCATAGCCCACGCTGCCCCAGATGTTCTTGTTGATCGTGTAGTCCAAAATCGCCGGCCCCATCATCGACCCTTGTCCGTCCACCTGCGCAATCTCGATGAACTGCCCGCGCCCCGTCACGTCGCGGTACTCAAGCGCCGCCGCGGTTGAAAGCGCGACAAACGCCGCCCCCACGTAGTCCGGGATGACCCCTTTCGCGTGGTTCTGCATCGGCGAGTCCGGGTGCCCCCACAGCAGCGACAGCCCCGTCACGGCCTGCAGGTTGTTGCCGTACGTCACCCAGTTGTTCAGCGGCCCCTCTGACCCCATCCCAGGCATCCCGATCTGGATGACGCCCGGGTTGATCTTAGTTAGGTCGTCGTAGCCCAGCCCCAGCCGCTTCATGACCGTCGCGCTGAAGTTGTCGACAACAACGTCGCTGTCCGCAACCAGTTGACGGAACAGGTCCTTGCCGCCGTCGGAGCGCAGATCGAGTGTGCAGCTCAGCTTGTTCCGGTTCATGTCCGGGAACAGCGGCCGCGTCGGCTCGCGATTCGCCTCAAGGCTCTCGGACTCCACCTTGATGACCTCCGCCCCGTAGAAGCCGAGGAACATCGTTCCGATCGGCCCCGCGAACGCCCGTGTGATGTCCGCCACGCGAATGCCCTCCAGCAGCGCGTCATCCGGCGCTTTCCCGTTCGTCGGGGCGGGGTACGTCTCACGCCGCGGCGAAACGGTCTCAATCTCCGCCAGCACCTCGTCTCGATGCTGGTCCAACAGCGGGGCAGGGCGCGTCTGGTTCCACGGGGTTGCCGACATGATGAACGGCTGCCCCGGAGTCTCGTACTCGCCAACGACGGGATGTGTCACCTTTTGGAACCAGCCCCGCGACCGCATATGCTCGTCCGTTACGAAATCCTCGAACGTGTTGACAGGGCAGACTGCCAGCCCGCGCTTCTGCCCCTCCTCCACGAACTCATCGCGGTCGTACTGCTCGACGAACGACTGTATAAGGATCTGCGCCAGGTCCTCGTTGTCCGTCCGGTATTGCGACGAATCCCAGTCGTCCTCGGACAACACCGCGTCCTCCATCCACTGTCGGGACAGAACGCGCCAGTGCCCGGTCATAAAGACCGCAATCTGGACGTACTTATCGTCCTTTGTTCGATAGATATTCGCGGGACCGCCGCGTGGCCCCTGCCGCGTCACCAGCTCGCTCCGCTGGCTGTACCGCGCAATCGTCCCGACCGTCGCGAACGTCAGCGCCTCCTGCAGCGACAGATCGATGCGCTGGCCGCGCCCCGTCGCCCGCCGATGCCGTACCGCGTTGATCGCCAGATACGCCCCGTGCACCGCCGCCAACTGCGCCCCGATTTGGCACGGCAGCACCACCGGCGAGCGCTCGTCGTCGCCCTGGCTCATCATCATGCCGGACATGGCGGAAATCACCGCCTCATTCGCCGCGAACGCGCTGTGCGGTCCCGTCTGCCCGAACGGCGTCAGTGAAACGGTCACAAGCCCGGAATTCAACGCCTCCAGCCGTGCATCATCAATTCCTAGTGAGGCCAGATGCCCCGGCGGCGTGCATTCGACAAAGATATCCGCCCGCTCGATGAGCTTCTCAAGCGTCTCCCTGCCGCCGGCGTCCTCAACGTCCAGCACGATGCTGCGACGATTCAAATTCGCATTGAGAAAAGGAATACTGCGCTCCGGGTCGGCAATATCACCCGCGAACGGCGCATGCATCCGATTCGGATCGCCCCCCGGTGGCTCAACCTTAATGACATCCGCGCCGAGCCCCGCGAGATACCCCGCGCAATACGCCGCGGGAATCTCCCCAATCTCAACAACCCGCAAATGCCCCAGCGCCGATTCCCCGCCGCCAGCCGCCGATTCCGCCCCACCATTAGTCATAACCACACTCCCCACCGACTAGGCGCATTCGTCATTCCCGCAACGCCCCCGTTCACCCTGAGCTTGTCGAAGGGTGAACATCATTCCCCGTCATTCCCGCGAACGCGGGAATCCAGTGCGGCGCACAGCGCCGCCACACCAGCGCCCAATCTGCGAGTACGATAGGCTCCTCACCCCAACGGGTCAAGAACAAGGCGGGCGAGTATACTTTGATTCGAGCGTCTTGGCCGATAGGGACGACGCGCGACCGAAGGAGAAGATGGTGGTATGGGTGCGTTTCGAGTAGGAATAACGATTTCCAATCGTGAGGGAACAACATCTCGCGATGTGGATGCCTTGGTTGACACGGGAGCGTTCTTCTCGCTCCTCCCTTCACCTGTGCTGAACGAACTCGGCATCACCCCCACCCAGACAAGAACATTCAATGTCGCCGATGGGCGCAGGCTGGAAATGCCGGTCGGTGAAGCGATGGTTGCATATAACGGCGAGCAGGTCTCAACCTACGTCGTCTTCGGCCCGGACAACGCCCGACCGCTTCTCGGCGCCTACACCCTCGAAGCCCTCGCCCTCCAGGTAGATCCCCTCAAAGGCGAACTAATCCAGGCCGAACTGACGCTGTAACGCCTCCATCATTCCGGCGAAGGCCGGAATCCATTCCGTGACGCGCAGCGTCACAATCCCCCGCTCACCCTGAGCCCGTCGAAAGGTCACTCCTCCAAACCCCCTTGCCCCTTCCCCCCATAATCGGTAGGGTAGACGCAAAACAGACTGTCTACCCTGAGGTGCAAAATGAGCCTGAACATCAAGAACCCTGAAACCTGCCGCCTCGCCGAAGAACTCGCCGCCCTGACCAACGAGAACAAAACGCAGGCAATCACCATCGCCCTGCGTGAACGCCTCGAACGCGAAACGAGCCAACGGGAAGAGCGGATTGAAGAACGAAGACGCGCTATACGCGAAATCGTGGAGAGCTTGAAACCGCATTTGCGCCCCGGCCCATCCGCTAAGGAGATTCGGGACTCTCTTTATGGCGAGTACGGCGAACCCAAGTGATCATCGATTCCTCTGCAATTTGCGCCATTCTGCTTGAAGAGCCGGAAGGCCCGCGCTTTGAGGATGTCCTTGCCGATGCAGACATTCTTCGTATGTCCGCGTTCAACCTTTTTGAGACCGCTATCGTGATGGAGAGTCGTGCAGGCCCCTTGGGTGCCGATAGACTTGATGCGCTCATCGAGGAAGTGTCCATCGAGATCGTCCCTGTAACGCCTGAACAGGTCACCGTTGCCCGACACGCCTGGCGAGAATTCGGCGGCAACCACCCCGCCGCACTCAACCTCGGCGACTGTCTCGCCTACGCCCTCGCCGAAATGACCGGAGAACCCCTCCTCTACAAAGGCCAAGACTTCCCCCACACAGACATCCGACCTGCCTGACTAGACGCGCCCCCACCTGGAGGCCCAACCCGTCATTCCCCACC
>CAYOPL010000053.1:0-42404 GCA_964405845.1 uncultured Dehalococcoidia bacterium | reverse complement strand
CACATGGACCATCCAGGATTCGAAATCGTCGAGGTCGACGGCCAACGGCTGACCCTGCAAATGCGAGGACGCACCTCGGATGTGATCTACGATCAACAGGTGGATATTGTCGTCCACTGCGCCGACGGCTCATCCTGTGCCGCCCGCACAACCGGCCGGGACAGCAACACCGAATCCCGGGTGCTCTACGCAGACTTAACGGAGCAAAATGACCTTGTTTTGCCCGCTTTTGCCGTCTTTGACCTCGTAGATTGTGAATTCCGTGACAATACCGTTTTTGCGCGTGCCCTCGATGATCTCGCCGGTTGCGCCGCCACTTTAAGCGTCTTGGAAACGCTTGCCGCAAAAAATGACCCAGTTGACGTAATCGGCGTATTCACACGAGCGGAGGAGGATGGACTCATCGGAGCGCGCCTGTTGGCCGCAGATGGCTCTCTTCCGAAGGAAACACTCGTCATCTCCGTAGAATCGTCCAGAACACTCCCCGGCGCAGAACAGGGGAACGGCCCAGTCATCCGCGTCGGCGACGCCATTTCCACCTTCTCACAGTCCGCAGAAGAGATCCTCCAGGCCGCCCGAGTGACGCTCCAGCGCAGGGATCCACCCATTCCCGTTCAACGGCAACTCATGTCCGGCGGTGTCTGCGAAGCATCGGTTTTTGTCGCGCACGGCTATGAGTCCACCGGCGTCGCGTTCCCCTTAGCCCACTATCACAACGGATTCGGTGAAGACTCCATTCAAGCCGAAAACATCGCCATCAGCGACTTCCTCGGAGGCGTAGAACTCCTGCTGGAGGCATCCCGCTCCCCACACGTTTCAGAGCAGGAGACACCCGGCGGCGCTCAATCCCTGTATGAGCGACTCCGCTCAGCGCCGGAGGAAGAAGGAAACCGACTTCGCTCAATCGCCAAAAGAGCCGGATGATAAACAGCCTGCAGGTGCGACCTTGTCGCAGTCACACATAGCCCGTTGTGATTTCATGCACTACGCTAGTGGCGGGAACCAAACATGCTAAGGCAAGTCTGGCTTTACGGGCGAATCCTCATTGGCGTAGCCCTTGGAGTAGGGGTTGCCTACATTATTGTCCGTGAAGTTCATTTGGACGAGTTGTTGCAACAACTCTCCGCATTCAATTGGTTCCTGATGATCCCCGTTATGGGCGTCGTCGTCGTCAGCAACACCATCCGGGCGGTCAGGTGGAGAATGCTCTTCCATGGTCGGGCGCCCACCGCCACGCTGCTCTTCTTCGTAGAGAACACCGGCCAGGGCCTGAACAATCTGGCGCCCATTCGCGTCGTAGCAGAACCCATTCAGTTCGGGTACATCGCGCTGAGAGAAGGGTATGAAAGGGGGGCCGTGCTCGCGTCGATCGTCTTGGGTCGTGTGTCGGACCTCGCAATCACGCTCGGAAGCCTTGCAGTCGGTTTCGCAATATTCGCGCCGGAGGGCGCAGGGTACCTTAGCGTAATTATTCTTGTGCTGATCGGAGTCCTTGTCAGTGTCGCGGTACTGTCCTTATATACGCACAAGATCACGTGGTTTGAACGATTCCCGATAGTGCGAACGTATTCGGCGGCATGGCAGGAACTCATCGCTCAGCCCAGGAAACTGGCCTCCGTCATGGGTGTAACGCTCGTAACGTGGATGACCCTGGGCCTCGCCGCGTCCTTCGTTGCCTTCAACAATGAACTGATGCCCAACAATTCGGAGAACATTGTTGAGATCTACGTCATTATCTACGTGGTCGTGCTCGGAACAATCACGTTGGGGTCAATCCTGCCGGGCCTGCCGTCCGGGATTGGCCCGTTTGAGGCAGCCGCAGTTGCTTTCCTGGGGTTCTATGGCGTTGACAAGGAGGCCGCATTGGCATTTGGCCTCATCATCCACGCCGGCTTCTTCATTCCACCGATCATCATCGCCATCGGCACCCTGATCATGTTTGGTCCTCCGTGGTCGACGAGGCATCGGGTGCGGCGTCTCCGCCGCGAGCGGCGCGAAGCTCGAAGATCTTCCGCAGCCAGAAGGGTAGCGCAAGAAGGAGACCGATAATCACTCCTCCAAGCAGATACCCGGATTCCTCCATAGTTACCGGGTCAGGTATCTGAATGTCCGTCAAGGTTGACACCGCGGTTATGCCGAATGCGATGGCGATTGTAGTGCCGCCCGTCCACCCCATGTTCTTCGTCACAAGCAGCATCGGAAGACCAACGAATCCGGCTACAACAGTCGGCCCAAACATCATTCCGGCAACCCCGCCAAAAGCAGACGCCAGGCCGGCGCCCCCTCTGAATTTGAGAAACACTGAATACTGATGACCCCATAGAGCGCCGGCCGCCGCAATCACCGATCCCGTCGGACCAAGGTCAAGAACACGGTCGGCAATCAGGACCGGCAAGAGCCCTTTGAGGATGTCAACGACAGCGACGAAGACACCTACACGGGGATCAATCTCCCGGAACACATTGGCTGCCCCCGCATTTCCGGTTCCCAGGTCACGCACATCAACCCCTGCGACGAGCCGTGACATGATAACCGCCGTGGGAAGGGAACCAACCAGGTAAGCCGCAACAAGGACGCCCGCTAATTCAATCACTCCATCCATCGCCACTAATTCCTCCGGAAATATCAATTGCAGAGATCCATGCCCTTAATACAGACCCCATTAATCGTAGCGCAAGGGCTCATTGGACGGATGGAGTAAAATCGCTACTGGAAGTGGCGAAGGCTCGAAGACTAACCCAGTGCGGCAGTTCCGCCCTGCCGCTGAACCGAAAGCGAGCAGGATAAGGCTGTGATCACTCGAGAATCGGGGCGAGGAATTGGGTAACAGCCTCTTGGGATCGGTTGGTCTGCGGCTGGCCATTGCCGTTGTCACGCTGGCGGCTGGTGTTTACCTCATTCAGGGCATATCCGACCTGTTCAGCGTCCTCTTTGATGTCCTGATTCTCATATTCCTCGCATGGATACTGTCTGCCGCGGTGCGCCGTCTGGCGAACTTTGTTGAGGTCTACGTTCCGAACCCGACGTGGGCGGCGGTCCCCCTCGCCTACCTCATCATATTGCTCCCTGTTGTCGCGCTGATCGGCCTCCTCGTACCGCTTACCATATCCCAGACTGTCACCCTCTCCGAAGACCTGCCTGATTTTGCCGTAAGGCTTTCGGGTTTCATGTCGTCGATCAATGAGTTTTTTGATTCGCTCCGGGCGGCAGGAGGTGGCGAAGAAACGGCCGCCACCGACCCACTTCTTGCCTTTAGCTCCACTGCGAGCGCATGGGTGCAGGACAACGCATTGGGAATCGTAGGCAGCACAACCAACATCTTCATTCAGACCATCTTCTGCATCTCGTTGTCGTTCTACATGACCATTGAGCGGGAGCAGCTCCGAGGACTGTTCTACAGGCTCTTGCCGGTGGAATACCACGAACGCGCCTCCGTGGTTCTGGCCCATCTCGATAGCACCTTCTTCTCGTACCTAAAGGGAATCTCTATCGTTGTCGTGCTTTATTCCGCAGCTATCACGACGACCATGTTGGTAGCTGGACTGCCGTTTGCGCTGCCAATCGGAATCACAGCGGGCCTTGTTCAGCTGGTTCCCATCATCGGCGAAGTCGCTGCCATCGGGATACCGATAACTATCGCCTTGCTCACGGGGTCGGTTACGACGGCAATCATGGTGGCAGTTGCCTTGATTTCGTGGAGCCTCTTCATGAACAACTTTGTTCTTCCACGTGTCTACGGCAGGGCTGTTCGCATGCCCGGCTTCTTTGTGTTGCTCGCGGTAGTAATCGGCACACGGTTCGCAGGCCCATGGGGCGCCATGCTTGGTGTTCCCGTGGCGGGCTTCATCTACTCCCTGATCTTCGCGTGGGGAGAGTTGAGACAAAACCACGACACCGAAGCGGACGAGTCCTCAGCGGAGGGGGAGCCGACAGCCGGTGAGCAAACCGCTCCCGGAGAAGAAGCTGTCGAATCATCAGACGCATCCACCGAGACCGAAAACAGCGGCGTCCCTGTGAACGGCGACGGGGCAAGCCTGGGAACGACGGGGCGGATACTGGCCAGTATCCGCAGCATTATTTCCCGCTAACGCTCAGTGCCTCATCTCTGCGTGGAGATAAGGCCTGCTCGTCTAAGAATCAAATCCCAAATGCATCTCCCTCATGCTGACAACCCGATTTCCCTCGTTGTGAGCAACAACGATGTGGTCAAGCACTTTGATATCCAGCGCCTTGCCGGCCTCCACAAGATGACGCGTGGTCCGTTCGTCATCCGGGCTTGGAGTAGGATCTCCTGATGGATGATTATGAACGACGATGATGCTGGGCTGGTTTCTCCGCACGGCCTCACGAAACACCTCTGCCGTCCTCACGTGAGATGAATTCACGGTCCCGCGATACAGGCTCTCTATATGAACCACGTGGTTCTTCGTGTCCAGCACGAGAACGCGCAGTTCCTCATGGTCCAGGAACACCATGTCTGAGCCAACTACGTTATAGACATCCTCCGGCCCGGAGATAACAGGGCGCTGCTCTGGTGACTCAACTTGCAGTCGTCGTCCGAGTTCCAGGGCAGCCTTGATCTGCGCCGTCTTGGCAACGGCCATGCCGGGCTGGCGAGCAAGTTCGTCAAAGGTTGCCTGATGGAGTCCCTTGAGTCCGCCAAGGTCGCGCAGGAGTCGCGTTGACATCGTCACGACGCTCTCATTGCGCCTGCCGACGCGGAGGAGGATCGCGAGAAGCTCGGAGTTGCTCAGAGCCTGCGCGCCCCGGTCTCTCAGACGCTCGCGCGGCCTTTCATCCTGTGGCACATCCCGTATGAGAAGGTTCGCGGAGTATTCGGAACGCCTCGCGTATTCCTGCTCGTCCCCAACCATGATCCGACCCCCGACACGCCGGTCTCGACCGGCCAAAAGACAAGATTCCGGCGGCCTGTCGTCGTAACAGGCCGCCGGAACTGTTCGACTTCGTGTATGTCCCGGTTATGTGAACCGGGCTCAGACGATATCCTAGGTGATGTCGACGGCTGCGCCGACGCCCTCAAGCTTGGTCCTGATTGTGTCGGACTCGTCCTTCGCGACGTTCTCTTTGATGGCCGCAGGTGCGGACTCCACCAATTCCTTCGCCTCCTTGAGGCCAAGTCCGGGAACCAGTTCACGGACGGCCTTAATGACCTCAATCTTGTTGGGGCCAATGTCCTTGAGTGTCACGGTGAACTCGAACTGCTCTTCCTCGGCGGGGGCCGCGGCGGCATCTCCACCACTGCCTGCTGCCGGAGCAGCCGCAACGGCGACGGGCGCGGCGGCTGTCACACCAAGCCGCTCTTCAAGTTCCTTTACCAGGTCGGCAAGATCAAGGACGGACATGCCCTCAATCGCCGCAACAATCTCATCCTTTGTCGCCATCGTGTTAGCTCCCTTCCTCCAACTGTCTGCGTCTCTGATCCAGGACATTCACAATACTGCTCAAATGAGTATGCAATACACTGACAAGCCGTTGGCTCACGCCGTTCATCGCGCCCATCACCTGCGCCAGCAGCACCTCGCGTGGCGGGAGTGTCGCCAGGCGCTCCAACTGCGCCGGCGCGACGACGCGGCGCTCCAGCACCGCGTTCGTAATCCGCAGCTGCATCCGATTCGTTCGAACGTAGGTCGAGAGCGCCTGGATGACCGGAATTGGGTCTTCTCGCGTCACAATCAGGCCCACGGAACCGTCCAGCAGACTACCGATCTCGTCCCCCTGCCCCAACGATTCAGCCGCTCTCAAGGCGAGGCGATTCTTGACGATGCGATAGCGCGTGTCATTGATACGCAAGGCCCCGCGCAGTCCTTCCATCTCCTGCACGGAGAGCCCGGAGTGGCCCGCGCCGATGATCAGAGAAGCGCCGTCAAGGAACTCCGTGAGTTCCTGTACTTGCTCAATCTTCTTTGCTGCTGGCATGGCGTCGTCTTTCGATTACATCCGTTAGTCAACAGGTTGGAGGGCGCTTGCCGCAAGAGGATCGATGCGGACACCGGGGCCCATGGAGCTGGAAATACTGACGCTGCGGATAAATTGACCGCGAACCACCTCTGGTCGGGCCTGCGTGATGGCGCTCACCAGAGCAGCCATATTCCCCATTAGATTTTCAGGCTCAAAGCTCGCCTTTCCAATAGGGCTGTGGATGATGCCGGTTCGGTCAAGCCGAAACTCAACGCGCCCTTTACGAGCCTCTTCAATGGCGCGTGGCAGATCCTGCGGCTGCACCACCGTGTTCCCACGCGGGCTCGGCATGAGTCCCCGGCGCCCAAGAACTCGCCCGAGGCGGCCAATCCGGCCCATGATGTCCGGCGTTGCAAGCGCAACATCAAAGTCGGTCCAGCCGCCCTCGATTTGCTCGATAAGATCGTCAGAGCCGACAAAGTCAGCACCCGCCTCAGTGGCCAGCCGCTCACCCTCTCCCTGCGCGAACACGAGCACGCGGACCGCCTTGCCAAGCCCATGTGGAAGCAGAGCTACACCACGTACCTGTTGGTCCGCCTGCCGGGGATCAACGTTCAGTCGTATGTGCAGCTCCACCGTCTCATCGAACTTCGCGGTGGCGGAATCCTTGACCAGGCTTATCGCCGCATCAGGCTCATAGAACGTCAGGTGTTCGACCGGTTCGGCGGCCTGATTGTATCGCTTGCTGTGTTTTGGCATTTGTCGATTATCCGTGGCTTAGTCGCTAATGTCGATGCCCATGCTGCGGGCAGAGCCCATCACCATCTGCATCGCTGCTTCAACATTGTCCGTGTTCAGGTCCGCCAGCTTTATCTGCGCGATCTCGCGCACCTGGTCTCGCGTAACCGTCGCGACACGCTCCGTCCGCACGTCTGAACTGCCCTTTTCGATACCGGCCGCCTTACGCAGGAGGTCGGACGCCGGGGGCGTCTTCGTGACGAACGTGAAGGATCGGTCCTCATAGATCGTGATGTCCACGGGAATGATATTGCCGGTCTGGTCCGCCGTCCGCGCGTTGTACTCCTTGACGAATCCCATGATGTTTACCCCATGGGGGCCAAGGGCCGTGCCGACGGGTGGCGCGGGCGTTGCCTTGCCTGCCTGGATTTGCAGGCGCACTACTGACCGTACTTTGCGTGCCATTCTTTCTTGCTGCTCCGTTGGGTGTTATTCAGGGTTAAGTGACTAGCGGTTTAGGCGCGTTACAGTTTCTCAATCTGCAGGAAGTCCAGTTCCACGGGCGTTTCACGACCGAAGAACGAGACCATCACAACCACCTTGCCGCGATCCGGGCTGACTTCTTCGACCGTACCGATGAAGTCCAGGAATGGGCCGTCCGTGATGCGGACGCTCTGACCCTTCTGGTACCCCACACGAACCCGCGGCGCTTCCTGTTCCATCTGATCCAGGATGGACCGCACTTCGTTCTCATCCAATGGGACCGGCCGCGGCGGATCGCCGCTGCTCACGAAACCGGTGACGCCGGGGGTTTCGCGAACCACGCGCCACGTTTCGTCGTCCATCATCATCTCAACAAGGATGTAGCCGGGAAAAACCTTGCGGGTTACAGTGCGCTTTTGCCCGGACCGGATTTCGATTTCATCCTCGGTGGGCACAACAACACGATAGACCCGGTTCCTCACGTCCAGCGAGTCAATCCGGTTTTCCAGGTTGCGTTGAACGCGATCCTCTTGACCGGAGTACGTGTGAACCACGTACCAGTGGCTCTGTTCCTCAAGAATTTCGCTCTGCTGGGAGGTCATTATTGCTTGTCCGAACTAACGCCTAGACGCCCAGGATGAACTCGGTCATCAGGAAATTGAAGACGTAGTCCACGCCACCAAGGAAAAGTCCCACAACTGCGGAGACAATCAGCACCATGATGGTGAGACGGACGGCCTCTTCACGAGACGGCCACGTTACTCGCCGCAGCTCGGTGATGACCTCACGCGGCAGCCGCGTTGCGGAACCCGCGCCTGCGCGGCGAGTGCTGGTAGTCGGAGTGCGTGTGCTCACGGAATTACCGAACGGCCCGCTTACCGAACTTCTCGATGCAGGCGGCGTCCATGACAACGCGGGCAGAACTTGTTGAGTTCCATCCGCTGTGTGTCATTACGACGGTTCTTCATAGAGGAGTAATTGCGCTCACGGCATTCCGTGCACGCCATGGTGATAACGATGCGGTTTCCCTGTTTCTTTGCCATGGTTGCCTCGCTGGCCGTGAGCGCCTCTCCGTAAGGTTGTCTCTATCTACTGGATGATGCCGGTGATCACACCGGAGCCAACGGTTCGGCCGCCCTCGCGGATGGCGAATCGCAGTCCTTCTTCCATCGCGACAGGCGTGATGAGCTCGATGCGCATCTCCACGTTGTCGCCCGGCATAACCATTTCCGTGCCTTCGGGAAGGTGCGCGGAGCCTGTGACGTCCGTGGTGCGGATGTAGAACTGCGGCTTGTAGCCATCAAAGAACGGCGTGTGCCGCCCGCCCTCATCTCGCGTCAGAACGTACACCTGCGCTGCCGCCTGCGTGTGAGGCGTGATGGAACTCGGCAGGGAAACAACCTGACCTCGCTCCACGTCATCGCGCTCGATGCCGCGCAGAAGCAGGCCCACGGCGTCGCCGGGTTCCGTCTCATCAACGGTCTTGTGGAACATCTCGATTCCGGTGACAACGGTCTTGCGTTGCTCACCGAAACCGACGATCTCAACTTCCTCGCCGACCTTCATGACGCCGCGCTCAACACGACCGGTCACGACTGTGCCGCGGCCCTTGATGCCAAAGACGTCCTCAATGGGCATCAGGAAGGACTGGTCACGCGGGCGCTCCGGCTCCGGAATGTAGGAATCTACGGCCTCCATCAGTTCAAGAATGGAAGCGTACTCCGCCGCGCTCGCATCTGTCGATTCGCTCTCCAGCGCCTGCAGGGCGCTTCCGCGAATGAACGGAATATCGTCGCCGGGGAAATCGTACCTCGAAAGAAGCTCGCGGACTTCCATCTCGACCAACTCAAGAAGCTCCTCGTCATCCATCATGTCTACCTTGTTGAGGTAGACAACGATGCGGGGAACCTCCACCTGCCGGGCAAGAAGAATGTGCTCTCGCGTCTGCGGCATAGGGCCGTCAGGAGCGCTCACAACGAGGATCGCGCCGTCCATCTGCGCCGCGCCGGTGATCATGTTCTTGATGTAGTCGGCGTGGCCTGGGCAATCGACGTGCGCGTAATGGCGGGTAGCCGTTTCATACTCGACGTGCGCGATGTTGATCGTCACGCCGCGGGCCCGCTCTTCGGGGGCATTGTCGATGGAGTCAAAGGGCCGAAAGTCGCTTGTGCCGGCGAGATTCAGCACCTTGGTAATCGCTGCAGTGAGCGAGGTCTTGCCGTGGTCGACGTGACCAATGGTTCCAACGTTGAGGTGCGGCTTGTTCCGCACGAACTTCTGCTTCGCCATTCCCTCCCGTCCTCCTTCGAGCTGGAGCCCACAACCAGATTCGAACTGGTGACCTCGTTCTTACCAAGAACGTGCTCTACCGCCTGAGCTATGTGGGCCTCTTTCTCCTTTCCGATTTTTCTTCTCTCTTCTCAATGCATTGTCGTGCCTACGGGCGGCATAGCGTGATGCTGGAGCCCGAGAGGGGATTCGAACCCGCTAACCTGCCGATTACAAATCGGCTGCGCTACCCTTGCGCCACTCGGGCCCGGGCCCTTCTCCTTGACGGCACAACAAAAGGAGCTAGCTGTTGCTAGCCCAGTTCAGTATGAATTGCAGGCTATCAATCGTCAAGTGGACGAAGGCGCGTCAGAATAGGGAATCCTCTGCTGCGCGCCGCACGATGTCATATACGCGACTTAGCGGCACGGATGACTGTTCTGCCAGTTGGCGACAGTCCTCATATTCCGGTGAAATACCCACAATCTCCCCACCGGGTGCCAAGCGCTTGATCTTGACGCCCGCCGGGCCAAGTGGAGTCTGAACAACGACCGACTCCCTGACTGCTTCATAGCGTGTGACGGGGGTGACGCGAACGCCAAGCGTGGTTGTTTCACGGAGCAGCGCGGTAACAATTGCGTCCTTCACAGACTCCGGCGCGATAGCGGACACGACAACGCCCGGACGTCCCTTCTTCATCTGGACGTTTTCAAGCCAGACGTCACGCGCCCCCGCGGCCATCAGACGCTCACGAACGAACTCATAGACCTCAGGATTCATATCGTCGATGGTCGTTTCGATCATCGCCATTGGTCGTGTTTGGATTGACTCACCCGCCGCCTCCCCAACAACGAGGGTGACGATGTTTGCCCTGCCCTTCGGGTCTTTCGTGCCCGCGCCGTAGCCGACGGACTGGACCGTATTCATCACAGGGGGTGGATCAAAGGAGGCAAGCGCTGTGACGATGGCCGCGCCGGTGGGAGTGACCAATTCGCCCGTTTGTGATTCATCCCCGGACGGTGGTGGCAGTGTCGGCGCTCCCGCGAATCGCATCAGTTCAAGCACGCCGGGGGCCGGTACCGGCAGGGTTCCATGGTGAGTCTTCACACGGCCGGTCGCCAACGGCAGTCCGGTGGAGTAGAGGGTTTCAATCCCTAGTTCGTCCAGTCCGACAAGCGTCCCGACAATATCAACAAGCGTATCTGCTGATCCGAGCTCTGCGAGCTCCACAGACTCAGTGCTGCCGCCGTGGACACGCGCTTCCGCCTCACCAATGCGCCGCAGGATCGCAACTGCTCGTTCGATCACACTTGCTGCAAGATTGGCTTTCTCAACACGGCCAACCAGATCATTTAGAGGCGTATGCTCTTCGGCAGCGCCATCCCCACCTTCAATTTTGATGTGCGTCGCGCGAATCCCCGCGCGGAAGGTTTCGGTCGGTGTAAGCCGGATCGTCTCGTCGGGAAAGACGCAATCAACCGCCGCGTTCATCGCATCCACAGGGGCACCGGCATCCACCAAGGCTCCCAGCAGCATGTCGCCGCTCACACCGTTCGCGCATTGCAGCCACGCGCTCCGCATGTGACCTTACCCTACCCGCTCCGGTTGAGAAGGCTCGCCGAACCGTTCTGGCCTGAGGAGATTGCAGCCTTGCGTGTGTTCAGGCTGCCGGTCTTGTATCCGGCGAGATCAAGTGTCACGAAGAGATAGCCCAGTTCACGGATGTGACTAATCAGGTCCTCCCGCAAGTCCTCTGCAATGAGACGTGACATGTCCTCAGGCGGGACTTCGATCCTGGCAATCGCGCCGTGATGCCGTACGCGAACCTGCCTGAAATCGTGCTCATGGAGATATTTCTCTGCGCGGGCAATCTTGTCGAGCAGCTCAAACGAGACAGGCGTGCCCAGTGGAATACGGGAGGCGAGGCACGATTCAGCAGGCTTATCCCAGTTGGGCAGACCACGCTCACGGGCCATAAGGCGCACTTCGTCTTTGCTCAAGCCAACCTCAACAAATGGACTGCGGACGCCTTGCTCATCCTTTGCCTTAAGGCCGGGGCGCACATCCCCCAAATCATCGGTGAGTGTGCCGTCAATGACCCACGGAATCCTGCGCTCTTGCGCAATCGTGCGCAGCTGCGAGAACAGGTCCACACGGCAGAAATAGCAGCGGCGTCCATCGTTTGCCGCAAACCCTTCCATGTCCAGTTGATCGGTGTAGAAAAACTCGTGGCGGGCGTCCAGGAATGCTGCGATGTCACGGGCTTCCTCTGCCTCGGAATCCGCAAACGTTGGAGAGAGCGCAGTGACCGCAAGGGCGTCTTGTTTCAGGACATCAACCGCCTCCGCTAGAAGAAGACTGGAATCGACCCCTCCGGAAAAGGACACAAGGATTGAACCCATTTCCCGGAGCAGAGCGCGCAGTTCCTCACGCTTCTCCGCGATGCCGGGTGCCGGAGCGGGATTGCTGCTCACGTTGACCCCCTACCGAGAGAGGAGATTTCCAGGTCGCTGGCCTGTGGATATTCGGAAAGAGCCGCCTCGACCGCTTCATGGAGGGTCGTGGCAGGAACCACTGTGATTGATGTTTCGAGCGCAGGGACGGCGTCAGGAGGCGCGATAATGCGGCGATAGCCTCGGCGGGCAGCCTCGTTGATGCGCCTCTGCAACTGGGGAACACGCCGGATATCGCCCGTAAGCCCAATCTCTCCCACTGCCGCAAGATCCGCAGCCGCCGGAACGTCACGAAGGCTTGAAACGATAGCGAGCGCAATCGCAAGGTCCGCGGACGGGCTCGTGACGCGCAGCCCGCCGATGGCATTGACGATAACGTCGTGCTTTCCAAGCGGCAGCCGCAGGCGCCGTGAGAGGACGGCGCATATCAGCAGCAGACGATTCATATCGACGCCCGTCGCCATGCGCCGCGGGTCAGCGCCGCCGGACGGAGCAACAAGAGCCTGTATCTCGACCAACAGGGGGCGCGTTCCCTCCACGACGGGGGTAACGATGGAACCTGGCGCGGTGGACATTCGCTCCTGCGTAAGGGCGGCGGAGGGATCATCCACTTCTCGCAGACCGGTGTCAGTCATTTCAAGGACGGCAATCTCATCCGTGGAGCCGAAACGATTTTTGACGCATCGGGCAACACGATAGGGACCAAGACCTTCGCCTTCCAGGTAAAGGACAACGTCAACGGCGTGTTCAAGCACGCGCGGGCCCGCAATCGCGCCATCCTTGGTCACGTGGCCCGTCATGATGACGGACACGCCGCGCCGGCGGCCCCACTCAACGAGTCGGGCCCCGCACTCCCGAACCTGTGCCACACTTCCCGCCGATGACGAAGCGTCAGTCCTGAGCGTCTGGATCGAATCCACAAGCAGCAAGTTTGGCGGGCTATCGTTGAGCGCCTGCAAGAGTGCGTCGATATTCGTTTCGGACAGAAGCGTCACGCCGTCGCCCGCAAGGGACAGACGGGCGGCGCGAAGTGCAATCTGCTCGGGGGATTCCTCTCCGGCCACATACACCACATCTGCTCCCGCTTCCCCCAGCGCCGAGGCGATCTGCAGCAGCAAGGTGGATTTGCCGATGCCCGGCTCGCCTCCGAGCAGTGTCACACTGCCGGACACGACGCCCCCACCAAGAACGGTCATAAGCTCCGGCATGTCGGACACTGCAATTCGCGACGGTTGTGCTGCAGCCTTCTCCATGAGGGCTGTCAGCGCGGCAGGCGGAGTGGCAGGCCCCAGGACACCGGTCGTCAGTCCGCTGGATTCCGCGGTGACCTCAACAAGCGAACCCCACGATTCACAATGAGGACAACGGCCTTCCCAACGGGACGACTCTGCCCCACAAGCCGTGCAGCTGTACGAAACGCGCGGTCGTGGCATCGTGCCAGACCCGACCGTCAGCTAGCCCGCCACCTCGACGGTCTCGGGAGCTTCAGGGGTTTCGGGAGCCTCAGGAGTATCGGCGGACACAGTTGGCTTGGCCGGTACATGCCCGGTAACCGTGACGACAACCTCTTCGTCCACGTAGTCAACGCGAACTGCGTCCCCCTCGGCAATGTCGCCACTCAGGATGTCATCGGACAGCCTGTCTTCAATCAAGTCCTGGATAACGCGGCGAAGCGGCCTTGCGCCGTATGTCTCGTCGTAGCCCTTTTCACCGACATAGTCGCGCAGCGCGTCGGTAGCCTCGATACTGATCTTCTTGGCCTCCAACTGCTTCTCCACGTCCTTCATCATCAGGTCAACAATCTGCCGAATGTGCTCCCGATCGAGGGAGTGGAAGACAACTTGCGCGTCAATGCGGTTGAGGAACTCTGGGCGGAAGAACTGCTTGACCTCGTCCAGCACCTTGTCCTTCATGCGCTCATAGCTCAGTTGGCGCGCATCGGTCTCGTCACGCGCATAGGAGAATCCGATATTGGAATTCTTCTTGATAACCTCCGCGCCGATGTTGGACGTCATGACAATGATGGCGTTCCGGAAATCCACCCTGCGGCCCTTCGCGTCGGTCAGGTGGCCGTCGTCAAAGATCTGCAGCAGGATGTTGAAGACCTCTGGGTGCGCCTTCTCAATCTCGTCCAGGAGGATAACGCAGTAGGACTTGCGGCGCACGGCCTCAGTCAACTGTCCGCCCTCATCAAAGCCGACATACCCGGGCGGCGCGCCAACAAGTCTCGCAACGGTGTGACGCTCCATGAACTCGGACATATCGAGGCGAATAAGGGAGTCCTCCGAGCCAAACATGAACTCGGACAACGCGCGCACAAGCTCAGTCTTGCCAACACCCGTCGGGCCAAGGAACAGGAACGTGCCGATGGGACGGCGCGGATCCTTCAGCCCTGCCCTCGCGCGGCGGACGGCCTTGGAGACATTGATGATCGCCTCGTGCTGCCCGATGATGCGGTCGTGCATCACCTCTTCCATGTGAAGGAGGCGCTCGCTCTCTTCGGCGGCGAGACGCGTGACCGGGATATTGGTCCACATGCTCACGACCTGCGCGATGTCGTCCTCGGTCACCTCAGGTGTCGCGGTCTGCTGCTCGTTCTGCCACTCCTGCTCAAGGCGGGCGATGCGCTCGGCGAGGCTGACCTCACGCTCGCGCATCTCTGCGGCAAAATCGAAATTGGCCGCGGCAACGGCGTTATCCTTTTCGGCGCGAACGCGCTCGAGCGCCCTCATTGCCTCCTTAACGGAAAGCGGCATTGAAGAGGCCCGAATGCGGACACGGCTGGCGGCCTCATCAATGAGGTCGATAGCCTTGTCCGGCAGGAAACGGTCCGCGATGTACCGCGAGGCGAGCGTCGCTGCGGCCTCCACTGCCTCATCCGTGATGGTGAGGCTGTGGTGCTCTTCGTACTGCGACTTCACGCCGCGCAGGATGGCGGCGGTGTCGTCGGACGAAGGCTCTTCCACGCGGACGGGCTGGAAGCGCCGCTCAAGCGCCGGGTCCCGCTCGACGTAACGGCGGTAATCGTCCAGGGTCGTTGCGCCGATTGTCTGGAGCTCGCCGCGGGCAAGTGACGGCTTCAGGATGTTGGACGCGTCAACCGCGCCCTCCGCCGCGCCCGCTCCAACGAGCGTGTGCATTTCGTCGATGAACAGAATGATATTCTTGGCCGCACGAATCTCGTCAACGACCTTCTTGAGGCGTTCCTCGAATTCACCGCGGTACTTGGTGCCTGCGACGAGCGCGCCCATATCCAGCGTGACAAGCCGCGCCCCACTGAGGCTGTCGGGAATATCACTGCCGACAATCCGCTGGGCCAACGCCTCAACAATGGCGGTCTTGCCCACACCGGGCTCGCCAATGAGAACAGGGTTATTCTTCGTGCGGCGCGAGAGTATCTGCACCACACGCTCGATCTCCTGCTGGCGGCCGATCACCGGGTCAAGCTGGCCCTCACGTGCGAGATTGGTCAGGTCGACACCCAACTGGTCAAGAGTCGGAGTGCGCGTGCCGGAGCGGCTGCCCGGCTGTCCGCCGGATTGGCTCAGGATGCGCTGCGTCTCCTGCCGGACCTTGTCCAGCGTGACGCCAAGGCTTTCAAGGACTCCGGCGGCAACACCGTCGCCCTCGCGCAACAGGCCGATAAGCAGATGCTCTGTTCCGATGTAGTGATGTGACATCTCGCGCGCCTCATCGACGGCGAGTTCAATGACTTTCTTGGCGCGCGGAGTGAGACCGACGTCGCTCGTCGGCTGCTTCTGTCCACGCCCGATGATAAAAGTGACGGCAGATCGAATCTTGGAGAGATCAACGCCCAAAGAGACAAGAACGCGCGTGCCGACACCCTCCGGCTCACGGGCAAGGCCAAGAAGGACGTGCTCCGTGCCGATGTAGTTGTGGTTTAGTTCGCCCGCCTCTTCCTGCGCCAGGGAGAGAACCCGCCTGGCCCGTTCCGAGAATTTCTCAAATCTGCTCGCCATTGTTTTCTCCGCTCACCCTATGTCTGGGATTCGCGCCCGCGCTTTCCTTTGCTATCCATCCACCTGGCGTAGGCTGAGACCCAGCCTGCGCCGCTCCGGTTCGATTCGCAGCACCTTCACCCGCCGCGTGTCTCCCTCCTTGATGACCTCACGCGGATGATTGATGTGGTGATCCACCATTTCCGAGATGTGGATAAGGCCCTCTATATTACTTTGCTCCAAACGTGCAAAAGCGCCAAATACAGCCAGGCGGGTCACGGTTGCCTCAACAATCTGACCCTCTTGATATGCCTCCACCTCCGCAAGCCACGGATCCGGCTGCGTGCGGCGCAGGCTGAGAGAAATTCGGCCTGTCTCGTGGTCAACCTTGAGGACGTGAACCTCAAGTTCCTGTCCTGTCTGGACAATCTCCGAGGGGTGCGTAACAGGTTCCCACGCAAGCTCGGACACGTGGATGAGGCCGTCCGCCCCGCCAAGATCAACGAACGCGCCGAAATCGCGCACGCCCGTCACCCGGCCCTTGCGGACTGTCCCTTCCTGGAGCTCGGCTAGCAACGCCTGCCGCTGCTCAATGCGCATGTCCTGCGACGCGGCACGCTCTGAGAGGATGGCCCGCTGTCGCCGTCGATTGACTTCAATGACCTTGAACTGGAACTCCTGGCCAACCAGTGTATCCAGCGCCTGCAGCTGGTCATCACCCTCGCCGGACGCGAGTTCGCGGTGCTCGGGTGACAATTGCGACAACGGCACGAACGCCTGGACGCCTCGCGTTTCAACGAGGATGCCTCCACGGTTGTGGCCGATGACCTTGCCGGTGATCAGTTCGTCGGATTCCTTTTCCCTTTCGAGCTGACGCCACCCGCGCTCAGCTTGAGCGCGGTCATACGAGAGCATGTATTGGCCGGCCTCATCGGTTCGCACCAGGGTTGCAACGATGGAATCTCCGGCCTTTAGGGCGCGCGCCTCATCCTCTGGAAGACTTCGCATTTCGCGGTACGGAATAACCCCTTCGCTCTTCGCGCCGATGTTCACAAGGAGTCCCTCGTCGTCAACGTGGACGATGGTGCCCTCCACGGCTTCACCGCGGCGGAGGACGGGCATATTCTGACCTTCGGCCTCCAAAAGGCGAGCCATCTCGCTATCTTCTGGCCGTTGCGATTCCTGTTGACTACTTTCGACGGGCTCCTGGAGCATCGAATCCCCTGACGTCGCGCTTGAGCGCGCAGTGATGGTGCAAGTATACACCGCAATGGCGCCGCAACGCATTTGATTTTCAGTGTTTGCAGGTATCGTGATGGGCATGAGCGAACAGTGGCGTCTGGTTTTGGACGCAAGATCAACCGGCCGGGAAAACATGGCTCTGGATGAGGAGCTTGCCACCCAAGTGGCGGAGGGGGAATCCGCGCCGGTTCTGCGGGTCTATCCGTGGCCCTGCCCTGCGGTGTCTCTGGGACGACATCAAAAGAGTGAGGGCCTGCTTGACGTTCAGCGCTGCGAGGACTCGGGCATCGAGATCGTGCGGCGTCCAACCGGTGGTAAGGCAATCCTGCACTCCATTGGCGACGTGACATACAGCGTGATTGCCCCCTCCAACCAGGAGCCGTTTTCGCAAGACGTACTGGGCAGCTACGTAGCGGTCAACGAAGCGTTAGTGGCCGGACTGAAAATGCTGGGGCTTCGTACTTCCGTGCGCGATCCTGCGCCTATCTGGCCGGAAACCGGCGTTGATTTTGGTTGTTTCGAGTCTCCCGGACGGCATGAAGTCTATTGGGCAGGCCGAAAGATGATGGCCAGCGCCCAACGCCGCACGGCAGGTGTCGTCCTCCAACACGGGACGATTCCATTTGCAGAGGCAGGATCGGGACTGGCCGACCTCCTACATCTCGACCCGGGACGCCGTGAGCGGTTTCGCCGGGACCTGAATGACCGAACGGGAACCCTGGCAAACGCGCTTGATACCGCGCCCAACCTTAAAGAGGTGATCCATGCGCTGAGCGAAGGCTTTAGGGCCGCGTTGAACGTGTCATTCTGATCGCAATTGGGTATACGCTTTCTGAATGACGCTCGGGCAGAGACTCCGTTCAGGCCCTCAGTACAAGTGGTTAGTGCTTGTGACTGTCGGGCTTGGGATTCTCACGAGCACCGTTGATGGCTCGATAACGAATATCGCCCTCCCTGAACTGGGCAAGGTCTTCGGCGTCGATCCCAGCATTATCTTGTGGGTAAGCGCCGCGTACCTGCTGGCGAGCATCGGGTTAATGTTGACGCTGGGAAGCCTTGGTGACGCCATCGGCCGCAAACAGGTTTTCCTGACAGGGTTCCTTGTCTTCGGCATCGGGCTGGTAATCACACCTCTTAGCACAACACTCCCAATGCTCCTTTTCGGGCGCGTCGTGCAGGGCATCGGGCAGGCAATGATCCTCGCCAACGGCAACGCCTTGGTCGTGGACGCGTTTCCCGACTCCGAGCGCGGGCGCGCGATTGGAATGGAGAACGCTTTCGTCGGCATGGGCCTGGCGAGCGGTGCGCCCCTTGGCGGCTTTCTGCTCGATCTCTGGGGATGGCAATCGCTGTTCTGGACGCGCACTCCGTTCATGGCGGCATTTTTCGTGATGGGGTTGCTCTTCCTGAGAAATGACCGGCAGGGAGGCAACCACGTCCGATTCGACATCCTCGGCGCGGTGTCGCTGTTTGGGTTCATTTCGGCATTCTTGTTGGCGCTGAATCGCGGGCCGAAGCTGGGATGGACTGAGCCTGTCATCATCGGGCTGGGAGCACTTGCCATTGTGATGTTCATCGGGTTCCTGTACGTGGAATCACGTCAGCGCATGCCGATCCTGGAAATTCACATGCGGGGCGTCCGGTTCCTCCGTGAGCACCTGCCTGTTCTCGAACTGAGCTTGTTCAGAAATCGAATGTTCTCATTCGCGAACACCACCAATGCGCTCCAATTCCTCAGCCAAGGTGCAATAGTCATACTGCTCCCGTTCTTCCTGATCAACGGGCGCGGATTCACAACGACGGAGGCCGGCCTGATTCTGGTCACGCTGCCGGTGGTGCGGTTGGTGGTCGCGCCTGCGGCGGGATGGGCTGCAGACAAGGTGCCGTCGCGGATTATCTCCACCTTCGGGTTGCTTGTAATGACGGGCGCATACTTTGGTCTGCGGAGTGTCGGCATCGACACGCCTGTGGCGCTCCTGGTAACACTGCTCTTGCTGGAAGGAACGGGCAGTTCAATCTTTGGGCCCGGCAATAACAGCGCAATCATGGGCTCTGTGCCACCTTCCCATCTCGGTACCGCATCAGCCATGCTCGGCACCGTGCGCCAGATCAGCATGACGACAGGTATCGCGGTGGCGGGCACGCTCTATGCCGTTATTCAAAGCACTGAGGAGTCTCGCCTCTTGGATGCGGGAGTAACGGCAGAGCAGGCAATGAGTCAATCGGTTACGACCGGATTCCAGGACGTGCTGACGATCATGCTCGTGACACTGGTGGCAGCCATCTTCGTATCGATACTACGTGGCAAAGACCCGCCGCATCGTGATATGCCGCCCGGCGGACGCGGCATGGGAGCAGCCGTTGCTCAACGGCAGCAACGCAGCTAGGCTCTTCAACAGTTGAGACAATTCACGGAAAGGCTGCGTTCAAGCCGACAATACAAATGGCTCGTCCTCATCACGGTTGGCGTGAGCATCCTGACAAGCTCGTTCGATGTCGCGATAACCAATATCGCCTTGCCTGAACTCGGCAGGGAATTCGGTGTTGATCCAAGCGTCATCCTGTGGGTGAGCGTGATCTTCCTGCTGGCAAGCCTTGGGCTGATCCTGACTCTCGGCAGCCTCGGCGACGCAATTGGTCGCAAACAGGTCTTCCTGACCGGATTCTTGATATTCGCCCTGGGCCTGCTCATCGCCGCCCTCAGCATCTCACTCCCGATGCTGCTGGTTGGCCGAGTGGTTCAGGGCATCGGCCTTGCGCTCTTTATTTCGAATAGCGACGCAATTGTTGTTGCCGCCTTTCCCGAGTCAGAACGTGGTAGAGCGATAGGACTCGAAAATGTATTCGTGGGCATCGGCCTGTCAACCGGTCCGCCTCTGGGCGGATTCCTGTTGGACACACTGGGCTGGCAGTCACTGTTCTACACACGAATCCCCTTCATACTCCTGTTCTTTGTCATGGGACTCTTGATCTTGCGAAACGATCGAGCAGAGGGCCGTCACCTTCGGTTCGATTTCTTTGGCGCAGTCCTGCTCTTCAGTTTCATGACAACATTCTTGCTCACGCTCAACCGGGGGCCGATTCTCGGCTGGTCCGAGCCGCTCATCATCGGATTCGCCACCGCCGCGGTTGCCTCATTTGCCGTTTTCATGTACGTCCAGTCGAGACCGGACATGATGGTTCTTCAGATTCGCAGGAGCGGAGTGCGCTTCTTGCGTGAGCGCCTGCCCATTCTGGAGTTGAGCCTGTTCATGATCCGCCAATTCTCGGCGTCAAACGCAGCCAACGCCCTGCAGTTCATAACGCAGGGCGCGCTCATCATTCTTCTGCCGTTCTTCCTGTTGGACGGGAGAGGCCTCAAGGCCACCGAGGCAGGCCTCATCCTCGTCACCCTGCCCCTCGCGCGACTTGTCATCGCTCCATCCGCCGGGTGGGTTGCGGACAAGATTTCAACGCGAGTCGTTGCTACGGCGGGAATTGCTCTGATGACCGCGGCCTACTACTCCCTCAGCTACATCGGCGTTGATACCCACGTGGCCGTACTGATAACGGTCTTGCTCGCGCTGGGAACGGGCATCTCGATATTCGAGCCGGGCAACAACACGGCCCTCGTTAGCTCAGTCCCGCCGCATCGACTTGGAACGGCCTCAGCCATGATCGCCACCGTCAGGCAGGTCAGCCAGGCGACGGGCATCGCCATAGCGGGAACACTGTTTGCCGTTATTCAGCGCGATGAGGAAGCAGGTTTGCTCGATGCAGGAGTTGGAACTGAAATCGCAATGGCGCAGTCGGCAACAACGGGTTTTCAGGACGTAATCACCCTGCTCACCGTTCTATTGGTTGTCGCGATATTCGTATCGGCACTACGAGGCCGCGACCCGGTGCGTGTAAGCGCCGCTCCTCCGCCCTAATGCCAACCTCCACTCAGGAGCAAGTACTCTGAGTGAGAACGTCTAGTTCGAAAGGCCCCTAACGGCTTCCAACGCCTCGTTCGCGTGTCGCTCCATGTCGCCGGGGTCATCGATGACGTGACGGAGGACGCCCTCCTTGTCGATGACGTAGGTGACGCGACGAATCATGCTGCGTTCCTCGTTCCACGCGCCCAGCGCCTTGGCCGCCTCATGGTTCGGATAACCGCTGACGAGTCTGTAGCTCAGCCCGCAATGCTGCGCGAACGCAGCCTGGCTCGGAATCAGATCAACGCTTGAACCCCAGACCTGGGTGTTTAGCTTTTGGAATTCCTCGTGCAAGCGCTCGAATTCCCTCAGCTCGCGCTCTCAACCACCTGTGAACGCGGCGGCGTAAAACGCGATGACAAGGTTCTCCTCACCCTTAAGGTCTGCGGTGCTGATAGTCTCTCGGAATCCGGATGTGAAAGTCAGATCCGGCAGTGGCTGTCCGATTTCCGGCATCGTCATGATCTCTTCAATCCCCCGTTCGTACGGCTATGTCGCGTGCGCCGCGCCATCATCGTAGCGCGTTGACGAGTTGTCTGTCAGCGCAGGATGCCCCTTCTCTCCTTGGGTGCGTGGCAATACCACACCCGGCCCGCAATGGCATGCCGCGCGACACGTCCAAATGCGCGGCTGTCCTTGCTGTCACCACGATTGTCACCAAGCACAACGAACTCATCCACACCGGTCGTCCACTCGTCGATATCGTCGGAGTTTGGCCTCGACTGAGCGCGTGAGACATACGCCTCCGGAAGCGGTTCACCGTTCACGTGGACAGCTCCACCCACCATTGCGATATGTTCATTCGGCAAGCCACAGATTCGCTTGATAGATACTCCTCCGGATTCGGGTTCCCTGAATGCCACAACGTCCCCCCTTTGCGGCACTCCACCGGGGAAACGTCGGGACACGAGAACCATGTCGCCCTCCATCAAGTATGGTTCCATGCTGTGGCCGATCACACGGAACCGGAGGGAACTGAACAGATCCAGTAGGTGCGAGGGATGCAGCCACCACGGCATCAGAGTCTCCCTGGAATGCCCGTGGTATTCCTTGCCCTATGAGTGGGGGCTACCGTACAATCTTTCACGTTTGAATCCGCTTGAGCCAACTTGAAAATTGGGGACGATAGGAGGAAGAAATGTCCGCACTTAGTATAGCCTTGGGAGCCATCGAAAAGCTCTCGCCCGCCCGCACTGCCAACGCGCATTGCGATATCCCGTGTGGTATCTATGACCCGCACGCAGCCCAGATTGCGGCGCATACGGTCGTGCGAATGGTGAACTTGATTGAGGACCTGGGCGAAGTCTCGGACGCCGAGTCGCGCAACAAGCTCATACGCTACATCGCCGTTAAGGAAGAACACGCCGAGCTTGCCAAGAAGGAACTCCGCATCCTGTGGGGCGACTATTTCCGACCCGAGCACCTGGAGCAGCATCCGAACCTGCACAACCTGTTCTTCACCGCCATGAAGCAGGGCTCCGCCGCACGCCAGAGCGTCAGCATGGAGAACGCGCAGGCGCTGGTGGCGACGGTGCAGGAGATCGCTGAGATTTTCTGGGCCACCAAGGGCGCGGAGACATCCCGACAGCCGTCTCGCCAGACCTCCGGCGGGGAGATCGTCTATCCGGCGTAAACTGTTCCTATGGGATTTGTTAGTAGCACACTCCGTCTGGCAAACCTCAATGGAGGTTCCTGGGCAGAAGTTGAAGCAATCGTCGATACGGGCGCGACATATACTGTCGCGCCCGGTCGATTACTCAGAGAGCTGGGTATTGAGCCGCTGCGGACATCACAGGTAGAGCTTGCCGACGGATCAGTCAGGGAATATCAACGGGGAGAGGCTCGCGTTACTATCGACGGCAGTTCGGCCGTAACGCCAGTCATCTTTGGGGAAGACGATGCAGAGCTTCTAATCGGCGTCGTCACGCTGGAAGAGTTGGAGTTGGCGATTGACCCGATTGGTGAGCGGCTCATTCCCGTCCAGTTTATTCGCATTTAGCGTTCTTCTACGGATACCCAATATCCCGATCAAAAGGCGGCTCTGAAGCCACCTGCCCACCGGCGTTTAGATACCACCCATAATTGCCGCTCGGAGCATTCGTCGCGCCGACGTTGAGCGTAGTTTCAGCCGATGTGATCGCCGCCGTGGACTCCAGCCCATCGTGCTCGGCAAGCAGCTCAAAGGCGAGCCAGGAGCAGATTTCCCCTTCGTCAGACCCGTCGCATTGGTAACCTGCCGCATTCCCCTCACGCGGCACGCCAATCTCGCCGGAGAGGGTCGGCCACTCTGGTTGGGGAAAGACACGGGCCTCCTGGTAGATAGGAATGGCGTCCTGCAACAGCGAACGGTCTGCGTCATGAGCGCGTTCGCCGAGGATGCCTCGAACGGTTGGCGCAAGCAGGAGGGCAAGTCCAACCAGGACGATGATGATAACGAGGGCGGTTAGTTCCCTGGTGAACCGTCGCACGATGGGGCCTTAGTGGGCCGCCGCCGCTCAGGAGGCTTCGCGCTTGATTTCCAGGCTCTCGCCGGGGGCGAGCGCAACGCGCTTAACGGTGAGATTCATCTTCAGGAGCCAGTACCAGAGAGTTCCCTTGCTGATGCCGAGTTCTTCGGACATGCCCGGCAGTCCAAGCTCGTTGTACATTTCGGGCAAAAGCCGCTCCAGGGGGCGCCCATAGCGCTCCTCAACCTGCTTCATCAGCTTGGTTTTTCCGCGTGCCATACTGCCTCCGGAGCGTGGCTAGTCTATTCGCGCAGGAATGGAAATGTCAAGTATTCCAAGAATGGTTTTAAACCCGGTCTAAAGACTTGACAGATAGATTGCCACGTCAGTACGATTTTGGCGTGATGATTGGCGCCGGCTACCGCTATTACCAGTTTAGCTACCCCCTGCGGGGTGGGCCGCCTGCATCGCGCGTCTAATTGACGCGCACAGTAGAAAAAATGGCAAAGCCCCCCCGCATAAGTCGGGGGGGCTTTCAATTGTCAGGAGTGAGTAAGAGGTCAATGGTCGGAGGAAAGCGTACGCAATGATCGTCGTAATGCGAAGCGACGCCACACAGGAAAACGTGGACGGCGTCGTCGAGAAGATTCAGGAACTTGGCTACCGAGCGGACGTGGAGCCGGGCGAGTTCACCAGTGTCGTTGCCGTCATCGGCGATACCACGGCGGGGGGCGATGACGTCCTGAGAATCCTGCCGGGTGTAGACCACGTAGTCCGCATCATGAAGCCGTATAAGCACGTAAGCCGCGATTTTCGAAAGCGGGACACCATTATCGATTTGCCGAATGGCGTGAAAATCGGTTCGAGTGCCCCTGTGGCCATGATGGTAGGGCCCTGCGCGGTGGAGTCCGAGGAGCAGGTGCGCCAGATTGCCGAGATGGATCACAAACTCGGCTTCACCATTCTTCGCGGCGGCGCTTTCAAGCCGCGCACCTCTCCGTACACCTTCCAGGGGTTAGGTCTTGAGGGCCTGCGCATCCTGAGGAATGTCGCGGATGAGTTTGGCCTGATGGTCATCACCGAAGTGATGTCCGAGATGGACGTGGAAATGTGCGAGGAATACTCGGACATCCTTCAGATTGGCGCCCGCACCATGCACGCGTTCCGGCTGCTCAAGACCGTCGGGCAAACGCGCAAGCCGGTCCTGCTGAAGCGCGGATTCCATGCCACCATCCGTGAGTGGCTCCTAAGCGCCGAGTACATCATTAGCGAGGGCAATTGGAACGTCATCATGTGTGAGCGCGGCATCCGCAGCTTCGACGATGAATTCTCTCGCAACGTCCTTGATCTAACAGCCGTGCAGATCCTCAAGAGGGAGAGCCACCTGCCCGTCATCGTTGATCCCAGCCACGGCACGGGCGAACGTGATTTGGTGATGCCAATGGCGAAGGCTGCCATCGCGGCAGGAGCGGACGGGCTCATCATCGAAGCCCATCCGGATCCGACGACAGCGCTTTCAGACGGCGCGCAGTCCCTGCCGGTGGATTGGCTGCCGGAGTTGCAGAAGCAGGTTAACGGTATTGCCAAGGCTGTTGGCCGGGAGGTTTAGGGCAGAACAGGCCCGGCATTCTCCACTGCGCCCAAAAACACAGGGCGCGGGGCATGACGTGAGAAGGCGGTGGTCAGTAGAATGCGTAGCAACGGCAGGATGGCGGAGTGGACAAACGCACCAGGCTGTAAACTTGGCGCCCTAAGGGCTACGGGGGTTCGAATCCCTCTCCTGCCACCACTCCGCCCACACCTCATAACGCCTATGAGGCCCGTGTGATGCTGTTTGAGCTTTCAGGCGACCTTCTGGCGCGGCACCCAACCTATTCTGTGGGCGTCGTATTCGTGCATGACGCGGCCAACCCTTCCCAGGAAGATTTGAGTGCGCTCCAAAACGCACTACATGATGCAGCGCAGTCTGTGCCGTGGAAACTTGGCGGAGCCGGGCTGCACGGCCATCCGGCCATTACTCGGTGGGAGCAGGCGTTTGAGTCAGAAGGGCTTAACCCCCGGACTCATATGCCGTCGGTCGCCTCCCTCGCCCAGCGCTGCCTGCGCGGCGACTATATCCGCTCCATCAACCCGGCAGCCGATATTGCCAACCTCATTTCCATGAAATACCTCGTCCCCGTCGGCGCGCATGACGTAGATCGACTCCCCGGAGACATTGCGGTGCGCCTGAGCCGGGAGGGAGATACGTTCACGGCTTCCGCCGGTGACGATACTGAAAAGTTGCCCTCCGGCGAGCCCGTGTACGCGACAGCCAACGATATCCGGACCCGTCGCTGGGTATGGCGGCAGGCCGAAAAAGCAATGGCGACACCTGAAAGTCGGACGATCGTCTTTCCCGTCGATGGATTCACCGATGCGACCACTGACCGCGTTGAAACGGCGACACAGGAGCTGGCGCTGTTGGCCAAGGCGGCGCTTGGCGGAGATGTTTCCTACGGCTATGTGAGCGCCGATAAGACTTCGCTTTCTGAGGATGATTCTTCGCTGACCGACGTGGGTGACATCGAAGCGGCTACTGCCCTGCTATCTTTCAGGACAGCCGACGAAGACGCCGGAACATACCCGCCCCCGCCGGACGATGAGGCGCTCGCTAAATGGTCTTTGTCAGACCTTCTCCGTCGCGGAGTCCTGGACGGCGTAATCGTCGAGGAGGAACTGCAGGAAGCTCTGGATTCCGGGCAGCGACTGACCATCTACGAGGGGTTTGATCCGACAAGCACCAGTCTGCATATCGGCCACTATCTTTCCTTGCGCGTGCTTCGATGGTTCCAGTTGCAGGGACACCGCGTGATTATGTTGTTCGGCGACTTCACCGCCCGCATCGGTGATCCAACAGGACAGTCCGCGGAACGCCAACAACTCACACAAGACCAGGTGCTCGCTAACGCTCAGGAATGGCGTGCCCAGATTTCTCGTGTGCTTGACCTGGGTGGAGACAATCCTGTCGAAATCAAGTGGAATGGCGAATGGCTGGACCGGCTCACTCTGCGAGACATGATTGAAATCTCTGCGAACATGACGGTACAACAGCTTATTGAACGTGACATGTTCCAGGAGCGGCTCTCACAACAGCGCCCCCTCCACCTGCATGAGACGCTGTACCCGCTGCTGCAGGGATACGACTCAGTTGCGATGAGCGTGGACGCGGAGCTTGGCGGCCGTGACCAGATGTTCAATATGATGGTCGGACGAGACCTCGTACGGAATTACAACGGCAAGACCAAGCATGTGCTGATGACGCCGCTCATCCCGGGCTTGGATGGACGCAAGATGAGCAAGTCATACGGAAACACCGTTGATCTCACTGAAAATCCCGTTGACATGTTCTTCAAGCTGACGCAAGTGAGCGATGAATTGCTGCCGATGTTCATGAGCGTTCTCACGGACACGCCGGACGAGGAGATCGACGAGGTACGCAGCCGCCTGTCCTCCGAATCCAATCTGCAAGACGCCCGTGAGCGTTTCGCGTGGGCGGTGACGGAGCGTCTGCACGGCACCGATGAAGCGAAGCGGGCTCAGACAGAGTTCACCCGCGTGGTGGACGAAGGCGGCATGCGGCAGGATGTGGAAGAGGTATTCCTGAAGCCTTCAGCTGAACCTCTGACGATTCTGGACGTTGCGGTGGCGACGGGCCTGACGACAAGCCGCGGCGACGCGCGCCGGCTCATCCAACAAGGCGGTCTTGAAATCAATGACCAGCGCCATACCGAACCCACGCTCCAGCTCTCGCCCGAGGACGTTGAGGGTGCAATCATCAAGATGGGCAAGCGCGGATTCGTGCGGATGAAGGTGGAGCGGGCATGAGCTACAACAGACCGACTGTGGGATTTCTCCAGCCGGAGGCCACCTTCACACACCTCGCGGCCATCGCCCACTTCGGCCGGGATGCCACTTTCGAGCCGATGGAGTCCGAGGCAATCTGCCAGGCCGTTCAGCAGGGTGAAATCGAATACGGCGTGCTGCCTATTGAGAACCTGCTTGAAGGAACCGTGGGAGCAACGCTGGACTTCGTCACGGCAACGGAGGGCATCAACGTCATTGCTGAAGTTTTCTTGCCCATTCACCACCACCTGCTAACCAAGACGACGCTGGAACAAGTGACACGCATCTACTCCCATCCGCAGGCGCTCAGCCAGTGCAGACGGAGTATCCAGCGCTTATCTGAAGAGTTGGGACGTGAGATTGAGGTCATCGAAGAATCCAGCACGGCCCGTGGAGCGCAGATAGCCGCAGCATCCGAAGACCCCGGCGCCGCGGCAATAGCCAACGCCGTTGCAGCCATGTACTACAGGCTGAAGGTCGTCCGTGAAAACATGGAGGACGGCTCGGAGAATGCAACTCGCTTCTGGGTGCTGAGCAAGAACCCTTTCCCTGAGACAACAGGCGGCGACAAGACGACCATCCTGTTCGACCTCGAGAATCAACCCGGCGCTCTGGTCAAGGTTCTCGACCTCTTTTCGTCGCGTGGCCTGAACGCAACGATGTTGCAGTCACGGCCGTCCCGCCTTGATCCGGGGGCAGGACTGTGGGAATACACGTTCATCGTGGAGTATTTGGGACATATACAGGACGAGGGGTTGGCAGAGGCATACGCTGAAGTTGAGGCCGGACTGGGAACGCTCTGCAAACGTATCCGTTTGTTGGGTTCATACCCACGGAGTTCTATGGGTGAAAAGGACTAAACACGTACAATTGAATTGGCTGCTATGCAGTCGTTGAGAAGTGCGCGGGGGAGAATCGTGACATCATCAGTTGGTAAGGCTGTCCATGCCGGAAAGGTCTTGGAAGTCGAGGTGCCGCCTCGGTCGCTTGATCTTTTGGCTCCGTTCGTCAGCAAAAAGCGTCGTTCTGCCATTGCGGAGGCGGCGCAGACGGTCAGTCACGCCCTTCAAGGCCGAACCGTCATCAACATAAACTCCACAGCCAGGGGCGGCGGCGTGGCAGAGCTCATGCAGGGGCTATGCGGTTACGCAAAGGGCGCGGGGGTCGATTCGCATTGGCTCGTCATTGAGGGTGACAGTGAGTTCTTTCGCATAACCAAGCGCATACACAACAATCTGCACGGAGAGGCAGGCGACGGCGGCCCGCTGGGCGAGGCGGAGCGCGCGCACTATGAACGAGTCCTCGCTCAAAACGTAGCCGCCATCAGCGCGCATGTGCGGACGGGAGACATCGTCATCCTGCACGATCCCCAAACTGCGGGCCTGGCCGAGGCAATGCTTCAGGCAGGCGCGCGCGTCATCTGGCGATCTCACATCGGTCATGAACAGCACGATTCGCTTGTGACCGGGGCGTGGGAGTTTCTCCGCCCGTATGTGCAGCAGGCAGACATGTGCATCTTCAGCCTGCCGGAGTACGCTCCGGCGTGGCTTGATCCGGCCTCCGTTCGCATCATCAATCCGTCCATCGATCCGGCAAGTCCAAAGAACGCGGACATCAGCAACTCCGCGGTTGACATCCTTGTGACTGTCGGCCTCCTCGATGGCCCAATCCCCACCACGCCGCCGCAATTTCCACGAGACGACGGCGCATTCGGAACGGTTGCCCGTCGTGTTGAGGCTCTAACGGAGGGCGTCCTCCCTCGCCCGGACGACCCTGTCGTCGCGCAGATCGCCCGTTGGGACAAGCTCAAGGACATGACTGGCGTGATGCGTGCCTTCGCCCTAATGGAGGACGCCCCGACCAACGCCCACCTTTGGCTGGTTGGACCGGCGGCGAGCGGCGTGGCGGACGACCCTGAGGCGCATCAGGTGTTCCAGGACTGCTCCGCCGCGTGGCGGGCGCTGCCGGACGATATTCGACGACGAGTACACCTTGTGAACGTGCCGATGGACGACCGCGAGGAAAACGCTGCAATCATCAACGCCATTCAGAGCCACGCCTCGGTTATTGTTCAAAAGAGCCTCGCCGAGGGCTTCGGCTTGACCGTGACTGAGGCGATGTGGAAAGGAAAGCCCGTCGTAGCGAGCGCAGTCGGCGGCATCCGGCAACAGATCGTCGACGGTCAGTCGGGAATCCTCCTCCCCAACCCCTCAGATGAGGCAGCATGCGGCCAGGCAATCAGGGATCTTCTGGCCAATCCTGCATGGGCAGCTGAATTGGGCGCTGCGGCAAAGGAGCGGGCGCGGGAGCTATTCCTGCCGGATCGTCATTTGCTCCAATACGCTGAACTCATCCTCGACACCATGCCGGAAGCCGCTTAACCCTCAATGTCATTCTGAGCGCAGCGAAGAATCTAAAGACTCAATTGGCAACTCGCGCTGTCATGCCTCGAGTATTCTCGCCAACTCATCTCGCGCAAACCGAGCAACATTAACCCCCCGCGAGCGCGGCACAGCTTTACCAATCTCCGTTGCCCGTATGGACGCGCCGTCAAGGGCGGCGACAACCTCAGCGGCATCCTCAGGGTCAACTGCAATTAACAGCCCACCGGCGGCGATGAGTCCCAAGGGACTAACGCCAAGCGCGCGGCATAACTCTGTCGTCTCGGGTAAGGTCATGCCTCCCATGGCGTCCCCATCGATACCCAGTCCGAGATTTGATGCATCCGCCATCTCATGCAGGGCCGTCGCAACGCCGCCCTCCGTCGGATCGTGCATGGCATGGATAGGGGTTCCCCCAAGAGCAATGTGGGCATCACGGACGACACTGATTCCCGGATCATGTAGGAACCCGGCAGCTCGCTGAATTGTCTCCTCGGAAACACCCGCAGCCTGTAGCCGCTCAGCAAACTCAATAGCGAGGATAGCCGTGCCCTCAATGCCCACACCCTTTGTGAGGATGATGGCATCGCCCTCCTGAACCCCGGACGTTGGCGTTTCCTTGCCCTTACCAACCTCGCCAACCATCGTGCCGATGGCGATTGGGCGGTCAATGCCATAAGTCACCTCGGTATGGCCGCCCACAAGCGTGACCCCGATCTCCGCGCAAGCGTCCACTGTCTGCCGCATGACGTCTTTGGCAAGTTGCGACGGTGACCCGTCCGGCAAAATCACGGTCATCACCATCCATTTCGGCGTCCCGCCGGTTGCGGCGATGTCATTCGCGTTGACATGCACCGCGTACCAGCCAAGCTGTTCCGCGGCGAACGTGATGGGGTCTGAGCTAACGACGAGATAGCTCTCCCCGCCGTTATCAATCAGCGCGGCATCCTCTCCCATTCGCGGGCCAAGTATGACGCTGGGATCTATTAAATTGGCCTGCTCAAGCAATTGGCCAAGAAGATCGGGCGGGAGCTTGCCAACACGAAGAGGGGCATTCTGTGCGTCTGTCATGACGCCATTATCCCTGCTTGGAACGTGATCAGGACAATCCGAATACCTAACGTGTCCTTAGGTTTCGTGGGCCAGTGCGAGCGCATAGACATTCCTGGCCCCACCTTGCCGCAGCGCCCTCCCTGCCTCAGTCAACGTCGCGCCTGTCGTCAAGACATCGTCGATGAGTAGGACGTTGGCGCGTTGGATTGCTGCCGGATTGGGAACGTAGAACGCGCCGCGGACATTGGCAACCCGTTCGGCTGCACTCATCGCTCGCGCCTGAACGCCCGTCTCTCTCAGCCGTGCAAGGGCAGGAACAGTCACCAGTTCGGTCATGCGTGAGAGTTCTCGCGCCAGGAGTTCCGATTGGTCAAATCCCCGTTCCCTTAGTCGCGCTGGATGGACGGGAACATGGACAATTACGTCGATGGCCGGACCCCATTCGTCCAACAAGTTGCCCATCTCCACCGCCAAAACTGGTGCGAGCGACCGCAGCCCGTTGTACTTATACCGCCGGACAATCTCGCGGACGTTGCCTTCATACGGCCAGACCGCCCGCGCCGCCCGGATACGGGTTAGTTTCGGAATCGCGTCCGCATCAAGGCGAGGCGGAAACGAACGACCGCATGACTCGCAGATAAGGTCTCCCTCCTGCCCACAGAGCACGCAGCGCGGCGGAAACAGAAGTCGCAGGGCGGAATCGGCAAAGTCGCGCAGTCTCATCTCTAACGGCGGTGGCGAGCGGTTTGGGTGGAGGGGAGGCTCAATAGGTGTCCAATAGGAATCATGTTGACACTCGTAGCTAGGAATGGCAAAATCGACACTGCTACGAAGGGGAGTAGTAGCGCAAGTCTAGCGGACAGCGAGCCGGGGATGGTGGAAGCCCGGTCGTGATGACCCGTGAACTCGCCCCGGAGCATCCGAAACCTGGTCTCCGTCGTCAGGTGGAGGCATAAATTGGTTTTGGCGGGGTCGCGCCCGAATAAACGCTAATGAGAGACTCGGCCATCGTGCCGAGTAAGGAGGGTGGTACCGCGGGATCGCGAAAGCTCCCGTCCCTTCATGGGACGGGTTTTTTGTTGGGATTGCGCAAGCGGTTTCAGGAAAACACCCACCCTGCCCTCCGCCCGTTAGGGCGGGGGAACCACAAGAGTGCGAACAACGAGCCGGTAAAGAGAGTAGTGAGGAGAACGATGTCAGGCAGGATGCTGGCGGGCGGAGAGTTTGTATGCGAGTCGCTGCAGGCTGAGGGCGTCGACCTCGTTTTCGGCGTTCCCGGGGGCGCGATTCTGCCGCTCTACGACCACATATTGAAGTACCCGTCCATTCACCACGTTCTGACCCGCCATGAGCAGGGCGCGGCGCACGCGGCGGACGGCTATGCTCGCGCCACCGGCAAGGTCGGCGTCTGCATTGCAACGTCCGGCCCCGGCGCAATCAACTTGGCCGTCGGTCTTGGAACATCCTTCATGGACTCCACGCCCATCGTGGCGATCACCGGCCAGGTGACACGCCCCGCCATCGGCAAGGACGCGTTCCAGGAGACGGACGTGACCGGCGTGACGATTCCCGTCACCAAGCACAACTACCTGGTTCTGAGCGCAGAGGATATTCCGCGCGTGATGAAGGAAGCGTTCCACATCGCGCGCTCGGCCCGGCCCGGCCCCGTGCTCGTGGACTTGCCGCGAGACGTGCTGCAGGAGATCGGCGAGTTCACCGGCTATCCGGAGGCCGTTGAAGACCTGCCCGGCTTTAGGCCAATCACGCACCCCGACCCAATCCAGGTAGAAGCGGCCGCCGAACTGATTAACTCGGCAAAGAGGCCGGTCATCCTTGCGGGGCGTGGCGTGCTGGTGGCCCAGGCGGAGAAGGAGCTGCAGGAACTGGCCGAAAAGGCGCAGATTCCCGTCATCCCTACCCTGCTTGGCATCGGCTCGTTCCCGGGCAATCACTACCTACACCTGAGCCTGATGGGCATGCACGGGTCCGCATTCGCCAACCTCGTTGTGGACGAGTGCGACCTGCTCGTCAACGTTGGTTCGCGCTTTGACGACCGCATCATCGGTCGCGTAGCGGACTTTGCGCCAAACGCCAAGATCGTGCACCTGAACATCGACCGTTCCGCGATTCACCAGAATGTCTTCGCGGACGCGCCGGTGATCGGCGACGCCAAGAATTCCCTCAAGGCACTGCTCCCACAAGTCGAGAAACAGACACGCACGGAGTGGCTCTCACGCGTTGACGACCTCCGCCGCGAGCATCCGCTGGTGGTTCGAGACTTCGACGGCAAGCCGTCGACGCAGTACATCATCAAGCGCATCCATGAACTGACCAACGGTCAGGCATTCATCGTGACCGGCGTTGGCCAGCACCAGATGTGGGCCGCGCAGCACTACGTCACGGACAGGCCGAACAGTTTCATCACGTCTGGCGGTCTGGGCACGATGGGATACGAAGTCCCCGCCGCGATGGGCGCGCAGATGGGTCTGCCCAATGAGCAGGTCTGGTCTATCTGCGGCGACGCCGGTTTCCAGATGACGCTGCAGGAACTCGCCACGATTCGAGACGAAAAGGCGCCCGTCAAGTTCGCAATCATGAACAACTTCCATCACGGCATGGTACGCCAATGGCAGACGCTGTTCTATGACAAGCGCTACAGCCAGATCGACACGACAGGGCCCGACTTCGTGAAGCTGGCCGAGGCCTACGGGATGCTCGGCATTCGCGTTGAGGATATCAAGGATGTGGACTCCGCCATCAAGCGGGCGCAGGATCATGACGGCCCGGTAATCCTTGATTTCCTCGTCGAAATCGATGAGCTGGTCTACCCCATGATTCCGGCAGGCCAATCCGTCAATGAGATGGTTGAGGATCCGTGGACCCAACAGCAGCCCTTGGGGACGGTGGCGCGATGACGATGCGTCGTGTTATCTCTGCGCTGGTTCATGACCGGCCCGGAGTGCTCAATCGCGTTGCGAGCATGTTCAGGCGGCGCGGATTCAATATCGCCAGCCTGGCCGTTGGTCATTCGGAGAAGCCGGAGTTCTCACGCATGACCATCGTCGTTGACAACGTGCCCGAGTCGGCGCTGTGGCAGGTCACCTCCCAGCTATGGAACGTGGTGGACGTCGTGGAAGTGATGGACATCACGGACGAGGACTACGTGGCGCGCGAGACCGCCCTGGTCAAGGTGCGGGCGAATCAGGAGAACCGCGGCCACATCGTCGAGATCCTTGACCTTTTCCGCGGCGCGGAGGTTGTGAGCGTCTCTCCAAGCACGGTCATCCTGGAAATCACCGGGCCAACCGAGCAGGTTGAAAGCCTGCTGGCCTTGCTCGAGCCGTACGGGATTCTGGAACTGATGCGCACGGGCCTTGTAGCTCTCACTAAAGAAGAGGACGTTCCTCAAGACGGCGAATTTCGCGGCCCGGCGCTTGTCGGCGCTCCGTCGCAGCGGAGATAGGGCCGACGGCGGCGGTTGCAAGAGAACACAAAAGCAGGAAGGGCACGATGGCAGACATCTTCTACGACAACGACGCAAATCTTGATCACATCAAGGATGAGGTCATCGGAGTCATCGGCTACGGCAGCCAGGGTCACGCCCACGCGCTGAACCTCAAGGACAGCGGCGCCAACGTCATGGTCGGCCTATACCGCGGCAGCAAGTCGTGGGAACAGGCGGAATCCGACGGTCTCGAAGTCGGAACCGTCGAAGAGGTCGCCCAGCGCGCCAGCATCATCATGATGCTGATTCCGGACACCCGCCAGAAGCAGGTCTACGACGAGTCCATCGCGCCGCACCTGGACGATGGCAAGACGCTAATGTTCGCGCACGGCTTCAATATTCACTACAGCCAAATCGTCCCGCCCCCCGGCGTCGACGTCACAATGATCGCCCCCAAGGCCCCGGGCCACCGCGTCCGCCAACTCTTCCAACGCGGCGTCGGCACCCCTGCCCTCATGGCCATCCACCAGGATGTGACGGAGGGCGCGCGGGCACGGGCGCTCGGCTATGCCAAGGGCATCGGCGCGACCAAGGCCGGCGTCATCGAAACGACGTTCGCCGAGGAAACAATCACCGACCTGTTCGGCGAGCAGGCCGTCCTCTGCGGCGGCATCAGCAGCCTCGTCAAGGCCGGGTTTGAGACGCTCGTCAAGGCGGGCTATCAGCCCGAGATTGCCTATTTCGAATGCCTGCATGAGATGAAGCTCATCGTTGATCTCATTTACCAGGGCGGGCTCGAGTACATGCGGTATTCCGTGAGCGACACGGCGGAGTACGGCGACTATGTCTCCGGACCTCGCCTCATCGACGACGGCGCACGTGAGCGCATGCAGCAGATCCTTGAAGAGGTTCAAAACGGCACATTCGCCCGCCAGTGGATCCTTGAGAACCAGGCCGGTCGCCCCAGCTTCAATGCCCTCAAGGCGGCGGACACCACGCACCTCATCGAGGTGGTTGGTCGCGATCTCCGCGCAATGATGCCCTGGCTCAAGGACACCGTCTAAACGGACACGATTCAAATGACTGCGATGTCACATACCAACTCGTCGCGGCGCGCATTGGGCGCCGGGTGCGGCGGCAACCTCTACCTTACGGGCGCGCTCATGCTGCGGGGACGCTAGCAGGTGGGCGCGCGCAAACAGGGAAGAGGCGTGGCCTGACAGGCCGCGAAACACCAACACACAAAGGACATCAGTCATGGTTGAGCAGGAACGAATAACAATCTTTGACACCACGCTCCGTGACGGGGAGCAGGCGGCAGGCGCGGGCCTCAACTGGGAGGAGAAGCTGGAAATAGCCCGCCAGCTTGAGCGCCTCGGCGTGGACGTTATCGAGGCGGGATTCCCCGCCTCATCCCCGGGCAATCTCGAAACCGTGCAGCGCATCGCCCGCGAAGTCCGGACACCGGTCATCGCGGGATTAGCACGCTGCGTCCCCGGTGACATCGACGCAGCGTGGGAGGCCGTGCAGGTCGCGGACAAGCCCCGCATCCACGTCTTCATCTCCAGTTCCGACATCCACCTCACACACCAGCTCCGCAAGAGCCCCGAAGAGGTGATGGAGCAAGCCATCACGTCCGTCGAGCGTGCGAAGAGCTACTGCGACAACGTCGAGTTCTCGCCGATGGACGCCACTCGAACGGACTGGGATTTCATATATCGCCTTGTTACCGAAGCCATCAAGGCCGGCGCGACCACCATCAACATCCCGGACACCGTCGGCTACGCCATCCCCGATGAATTCGGGCGACTCATCGCGGGCGTGTTTGAGAACGTCAAGAACATCGGCAATGCGACCATCAGCGTCCACTGCCATAACGATCTCGGTCTCGCCTCCGCCAACTCCATCGCCGCCGTCCAGAACGGCGCGCGCCAAGTTGAGGTCTGCGTGAACGGCATCGGTGAACGCGCGGGCAACGCCTCGCTGGAAGAGGTCGTCATGGCCATCCACACTCGCGAGGACCTGCTTGGCTTCACCACCGGTGTGGACACCACCCAGATCTACCGCGCCAGCCGCATGGTCAGCGACTACACAGGCTTTGCCGTGCAGCCCAACAAGGCAATCGTCGGCCTCAACGCCTTCCGACATGAGTCCGGCATCCACCAGGACGCCATGCTCAAGGCGCCAATCACCTTTGAGATCATGACGCCGCAGTCCGTCGGCGTGCCGGGCACCGCGCTCGTGTTGGGCCGTCAAAGCGGCAGCCACGCGCTGGAGGCCCGCCTGAATGATCTGGGCTACGACGTCTCCAAGGAAGACCTGGGGCGCGTCTATGTCGCGTTCAAAGACTTGGCCGACAAGAAAGAAAGCGTGACAGATCGCGATCTCGAGTCCCTCATGGGAGAGGACCGCCGCTCGACGGGCGACGACATCTACATACTGGAGCACGTGCAGGCGCTCAGCGGCTCACCCGCCGTCCCGACTGCCACCGTGCGGATGATCGATCCCGAGGGCGAGGCGCAGACGGCAAGCGCCGTGGGCACCGGCCCCGTGGACGCCGTATACCAGGCCATCACCCACATCGTCGGCGTCAACAACCATCTCGTTGAGTACCGCGTAGAGGCGGTCACGGAGGGGCTGGATTCCATCGCTGACGTGACACTGAGAATCGAGCACGAGGGAACGAACTACATCGGACGCGGCGCGGACACGGATATCGTTGTTGCGAGCGCGCGGGCGTACGTCGATTCGCTGAACCGACTGCTCGCATCCAGGCAGCGCGCCACAAGCGTGATGACATAGCGAATACGAACACGAAGGAGTTTGCAGCGAACATGGCATCGCAAGGGGATACCGGAATGCGGCCGCGCACGATGTTCGAGAAGATCTGGGACGCGCATCTCGTCCGCGAAGAAGCGGGCGAGCCGTCACTGATTTACGTTGATCTTCATCTTGTTCATGAGGTCACCTCCCCGCAGGCGTATGAAGGCCTGCGGCTCGCCGGACGCAAGGTGCGGCGGCCTGACCTCACCATCGCCACGGTCGACCACAACGTCCCGACAACCGACCGTTCGCTGCCCATCGAAGACCCGATCTCCAAGCAGCAAATAGAGACGCTGGCCCAGAACACCAAGGACTTTGGCATCACGTACTACGACATGCACGATGAGAACCAGGGCATCGTCCATGTGATCGGCCCCCAGCTCGGTCATACACAGCCCGGCAAGGTCATCGTCTGCGGCGACAGCCACACCGCCACCCATGGCGCGTTCGGCGCGTTCGCCCTCGGCATCGGCACGTCTGAGGTTGAGCATGTGCTGGCCACACAGACCTTGCGCCAGTTCAAGCCCAAGACCATGGAGGTCCGCGTCAACGGCGAGCTTCCGCCCGGCGTGACGGCCAAGGACATCATCCTCGGCATCATCGGGAAGATTGGGACGTCCGGTGGAGCGGGCTACGCCATTGAATACACCGGCGAGGCAATCCGCGCTCTCCCGATGGAAGGCCGCATAACCGTGTGCAACATGTCCATCGAGGCAGGCGCCCGTGCTGGCATGATTGCCCCCGACGAGACCACGTTCGAGTGGCTGCGTGGCCGCAGATTCGTCCCGCAGGGCGAGGAGTACGACGAGGCAATCGAACGCTGGAAGGAACTCGCCACGGACGAAGAGGCTGAGTATGACACGATCGTTGAGCTTGACGCGAGCGAACTCCGCCCCCACGTGACGTGGGGTACGAATCCCGAGCAAGTTGTAACCATCGACGACTCCGTGCCCAACCCGGCGGAACTGCCTGAGGACAAGCGCGAGGCGGCGGAACGCGCCCTTGCCTACATGGGCCTCGAAGCAGGCACCAGCATCAAGGACATTGAGATCGACCGCGTCTTTATCGGCTCCTGCACCAACTCCCGTCTCTCTGACCTCCGCGCCGCGGCGGACATGGTGCGCGGGCGGCAGGTGCACCCCAACGTGAGCGCGATGGTGGTTCCCGGCTCTGCGCTGGTCAAGTGGCAGGCGGAGAAAGAGGGCTTGGATACTGTATTCACGGAAGCGGGATTTGAATGGCGCGCTGCGGGGTGCTCGATGTGCCTCGGCATGAACCCGGACATTCTTATGCCGCAGGAGCGATGCGCGTCCACGTCCAACCGCAACTTCGAGGGACGGCAAGGCAAGGACGGCCGCACGCATCTGGTCAGCCCGCAGATGGCGGCGGCAGCGGCAATCGTCGGTCGATTCGTAGACATTCGCGAGTGGGAAGCAACGCCGGCGTAGAACCCAGCAGGGGAGACACCATGGAAAAGTTCATTTCGCATACCGGCGCGGCTGCGCCGATGGATCGCTCAAACGTGGACACGGACTCGATTATTCCCAAGCAGTTCCTCAAGCGCGTTGAGCGCACCGGATACGGCCCGTTCCTGTTCTTTGATTGGCGCTACACCCCGGACGGCGGCGAGAACCCTGAGTTCGTGCTGAACAAACCCGGCTATCGCGAGGCCACCATCCTCGTGGCAGGCCCGAATTTCGGCAGCGGCTCCAGCCGTGAGCACGCCCCGTGGGCGCTCCAACAGTTCGGATTCCAGGCGGTCATCTCCTCCACGTTCGCGGATATTTTCTACAACAACTGCTTCGAGAATGGCCTGCTGCCCGTGCAGCTGCCTGAAGAAGTCGTGCGGCAGATCCTTGATCGCATCCGCCCCGGCTACGAACTGACCGTCGACCTTGAAAAGCAGCTCGTCTACGACCGCGAGGGGTTCGAGGCGTACTTCGAGATTGATCCCTTCCGCAAGCACTGCCTGTTGAACGGTCTGGACAGCATCGGCCTCACCATGCAGCACGAGGACGACATCGCCGCATACGAGGAGCGGGCGGGCCTTGAACCCGTCGCCTCTGAAACCTAGTGAATTACTCAATCGCGCTGATGCCGGGAGACGGCATCGGCCCCGAAGTAACCGCGGAGGCCGTGCGGATGCTTGCAGCCGTCGGCAAGCGATTCGGCCATTCCTTTGAATACACGGAGGCGCTTGTTGGCGGCGCGGCAATCGACGCCACGGGCAGCGCCCTGCCGGACGAATCCCTCAACATCGCGAAGCAGTCCGACTCAATCCTCTTCGGCGCGGTCGGCGGCCCAAAGTGGGACGACCCACGCGCTGCCACGAGACCCGAGGCGGGTTTACTCGCTCTGCGGCGCGGAATGGGACTGTTCGCTAACCTGCGGCCCGTCAAGGTCGTGCCGGAGTTGCTCGGTGCCTCCCCCATCAAGAGCGCCGTCATTGATGGCGTCGACCTCATCGTGGTCCGGGAACTCACAGGCGGCCTCTATTTCGCGGAGCCAAAGAAGCGCTGGGACGATTCCCAGGGTCGAAAGGCCGTCGATACGCTCAAGTACACGGAGAAGGAGATTCGCCGCGTCCTGCAAGTGGGATTTGACCTGGCGCGTGGCCGTCGCGGGCGGCTGGCGTCCGTGGACAAGGCGAACGTGCTGGCGTCATCCCGCCTCTGGCGCGAGGTGGCGCAGGAGATGGCCGAGGAGAATTCTGACGTATCCGTCAGCCACATCCTCGTTGACGCCTGCGCCATGATGCTCATCCAGCGTCCGGCGGAGTTCGATGTCATCGTCACCGAGAACATGTTCGGGGACATCCTGACGGACGAGGCCTCCGTGCTGGCAGGCTCGATGGGTATGCTGCCCTCGGCCAGCCTCGGCACAAAGAAGATTCGCAAGCGAGGCGGCGGACTGTACGGCATGTACGAGCCGATCCACGGCTCCGCGCCCGACATCGCCGGACAGGGAATCGCGAATCCGTTAGCGGCCATCTCAAGCGCCGCGATGATGCTGCGGCTCTCGTTCGGGCTCAACGATGAGGCCGACGCCGTTGAGGCGGCGGTCGATTCAACGCTGGCAGCGGGTTACCGCACGGCGGACGTCGCGGGTGTAGGAGTCGCGGACTCAAACACGCAAGTGGTCAAGACCACCCAGATGGCGGATGCAGTCATTGAGAGGATTGAGAATCCTGAGCGGGCGCGAGTGCCCCGGCCGCTATAGCCTATAGTTGATACAGACGAACAAGGCAGAGGACAACGCAGTGACATCGGCAACGCCACAGGTGATCCTGTATGACACCACCCTGCGTGACGGCACGCAGCAGGAGGGCATTTCCCTGACCCTCAAGGACAAGCTGGATATCACAACCAGGCTGGATGATTTGGGCATCCACATCATTGAGGGTGGTTATCCGTTCTCCAACCCCAAGGACGAGGAGTATTTCCGACAGGTTCGCTCTTTGGACCTCAAGACAGCGCGCATCGCCGCTTTTGGCTCAACACGCCGCGCAGGCGTCACGGCGGAGCAGGACGGCAACCTGCAGGCGCTTATAGCGACCGAAGCGCCAATCGTGACCCTCGTTGGCAAAACGTGGGACCTGCACGTGACGGAGGTGCTGGAGACCAGCCTCGAAGAGAATCTGCTGATGATCAGCGATTCGATTTCTTATCTGAAAACGCAGGGCCGTGAGGCGCATTTCGACGCTGAGCATTTCTTTGACGGCTATGCGGCCAACAGCGACTACGCCCTCCAGTGTCTCAAGGTGGCTCAGGATGCCGGCGCGGACGTCATTCACCTGTGCGATACGAACGGTGGCGTGCTGCCGCAGCGTCTGGGAGAGGTTGTCGACGCTCTCCGCGAGACCATCACGGTTCCTCTGGGCATCCACGTCCACAACGACGGCGAGCTTGCCGTCGCGAACTCCATCACTGCAGTGCAGCACGGCATCGTGCAGGTGCAGGGCACCATCAACGGCTACGGCGAACGCTGCGGCAACGCGAACCTCTGCTCGATCATCCCCGGCTTGCAGACCAAGATGGACATCCGCGTGATCTCGGATGAACAGTTGAATCGCCTGACCGCGGTCTCACATGAGATTGCGGAAATCGTGAACATGGGCATGAACCCCTCTCAGCCCTATGTGGGCGCGCGAGCGTTTACGCACAAGGGCGGGCTGCACGCGGCTGCCGTTGCCAAGGTCGAACGCAGCTACGAGCACATGGATCCGGACACCGTGGGCAATTCACGGCGCGTTGTCGTATCTGAGCTTGCCGGCCGCAGCAACGTGCTGGCAGCAACAAAGGCAATGGGCATCGACGTAGAGCCGGACACCGCCCGCGCCATCCTGGAGCAGGTCAAGACCGCCGAGGCCGCCGGTTTCCAATACGAGGACGCTGAAGCGTCATTCGAGATGCTGGTGCGCCGCGCCTTGCCCGACTACGAGCCGGCGTTCTCGCTGCAGGACTTTATGACCGTAGTTGAGACGTGGCGGAGACGACCGTCCATGAATGAGGCTGAAGACACCGAGGAACCGCTCTCAGAGGCGGTCGTCAAGGTGCGTGTCGGTGAGGAACAATACCACACTGCGGCGGAAGGCAACGGCCCTGTCAATGCGCTCGACGAGGCGCTGCGCAAGGCTCTGCGTGGCCGCTTCCCCGAGATCGGTATTGTGCGACTAACGGACTACAAGGTGCGCATCCTGAACCAGGAGAGCGCGACGGCAGCAACCACACGCGTATTAATCGAGTCGACGGATGGCGACCACGTCTGGCGCACCGTCGGTAGTCACACCAATATCATTCACGCGTCATGGATGGCGCTTGCGGACTCGCTTGAGTACTGGCTGCTCAACTGGGGGTCCGACGCAAAGGCAGCAAAAGGGGCGTAGCATGGCCCCGCCGAGCAAGTATCTTCAGCGCGGCGACGACGGCGTTTCCCGCTTCATAACCGATGGCGGTGAGGCCGTCATGGCCGGTATCACCCGCATGCACTTCTATCGCCTCACGGGCGCAACACCCGAAGAAGCAACGGACGAGCAGGTCGAAAAGTTCTTTGAGTTGCGCTCCCGTGAGGATGAAACCGGTGAGCGCGTCACGGACAAGCTCCCCACCGAGTCCGCAACAGATATGGTGACCCGAGAGCTCAAGATCCTGAACCTGCCGCAGGTCATCAACCCCAGCGACCCTCTTGAAGAAGAACTCAACCAACCGCCCGTGAGTGACCAGCAACCCAGCCGACTCCTTGATCGCCCCGTCCCTCCGCCAAGCACGAGTCCCCTCGGCGCGCCTCCCCGTTACCAACCCGGCGGCGGTCTCCCACCTGCGCCTCGCTACTCGCCAACCGGGAACAGTGCGCCCG
>CAYOPL010000052.1:0-100624 GCA_964405845.1 uncultured Dehalococcoidia bacterium | reverse complement strand
CCCCCCGCCGCCGCAGAACAGACTCCACATCCCCCCGCATGAACATCGGCTAGCGCCCTTCGTCATTCCCGCGCCCCCATGTCATTCCGAGCGCAGCGAAGAATCCAAAGACTCAATTGCGCCGCCAAAGGCCTACCAGTGGGCAGCGCGTCTATGGGAGCGGGTCAATCCTGCCGGGCGGCTCCTCACGCTCGACGCGGCTCCAGGCTTGGCGCAACTCGTCATGATGTGCCGAAGCCCATTCCAACACTAGCCGCCGCGCCCGTGTCGGCAATCTGCCCTGAATCACCTCAAGGTCATCTACGGCTAGCAGAGCTTCATATTCTCCATATTCCGCATGGAAGTGCGGCGGGGAATGGTCTCTCATATACATCCTGATCACGATTCCGTAGAATCGGGCGATCTCAGGCATTGGGTATCGGCGTGGCGTCCTCAGCGTAGATTGTGTCGAGCGTCTTCCCCGTCAGCTCCATATAGGTCGCGTCGGGGCAGATTTCCAGGTCATCGTCCCATGCAATAGACCGGTGTTCCGTGATATGCACTCTCTCGAAGTAGCCCGGTTCGTTCCATGCGGCAAACACGCCCTTGCCAACGAGGTCTGACAGGTCGATTTCACCCTCAGCGCCATCTGAGTACCGAATCCAAATCCGGTATCCTTTGCGCGCTTCCACCTCAGTTGGACGAATCATCAATCTCTTCCTCTCGCCTAAGCAAGGGCGCAACGCTCAGTTGCGCGACCACCATTGTGCCTATTCTACTCCCCCCTTCGTCATTCCCGCGAAAGCATGCCCCGTACCCCGATACGGGGCCGGAATCCATCGGGACTCCCCTCACGTGACAGAAGGGACTAGCGTCTGCCCCGATAGTCTGTCGGGTCGAGACAGGCGACATACGTTTCCTTGTCAATGTGAATCCATGTAGTGCCGGGCACACCACGCCGTGAGATGCCGGATCCAAAAGGAAAAGCGGATTCAAAGACGAGTTGGCGGCCCTGATTCTTTGCAATCTGTTTGGATAGTCGTACGGCAGCCCCGAAATCGCTGTCCTGACTCACGATGATTGCAACCTCAAAGCGTTGTTCATATGTGGCTCTGATGAGATCAATAGCCAAACTGACGTCGACGCCTTTCTCCTGCCCGCCGGTGTTTACGCCTCCACGATAGACGTAGACGCCCCGACTCCTGAGGAATCTGATTTTGTTCGACCAGAAATCGTGCCAGAATCCCGGAGGATTGCCTGACGTGGCCGCGGGGACACCGGTGTAGAATCGTGTCTCCGACAGCTCTCTGCCACTTTCTCGCGCTGTAAGCGCCATTGCCAGCTTCTCAACGTCGTAGCTAGGCCATGTATATGGCGTAGTGGCGCGTGGAGATTCAGTTGCCCACGCTAGTCTTGCAAGGTGGAAGAGGTTGTGCCCGTCGAAGAAAACGATGGTTCGCATGGTAAAAAAACACCCGCCCAGGGACTCGGCATAGCCAAAATCCAGCAGGCGGGGAGTAAGTGCATACAGTGTATGGTCGGCCTTCTGCCATGTCAAACCACTGGCATAGCCACCACCGTTCCCTCCGTCATTCCCGCGAAAGCATGCCCCGTACTCCGATAGAGGGCGGGAATCCAGTGCCGCCCAACAGGGCGGCCCCACCTGTCATTCCGAGCGCAGCCGAGGAATCTAAAGACTCAATGAACCGCCAAAGCCGGAACGCGGCAGACTTACTTCTTCTTGAGACAGGGCAGGACCGCGAATTTAAGCCGTAGCGCAGCTACCCGTAAGGAATGCTCTCCAAATCCTCTATGCCCCCGTCGGGCGTGAAACGCCACACCCCGATGTAGCCCCGGCGCACGTCGCCGTGCTCATCCCACTCCAACACGCCGGATGTCCCGTCGTAATCGATGTCTCCCCCCGCTCTTAACCCTTCCAATGTATCCGCGATGCCGTCCGGCGTGCCGGGAATAGCCTCCCCCGGCGGCCCTGCGATGTTCCGCAGTTCATCACGAATCGCCTCCCCATCGAGACTGCCCGCCGCCTCCGCCGCAAGTGCAATCGCCACCGTCGCGTCATACGTCTCCTTGACGTAGGACAGCACGGGGAGTTCCCCATAGACGGCGATATAGGCATCGTCCCAAGCCTCGGTGTCGTCGCTATGGGGCGCATGAGCGCTCCCCGTTCCGTACATCCCCGCCAACCTGTCGACCCCAATCTGCTCCACAAGGCTCAACCGCTTGGCCGCGTCGGCGAACACGAATTCGCTGTAGTAGCCGATATCGATTGCCTGCTTGACCAGCCCAATGGACAGACCCTCAAAACCGATAACCACCAGCGCCTGCGAGCCGCTCCGTGTCGACTCCAATAGCGGCCCTGTGAAATCAGCAAGGTTCGGATCAACGCTAACGGACTGCAACAGACCGTCCCATGACGAGGTAAAGGCATCGGCAAGCCCCGCCCCATAGGCGTCATCCTGGTAAATCAGGGCGATGTTTGTGAAGCCCTGACGGCGCGTAACGTCTGCGAGGATTGGCCCCTGCGCAACATCCGAAAGCGCAGTCCTGAAGAAATACCCCTCGTCATGAACATCTGTGAGCGCCGGTGACGTGGCGGACGGGCTGACCGTCGGAATGCGGTGCGAGGCAGAGATCTTCTCGGCAACCGGCAGAGATGCGGAACTCGCATTCGGCCCCACGATGGCGTGGACACCCTCCTCATCAACCAGCCGCGTCGCCTCCTCCACCGCCGTATCGGGGTCCCCCGTCGCGTCCGCCACCACGCCGATCACCGGCATCCCCAGCACGCCCCCCGCCTCGTTCACGTGCAGGATCGCCAGCTCAAACGCGCGCTGCCGGTCCGCCGACGCCTCCGGCGACCCCGTGAAATTCAACAACAACCCAATCTTGAGCTGCGACGCCTCATCCTCCCCCTCGAAGAGGCCGCACCCCACGCTCATGGTGACAACCATGAGGAGCACCGCTGCCGCAACCATCAAGTTTCGCAACGCGCCTCCCCTCATTACCGCCCCTTCCATCCTGCCACACTGCTAGACTCAAACCATGACCGCCTCTGACGCCACCCTCGCCGAACTCTCCCTCTCCCGCGACGAATACAACGAGATCGTCACGCGCATGGGCCGTGAGCCCAACGAGGTCGAACTCGGCATGTTCGGCATCCTCTGGAGCGAGCACTGCGGCTACAAGCACTCCCGCCTCCTGCTCCGCCTCTTTCCCAACGAAGCCCCGTGGGTATTAATAGGCCCCGGCGAGGAAAACGCGGGTGCGGTCTCCATCGGCGACGGCCTCGCTGTCGTCATGAAAGTCGAATCCCACAACCACCCCTCCGCCATCGAGCCCTACCAGGGCGCGGCCACGGGCGTCGGCGGCATAATCCGTGACATCTTCAGCATGGGCGCGCGCCCCATCGCCCTCCTCAACGCCCTCTTCTTCGGCCCGTTGGACGAGCGTCCACGCAACCGCTACCTCTTCGAGGGCGTCGTCGCCGGCATCGGCGGCTACGGCAACTGCATCGGCATCCCGGATGTTGCCGGCCAGGTCTCATTCGCCCCCGCCTACTCCGGCAATCCACTCGTCAACGCCATGTGTGTCGGCATCGCCAAGGAGAACGAAATCATCCGCGCAAGCACCGGCGGCGCGGGGAACGTCCTGCTCCTTGTCGGCGCTGACACCGGCCGCGACGGCATCCACGGCGCAACCTTCGCCTCCGTTGATCTCTCCGAGGAGTCCGCAGAGCGCCGCCCCGCCGTGCAGGTTGGCAACCCCTTCCTCGAAAAACTCGTGCTTGAAGCCTGCCTTGAGATCGCCCAGGCCGGCCTCCTCGTCGGAATGCAGGACCTCGGCGCTGGAGGCCTCACAAGCTCAGTCATTGAGTGCGCCGCCCGCGCCAACAACGGCGTGGATATCGATGTCGCCCGTGTCCCGCGCCGCGAGGACGGCATGTCCGCCTACGAAGTCATGCTGTCCGAATCGCAGGAAAGGATGCTCCTCGTAGTCCCCCCCGAGAACGTCGCGGCGGCCAAAGCGATTTGCGACAAGTGGGAACTCGACTGCGACGAGATTGGCGTCGTCACGGACGGCAGCAACGCCATCATCCGGGACAACGGCGAGATCGTCGGCGACATGCCCATCGCCGCCCTCACCGAACCCCCCGCCTACGTGCTATCCGGCGTCGAGGACTCTCAAACAGCCGCTCTCCGCGACCGTGACCTCTCTGACCTCCCCCAACCTTCCGATTGGAATGCCACCCTCCTCCGGATGCTCGCCGCGCCCTCCCTCGCCAGCAAGAGGCCCGTCTACCAGCAATACGACTACCAGGTGGGCAACAACACCGTCCTCTCGCCCGGTCAGGGCGATGCTGCTGTCCTGCGCATCAAGGGCACAAGCAAGGGCATCGCATTGACTATCGACGTCAACTCCCGCGCCTGCTATCTGGATCCGTACGTAGGCGGGGCGCTGACGGTGGTTGAGGCCGCCCGCAACCTCTCATGCGTGGGAGCGACACCCCTTGCCATCACGGACTGCCTCAATTTCGGCAACCCGGAGCGCGAGCCCATCGCCTACCAGTTCGAGCAGGCCATCCGCGGCATGGCTGAGGCGTGCCGTGCCCTGAATATCCCCGTCATCAGTGGCAACGTCAGCCTCTACAACGAGTCCGCTGACGGCCCCATCGACCCCACCCCAACGGTGGGCATGGTTGGCCTGCTCGAGGACCTTGACGCCCGGTGCGGAGCGGGATTCGCCAATGAGGGCGACAGCATCGTCCTCCTTGGCGCACCCGACCCGGAACTTCCCATCAACGCCCTTGGCGCGAGCGAATACCTCTCCCGTGTGCAAGGAATCGTTGCGGGACGTCCTGACCTTGACATAGACGCAGAGACAAAGACGCAAGCATTAGTGCGTGAGGCAATTGGACACGGACTCCTGCGTTCTGCCCATGATGTCTCCGAGGGCGGCTTGGCCGTCGCTGTGGCGGAATCATCCGCCATCGGCGGCATCGGCGCGTCACTTGACCTGGGCCTCAATGACGATGCCCGCATTGACGCTTCACTGTTCGGAGAAGCCCCCGCGCGCATCGTCGTTTCCGTCCCCTCAGATGACCTCGATGCGCTCCGCGGATTGTGTGAACAACACGGCGTCTCCATGTGCGAGATCGGCACGGTGGGCGGCGATGCCTTACGTATCGGCGACATGATCGATGTGCCACTAGGGGATGTGTCAGAAAACTGGGAGGGCGCGCTGCTGAACGCCTGATTTCGTGGAAAACTCCCCGCCAAAACCTTGCCGCCGCCCCCCGTGTTCCATAACCTTATCTCTTGTGTACCGTCCCGCGAGACCAACCAATGAGTCGTCTGAGCGGTTGACGAATAAGAACACACGTACTACTATTGGCTGAAAGGACACTTTGATGAAAGTCGTACTGATTGATGAGGCGCCCGGTCTGGGCATCGCCGGTGATGTCCGCGAGGTCAAGGACGGGTACGCCCGCAACTTCCTCTTCCCCAAGGGCCTGGCCGTCCTCGCAACGCCGCAGGAACTCGCCCGTGCCGATTCCCGCAGAAAGGCCGAAGTTGAACGCCGGACCAAGCTCAATCTTGAGATGGAGAGCGTGGGCGAGCGCCTCGCGGAGGAGCGTTTGTTCATCGCGGTGCGTGTCGGTCCCGGTGGCCGTCTCTACGGCAGCGTCACCGCGACTGAAATTGCAGAGGCTGTGAATGAGGCGATGGGCGTGGAGATTGACCGCCGCGCCGTGCAGCTTGCCCAGCCGATACGGGAGCTTGGCCACCACCAGACCCCGATCCGCCTCGCGCCGGATGTCATCCCTAGCGTGACAATTACCGTCTATCAGGAGGGAACGGATCCGCCGCCTCTCGTCGAGGAGACTCCCGAAGAGGAGCAGGAAGGCGCTGAGACCGCCGAGGCCACCGGAGACGAGGTAACAGCCGAAGCAGTCGATGCTCCCGAGGCGACGGCAGAGGAATCGGAGGCGGTTGAGACCGAAGAGGAGGCCGCCGAGGTCGCGGAAGAGGAGGCAGAGACAGCCGCCCCTGAAGAGGGTGAGGCCGAGGCCGCTGACGAGGATGACTCGTAGAAGCGGAGTGCTCGGCCCGCAGTCCGTGGGCCACCGGGGCTTGCGGATCGGACGGGGCCGGGGTGTCCTATGTACACCGAGCAGCTACCACCACATGACGACGAAGCTGAGGAGGCAGTCCTCGGCTCAATGCTCATTGACGGAGAGACGGTCCCAGGTGTGCAGATCATCGTTGAGGCAGGCGACTTCTATCGTCAGCGTCACGCATGGATATTTGAAGCCTGTGTAACGCTCTTCACCCGCAATGACCCCATAAGCCAGATAAGCGTCGCGGATGAGCTCGCCCGCCGTCAGCGACTTGAAGAAGTCGGCGGGCTCCCTTTCCTCAGCCACCTCATAGCCGTTGTCCCCACGTCCGTTTATGCGGATAACTACGCGCGCCTTGTTAGACGCCTCTCCATCCACCGCCAACTGATTGACGCCGGAGGGCAGATCGCGGGGATTGGCACGCGCGCCGAAGAGGATGAAGAAGAATCTCTCCGCAAGGCCGAGGAGCTGCTCTACAGGATGCGGCTCGGCCAAAACACCCGTGACCTTGAGGCGCTGCGCGATGTTCTTGACAGGTACGTTGAGGACACCGAGCAATTGGTCGGCGGTCGCGTTGGTGGTGTTGAAAGCGGGTTTGTTGATCTTGACAGACAGCTGGGCGGCGGCTTTCAACCCTCGGACCTGCTCATCCTTGCGGCCCGGCCCGGTGTCGGCAAGAGTGCCTTTGCGCTCAACGTCGCCAAGTCGGCCGCTGAGACCCGGAAGCCCGACGGACGCCCGCGCATAGTCGCGTTCTTCAGTCTTGAAATGGCGTCGGAGCAGGTTATTGAGCGCCTTCTGGCAGGCGAATCCGGCATCAACTCCACGCGCATCCGCGGCCACGTGTGGACGGACTATGAAGAGGGCGCGATCATGAACGCCGTCGGGCGGCTGGCCGATCTGCCCCTCTATATCGACGATTCGGTCAATCTGAGTGTCGTGGCTCTGCGCTCCAAGGCGCGGCGACTTTCTCTTGAAGAAGGACTTGATTTGATTGTCGTGGACTACATGCAGCTGATGTCCGGCACGAACACGTTTGGAAACCGCGTGCAGGAAATCAGCGAGATCTCCCGATCTCTCAAGGCGCTTGCCCGCGATCTGAACGTCCCGGTGTTGGCTCTCTCTCAGCTTTCCCGCGCGGTGGAGAACCGTCCCCGCCATGAGCCGCTCCTGTCGGACCTCCGAGAGAGCGGCGCGATTGAGCAGGACGCGGACGTTGTGTTGTTCCTGTATCGCCCGGACATGGTCTTCACGGGAGAAGAATGGGAGCGGCAGCATCCTGACCAGGACTATCCCCGCGGCATTGCGGACGTCATCATCGCCAAGCACCGCAACGGACCGACGGGACGGATGCAGGTGGTCTTTGAAGAGCAGACAACCACATTCCGCAATGCCGCCCGCGCAGGCGGTACTTCCGGCCCGGACGGGTACTACTAGGGAGATGTGCTGAGCAGGCCGCCATGCGTGATATTGACGCCTTTCAGGGCTTTCTTACGCCGACACAGGCCACTCCCGTGCCGGAGGCGTTTTTCGCGGAAATCCTCCCGCGCCTGACGAGCGCTGAAGAGATAAAACTCTTCCTTGTTGCCCTGCGCCGCATCCGAGGCCGCAAGGGCGCGATCAGATTCGTCACCGCGCGGGAAATGGCCAATGCGCCCGAACTCGGTGAACTGGCGGACGCTGTTGCTGCTGAGCCAACTCTGGATGACAGAAATTCGGGTGAGGCCGTGCCGCTTATCATGGCCGACTTTGTGCGTGCCGGCGTGTTTCTCGAGGTTGAACTCGCAGATGGAGACACGGCCTATTTTGTGAACGACTCCGAGGGACGACGGGCTGCCGAACGAGTCAGGGCAGGCGATGCCGAACTATCGCCGAAGCGGCTGAGAGCTCACGCGGAGGAGCCGCCGTCGCAGCCCGGCGAGATATTCCGGCTCTATGAAGACACCATCGGCCCGATTCCGGGGGCAGGCATAGCACAGGAGCTTTCAGAGACAGAACAGGAATACCCCGCCACCTGGATCCGTGAGGCATTTCAGGAGGCGGCGGCACAGAACGCGCGGCGCTGGGCGTACGTGCGATCGATTCTTCGCAACTGGAGAGATAGGGGTAGGGGAGATGGAACGACTCAGCGACGTCCTGCGAAGGACCGCTATCGCGGGGGAGAATACGGCCAGGTCGTCCGCTGGCGCTGACGCCCCGAAAAGCGACACGGCCCCGGACGTTGAACGCTGCCCCGTCTGCAACGGGTTGGGGTGGGTCAGCCGTGAACTGCCTCTTGATGACCCTGACTTTGGCAAGCTCATCCCCTGCGTATGCCGCGCGGAGGAGCTCAAGAGCGATCGATTCCGTCGGCTCCAGCGTTATGGTCAGCTTGAACCGTTTGCCCACGTCACGTTCGACTCCCTCGCATCTGAATTGGAGCAGACTGCCGTCAATGAAAGGAACGGCCCGTATGCCGATGCGCTGATCGGGGCCGGAAAATATGCCGTGGAGCCGGACGGCTGGCTAGTCCTTCACGGCCCGGCCGGCAGCGGCAAGACGCGTCTCGCTGCTGCCGTCGCCAACGAGGTTATCCGACGCGGAATGCCTGCCCTGCTCGTATCCGTCCCGGATTTCCTCGACTATCTCAGGGCCGCATATGCGCCAAATGCCGAGACCCCCTTTGACTCCCTCTTTGAGCAGGTCAAGGAAGCGCCGCTGCTCATCCTGGACGACCTCGGTGTTCAGTCCGCAACGCCGTGGGCGCAGGAAAAACTCTTCCAGGTGCTGAACCAGCGATTCATTGAGCGCCGCCCAACGGTCATCACCCTCAGCAGGCCATTGTTTGAGATGGAACCGCATTTCCTTAGCAGGCTCACCTCTCCGGAGGTGACGACCGTGCTTGCGACCGGCGCGGCCAGCAGCCGTCTCCGCGCGACGGATGCGCTGGATCTACCCCGATTCCGCGAGATGACCTTCACGAACTTTGATCCAAGAACCTATGACACCTTGGATCGTCGCCAGCATCAGAGCATCGAGGGAGCCCTGAACACATCGAAGAGCTACGCGGAACAACCTGACGGCTGGCTTGTTTTCACCGGCGATAACGGTGTCGGGAAGACGCATCTCGCCGCCGCGATTGCCAATCAATGCCGTGCGAAAGGCATCGAAACGCTGTTCGTCGTGGTGCCGGACCTGCTTGATCACTTGCGATACACCTTTGGCCCTCAGAGCGATGTCTCATATGACGAACTGTTTGAGGGTGTGCGGACTGTCCCGCTGCTGGTCCTGGACGATTTGGGCGCGCATGCCACCACGTCCTGGGCGCAGGAGAAGCTGTATCAGATCATCAACTACCGCTACAACGCGAGACTCGCAACCGTTGTGACCATGAACATCTCCCTTGATGAGCTGGCGCAGGATGAGCCCCGTGTCGCGTCGCGCTTGGCGGATGCGCGATTCAGCATCCCGTTCCACATCGATGTGCCCAACTACTTGCTGAGGCGCAACGCCACGCCGCCTCTGTCTGAATCGCGGTCGCGGCGTGGTCGCGGGTAGACTTGTCGAATGACGGGTCCTGCGCGAACCTACTGCGTCTTCTGTGAAATCATCGCCGGCCGCGAACCTGCTGAGGTCTGGCACGAAGAGGAAGACCTTATCGTCTTCCGCAACCACCTTCGCTGGCTGCCGATCCAGCTCCTGATCGTCCCGAAAGAGCACAAGACGCAGGAAGAGTTCTGGAGAGACGACATGGAGCGCGCGTCCGCCCTCGCCGTTGAGCTCGGCAAACAGCACGCGCCGGGCGGCTTCCGTGTCCTTTCAAATTTCGGCGAGGACGGCATGCAGTCGCAGCCTCATGGCCATCTGCACCTGCTGGGTGGACGGCCGCTTGGCATGTACGTGGAAGGTTTTCGGCGCTCGCCTTTTGGGCTTTAACTGCCCCTAAAACGGCCTTAAAGCGCCCTTATCCGCCCTTAAACGGCAAAAAACAGCGCTACTGTGTGAATTTTGGCACAAGCCCTCACATGTGCCATCTACGTGGAGGGCATGTGCTTCGTGGCTTTTGGCACGCTCAAAATGGGGATTGACACCGACTCTCGGCGGCGTGTACCGTTTCCTATTGAAATGACGTGTATTTCTCGCTCGCAGAGGAGTGCCTGATCCGTGACTGAAATCGACCCGCAGTCATTGACGGCCGCTGACTGGGACCAGATTCAGACCACGCTGGTCTACTTATGGCTTTTGTGGCTTTCCGTCATAGGAATGGCCCTTTCTCTCCTCGTAGCTCACGCAATCATCCCGTCGCTCGCCACCACCGGCCACGTCGGCCCCCGCGTTGAACGAATCCGCCCAATCTTCTACGCCGCCGCCATCGCCGCCGCCGCAATTGCGCTCTTCGCATTTTTGGGATTCCTGACTGAATCGGAAGTCCTCAGGACTATCTATACGAAGGTCTGGATCTAGGGGCGGGGCGTTTATTCAGATGCGACAGCGCGTAGGGGCCTTGCCACTCCGTCTCATCGGAGTGCTCATCGCAATCCCTCTTGCCCTGATTGTTATCGGCATCATCGCGTTTTCCGGCGGAACGGCTGCACTGGGCGCCGTTTATTCTGTGCCGGAGAACGAAATGGAGTTTCCTCACGATCAGCATGTAACTTCGCTCGCCATTGAGTGCGAGTTCTGTCACCGAGCCGCGGACACGTCGCGAACGGCGACCGTGCCGTCCGTGGAGCAGTGCATGTTCTGTCACAAGACTGTCGCTACCAGCAATCCCAACCTTGAGCCGCTGCGCGCCGCGTGGGAGTCCGGCGAACCTCTCAACTGGGTGCGGCAGCATCGACTTCCTGACCACACTCAATTCAGACATGAACCCCACATAACAGCGGGTTTTGAGTGCTCCGAATGCCACGGCGACGTGGGAAGTGTGAGACAGGTTGAACAGGTACGAATTCTCAAGATGGGAGACTGCGTCGGCTGCCACAAGGAGAACAGCGCGCCGACCACTTGCTCCACATGTCACTCATAAGGAACTGACGAGAGGGAAACGGACGGATAACGCGAGATGGATCTGACCAGGCGGGACTTTCTGAGGGTAGCCGGCGCCACATCCGTGGCCGGCGTCCTTTTTGCGGGTTGCGCCATTCCCGAGCGAGAACTCATTAAGCAGAGCCCTCGCGATCTACCTGAGGATCTCGCTCAGGGTCTTGAAGATATGTACGCTACGTCATGCGTGTCATGCGGAGAGGGCCATGGCATCCTCGTGCGCGTCGCTGAGGGCCGTGCCAAGAAGATTGAAGGCAATCCTGATCACCCGCTTAACCGGGGTGGATTGCTGTCGGGCTGCCTGGCCGGCGTGCAGTCCCTATACAATCCAGACAGGTTCAGCGGCCCGATGGCGAATGGCCAGAGAATCTCGTGGGCCAATGGCCTGTCACGTCTGAACACTCTGCTCTCCGGAGCGGATGGGTCTCGCACGTTGCTAATTACCCGTCCGAACCGAGGCCATCTTGGGGCAGTGACCCACGAGTTCGCACAGGGTTCCGGCATACGGCACCTCCAATTGGAGCCACTTGAGAACGCCGCCATTCGGCAGGCTTCCAAGGACGTGTTCGGTCAGGACAGGCTCCCCTTCTTTGATATTGCGAATGCGGGTTCCGTGCTTTCAATCGGAGCCGATTTCCTCGAGTCCTGGCTTGCGCCGATCCATTACAGCAAGGCCTATGGCCACTTCCGTCGTGGAGAGGGTAGGAGTAGGGGAACACACGTCCATGCCAGCTCCCGCTTTTCTATGACCGCCGCGAATGCGGATACTTGGCTGCCTATCGCTCCCGGACGTGAGGGCATTCTGGCTCTTAGCATTGCGTACGTTGTCGTCCATGAAGGGCTCGCTGATGAGGCAACCGTGAATGCCATGACTGATGGCCAAGGCGAGGGTGCGCTTGCTGCTTATCGCCCAGATGCGATTGCGGATCAACTCGGCGCGACGCCCGGCGTTTTGACCGGTCAGATGATCACGGATGTCGCGCATAACCTCGCTTCGCACGGCCCCACGGTGGTTCTTGTCGGCAGTTCCGCCGCCGCCCAACCGAACGGCCTTTTCAATGCCAAGGCAGGGATGATTCTCAATGGCGTGCTTGGCAGTGTTGGCCGCCGCGGCGGCGTCCAGTTCAACAGTGACATCTCGCTTACTGAGTTGCAGGGATTGCCTGCCCCAACGACCTACTCGGAATGGCGTAGCGTTCGTGATCAACTCGATCGAGGAGACATTGATCTTGTGCTTGTTGACGGTGCCAATCCTGTACACGCTTTGGCCAGTCTCAAGTTTGGGCAGGCACTCAGCCGTGCCAGAAACGTCGTTAGTTTCTCATCGGAACCGAACGAGACAACCGCGATGGCCGATCTTATCCTTCCTGATCAGCACTACCTGGAATCTTGGGGGACGGATGTGCCTGATCCCGGCCCCGGTTACGAGGTTCTCACGGTACAGCAGCCGGTTGCCGCGCCGTTGCTCGACAGTTCGCGCCGCGCCGTGCATGACTCCCGAGCGATAGGGGACGTGCTGATTTCGCTGATGCAGTCCGGCGGAATGAACCGACACACGCGTGGTGACAGCATGGAGCAGGTGGTGCTGAATGCTCTCGCGGATCTGCACGCGGCAAATCCGGGCCGCGGCTCTGTTCAGGGTTCAACGCTGGCGGCTTTCACAACGGGCGTACTGCAGCGCGGCGGTTGGTGGAACATCGCTGGGCGCGGTGTGACCATATGGGAGCGCCCCGGATTTGATTTCGCCCCGGCGCTCGCCGATATGCCTGAACGAATCGCTGAGCACACAGATCGGTACCACCTGATTCCTTTCGCAAGCTCTACGGTTGGGGATGGAAGCGCTGGACACCTTCCGTGGACTCAATCCGCGCCCGACCCTGTCACCTCTATGGTGTGGCACAGTTGGGTGGAGGTGAACAGTCGAGAGGCTGCTCGCCTTGGCCTGCGCGATGGTGATGTGGTCGCATTGGAATCTGACAGTGGCGCTGTTGAGGTTCCGGTGTATCTTCATCCTGGTATTCCGCCGAATGTCGTCGCCGTTCCATTCGGGCGCGGCCGGGCATTTTCCGGACGGTATGGTGATAATCCAAACGGCAACGTTAACACCGTTCTGGGAGACATCGAAGTCGAGGGCACAGGCTCCCAGGCATGGGGTGCGACAACCGTGACGATTCGCCCGCTCGGCCGCCGGATGCGCATGGCGCGCATGGAGGGCGGCTTTACGGGGCAGCAGCTTGAGGGAACGCACATCATTCAGCTGGAGTACACATAGTCAGGAAAGGCCACGGAGACTAGCGCAATGACAATGTCGGACTACAAATGGGGTATGGCGGTTGATATCGATGCCTGCTCGGGTTGCCAAGCGTGCGTGATTGCCTGCGCCGCGGAGAACAACCTGCCCATTAATCTCGAGCGTGATTTCACTGAGCGGCGCGCAATCGCCTGGATCCGCATTGAGCGCTACTGGGAAGGGGAATACCCGAACGTCAAGGCGCACTTCCTGCCGGTTCTATGCCAGCACTGCGGCAACGCGCCGTGCGAACCTGTTTGCCCTGTGTACGCTACGTATCACAACCCCGCCGGCCTGAACGTGCAGGTGTATAACCGGTGCGTTGGCACTCGCTACTGCGCCAATAACTGCCCATACCATGCCCGGTTCTTTAACTACCGCCGTCCGACGTGGCCCGAGACGTTCCACAACTATCTGAATCCGGACGTGACGGTGCGTGAGCGCGGAATCATGGAGAAGTGCACATTCTGCATCCAGCGCATCAATGCCGCTGTCCGCATCGCGAAGCGAACCGGCACAAGTGCGCCCGATCACTTCATGACGGCGTGTGAACAAGCGTGTCCGACAGATGCCTTGACATTCGGCAATTTGAACGACCCGAATAGTCGCGTTTCGCAGCTTTTTGCGGATGAATCACGGGCTTATCAGCTGCAGGGAGCCATCGGAACTGAACCCAACATCAGGTACCTGAAGGGCGTCGCGACGGCAAAGGCGGGTTCTGACGAGATGACCGCGGTGGCTCATTAGGAGCGGTGACAAAATTCACACAGTAGCGATCAAAAACGACAAAAAACGACCAATAAGCGACAAAAACACCCTTAAAACGACCAAAAACAGCCAAAACGACGACAACTGATCAACAGCGACAAAGAAACCGACGAGCAGCGACGAGAATCGAGCAACGAGGAGAGGATGCAGACCAGCCACAACGGTCATGAGGCACCGGGGCCTCCCGCGACACAGGAGGAGCTGACACAAGAGCTCATCCATGACGCGCGGGAAACCGGCCCGCGGATGAGCCGCGCGCTGTGGATTCTCGCCGCGATTGCCACGCTTGGCGTTGTGGCGGCGCTCCTCATGATGCTTGGCGGCCTGGACGACCACACGCGGTGGAAGTACTACGCCGTCGGCTATTTCTATGTGTTCTCACTGGTGATGGGCATTCCGATGGCCGGAATTGGCCTACGGTTCGCCAGAGCGCAATGGCGTCGCCCCACAAGCCGGGCGGCTGAGCTGTTTGCGCTCGCCGGTCCTGTCATGCTGGTGTTCTTCATACCAATCATGGCTGCGCATCCGGGGCTTGAGGGACGCAACAGCCTATGGATGGACTGGCGGCTGGCCCCGTGGTTCCCTGACCTGATCATGCTTTCCACGTTTGTCGGCATCGGGCTGATATTCGTGTACGTGTCCGTGCTGCCGGACCTTGCGGCTGTCCGCGACCATGGCAGTGGGCGCACCCGTGGCATCGCGGCCTCCCTCGCTTACGGTTGGGTCGGTACGGCTCAACAGTGGGCGATGCACAAGTCGGGGCTTGGAATCCTCGGAGCGATGTACATTGCCGCCTACGCGACGACGCACATGGTGTTCGCGACGGACTTCGCGATGGTTCTCACGCCGGGCTGGAAGGACCCAATCTTCCCCGCGTTCCACGCAGTGACCGGCCTACAGATGGGACTTGGCCTGTTTATCGTCGTGCAGTTCGCGCTGCGCAAGTGGGGTGGTTTGGCACGCTACTTTGAGCTTGAGCAGTTCTGGGCGTACGGGCGGCTGCTGCTGGCGCTGACACTGTTCTGGTTCTATTTCTTCTGGAGCGGATTCATCCTGTTCTGGTATGGTCGTCTGCCGCACGAGCAACAGGTTCTCGCGCTGTTGGCCTTCGGAGATCCGGCGGTTGAGAACTTACTGGCGCGTCCGCAACTCTGGATGTTCGTGGGCGCCATCGGACTCTCGTTTATCACGGCGTTCCTGCTGATTATGTGGAACCCGGTCAGGAGAAGCATCCTCGGGCCGGCCGTGGTGGGCGTGATTATCGTAATCGGCAACTTCTTTGACAGGCTCCGCATCTATGCGAATACGTGGTCGATCGAGCAGGTCGGCGGCCACGAACTACACGAGATTCCACACAACATCGGCTATCCCGGCATCCTTGAAATCCTTGTATTCGCCGGAATGTTGTCCGGGGTTGCCCTGATGATCCTGTTGGCCTCGCGAGTGGTGCCGTTCGTGTCCCTGTGGGAGACGCGAGAGGCGCTGCTGCTGCGCGTGGTGAGGCCATTCGGAGTTGGACACGCGCACATAGTGGCGAAGCCGGACTAGCGGAGAGACGAGGGAATGCGAGATCGACCGGTCCTGACGGCCAGCCAGATCAACGACGAGTTGCTCTGGCCGGTCTTTGAGCTGCGGAGGCGGCATGTGCTCGCCTTCCTGCCGCCGTTCATCCTCGTCATGGCGGGAGCCATCGCCGTCACGATTCTCATCTGGCAGGGCCTGTGGGTTACAGGCCTGAACCGCCCCGCTTTCTGGGGATTCTTCATCGTCAACTTCGTGTTCTGGATTGGTGTGAGCCACGCCGGAACGATGATTTCGTCCATCCTGCGGCTGACGCAGGCTGAATGGAAACGACCAATCACACGCGCGGCGGAGGTGATGACGGTCTTTGCCCTCGTCACGTCCCTCATCCACCCCGTGATTCACGCGGGGCGGCCGTGGCGCATCGTGTACTGGTTGCTGCCGTATGACTTCACGCGCGGTGTGTGGCCGGACGTTCGCTCCCCGCTGGTGTGGGACCCCGTCGCGATTACGACATACCTGACGGGAAGTATCCTGTTCGTCTTCACGGCCTTGATCCCCGATTTTGCGATTATCCGCGACCAGAGCACCGGAATGCGCCGAACCATTTACGGCGCGCTGGCGATGGGCTGGCGTGGCACACCACGTCAGTGGCAACTGCAGGGCATCTTCGGCATCCTGATGTCCGCACTGATCCTGCCGGTGTTCGTGTCCGTCCACAGCATCGTGTCATGGGACTTCGCGGCGTCCGTGGTGCCTGCGTGGCACGTGACGGTTTACGCGCCTTACTTCGTTATCGGCGCGGTACATTCCGGCGTGTCGATGGTGCTGACGCTGATGGCGTTCATGCGCTGGATCTTCAAGCTGGAGAACTTCATCTGGGAAGACCATTTTGACGCCGTTGGGCGGCTGCTGATCTTCATTGCGACCGCCTGGCTGTTCTTCTTCTTCCTGGACTTCGCCTTCTCGTTCTACACACGGGAAGAGCAGGAGATCGCGGTGATGGAGCGCCGGCTGCTTGAGTGGCCGTTCAACGCCATCACAGTCATCATGGTGCTGACCTCATACGTGATACCGATACCGTTATGGTTGAACCGGAAGGTCCGCCGAAACATCGCGTTGATGTTTTGGACGTCGATCCTGGTCAACATCGGCATGTGGCTGGAGAGGTTCTTCCTCATCATCCCGGCCATTGAACGGAAACAGGAGCTTACATTCTTATGGGCGAACTATGTCCCGAGTTTGACGGAGAGCGTCATTGTGCTCGCCTCATTCGGGATGGTAGCGATGTTACTCATCATCTTCGCCAAGCTGGTGCCGTTGGTACCGGCGTGGGAACAGAAGGAGGGGCAAGTCTTCCGATCCGAGGTGCAAATCGGTGAGGTGACTGTGCCTGCCATCGTTAGGGAATCAGAGGAGCCGCGGGCCTGGTAGCCCGCAGGTTGGGAGCGGAAGCAATGGCAAACCAGAGTGTTCTCGGCTTGTACGAAAACGCGGACTCCGCCGCAGAGGGAGCGCGCAATCTGCGCGAGGCCGGTTTCACCAGTGACGACTACGAGGTGATGACCGGCAACCCGTACCCGGAGGGCGCGTTCGGGGAGCATGTGAAGAAGAACAAGCTCTTCCGGTTCTCCCTGTTCGGGGCGTTTATCGGCTTCATCACAGCGTTCCTCTTCGTCTTTGCAACACAGACAGCATTCCCGCTCGTGACGGGAGGCAAGCCGATCCTCGCGATTCCGGCAAGCATGATCATCATGTACGAGTTCACGCTGCTGGTTGCGATGATCTTCACGGTTATCGGCGTGATTTTCGAGAGCCGTCTGCCACGCCCCGGTGGCGCGGGACCCCTATACGACGCGCGCATCACGCTTGGCTACATCGGCCTGCTGGTGACGGTGGACGAGTCAAGAATCGGCAACGCGCAGCAGGCGCTTCAGAGCGGCGGCGCGGAAGAAGTGATTAACGAGGTGAAGTAGGGATGCCCTTCGACAGGCTCAGGGTGAACGGATAAAGAGACAGGCGCAGAAATGCAGAGAGCGATCAGGACATTGAGGTGGCCGACACGGCGAGTGGGCGTGATGACGCTCGCACTTATTGCGGTCGCCGTTATCGCGCTCACTGGCTGCTCGACGGGCGCCTATCCGGTGGACTTCTTCCAAGAGATGCACTATTCGCCTGCGGTTCGCAAGCAGGAAGGGCCTTCCATGTCCGTGAGGCCCGGCACGGTGGCGTTCAACAGCGGCGGCGCGCCGGAGGAGCAGTTGAATGCAGACCTGCGCCTTGAGCACTTTGACCTGATGCCGGACGACGAGCTGAATGCCGTCGGCGGCAACCCGATCGCGGTTACTCCCGACGTTCTGGAATACGGCAATTTCCTGTTCCAGCGGAACTGCGCCATGTGCCACGGGGCGACAGGGGACGGCGAGGGCCTCTTGCAGGTCACCATCGCGTTTGAGGCTGCCGGAGTGAACGTTCCGAAGAACCTGACGGAGGACGATACTCAGGCGCGGACGGCCGGTGATCTGTATCGGATTATCAGCCGCGGCAATGGCGACTTCCCTGCTCCTGCGTGGGCGAATAACCCGTCGGCGTGGGAAGGTTCGACAAACATGCCGCGTTTCGCGCAGTTGCTATCCCCTGCCGAGCGCTGGATGTTGGTGGCGCATATCCGGGAGCTGGGCAACTAGCGCGTAGGGCGAAGGCGTCCAGAAACAGCTCGCGCGGTCGGGCGGCTAAGCTCGTAGATGGGCGACAGGCGCGAGTCTTTCGTTGACAGGATCAACGACGAGTCGAAGACCTTCCAAGGCATATACGCCAAGGATGGGCTCAATGTCTTCATCCCCGAACGCCACTATCGTCACGGCGCTACGCCCGTTGATATGAACGCGAGCTTCTGTGATGTCCCGGGTGACGATACTTCCGTCGACGAGTTCGAAGCGCTCAGTGTCAGTGGGCCGAATCCCCATCTCATGAAGGATTGATCCAGCAATCATGGTGTAGGTTGATCCGGTATCCACCATTCCCCTGAATTCTCGTTGTTCTGAACCGTCGGCTGTGGCAAGCCGAAACTCAATATCGAAGTGACTCACGAAGCTTCTCCAACCGGCCGAGCACAAATCGCTCGGGTTACGAACCGTCGCTCCATTATAGGCACTGGTCGAGTTGCTATACAGCAACTAGTCTCAAGGTGGCCAACCACGTGGATGCTCGATGGTCGGGCCAAGGGCTCAGACGACTGACGAGTGGATTCGAGAGATTCTTGACTACATGCCGCGCGTGGAGAGGTCTTTAGCAATCTCCTGTTGGAGTTCGGCCAGCGCGGAGGAGATGTCCACGGGGTAGGTTGCTGCGCCGGTTAGAGCCTTGATGTCCTCAGGCAGGGCGGCGAATCCACGCTGGAAGAGGTCACGGGCCTCATCAAGCGTGGGGTGAGAGCGCAGCACGCTGCCGTCTTGCATGACGTCTTCCAGAAGTGCTGCGGCTCCGTCCGGTGGCGGCTCATCCGCCATGGCGATTACATCGCGGGCGTAGCCGCCGTTTTCGTCTTCGTAACGATAAATCTGCTTCCGTCCCGGGAGTGTCTCTTTCCCGACGCTCAACTTGAGGACGGGTTCGCCGGCGTATTCGACGAGCTTGTAAACGGAGTCTGTCCACGGCGCGTCGGCGGAGGAGCCGATGCGCGTGCCGACGCCGAAACCGGCGATGGGGGCACCGTCCCGCAGCAGGCCGTCGATAACGAACTCATCCAACTCGCCACTCGCGACGATATCCACGTCCTCCAGACCTGCCCCGTCCAACATGGCGCGGACGCGGCGTGAGAGGTTGAGCAGATCGCCGCTGTCGAGCCGCACCGCACCCAGGCTATGGCCTCCCTCTTTCATCTCCAGCGCGACGGTGATGGCGTTGCGCGCGCCCTCGATGGGGTCATAGGTGTCAATCAGGAAGGTGGATGCATCAGGGAAAGAGCGGGCGAAGGCGCGAAAGGCGTCGAGTTCCGTGGGGAATGAGCCGACGAAGGAGTGGGCCATGGTGCCCATGGGCGTGATGCCGTGCTGGGCGGCGGCGAGGACGTTGCCGGTGCCCGCAAAGCCAGTCATGGAGCCAACACGCGCCATCTGTCCGGCGGCGTCCACTCCAGGAGCTCGTCGGGAGCCGTAGTACGTGACCGGGCGGCCACGGGCGGCGTGCATGACACGGGCAGCCTTGGTGGCGAGCATTGTTTGCAGGCTGACGCGGTTGATGACGTAGTTCTCGAGTATCTGGCATTCGATAACTGGCCCGGAGACCTCCATGACGGGCTCATCGGCGAAGAAGATTTCGCCCTCGCGCATGGCGCGGACGCTGCCGGTGAAGCGCAGATCGGCCAGGAACTCCAGGAAGCCGCCGTCGAAGCGTCCGAGTGAGCCGAGATAGGCGATGTCCGCATCCGTGAATCGAAAATCGGCCAGGTAGTCGAGGATGTCATGGACTCCTGCCAGAACGAAATAGGAGCGGTTGGGGGGGAAGCGGCGGATAAAGAGGCTGAAGGTGGCATCGTTGGCGTTGCCGCTCTGCCACCACGCCTGCGACATGGTGAGCTCATAGAGAGCCGTGAAGATGGCAAGGCTGTGGCCGGAGGAATCATGCGCGCCGCGAGGGGACATTGCTCCGCCCGATCGCGCCGCCATGTTCACGTTAATAGGCCTCCCGCAGGCTTGTTATAACGACAATAGTAGCGTGATGCCGCCCGGCGGTCGTCACGCCTGCCCTGAAAACACAATCACGCAACGTCCGCGTGTTCCGCCGGCCTCAAGCCGCGCATGCGCAGCAGCGGCCTCCTCCGGTGGATACGTGGCGGCGACACGTAGCGTGACCGTGCCGTTTTCCGCTTGCTCGCGCAGTTGCCCGAGGAGGTCTGCGCGGTGGTCGTAGCGCGGCACCATGGTGCGGTGGAATGAGATGTCGCGCTCGCCTGTGCCGCGCCAGCCACGCACGGATGCGAACGCTCCGCCGTCTCGAACGGCCGCTACCACCTGCTCGGATTGCACTGAACCGTCCGCGAGGCCGTCGACGCCGTCCGGGGTAGCTTCACGGATGCGGGTAGCGACATCGTCGCCGCGCCGTACGACCACATCAGCGCCGAGAGAGGCGACGAGTTGTTCGTCCGCCTCGGATGCGTCGGCGATGACGCGCAGCCCCTCGGCCTTCGCGAGCTGGACGACGTAGCCACCGTAGCAGCCGGCCGCGCCGGTCACCGCGATGGTCTGGCCCGGGCTGAGGGCGAGTTGGTCAAGTGATTGGCGGGCGGTCAGTCCGTTCATCGGCAGTGTGCATGCCTCGACGTGCGTTGCTGCGGCGGGGGCTCGGACGACGGAGTCCGCCGCGAGCACGATGCTCTCACGATATGCGCCGTGGGTGGCATTCGGGACGACCATAGCCATCACCGCGTCACCGACGGTGAGGTCCGTGTCGGTATTCGGCCCGATTTCATCGATGACGCCGGCGAGATCCATGCCGGGAACGTAGGGCGGCGGAACGTCTGCCAGCATGGCGGCGCGGGAGCCGTTGCGCAGCCCGGTGTCAGTGGGGTTTACGGCGGCGGCGTGGACGCGGATACGGACTTCGCCGGTCCCAGCGTGCGTCTCCGGGAGGTCAACGATTTGCAGGGCTTCCGGCCCCCCGAACTCAATCACACCGACCCCACGCATCATTCAGCTCCCTCGGTTGTCCGGACGCGGCGCGGCTCTGCAGGAGCGGCGGCGGATTTAGCCGCTCGCGCGCCTGCCTAGGCCTCTGACTCGGGCTCCGGCTCTGCCAGCGAGCCGAAATAGACGATGGAGTTGAACGCGACGACGACGGTGAATCCCACGAGGAAGCCCGTCACAGTGTCTGCGCCGGCCTCAAGTGAACTGAACATGTAATGTCGGATTAGAATGGTAGCAACCATTGTGCCGGCCAGGATGCTCACATCTGCGGCGAGCAGCCGAAGCTTGGCCTCAAGGCTCGGAATGAAGAAACGGTACATCGCGTGGAGATAATTCACCCGTGCAAACCTCATTGAATATTAATGCTTCCGGAGCGGCGAATTGTGCATGACGATGATACGCGGGCAGCTTGAAAACGGTCAAGGCAAAGCGGGCCGGCTATGAGTCGGCTCTTTGGTCTGACGGGCGCTCTGCTGTTGGCCGTGGCGGCGGTGCTTGCGGGGGCCTGCGGGGAGCAGGCGACGCCCGTTTCCACGACGCTGCCGGAACGCCCGGAGGGGGCGCCGTTCTCTGTATCGTCTCCGACGCCGGCGGCTGAGACCTCGGCACTTCAAACGCCACGACCAACGTTCAACAGTGTTGCGACGCTTAACGATGAACGGCTGCGGGAGTTGTTGGCGGCCGCTCTGTATGAGCGGCCGGACGTATCAACAGGAGCGTCGGTGACGGACTTTCAAGCGCCAGGAGTCGACCTCATTCGCTTGACGAGGGACCCGCACAATGCGCCGTTTCTGGTCGATTTGTTGAATGTTTTTCCCTATGGACAGATTTACAGGACGCACATATTCGATACACTTCGTGATTTGACGGGCGAGGATATCTTTGCCCAAGACGGTTTTGAATGGCTTCAATGGGTGGGAGAGCACCCGGAGTATGATGCGCCGCCGTCGGTCTATCCGTGGTGGAAGGGCGAGATCCTCAGCACGCTGGATGAGCGGTTCCGCGAATTTCTGCCGGAAGAGGGCGTTGAGCACACGATCAGGCTGGAAGAGATTGTGTGGGGCGGGGTGGTTGTGGACGGCATCCCGTCGTTGGACAACCCCGAGGTCATCCGGGCCCATGAGGCGCGCTATCTTGAGTTGGATGAGCAGGTGTTTGGGGTGTACCTGAACGGGGAGGCGCGCGCTTACCCTCTCCGAATCATGAACTGGCATGAGATGACAAATGACGTGGTGGGCGGACAGCCGTTTGCGCTCGCGTATTGCACGCTGTGCGGCTCCGGCATCCTGTATGACACACGGCGGGGTGATGGGCAGGAGCCGTATGTGTTCGGGTCGTCCGGGCTGCTGTATCGCTCGAACAAGCTCATGTATGACGCCGACACAAAGAGCTTGTGGAACCAATTTACGGGGATCCCCGTGGTTGGGGAGCTTGTGGGAGAAGATATTGTGCTTCCGATCCTGCCGGTGACGCTGACGACGTGGGGGGAGTGGAACAGCCAGCATCCCGACACAACGGTGCTGTCACTCGACACGGGGCATGAGCGTCCGTATGAGAAACCCGGCACGCCCAATGCCGCGTACTACGACTATTTCTCCAGCCCCAGCCTGATGTTCCCCGGCGGCCCCGGCGCAAGTGATTTGAGTCTGCGGCCAAAGGATCGGGTGTTCGTGGCAATCCTGGACAGTGGAGAGGCCAAGGCGTACCCTCTGGAAACCCTTGGGGAATTGGGGCCTACGGTGGCTCTCAATGATGCAGTGAGCGAGGTGCCCATCGTCGTGGTCACAGACGAGGGGGGAGGGGTGCAAGCGTTCCTGCGCGAGAATCGGACGTTCGAACTTGCGGCGGACGGCAGCCTGCTCGATACACAGAGCGGGAAGTGGCAGGTGACGCCGGAGGGGCTGAATGGGCCGAACGGAGAGTTCGCCGCCCGTGTGTCCGGCCACGTCGCATTTTGGTTCGGGTATGCGTCCTTCAGGCCGGGTGGTGAGCTGTATATGGGGAATTAGTTCGCAAGTTTGGCGACTGCTAAGATTGAGTCACCCCCAGATGGCAGCAGACAGTGAGCGTGGAGGTATGATATGCCAATCCAGTCAGTGCTTCTCAGCTACGACGGACGGATCAATCGCTCCGACTTCTGGCTCAAGGGGATTCTGCCATTAGTGGTGATTAGTTTCATTGCTGGAATTGCCGTAGTTGTGTCAGCCTTGATCACCCCGTTCCTTGCAGTGGTGGTTTACCTGATTTTCATCCCGCTTGATATCTGGATTTACTATGCGATTGTTGCCAAGCGCTTCCATGATCGTGGCAAGAGCGGATGGTGGGGGCTGGTCAATTTCATTCCCCTGATAGGGCCTTTTTGGATCATCGTGGAGTGCGGCTTCATGGAGGGAACCGACGGCGACAACGCCTTTGGGCCGAAACCGTAGGGTTTATTGAGCGCCGCCAAGCGCCTCAGTAATTTCCCCAAGCGCTCCCACGTCTGATTCTTTTCGGAGCGCGTCATTCAGTGCCCCCACTGCCGCTGTCGTCCGAATACGGCCGAGAGCCCAGGCGGCGTGGCCGCGGACGACGGGAGACGAATCCTCGCGCAGGACGCGGGCGAGCGCAGGGACTGTGGCGGGGTCGGCGATGTTGCCGAGGGCGACGCAGACATTGCGGCGCATCCCCTCCGGCTTGGCGCGCAGGACGGCGCTCTGTCGGAATCGCTCACGGAAGCCGTGGTCGTCCAGTTGAAGTAGTTCGACGAGCTCCGGGCGCGCGCGATTCTCGGCATCACGCGTCAGTTCCGTATAGGCTTTTCCAACCTGGGCCTTGCGGTTGACAGGGCAGACGTCCTGGCAGATATCGCAACCGAAAATCCAGTCGCCGATGAGGGGCCGCAGCTCGCGCGGGATGGGGCCGCGATTCTCAATGGTGAGGTATGAGATGCACTTGCGGTTGTCGAGCACGTAAGGCGCGACGATTGCCCCCGTCGGGCAGGCGTCCACGCAGATGTTGCACGCTCCGCAGGTCTTCTTGAGCGGCTCATCCGGGGTGAGATCAAGTGTGGTGATAATCTGCGCCAGCAGCATCCACGAGCCTTGCGAGGTCAGGATATTGGTGTTCTTGCCGAACCAGCCGACGCCCGCCCTCTCGGCAACGGCTCGGTCGAGCATTGGCCCTGTGTCCGTATACCAGCGCGTGCCGATGTTATCCATGCCGGTGACCTCCGGCAGTGATTCGATGAATGCGCGAACCTTGCGGGCAAAGACCCGGTGATAGTCCTCGCCCCACGCGTAGCGGGCGATGCGTCCGCGCGGCTGCGCATCAGGAACTTCGGCGGCGTCCTCATGGTGGTGGCTGAGCGCAAGGGAGATGATGGAACGGGCGTCGGGCAGCATGTTGGACGGATCCATACCGCGTTCCACGCGCTGCTCCGTGAACCATGGCAAGCCGTCCATCAAACCTTCAGAGACGCGGTCTTTCGTCGCCTCACCGCGATCACGGAACACGTCCGCAGATGCAATACCGACCACGTCAAAGCCCGCCTGTACGGCGGCGTCCTTGACGGCCTGGACCAGGGTCTCGGCATCACTGCTACGATTCATACGTGATTGTTGCACGAATCCACTCACTTTCTGCCGAGCCGCCGCACAAGCGCTGACCGGAGCACGCATTGGTCACTGTTGATTCCACCGCCCGTGTCTTCATGGTCAACGTTGGCGTGAACGCCTCGCACGGGGTGCTTCGCAGTCCCGTCTTCCCTGACGGCACGTTCGAGTTTCTGCCCATACCGGAGGAGCGGCGACTGTGGTCGCCGACACTGCCTGCTTACCCAAAGCTCTCCGCATACAACGACCCGGACAAGACGCTCGCTAACTACGCCCCCGTCTCCCGATGGAATGACCGCCTGCACGACGATCCGGAGTTCCGCACGTTCACGTACGGTGATGATCCGCGGAGGACGGGACGTGGCGCGGGGCTGAAGCCGTGCGGGCCCGGTGACTACATTGTTTTCCTGGCGCGGTTGGTTGGATATGACGGCAAGGATCGATTCGTCGGGCCGGCGGGGTTCTACCTGATTGGGTTCTTTCGTGTGGCGGACGTGCTGCGAGACGTGGAGACGTATCCCTCGGGTCGCGATTTCACTGTTTTCGGCGCGAACGCGCACATACGACGGGCGGCGTATCACGCACGGGCACTGGACAGGTTCTGGGTATGGAAGGGTGACCCTGAGGCGTCGTTAAGGCTGCCGATCGCCGTGCCGTTTGATCGTTCATTGGCGGAGTCGACGCTTCTGGATGCCCGGGGCCGTCCGTGGACATGGAGTGCAAGCCGCAGCGAGTTACAGACGATCGGCTCCTACACGCGCTCAGGCAGGCTCGTCATCGATCCGACGGCGGCGGGCGGCAGAGAGAGGGCTATCAAGTTGTGGGAGGCGGTGGCGGAGAGGAATCTGGGTGTGGAGATTGGGTAGGTTGCTAGCCCCTATACTTAACCTGTGGTTGCTATGACCAGTGACTTTGCTCCGTTTACAGTGCGCGCGCCTGCATCGACGGCGAATTTCGGCTCTGCCTTTGACGCCGTGGGGATGGCGCTTGACCTTTGGCTGGAGCTGCGTGTGGAGTCGGCGGACGCCAACCGCTTTGAGGTACGAGGCGAAGGCGAGAACGAGATCGCGGGCCCTGCCAACACCAATCTGATTTTTCGTGCCGCTTATATCGGCGCCGCGCGCCTTGGCGCTGCCTTGCCCCCCATGCGAATAACTGCATCAAATGCGATTCCATTGGCACGCGGCCTGGGCAGCAGCGCCGCCGCCTGTGCTGCCGGCCTGCTCATCGCAAACAAGGTCGTGGGGCGCGACAGTGAGATGGACAGCATGATTGCCGACGCCACGCGGATTGAGGGGCATCCCGATAATGTTGCGCCTGCTCTGCTGGGCGGCGCGTGTTTGGCCGTGATCTCAGATGATGGTGGTCCCGTTGCGCGGCAACTTGATTTTCCCTCTGACCTGGACTGTATCGCCTTTGTGCGGGACGCGCCCCTGTCCACGGAAGCAGCCCGGAATGTGCTGCCTCCGCAAGTACCTCTGCGTGACGCCACCTTCAACATCGCAAGAACGGCACTCCTGGTGCATACCTTCACCACCCATCACTGGGTTGACCTTGCGCTGGCGACGGAGGACAGACTGCATCAGCAGTACCGCGCAGAACTTGTGCCGGGTCTCACACCCCTTACTCACGCTGCCAAGGAGGCTGGCGCGTATACGGCGTTCCTCTCCGGGGCAGGACCGACGATTATGGCGATGTCATCGTCGGCGCGCGCCGGGGCAGTTGCCGACGCGATGAAGAACGCGGCGCAGTCCCAGGCAATCGATGGCCGTGTGCTAGCCCTTTCGCCGTCGGAGCAGGGCGCGCACGTCGTCTCGGCATCGTAACCTCCATGCTTCGTGTTCAGAAATACGGCGGGAGTTCCGTTGCTTCCGCCGACCATATCAAGCGTGTTGCCGCACGTGTGGCGAAGGGACGTGAGGCAGGTGATGATCTTGTTGTTGTTGTGTCCGCCATGGGCCAGACAACGAACCAGCTTATCGACTTGAGCCGCAGCATCTCTCACAATCCCGCGCCGCGCGAGATGGACCTACTCTTGTCCACCGGCGAACTGGTCTCAGGGGCTCTGCTGGCGATGGCACTGCGCGACCTCGGCCACGGCGCGGTCAGTCTGAACGGATTCCAGGCGGGTATACGCACCGACACGGATTTCTCGCGGGCGCGCATCACGCAGATTGAGCCGAAACGATTACAGGATGAGATTGGTCGCGGCAATATCGTCATTGTGGCTGGATTCCAGGGCACGACGGATGACTTTGAGGTTACGACACTGGGGCGCGGGGGGTCGGACACCACAGCCGTTGCGTTGGCAGCGGAACTACGCGCGCCCGTGTGTGAGATCTACACGGACGTTGACGGCATCTACACCGCGGATCCGCGCATCGTGCCGGACGCTCGCCGTCTGATAGACATCAACTACGATGAGATGCTGGAGATGGCCAGCGAGGGCGCGCGCGTGATGCACAACCGTGCCGTCGAGCTTGGCTGGGTCTACGACGTGCCTATCCTTGTCGCCTCAAGCCTGCTGGATGACCCCGGCGGCACGCGCATACACGGAGGAGAACTCATGGAGAATCGCAACAAGGTTCGTGGCATCGCACATGACGCGGGCATCGCGCGGGTGACACTGCTGGGCGTGCCCGATCGCCCCGGCATTGCCGCGCAGGTTTTTTCGCCGTTAGCCGACGCGGGCATCAGCGTGGATATCATCGTGCAGAACGCCGGGCAGCACGGCCTCAGCGACCTCTCCTTCACCGTCACACGTGATGACCTGTCCGAGACGTTAGAACGGACGCGTGAGATACAGGCCGAGCTTGGCGCGTCGGACGTGACGGCGGACGACCATCTGGCAAAGGTGAGCATTGTCGGCGCAGGTCTGACGAACTCCCCCGGTTACGCGGGGGCGATGTTCCGCGCGCTGCGTGATGCGAACGTCAATATCGAGATGATTACGACGGCCGAGATCAGCCTCACATGTGTGGTCCACCAGGACCACGTGGAGGATGCCGTCCGCGCCCTGCACCGCGCGTTCAGCCTCGAAACGCCGGACGATATCCCGCTCTAAGGCGATGCGAGGCGTCCCGTGACTGAACCGGCCGGGCCCTCTCTGTCCGTCGTTATTCCTGCCTATAACGAGGAGGCGCGTCTGCCGGACGCGCTCGATGAGGTGACGGCGTACCTGGACGCCCACTATCCCGATGCCGAGCTGATTATCGCAAGCGACGGCAGCACGGACGCGACGGAGTCAATCACACGAGAATTCGCCGAGAAATCACCGCGCGTGCGGCTGCTTTCATTGCCGCATCGAGGCAAGGGGCACGCCGTCAAGTTGGGGATGTTGGAGGCGAAAGGGGCGGTGCGACTGTTCATGGACGTTGACCTAGCCGTGCCAGTGGAGACTATTGCGCCGTTCGTGGAGGCGACGCAGAACGCGGATGTGGTTATTGGGTCGCGGTCGATGGCGGGGGCGAAGCGGAGCGGGGAGCCGCTGTCACGCCGCGTTGGCGGGCGCGTTGTTGGCCAAGCGACGCGGCTTATTCTCGGGCTGTCGGTGTCGGATACACAGTGCGGGTTCAAGGCGTTCCGGGCGGAGGCTGCGGAGCTGCTGTTTGGGGCGCAGCGGGTCGACGGTTTCGCGTTCGACGCGGAGATCCTGTACCTGGCGCGGAGGTGGGGGATGCGGGTCGTCGAGATGCCCGTGACGTGGCGCTACGGCGAGATGAGCACCGTGCGCCTCCATCACGGCGTGCAGACGCTGACGGAGATAGTGCGTGTTAGGTTGCGGGGGAAGGCCTAGCCCATCATATATTCGGGCTCTGGAAGTAGGGCTGCTCCCCTTTTGCTTGACAGTTGGTAGACAATAGGTTTTGGACTGAGTTCGAAAAACTGCCGTCCAATGGCGCGGGGAGGCGGCAGGGATCACGGCTCGGAGCTTTGACTGTCGCCTGCGACGAAAGCAGCCGTTGGTGACGGGTGGTGGCTGTGTTGTCGTGGTGTCTCGTCTGCGGACTTCCCCGTGCCTAGAAGCGTATTGCGAGGTACGACGGAACGCGGAAGGCAGGACATCCTCCATGGCGACCACACAAATCGATGAACGTGCCCAAGCCCGTGAAGTAAAGACGCAGACTGACGCGGCCGTCGCGTGCGCGCTGGCGCAGGACTGGCGGAAGGCTGTTGAGGCCAACAGGGCCGTCCTACGGATTGTGCCCAACAATATTGAGGCGCTGAACCGGTTGGCCAAGGCGCTTCTTGAACTGGGTGAGCTTGCGGAGGCGCGGGATGCCGTGGATGGGGCGCTCCGGCTGGATGCGACGAACACCATAGCGCATCGCAACCGCGAGCGACTGGAACGGACGGAAGCGGTGACGCCTGTTACGGGCCAGAAGAAACGTACTCGGCAAAGCAAGCAGGCTATCGCAGTCAAAGAGGCCGGGGCAACGTATGACCGTCAGGCTACGGTGGCCGATCCCGGCTCATCCGCTCCCAACGTTTTTTCGGCGCATCTGTTGATGAGTGAAGAGGGTAAGAGCACGATTGCAACACTCATTGATGCGACAGACCGCACGGCAGTCGGGCACCTGAGCAGCGGTGAGACCCTGACGCTCAGCCGGGAGGACAATCGGCTGCTGGTGCATTCCGGTCGCGGGGAGCCGGTTGGCCGCGTTCATCCCCGCCTTGCCCAGCGGATATTCTCCCTGATGGACGCCGGTAATCGGTACGAAGCCGCGTTTCTGCGCGATCATCCCGCGGAGGGTGTGCAAGTGATTATCGGCGAGGTCTACCAGGACCCGTCGCAAGAGGGGCGGCCATCGTTCCCGCCTTCGGGCGCGTCCGATTTCCGGGGCTATGTTCGCAGCAACCATGAGCTGGTGGACAGCGGTCTTGGCGGTCCTCCCGCACGGGATATCTCCGAGGATGAGGAAGACCCCCCGGAGTTCGATGCATTGGTACGCGCCCATGATCGCGGCGAGCTGGGGCGGTCTAACGGGGCGTCACGAGACGATCTGGGGTAGGGGCCGTGCTACGCTTGTGGTGGCATGGTTCAGGTTGGTAGTGATTCTCACATTTCGGCAGCGGTGGATGGCTCGGGTGCAGCGAGCGGCGTCAAGCCCGTCGTTGCACAGAATCTAGTCAAGGAATTCGGCGACCTGGTCGCGGTGCGTGGCATCGATTTTGAGGTGCGGCCGGGCGAGTGCTTCGGGTTTCTGGGCCCGAATGGCGCGGGGAAGACGAGCACCATGCGCATGATTACCTGTGCCTCGCCCGTCACCTCCGGCAGTCTGCTGGTGAACGGCCTGTCCGTGCAGACGCAGGCCCGGGCAGTAAAGTCGATCATTGGAGTCGTGCCGCAGGGCGACAACCTGGACGATGAGATTTCAGTGATCAATAACCTGCGTCTGTACGCAGGCTATTTTGGCATTGGAGCCGCGGAGGCCGAGACTCGCGCCAAGACTGCATTGGAACTCTTTCAACTCGCGGATCGCGCAGATTCCCAAGTTGATGAGCTCTCCGGCGGCATGAAGCGCCGGCTGCTCATCGCGCGGGGGCTCATCAATGAACCAGAAATCCTGGTACTGGACGAGCCGACGACCGGACTGGATCCGCAGGCGCGGCACCTGGTGTGGCGCACGCTGCGTCGTCTGAAGGACCAGGGCGTCACGATGCTACTGACGACACACTACATGGACGAGGCGGCAACGCTGTGCGATCGGCTTATCGTGATGCATGAGGGTCGGATACTGGCGGAGGGCACGCCGTCAGAGTTGATTCTTCGCATCGCCGGCGAGACCGTCATTGAGGCACATTCGCTGGACCCCGCTGCACTTGATCGCATCGCCGAACATCTGCGTGATGCCGGCGCGGAGATCGAGCAGACACCGGACACGGTGCACGCGTTCGGTCTCGGCGGCAGTGATGTTACTGAATCCAACGTGCCGGGCGCTCAGATCTATTCTCGCCCCGCGAATCTTGAGGATGTCTTCCTGCGCCTTACGGGCCGAGGGTTGGAAGAGTAGTCATGATTCTGACGCCCGCCCGTGTTCCTTATGGCTTCCGCGTGTGGCGGCGGAATTGGACGGTCTTCAGGAGATTTGCGCTGGCGGAGGTGGGACCGCTGTTCGTGGAGCCGCTGGTTGTGCTGGGCGCGATGGGGCTTGGGCTGGGCGCGTACGTCACGTTGACCGGAGATGTCAGCTACGTGGAGTTTATCGGGCCGGGGATCGTCGGCGGATACTCTCTCTTTGCGGCGTTCTTTGAATGCACGTACGGCTCCTATACACGCATGGCCATACGGGGCCTATACGAGGCTATGATTGCGACGCCGTTGTCTATAGAGGACGTGATTACCGGCGAGGTCTTATGGGGAGCAACACGATCGTTATTCAGCGCGACCGTGATCCTGTTTGTGTTGAGCGTCATGGGATTCGTCGATTCGCCGTTGGCCATCCTGATACTGCCGCTGGCATTCCTCGGCGGCATCCTGTTTTCGTCGATGGCGCTGCTGGTCACAGCGCACGCGCCGTCGTTCTGGACGTTCAACTACGCGATCACGCTTGGTGTGATGCCGATGTACTTCTTCGGTGGTGTGTTCTTCCCGCTGGAGCGGTATCCGGACGTCGTGCGGGAGTTGGCATGGATCATCCCGCTCACGCCGTATGTCGCGGTCATTCGTGAACTGGTTGCCGGAAGCCTCTCAATGACCACCGTTTGGGGGCTGCTCTATCTCGTTGTGCTAGGCGCGGCGTTCTACTACCTGGCCGTCGCGCGGATGAAGGCGCGGTTGATTCGGTAAGAGCCTTACGAACCGCCGTAGCCTTGTGGGCCCGGGGCCTGTTCGATTTCGTAGATGACACGGGATTGGCGGTCGAACGTCGCCTTGACCCACATGCCCTGTTTCATCCAGTCGTAACCGCCGCGACGCATCGGGGCTGGATCCAGTCGATAGCGGATGCCGCTGATGATAATGACGAGTATTGAGTTGTATTTGGGCCCAGAGGAAAAGAGTCCGGACGTTGAGCCCTCTATCTCAACGTCTTCGACGGTCATACGATCGATTCGTCCCTCGAGCTCCGCGGGTTCAAGGAGCGGCCCGGCGGGCAGCGGCACGGGTGGAGTCTCAGGCCGCGTCCTGCGGAACAGGATGATGAGTCCGATGGTGAAGAGGATCGGCAGCCCGATGAGCAGGGCGATGTACAGGTTGCCGGTGAGGAAAATGACGAACACCGTGAAGATGACGATAGCGGGGACTATCCACGAGGTTGGCTGCATATCAGTTCCGTTCCCAGCGCCCGATCACCCGCGCGCGGTAGCCAACCGCTATAGTTTGACTAATGGTTGACACCGATACCTCCGAATCTTCGGCTGTTGCGGCGCCTCCGTACAGATTCGTCATCTACGCGCTCGTCGTCCTCATGAACCTCATGCTGGGGATTGCGTTCCTTGCCCCGGCGTCCGTTCTGCCGCTGATCACAGATACGTATGACCTGACGCGATCAGAAGGCGGATTTGTCGTCACGAGCGTGACACTGGTGTTCACGGCTGCAACCATCCCTGCGGCAATCATTGTTGCACGATGGAACATCCGCGTCGTGATCGGCATTGGATGGGCTCTCCTGGGCATCACTGCCCTAACACCGTTTCTGACGGGATTTTGGTGGTTTGTCGCCCTACGCTCCGTACAAGGAGTGGGTGCGGCCGCAGTCGTGCCACTAACGGCCGGCATCATCATGCGATGGGCGCCGCCGCGAGAAGTACCAATCGTGAACGCCATCGCTCTCGCGTTTATCACCGTGGGTCTCGCAGTAGCACAGTACCTTGGCCCGGTGTTGGCCGAGTGGACCAACTGGGAATGGGCCATTGGCATCGAGGGCTTCGTCGCGGCCGGCACCGCAATCTTGTTCGTGGTCTTGTGGCGGGAAAGGAAGGCGCTGGGCGGCGTACCACCGGAGCCGGTGAAGATCGGCGCCATTCTCAGCGTTTTCCGACGCCGGGAGACATGGCTGCTGTCCTTTGCCGTGATAGGCCCATGGGCGCAATTCATCGCCCTGAGCACCTGGCTGCCCACGTTCTTTGAGGAGGAGCGCGGATTGAGTCTGGCCGCGGCAGGCCTTATGGCGGGCATCTTTGCATTGGCGGGCGCGCCGGCGAACATTATCGGAGGTGTCGTCACGACACTTGCCGGGCGCAGGCGTCCCATTATCATCTGGTCCGGCCTTCTCATCGGCGCGGCCGGCATGACCACGATGTACGCACCTGTCGGAATTCTCCTGTTTCTCGCCGTACTGACATCGGGGTTCCTGCACTGGATCTACGAACCTTCACTCTTTACCATCCCGATCGAGCTGCCACGCACAAACCCGGAGCAGGCAGGGGCCATTTGGGCGGCCATTCTCGCCGCCGGCAACGGCTCAAGCTTCATTGCGCCGATCATTGCCGGGTTCATCATCGATGAGACAGGGAGCTTTGTGATTGGAATTGCGGTCATCTGTGCAACATCGTTCACGCTGTTCATCGCGGGGATGTTGCTGCCGGAGACGGGACCGGGTCGGCTGAACACGCCGCAAGGGGCCCGAACCTGAGCGGGCGACTCTCTCAGTGCTACACTACAAACGTTCAATCCGACCCAGAAACGCATTGCCCACGGAGTTCATTGCATGACGTCATCGTCCCGTTCGGCGCTGTTGGGGCCGACGCCCGCCGCGCGCCGCTATTTTCAGCAGTTCCTTGGGGAACTCGCGGAGATGACAGACGACGACATGCGGTTGATTTCTGCAATCGAGCCGATGGATCAGCAGGCACTGTTGGCGCTGGGTGACGCGGTGTACACGGCCATTGGCAACGGTGATGCCCCACTCTCCGGAGAGGGCGTGGCGCGCGCGTTGCCTGAGGGGCTGGATGGGGCGGGGCTCCGCACTGCGCTGTACATCACCCTGATGAACACTGTGACGCGAGAGCTGGAGATTGAGACGCCGATTGAGGCGCGGGCGGCTCAGGGTGTCTGGATCGAGGGGAATTTACTGCCAAGGCTAGGACATGACCACCTGGTGCTGTCCGCCCGTTTTTCACTGGACACCATCCAGGCTCCCAAGCCGCCGGATACGTTCCAGGGAATGGTGGATTTGACGGTGGAGCGTCTGTCGTCGCTGGTTGAGCTGGCCTCGCAAGCGATGATGGGCGCGGACGTTGATCCGTTCGAGACGTTTGAGCACAAGGACTGTGAGAAGTGTGGGCACCTGCTGCAGCTACACGTCGGGTTTGAGAGCTGGGACGACGTGATGGCCGAACACAACGCATGGTGCCCGGGCAGACGCGGGGCATGAACGCTCCGTGTGATTCACCGCGCTGATGACCGACTCCACCGGCGTCCGCGTCACGGCTCTGTTGCTGGGGCAGGACTCATTCCGTGACGAGCGTGGCCGGGCGCACGTCATCGGTATCTTTGACACGGTTGGCGCGCAGCAGTTCCCAATGGCGTTCCAGTTCTCCATCTACTGCCGCCTGCACGGCGAGGGTTCGCATGAACTCATCCTGCGCGTGCTGGACCCCAACGGCATGGAGATTGTGCGAAGTGAGCCGATTACAGCGAATCTTCTTCCAGTCCAAGGGCACCAGTTCTTCATGAGCATCGGCATACAGGCTGAGAACGACGGGTTGTTCCTTGTGCAGGCCGTGGTTGACGGGCAAGTCGCGCAGGAAGCGCCGTTATTGGTGGAGTCCGGGGAGAATGAGTGGCATCACGACCCGGATCCCCTGCACCTGGGCGGACCGCCGCCCTCCAACTAGCCGGGGAGCCGTCCCATGATAGGGATCGACACCGGCGGCACGTTCACGGACGTTATCCGCGTCGATGAGGACGGCTCAATCTGGCTGATCAAGGTCCCGTCCACGCCCGCAGACCCGGCAGAGTCGTTCCTTGCCGGTGTGCGGGAGATCGCCGAGAACGGCGAACAGAACGGCGAGGTTGTTCACGGGAGCACTGTCGGAACGAACGCGGTGCTTGAGCATCGCGGCGCGCGCACGGCGCTGGTGACAACGCGCGGCATGGCGGATGTCATCGAGATTGGACGGCAGGCGCGTGATGATCTGTATAGCCTGCGCGTGACCCGTCCCGTGCCCCTGGTTCCGCGGGAACTGCGTTTTGAGATTGCTGAGCGGGTGACGGCGGAGGGGGAGATTCTCAGGGCACCCAGCGAAGCGGAGCTTGATGCGCTTGCTGAGGCAGTTGCGGCGTCGGGGGCAGACTCGGTGGGCGTGGCGCTCCTGTTTTCGTTTCTTCGTCCGGAGCATGAGCAGATGATCCGGGATGCGCTGAATCGCAGATTGCCCGCCGACTTGCCCATCTCCCTCTCAAGCGAGGTTGTCCCGGAGTTCCGCGAGTTTGAACGAACGTCAACAACTGTCCTGAATGCCTATGTTGCGCCCGTCATGCAGTCCTATTTGTCCCGCATCGACGAGTCCGTTGAATCGACAGTCCGAATCATGTCATCCAACGGAGGCAGCATGACCATCGGGCAGGCGAGCAATTTTCCGGTGGAGACGCTGTTGAGCGGACCGGCGGGAGGGGTTGTCGGGGCGTTCGAGGTGGCGAGGGCGGCGGGTTTCGACCGCATCATCACGCTGGACATGGGCGGCACGTCAACGGATGTTTCGCTGTGTGACGGTGAGGTCCAACGCACGTCTGAGGGCAGCATCGGCGGGTATCCGCTGCGTGTTCCGATTGTGGATATTCACACGGTCGGGGCCGGCGGCGGGTCTCTGGCAAGCGTGGACGCGGGCGGCGCGTTGTCGGTGGGGCCGCAGTCGGCGGGGGCAGACCCGGGGCCTGCCGCGTATGGACGCGGGGGCGGACCGACGGTGACGGACGCCAATATTGTGCTGGGGCGTCTGCCGGCGGACAGGTTGCTCGCTGACCGGCTCACACTGGACGGCGGCGCGGCACTGGATGCTATGAGTACGATTGCGGAACAGCTCGACATCACGCCACAGCAAGCCGCGGGAGGCGTCGTGCGGGTGGCCAACGCCAACATGGAGCAGGCGCTGCGCGTGGTCTCGTTGGAGCGAGGCCATGATCCGCGGGACTTCACACTTGTTACGTTCGGCGGCGCGGGGCCGCTACACGCCTGCGAGCTTGCGGATGGCCTCGGCATTCGCAGTGTGCTTATACCGCGTATGCCCGGCGCGCTGTCTGCGTGGGGAATGCTGACCGTGGACGTCACGCGCGATTATTCGAGAACTGCCATGCGTGATCTGTCAGACACGTCGGCGGAGGAGATTGCGCGGTTGCTGGGCGAGATTGAGCAAGACGCGCGGAAGGACCTTGAGGCGGTGGGCCTTCCCGCTGCCCAAGCGACATTTTCCGCTTCTGCAGATATCCGGTACCAGGGCCAGGGGTATGAACTTTCCATCCCAGTGGATTCAGGGGACGAGCTTTCTCTTGAGGAACGCTTTCATGCTGCGCACCAGCGCCGTTTTGACCACAGCCATCCTGAGTGGCCGACGGAAGTTGTCACGTTGAGGCAGCGGGCGACGATACCGGTTCGCCGACCGGAATTCGTTGTTGAGGGCACGGAGGGCGGGCTGGACGCGAGCCACGCGCTGCTTGGCGAGACTGAGCTGGCAACAGACGGGGGAGAGATTGCCGCGCCGCTCTTTGACCGCAACATGCTGCATGTTGGGCATATTGTCGAAGGCCCGACAGTGCTCACGCAGACGGACTGCACCACGTATCTGCCGCCGGAGTGGGTTGGGCGTGTCGACGAGCACCTGAACCTCATTCTCGAAAGGGCCTCAGCATGAGTGTTGACGCAATCTCATTAGAGGTTTTTCGGCGGCTTTTCGCGGCCATCGCAGAGGAGATGGGCGCGGTGTTGGGGCGGACGGCGTGGTCGCCGAATATCAAGGAACGGCGAGATTTCTCCTGCGCCGTCTTTGACGCTACCGGCCGCATTCTCGCTCAAGCGGAGCACATCCCCGTTCATCTGGGCGCGATGCCCGCCTCCGTGCAGGCCGCAATTGAGCGGTTCGATACATTCGTACCCGGGGATTTGATTGCCCTCAATGACCCCTATCTCGGTGGTACGCATCTGCCCGACCTGACGTTGATTTCACCTGTGTTTATTCCCGAGGGCGTTGAGGGCGGGGATGCCGACCCACTGGCGGGGTTCGTGGCGACACGCGCCCACCACGCGGACGTGGGCGGCATGGCCCCCGGCTCAATGCCCGCGTCGACGACGATTTACCAGGAGGGGTTCATCGTCCCTCCCATCAGGCTGGCGCGGGCAGGCGTGCTCAACGAGGAGGCTGTTGAGCTGTTTATGCGCAACGTGCGCACGCCGGAGGAACGGCGCGGCGACCTGGCGGCTCAGATTGCCGCCAACCGCATTGGCGAAGGGCGCTACGAGGCGCTCATTGAGCGGTATAGCTGGCAGACGGTCAATGAGCATGGAGAGGCGCTCATCGGCTACGCGGAACGCCTTGTGCGGGCGGCATTACGGGACATACCGGCAGGTGAGTACACGTTCATGGACGATATGGAGCCACCGATACCAGGCGCAGAGCGTCCTCGAATCTCCGTGACCATCACGAGCGACGGCGAGGGCTCGCTTATTGTGGATTTCACGGGTACATCGCCGGAACAGCCACTCAGCAATATCAACGCGGTGCGGGCCGTCACGGTTTCGGCGGTGCAGTATTGCGTGCGCTGTTTGGCCGGGTCGCGCGCCCCCGCCAATCACGGGTCGTTCGCGTCCGTGGAGGTGATCACCCCGGAAGGATCGCTGGTGAACCCGCGTCCACCGCGTGCCGTCGCCGCGGGCAACGTGGAAACATCGCAGCGCATTGTCGACGTCGTGTTTGGCGCGCTTGCGGACGTGCTGTCCCAACAGATTCCGGCGGCGAGCCAGGGGACGATGAACAACGTAACCATCGGTGGCACGGACCCACGCACAGGTCAGCCTTTCGCCTACTATGAGACGCTCGCGGGTGGGGTTGGGGCCAGCCCTGATGGCCCCGGTGAGTCCGCCATCCACAGCCACATGACGAATACGCTCAACACGCCCATTGAGGCGCTGGAGTACCAGTACCCGTTCCGCGTACTGGAGTATGGCGTGCGACGCGACTCGGGCGGGGAGGGGCAATTCCGCGGCGGGGATGGCTTGATCCGCACGGTAGAGTTCCTGGGCGACGCGACGGTGTCACTACTGACGGAACGGCGCTCGCGCGGGGCGTGGGGGCTTGCGGGAGGGGCTGACGGCGCACCGGGCCGAAATACCCTGCGTAGAATGGATTCAGACCGGGATGACGAATTACCGGCCACTGTGACAATTGACGTAGCGCGTGGCGACAGGCTTACCATTGAGACGCCCGGTGGAGGCGGTTGGGGATCACTTGACTCGCCGTCATGAGTGCGGAGGAGACTGACTTGTGACAATGCGACTGCAGACGTGGCCAAGTGTGTTGCTTGGCGCGCTGTTGATGGCGGCGCTGATGATGCTGGCCGTCGCGTGTGGTTCAGACACGCAGACTGACGAGGAAACGACCACGTCCTCAACGACCGAAACGACGACCGACGCCGCGCCAGAGGTGGGCAACCGCGTCGGCAACCTCGCACCGGACTTCTCCGTCACGACCACGGACGGTGTGACGCGGTCGTTGACAGATTTCAAACAGGCCAACCAGCCCGTCGTTGTCTATTTCTTCGCAAGCTGGTGACCGTCCTGCCGGTCTGAGTTGCAGACCGCCAAGAGTGTTTACCCCGACTACCAGGATGAGGTCGCCTTCATCGCCGTCGACGTTGATCCGTCGGAGACCACAGACACGATTATCTCGTACGCAGAACGACAGGGATATCCGTGGGAGATGGCCGTGCATCACGGCGATGTCATGACGGCATTCGGCGTGAGGAGCCAGCCGTCGAAGGTGATTATTGATGGGGACGGTGTCATCACGCTGCGTCAACTCTCTCGCACCATGGGCGAGGGCAGCTGGCGCGAGGCGCTGGATGCGGTGACGGCGTAGTAGTTCCGCTGATGAATCCAGCTATGATTCTGCAAGCTGTGCGTACCGCCGAAGTTCTGCGGCTCATCGTGCTCATTGCGGCAGTGGCCTTGGCCATTGGCGCGATTGCCTGCGAGCGAACAGACGAAGTGGGGCCGCCCGCCACAACTATTCCACCAACGCAACCAGTCACTGCGCCAACTGACACACCTGCTTCAGAGGTTGTTTCTGAAGGCGCGGTTAGCGTAGGGACGCCGGATGATGCGGCCTCACTCTCACTAGAACCGACCGTTGAGGGTTCGCTTGAGAGGGAGCCGCAGGCTACTCCCCCCGCATTGCTGCCGGGAACGGCGGAACCGACACCACCAACCATCAGAGCCGGAACAACGCCAGAGAGTGAAGGCCCGACTGGCCCGGCGAGTGAGCCAGCGCCAACTGACACGCCAGTTCCGCCACCCACCGATACGCCAACACCTGTTCCTCCCACGACCGAGCCTGAGCGGCCCACGCCGCCGACGGGCAACCGAATTGGGCAATCAGCGCCAGACTTTGAGGTGACGACCATCGATGGTGTCACACGGTCCCTGACTGACTACAAGGAGGCGAACCAGGCTGTCATCCTCTACTTCTTCTCAAGCACTTGACCGATATGTCGCTCCGATTTGCGGAGCCTCAAGGATTTGTACGGGGATTACTCGGATCGAGTTGCCGTACTCGGCATCGCTGCGAGTCCAATCGACGACGAGAGCTCTATCCGCCGGTATGCCCAACAGCAGGGGTACGCGTGGGATATGGTGGAGTTCGACGTGGGCTTGTCACGCGACTATGGCATCAATAGTCACGCGTCTGCCGTGGTTATAGACGGTAACGGAGTCATCACGTTCAAGAAGGGCTACCCCGACAGCCTCTCTACTCGCGAGTGGCGGTTGGAACTGGACGAGGTGACGGAGTAAGCCAACAAAAATGGAGCGGCGGCCTCTGGCCGCCCCTCCTAATGCAGTTGTCTTTGAGTTAGACGCCCAAAAACTCGCGGGTCACGGCGATGAACTCTTGGGGCTTGTCCACGGTGACGACGTGGCCGGCGTCCGGGACGTCCACCCATGAGAGATTCTTCGCCGTCGCGATCATCTTGTCTCTGAGCAGGTCGTCCAGCAGGGGGCTCTCCAGCCCACGCACCTCAAGGATCGGCTGCTCTATGGTCTCCAGCGCCTTCCAATAGCGGTTGATGAGCGACTCATCCGTGCCGTCCGCGAGCGGGACGTTGAACAGTGCCGCATCAGCCTTCCATGTCCATGAGCCGTCCGCGGTCTGCTTCAGCTTTTCCTCTATGTCCTGACGGAGTCGCGCATCGGACGCCCATGGGTTGCCGGAGCGCGCCCACGTGACGGCCTCATCGATGTTGGCGAAGGACATAGGCGTTGGCGGGCGATCGCCCCACTCGGACTTGGCGCGTTCACTCGATTCCGGGCCGATGTCCACGATAACGATTCGCTCCACCTTTTCAGGGTGCTTCTCCGAGGTGTAGAGCAGTGAATGCCAGCCGCCCATCGAGAGGCCGACGAGGACGAAGCGGTCGAACCCCAGTGCGACAACCAGCTCATCCAGGTCTTCAACGAATCGATCACGCTCATAGCCGGTGGAGGCGTGCTCGCTCTCTCCGTGGCCACGCTGATCGATGGTGACAACGTGGAAATTGTCGGCCATGGCCTCCGCGAACTCGTCCCAGATATGGGCCTGTCCGGTGTGACCGTGCAGGCACACCATGGGCATCGCGCCCTCATTGCCGTAGTCGAAATAGCGCAGTCGTACGCCGTTCACCGTGACGTGCTTTTCCTGAACCTGCGTTGCAGTCATCTCTTCCTCCAGCCCCCGGTTTTATCTCCAGTCGCAGAGCGACGCAGACATTGTAGCAAGGAGGAGTAGATCACAGGCGATGCGCTAACACGCGATGGAAATGATTGAAAAAGAAAGGGGGGCGGCACCGCACCTCTTGATAAGGTGCCCGCGGAGTTCAATCGGTGCGGACGAATTATGGGAGACCTGCCGCCCCCCCATGGGGGGTAGGACTTGCGGACTACAGACTGACAGCTTCGACTAAATCTCACCTACCTGCTTAGCTGATGTCCAGTATAGTCACTCGGCGCGCGAGAGGTATAGGAGTTTAGCCCCTACTCCCCCCAGACGGTGGTGTCCGGGAAGAGGTCTACCCAGGCGAACCAGAATGAGGGCGTTGTGGGGATTTGGATGAGGCTTGCGCCCTGCAACGGGCCGGAAATCGCCTCTCCAGTGCTTGCGCTCCATATGGAACCCGTCTCGCGGTCCCGCATCACGGGGCCTGAAACCGCTGAGGCGTCTCCGATCTGGGCCTCATTAGCCTGTTCGAAGGTCAGGACATCCGGCGCGTTCATGCCGAATGGTCCTTGGGCGATGGCGTAGGCCTCATCGTCCAGCAGTCGGCTCCACGCCGCCGCGAATCCGGCCTCCGGTTCATGGACGACGACGATTTCGAGTCCGCCAAGCGTGTCGTTGGCGATGGGAGTCTGAGCAAGGTCATCGTAGGCGTAGGCGCGCTTGGCCGTGCCGATTTCCACGCCCAAGACAAGGTCCTTGAGGGGGAGCCGAAAGTCGCGGACCTGCCGCCCGAGAATTCCCGCCGACGGGTCTGTGTAATAGGTATGGTAGGTGTCCCTGCGGTAGAGACCGCGCTTGTCCAGGACCTGCGTATCGGGATACAGCGCCTTCCACGCTTCCCATGACATCAGGCGTGATGCAACCAGCTCCAGCTCTGTGCCCTCAAGCGGGCCGGAGAGGGCCGTACCGAAAGCCTGGCTCCATTCCGAGTCCGTCTGGTCATCGAACATGACGAGGTTGTTGAGAATGAGCTTGCCGGAGACTCCGAACGTCAGCAGCTCTCCGTTTACCTCTCGGCCATACACGATGGCCGTATAGCAGAGAGGTCACCATGTGACCGCAATTGGCGCACCTCCCACGGTGTCGTTCACAATCTCGTGGCGACTGAGCATGGCGACGGGGTAGGCGCGGGCATCGCCGTCAAGTTCTACGCCGATGATTGGCTCCTCCGCGTTCATCCAGGCCTCGGCTCCGGCGGCGCCCACGAATTCCGGTGCGCGGATCGCGGGGATGGCGTCCTTGGCGAGGACTGTTACCACGTCCAGATCGCGCTCAATGGTCGTCGGTGTTGTATCCGGTTGTTCTGTAGAGGATGTTGATGCGGACTGCGACGTTGCGGCGGGAGACGCGGGTGTGGCGGTCGGATTCCGTGTTTGGACGACCGGTTCTGCTTCGTAGGTGACCTGTATGGTCTCCTGTTCAACGCCGCCGACGTTGCAGCCGACAAGGAGGAGCAGGAGAGTCAGAGCGACTGTGCCAAAGACGGACATCGGGAGCGCCGGTTGAAGGCGAGTTCGGGTTTGCAGCATGTCCTCAGTCTATAAGGACGATGAGGGCAACAGCGCCGAAGACACTGGCAACAGAGGTGATGATCGCGGAGCGGAGGAGACCTTTTATCTGTTCCATAGTTCCAGTCTAGAACCGTGCTCCAAACGGCTATTCCGGGCCTTGTTGGGGTGTCTGCGTTGACGCTGTGAACGGGCGCTCCTATTCTGAGCGTGACTCTTTGGTCAAGCTGCGAAATGAGGATGTCATGACGAACGGAGCACGTTCCGCCGGAACAGGGGCGCTTCACGGGCTGACCGTGCTTGACCTGACCGGGCCGCAGGGGCAGCCGTGTGGGCGCATCCTCGCCGACCTTGGCGCGGAGGTGATTCTCATCGAGCCGCCCTCCGGCAGCCCGTCCCGGCGCATGGCCCCGTTCGCGCATGGCGAGCCCGGCCCGGACAACAGCCTTTTCTTCCTCCATTTCAACACGAATAAGCGCGGCATCACGCTTGATCTGGATTCGGAGCAGGACAGGGCGCGTTTTCTTGAACTGGTCAGGAGCGCGGATGTCGTACTGGAATCCGGCCACCCGGGCGAGATGGAGGCGCGTGGTCTTGGCTATGACGATTTGGCCGCGGTCAATCCCGGCGTTGTCGTGACGTCGATCACGCCGTTTGGGCAGACAGGCCCGTACCGCGACTTTGTGGGGGCGGATATCGCCGTGACCGCGTTGAGCGGCTCCGTGTACCCGGAGGGCGAGGCAGAGGGCCCTCCCGTCACAATGCCCCGCTACCAGGGTTTTCAACTGAGTTCGATCCATGCCGCGTTCGGTACGCTTATTGCCCTGTGGCATCGGCGCACGACGGGGCGTGGACAGCATCTCGATGTGTCGATGACCGAGGTGCTCGCGCATAAGACCATGAATCTCATGCGCTATGCGGCGATGAGCGAGGTCATGCCGCGACGAGGCAGCAAGGGCGGAACGGGCCCCACCCAGTATTTCCAGGCATCTGACGGTGTTTGGGTGCAGCTTGCGCTGACGTCGCCGCGGCAATGGGTAGAGTTCGCCAATTGGGTCAACCACCCGATGCTGCTCGATCCCGCAATGCGTGAGTTGAGCGGGCGTGACGGCAAGGCAGACGAGATTACGGCCATGGCCGGAGAATTCATCAGCACGATGACGGCGGAGGAGTACCTGAGCGGAGGCGTGGAGAGGCACGTTACGGTAGCCCCTGCCAACTCCCCGGCTGATTTCGCAGTGCATCCGCACGCAGAGGCCTACGGATTCTTCTCGCCAATGGAGCATCCCGTGCTGGGCAAGTACATGATTCCGGGCGGGACGGCGCGTTTCGGCGCCAGTCCACTCAGTGTCCGTCGTCCCGCGCCAACGTTGGGGCAGCACCAGGATGAGATTCTTGGCACTGCGCCTGCAGAGCGTCAGGCTGTTCCGGTCGGGGGCTCAAATGGTGCAAAGGGTTCCGGGCTCCCGCTGGAGGGTGTACGGATTCTCGCGTTCGAGCGCGTGTGGGCCGCGCCGTTCGGCACGCGATTCATCGCCGATTATGGCGCGGATGTCATCAAGGTTGAGTCCACCAAGTTCCCGGATGGACGCGTTCACGACCGTGAGCGCAACCCGACGGCATGGCGCAGTACCAATGCAGCCTATGGCGAGAACAACCGCAACAAGCGTTCAATCGCCATTGACCTTCACTCGCCGGACGGGCAGGAGTTGTTCAAGCGGCTTGCGGCGGAGGCAGACGTTGTCGTGGAGAACAACGCGCCGGGCGCGATAGACCGATTCAACATCAACTATGACGCGCTCAAAGAGTACAACCCGCGCCTGATCATGGTGAGTTGCCCGGGATATGGCGCGATGGGGCCGATGAGGAATTTCACGGCCGTCGGCCAGTGCCTGACGTCATTCACCGGCTTGGGCTATCTGTGGGCGCAGCCGAATGCGGCTTGGCCCGCGCGCGGCAGGAATGCGTACCCGGACTTCATCACCGCAGGCAACCTTGCGCTGTCCATCATGGCGGCGCTGCATCACCGAGAGCGCACCGGAGAGGGGCAGTACATCGAGATTCCGCAGTTCCAGGCCGCCGCGAGCATGATTGGCCTTGCGTTCCTTGAGCCGCAATTCGGCGTGGGACCGGCTGAGGCGTGGGGCAACCGCGATCCGAACGCCGCGCCGCAGGGCGTGTACCAATGCGGAGGCGGGGATCGCTGGTGCGCCATCTCCTGCCCGGACGACGACAATACTTCATGGCGGGCGCTGACAGAGGTGATTGGGCGACCGGAGCTTGCGGATGATTCTCGTTTCGCAACGTTCGAGGACCGGCAGCGCAACCACGACGCCCTCGATGAGGAGATCTCCGCGTGGACGCTCACACGCTCCGCGCACCAGGTCATGTACGCGTGCCAACGGGCCGGGATTGCCGCGGGCATGGCGGCCACCGGCGAGGACCTGTACCTAGATCCGCAGCTGCGCGAACGCGGCTACGTCGTGGAAGTGAACCACAACGTGCCGGGCGCAATTGAGCATCCGGGCATGACGATCAATTTCAGTGAATCGCCCGGGCGAGTACGCATGGGCGCGCCCACGCCCGGCCTCCACACACGGGAGGTCCTGACGGGTATCCTGGGTCTCTCTGATGAGGAATACGGGGCGCTGGAAGAGTCCGGCGCAATCGGCTAGCGCCATCGTCCGTGCGACTACTCGCCGAGTCCGTGCGCAGTGAGCCATGACAGGGAGACGGCTCCCGCGCCAGATGACGGTTGTTCCGGCCTATCGGCTTGAGGGATATTTTGCCGAGCAGGCGCTGAACCAGGTTGAGCAGCCCCCGCTTGAGTCGTTCAAGCAACGGCTGCGGCTGTACATCCACCGCTTGCTTGCCGGTGAGCAGCCGTCATTCATCGACATCGGCGAGCACTGGGCGATGACGCAGACGGGCGACCCGGAACTCAACTCGTTCATTCGCGCGGTGAATGCCACGGATGCCGCCTCGCCGCGCAGCATCGTTGAGGACACGCTTTACAGGTGCTCACAGGCCCTGCCGCGACCGGACCTCATGGCGCGCGTTGTCATCCTCATGGGGGACGGTGAAAGCCGTGGGCTGACGCAGGCGATGCAGTACGCGAACGGCGTCAGCCTTGGCTCCGGCGTCATGCTCCTGTTCGTGTGGCCCGCGCACAACTGGACGGAGACGCTTGCCTACATTACGGCTCACGAATATGTCCACCTTGTGCGGAATTGGCTGTTTCCGCGCGGGCTTACCGGCGGGCGCATGATCTACGTCAAGAACAATGAGCCGGACACGCTTTTAGATGCCATGGTGACCGAGGGGATTGCGGATGTCTTTGCGGGCGGCATCGTGCCGGATCATCAGCCGCACTGGATCACCGCTCTCTCGCCGGAGGTTGAACGCGCAATCTGGCCCAACGTGGAGAGCCGGCTGAACGATACGGATCCGTTGGAGATTCGCCGATATCTGTTCGGAGACGATGACCGCGTGCCTGTGTGGGCGGGCCATACGATCGGCTATGCCATCGTGCGATCGTACCTTGAGACGCACCCTGAGGCGCGGGTGGCGTCAATCATCGGTCTGCCGGTGCGCACTCTTTTTGAGGAGAGCGGATACGTGCCGGGCGAACGCGGGGACGAAAAGTGAGAGGGGCGCGGCATGTACCGCGCCCCTCTCTGACATGACTCCGGGCGTTCTCTGCCTGCCGTGTCCTGCGACAGATGGACGAAACGCGGGACGGGGAGGAGTGGCAGGTCAGGTCACCACGCCCTGTGTGTCTGCTTACCCGGTCATAGATAACAACGCAGCCTCGATATGTGAGGTTAGCAGTGGCACAAAGGTCATTTGACCGCCTTTGCGCCGCATAACTAGAATGATTCTCACCCGCAAATGGCCACGGCGACGCGGTTTGACACGGGTTCAGTGGGCGGTTAGCTCAGTTGGTTAGAGCGCAGCGTTGACATCGCTGAGGTCAGAGGTTCAAATCCTCTATCGCCCACCATGCTCTTCTGTGACGGATTTCCTCGTGACCGCTCAGTTCCAAATGAGACTTCGACTGATTCGGTTGAGCAGGCTTAGGGTGTAAACTCTAATAGCCCCCTATTAGGGAAGTAAGGAGAGGTTGCGGTCGATCGTGCCGCCTTTTCTCGAGCTATGTTTCCGTGCCGCAAGAGTCGTCGGCAAGGAGGTAGAGATGAAGCACCCAATCGTTGCCATTTTGTTGCTCGTCATGTCCTGCATCTTGATTGTCGGTGTTGCGGCGGGCTGTGAGGGAGAAGATGAGCCTGAGACCTATCGCCTCGGCGTAATGGCGGCGCTCACCGGCCCCGGCGAAACGTACGGGAACCTCTCCCACCGTGCCATGCAGTTAGCGATGGAGGAAATCAATGAGGCCGGCGGCATCAACGGCACGCCGCTTGAGTTGGTTGCCGAGGACTCCAAGTGCAACGCCCAGGACGCAATCACCGCCTACAACAAGCTGACGGACGTGGACAACATCAAGATTATTCTTGGCACGTCATGCAGCGGGGCCATGCTGGGTGCCGCGCCCCTGGCCGAAGAGGACGGTGTTGTTCTCTTCTCCTCATCAGCAACCAACCCGGATATCGCAGACGCGGGCGACTACATCTTCCGCACGGCAATCAGCGACGAAAAACTGGGCATCGAGACGGGGAACCTGCTGCGGGCAGACGGCATTCAGACGCTGGCCACTATCTCCGAGCAAACTGACTACGCGGAGGGTGTGCGGCGTGGCGTTACCGAGAGATTCGAAGCTCTTGGCGGGCAGGTTGTTGGCTTCGAACGCTATCAGACCGAGACGCTGGACTTCAGAGCACAGCTCACCATCTTGCGCGGCCTGAATCCGGACGGGCTATTCGTGGCGGCGCAGGGCGAGGCCAGCGCGGGCTCAATTCTCAAACAGGCGCGGGAGGTTGGGTATGAAGGCCCAATCTATAGTGAGGTTGTCACCATCGGCTCAACGGCGCTTGATGTTGCCGGCGAGGCAGCAACGGGCCTCAAGGCCGTCATTGCAGACCTGGATCCGGCCAATGACAGGGGCCAGAGCGTTCTCCAGGCCTTCCGGGCCAAGTACAATTACGTGACGCTGCCCTGGTACCTGGGTTCTGCCTATGACAGCGTGTACATCGCTGCGGAATGTCTCAAGGAGACAGAGGACGATCAGGACGCGGATGCGTTCCGGGATTGCCTCTATGGCGTCACGTGGAGCGGCACGATCGGCAACAACTACTCATTCGACAGTCGCGGCGAGGTCGTGGGTCTCTCTAACGTCGTGATTGAGATTCTGCCTCTTGCCGAGCGGACTGAGGAGAACCAGGGCTATCGCGTGCTCGGGCCTGCCCCGACCGGATAGTCGTCAAGTCTCAGGAAAAACGGGCGGCGCTCCCGCGAAGGGAGCGCCGCTCTTGTTATCTAGGCGGGAGCTTCGTGTTCCTCTGCGGCCTCAATGCGTACGTCAGGCAGCCACCTGAGGAATCCGGGCAGATACCAGTTCCGCGCTCCCAGCATCTCCATGGTTGCCGGGACGAGCACTGACCGTACGAGCGTCGCGTCAAGCAGGATCGCGACCGAGAGGCCAAAGCCGACCTGCTGGTTGATGATCGTCTGGCCTGAGGCGAACGCGCCAAAGACGGCGACCATGATGAGAGCCGCGCCAGTGATCAGACCGGCGGTCTCGCGCAGGCCAAAGGCGACGGCCTCACGGTTGTCGCCGGTTTGATCGAATCGCTCCCGGATACGGCTCAGCAGGAAGACGTGGTAGTCCATGGACAGGCCGAACAGGATGGAGAACAGGAAGAGAGGGATCCATACGTCGATGACCTCGGCCTCCTGGAATCCAAGCAGGTCTCTGCCGTAGCCATGCTGGAAAACAAGGACGAGCAGGCCGTACGCCGTTCCGACGGACAAGAGGTTCATGAAGACGGCCTTGATAGGGATGACGATGGAGCGGAACACCAGCATCAGGATGAGGAAGCTCACTCCAAGCACGAACGCGAAGACGATGGGCGTGTATTGTGCAACGACATCGAAGACCTCGGCTGCGACGGCCGTGTTGCCGCCAACAAGAACTTCCGCGTCTACGCCGTCAAAGGCGGCCGGAATGTGCGTGTCCCTGATGGTGTTCACCGCATCGACTGCAGAATGGCTCGCAGGTTCACCCGGGATAACAACACGCAACAGCCCAAGGTCATTAGTGGGGTTTGGCTCGAGCAGCGTCGGCAACGGGAACGCGGGGTCGGCCAGCAGCGCGCCCTGGAGTTGTTGCACCGCGCCCATGACGGTTGGATCCGCGAGGTCGCCGTCAATGACAACCTCCGCAGGGTTGATCAGACCGAATGAGAACTCCTCCTCCATGACGAAGAAGGCCTCTCGAGTCTCCGCTTCTTCGGGGAAGACATCCACGCCATTCAGGCCTGTGTTGATGTCGAAATAGAAGTAAGTGGCGACAACCATCGGAGCGCCGACAAGCACGACGCTCAGCAGGGGGTTGCGCATGACGATGTGGGTGATGCGATCCCAGAATCCGCCCTCATGATTCGGGCCTGTCGATGTCCCTGACCTGCCGAATTTAGGAATCGATAGCGTGTTGATTCGCGTTCCCATGAGGGCGATGACGGCCGGGAGGAGAGTCAGGCTGGCCGCCACGGCGATGATGACGACGAGGATCGCGCCGATGGCGAGCGATTGGAAGAACCCAAAGGGGACGACGAACATGCCACAAAGCGCGACAACAACCGTTGCGCCGCTGAACAGCACGGTTCGGCCGGCAGTTTCGCCCGCCTTTACTGTCGCGTCAAAGGCAGACAACCCTTTCTCCAACTCTTCCCGGAATCGCGAAATGATGATCAGTGAGTAGTCGATGCCCACAGCGAGGCCGATCATGATGATCATCAACTGGACGAAGAAGACCAGTTCGTAGAACTGCCCGATGATTGCGGCGAGTCCGAGCGCGGCGACGACGCAGATAAGTGAAAGGCCAATCGGGACAAGCGCGGCAACAACTGCGCCAAAGAGCAGCACGAGGATAATCAGGGCGACCGGAATGCCGACACGCTCACCCTGCTGCAAGTCCCTTTCGGAAAGTTCGTTGCGTTCAAGGGAGATGCTGGCGTCGCCAACTGTCAGGACGCGGAAACCGTCCTTGCCGTTCTCCTCTTTCGCAAGGTCAAGGAGATAGTGAACGTTGTCTTCCGCCTCCTGCAGGTCGCCCGTCATGATGACCGGTACCAAGGTCGTGCGGCGATCCTGAGATACGAGGACGGCGGCCTGCAGCGGGTTCTCCTGAGTTAGGACGTAGTAGTTCAGGGTTTGGTCGACCACGTCATCGCCCAATGCCTGAATCTGTCCGGTTAGCGATGTGACGCGCTCCTGGAAGGCAGAATCATCAACGGTCAGGCTTTCCGACTGGACAATGACCATTTCCGTGATCGGTTTCGGGCCGCGGAACCTGTCTTCAAGCAGCTGCTCCGCCCGTTGGGATTCAAATCCGCTGCCCAGCTTCAATTCCGTGGTCAATGCGCTCGCCAAAAGTTGCGCGCTGAGGCCAATGCCAATCAACGCAACAAGTATCCAGACAATGATGGTGACTACGGGTCTGCGGGCGCTGATTCGCGCGAGATGTTCGGTCATTTGGGCGTTCCTCTCCGGGGTTCCTGGTGTGTGGGACAGGATGCCTTTAATGTGCATCGCCGACTAGCGGCGATGCAAGAGAAGGAACGAACCCGGGGAGAGGTCAGTGGCTATGCGTCGTTCAATGAGGCCACGCTGAATATGACTGAGAAGGGCTTGCAGTAGATGACGACGCTGCCCATGGCGGAAACGTCCACACCGGCGGGAATGGCGTAATTCTGGTCTCCGCGATTCCCCTTGATCGGGCCGAGGTCCACGTAGCCGGGCTCCTTGACGTCCGGCGAGCGCATCGGGTCCGGGTGCGGTGAAAGGATGACGTGGAGCGCCGGGCCGTTTGTGACGTTCAGGTCTTCAAGCCGCAGCAAGAGACCGCCACCGGGGGCCGAATAGATGGTCGCGTCGCCGCTGCCTCTGTGGAAGCTGTCCGCATCACGGAAACTGCCCACCTTTAGGGCGACGGGCGCGCCTTGCTGTTCCATGACTGAGGCCATCGCAGGCGCCATCATGTCCGCTGCCTCCGTCATCGTATCCTCGTCAGTTGCGGCTGCTCCCATTGCCAGCCCCTGCACCATGTCGGACATCATGTCGCTCTCGACGGCAGTGACGGGTGTTCCGGCCATGACCATGGACGATGCGGTCATGGATGAACCGGACGGCATGTCCTCCACCATCACAGGACTGTCAACCATCGCCATAGCTGCCATGGCGCTCTCGACGTCCTCGCGTTCCATGCCCTCAGGCACGACGGCCTGAGCGGCGAACGGGAACTCGTCTTCAACGGTGACGTTGATGAAGAGAGGAGAGGCCAGGGACCATGCGAGCCAAAGACCGACAATGGCGACCGGCGCGCCGCCAATGGCGAACGGCACACGGTGCTCCCACGCGAATCGATGCCAATCTTTCTTTACGACGAGCCATGCGGAAGCGGCACCAATCAGTATTGTGCCGATCGCAATAAAGAACCTGTATTCATAGAGGCTCGGGAGAGCGCGTTCCAGGTCGCCGAAGGTGGGCATTGGGTCGATCCTTTCGGTCTGTGTGTTTTCCTGATTCCATCCTAGCCTGAGAGGCAAAAACCCCCGATTGTTTTGGGCGGGCTGTTGCGCCGCTGATTTATCATTAAATAGCCGTCAGGGTGGCGGCAGGGAAGCGCGCGGGAAACAGGAGGCCAGCAGAATGGTTGTCGCATTGCGTCCGGAAACCGGCGAAGCCGGTGCTGTGGGTCACACAGATATCTTTCAGTCTTTAGGTGAGGAGCACCAAAAAAACGTGGTGCGGTGGGCCCTCGCCAACAGGGCACGCGTATCGGAAGAGGCGCGTGTCGCGCTCAACGACGCACTGGTCGGAAACGTCTCTGTTCGCGGTTTTCGTGAGTCGAATGTGCCGGATGCCCCGGCAATCATGCTGATTCAGCCCGTTCGAGACGCGGCAGTTGTTGTCGATGCAATCGCCCAATCCGTGCTGACCGTGTGGCGCGAGTCACGGGCAGAACTGCGCGGGATCGTAGAGGCGGCAGTCGACAGTGCGGCCAGCGAGGATCTCTCGGGAGCCCTTGCATCGGCACATCCTCAGTATTCATCTGACGACGTGGACCTGATGATCACGTTGCTGGTGAGTGAGAGTTCCATGGTGGACGAGGAATCGCATGAGGAGGAACCAACAACGGAAGCACAGCACATTTCCGATGACTTTTTCGCTGAGCTTCGCTCACTGTCGGCGGACTATCCGGAGTGGGACGGACCGCTGACACAACTCATGGAAGAGATCGCTGAACTCAAAGCCAACAAGACCAGGGAAATGGAAGAGGCGAGCGGCCTTGGCAGTCGCATCAGTGAAGTCGTGGACGCTCATGCCGATCTATTGGCGTTCTTCGAGTGGAACGCGGATGAAAGGCTGTCAAACGCGACCGGCCCGTGGGATGCCACGGAGTTCGTCACCTATGCCATCGAAAGGGTCGCCGACGTGCTCGATCGCTATGAGGCGATACGGGAGACCGGCGCGACTTACAGCGAGGAAACGCGCCGCGCGGCGGAACGCGCAGACCTCCAGGAGAAGATCGCGGAGGCGCTTGCTGCCTTGGAAGAGGTAGCGGTGATGCCAACGCCGGAACCCGCTATCGAAGAGGTTGTTCCTATTGAGGACGAGCCTGTGGAGGATGATTCCGAGACGGAAACGTCCGGAATGACCGAAACCATCGAGATGACCGAAACAGTCAATGAGACGGACGAAGTAGAGAAACAGTATCTGCGTGAGATGGTGGAGGCGTTGCAGAAGGAGAATGCCGTTCTGAAGGCCGCGCAGGACGCCGCTCACAGGCAGATCACGGAACTGAATACGGCTGCCGAAACGGCACAGACGGGGTACCAGGTACTAGAGCAGGAACATACTGATCTTCAGGATGAGGCAGCAGAGACCGTCCACGAGCACGCTGAGGCACAAGAGACGCTCGCAGCCCCGCCGGACTTCGGTGACGTGGCTTCCGTCCTTGAATTCGTAGAGAATCGCTGGCCGAACGAGCTGCGGCTCGCGCTGAACAACAACTCAGACCACAAGTTGTATTTCGATCAGCCGAACCAGGTATACAGCGCGCTGGAGTGGTTGGCCACAACGTACCGCGATTCCAGGACGGGTGAGAAGCCCGTGAACAACCTGGACGTCTCACTGTTCACGACGTGCGGGTGGCGATACCGCCCGTTCCAGCCCGACGCCGCGCCCGGCAAGTACCGCTCCGATTACCAGACGACCGATGCCGGGGAGAAATACACCTTGGACGAGCACATCGGCCGGGGCACCGGACGCACGCCGGGACAGATTCGCGTCGCCTTCGCCTGGGATGAGGAGCGCAAGATGGTGGTTGTCGGCTACATCGGTCGCCACCAACGCCCCAGTACGACCTAACGGGAAAACCATTTCCCTCGATGGAGGATGAGCTTCTTGGGGGCGGCCTGCAGGCCGCCCCCAAGATTTTTTGTACGTATGGCCAGAGGTCAGCGGCTCAACCGGTTTACCGGTCGAGAGACTGTACGAACTTCAAAAAAGCTTGCGGGGAGGGCATGGCGGGTTTACGATAAGCCGTCACCTTTAGTGTGGGTTGGGTGACAGGCGTGGCGTGTTAAGACGCGGCCCGCGCGCGGTGTGATGATCTGGGGAGAGGGGATGAGGCCATGGATCGACTGAAGACACCGTTAACAGATTTACTTGGCATCAAGTACCCAATTCTGCTAGCCGGAATGTCGCTAGGCATGGATGATCGAATGCCCAGCCCGCCCCGGTTGGCCGCCGCAGTCACGGAGGCAGGCGGCTTGGGCGTCATGGGATGCGGCAGCCGCAAGCCTGACACGATTGATCGCTGCATCCGTGAATTCAAACAGCTTTCCAGTGGGCCATTGGGCATCGACCTGTTGTTGCCCGCCACCATGGCGGAGATGGGCGCGCAGGACACCAAGGCGATGGTGCGGGAGCGTCTGGAGCGCGACCACCCGCAGCACGTCGGCTTCGTGAAGGAGTTGATGCAGGAGCACAACCTTCCGGACGTTGCGCTTGCGGATGACGACACTGAGGCGATGTCACCGGATCTGCTCCGCCGACAGTTTGAGGTGGTTGCGGACCACGATGTTCCGATCTTCGTCGCCGGTCTTGGCGATCCCGCCATGATCATGGACGTGGCGCGGGCGCACGGCATGAAGGTGGGCGGCGTTGTTGGCGCTGTTCGACACGCTCAGCGACAGAAGGCGGCAGGCGTAGACTTCGTGATCGCTCAGGGAACCGAGGCAGGGGGCCACACCGGCAATATCGCCACGTTCCCGCTTGTTCCGCAAGTTACAGACACAATGGATCCCACGCCTGTCCTTGCTGCCGGCGGTGTTGGCTCAGGTCGACACATCGCCGCGGCGCTGGCGCTTGGGGCACAGGGTGTCTGGGTCGGCTCGGCGTTCCTTGTTGCAGAGGAAAACGCGATTCCGGTCGAACACCAGGAACAGATTGTCGGTGGCCGATCTGAGGACTTCACGCTGACCAAGTACAACACCGGCAAGCAGTCTCGCAGCTACAAGACTCCCGTTAAGGAAGCGTGGGCGCAGTCCGGCCTTGAGGCGCTGCCGATGCCGCTGCAAGGCATCCTGATGGAGCCGCTGTACGCCGGGGCGCGTGAATCCGGCCGTCTGGACATTGACGCGGCGAGCGCCGGGCAGGTGGGCGGAATGCTCAAGGCCCGCAGGCCGGCCCGCGAGATTTTGCTTGATATGGTCAACGAGGCGGAGGAAACCATCGAGCGGATGCAGGGGAACCTGCGCTAGTCAAGCCCAAGTCGTCTATCAGATACTGACACGGACAAAGAGGGGATAGGGAGGAAACAATGGCAAACAGGCTACATACACCGCTGTGCGACATGCTCGGCATGGAGTACCCGATACTACTGGCCGGCATGGCCGTGGGCGGCAGTCAGGATCTTGCGCCGACACCCGTCGAGATGGTCGCCGCGATCAGCAACGCGGGGGCGCTCGGCGTCCTTGGTGACAACTTCCGCAACCTGGATGAGATGGACGAGGGCATCCGGCGGCTGCAGTCGCTCGTCGGCGACAAGCCGTACGGTATGGATTTCCTCGTCCCCGCAACACGCGCCGAGGTAACAGCCACAAGCAACAGGGAACTGTATGCGCAGGTCGCACCGCAGTATCCGCAGCATGTCGCGCTTGTGCAGGAACTCATTGAGGAATATGGGTTCGAGGCGGAAGAGGTTTCCGAGCAACCGCCCATGTCCACGGAGCTGCTGCGCAAGAAGATCGAGATCGTGCTTGATAACAAGGTGCCGCTGTTCGCCGCCGCGACGGGCGAGCCACCGGAGTGGTTCACGGAGCAAGGCCACGCGCAGGGCATGAAGTTCATCGGCATGACCGGAGCGGTGCGCCACGCGCAGCGCCAGGTTGCCGCGAACGTGGACATCATCACCGCGCAGGGCACGGAGGCAGGTGGCCACACAGGCAACATCTCCACGTTCGTGCTCGTTCCGCAGGTTGTCGATGAAGTCTCCCCGCGACCGGTTCTCGCCGCGGGGGGCATCGGCACCGGACGTCACGTCGCCGCGGCGCTCGCGCTCGGCGCGCAGGGCTGCTGGGTCGGCACGGCGTTCCTCGTGGCGGAGGAGAACAACATCCCCGACGCGCACAAGGACCAGATTCTGGGCGCGCGCTCCGATGAGTTCACGACGAGCAAATTCTCATCCGGCAAACAGCAGCGGGCGTATCAGAACGCCGTGAAGCTGAAGTGGGCGGCCTCCGGGTTGGAGGCGCTCCCGATGCCGCTACAGGGCCTGATCCAGGAGCCGTTCACGAAAGCTGCGCGCAAGGCGGGCAGGCTTGATCTGATCGGCAATCCGTCCGGCCAGATCGGCGGCATGCTCAAGGAGCGCAGGCCAGCGCGTGATATCCTCATGGACTTGGTCAACGGCGCCGAGGAGACCATCGAGCAACTGCAGGGGAACCTGCGGTAGGGTGACTAAACTCTCCTAATCCAGTTGGGACAAAAGCCCCCGCCGCGCCTAGGCGTGGCGGGGGCTTTCTTGGTACATCATTCTCCCAGCTGGTCAGACCATCTACAGGAATTGGGCAGGTTCGCCTTGAAGTGCTTGACAGCACGGAGGCCCGGCTGAATAATAGTTACAGCGTTACAGTGTCACAAGAGAGGGAGAAGAAATGGTGCCGGTTGTGAGGATCAGTGAAGAGTCCTATGAGCGTCTAAAGAGCTGGGCTGAGCCACTTGAAGACACGGCGGAAGATGCGCTCCGCAAGGTCTTGGACGCCGCTGAGCTACAGAGGAAAGAAAAGGCCGACGAGAAGGATGTCGCCCGTGAGATACCAGCGATATATGTTCCTGCCCCGCAGGTAACACCGGATGCCAAGGAAGAGTCAATTCTGGATCTGCCGGACCAAGAGCCGGACAGTACGGGGGTGGTCGCCGAGCGGATGTACGTGTCTTTGCCGGATGAGTTTAAAGCTTTGCCCGAGGGGCGAGGCAAGGCAAAGGCGCAGATTGCTCGCAAAGCTTATCTTGAGAGAATTGAGGTACCCGCAGTCAGGCCTAGGCAATGGGTGCGAACTCCAGACGGACTGATGCACTATCTGGGCTATTCGAAGCAGAACAGCCCTGGGGCATGGTTTTTCGGGGCGGATGAAACCCTTGTTGAGAAGTACCTTGAGAACAATTGCCTAGCGTCATTTGTGTTCCTTTGCGGCATGTCGGATGAGTTGATCATCGCCGTGCCAGTGAGCATTACACAGTTGGAGCAGTGGGTTCGTCTCGGAATCTTCTCCAAGAGTGATGGGCAACTCAAGTTCAACGTTCGTCGGGAAGCCGGCGACGCTTTTTTCTTGGGTGGCAGGGAGATTAAGTGAGATGAGTTTCACGTGAACGTGTATAGCTACCCCGTGCGAGTACCGGGGGTTGAGGATGAGTGAAGAACAAAAGGAATGGATCAAGATGATAGCGGCTGTGTCTGTTGTACCAGCCTTTGCACTTGTTCTGATGGCGTTGACAGGCACCCTGTAAGGAAAGAAACCTTGGTTGAGAGCTACAAGTACCCACAGATATGGAATTTCTATGGTGAACCATCTTCTAGGGCGGCGAGTCGGGGTTTGCCATCTCCAGCGTATACACGCATAGCCTACATCCTTTCCAGGCCGAGGGTGATTTTCTCGCGGGTGGTGAGGTCTGCTGAGGCGTCGTTGAGGGTGCGTGGCGGGGCGCCTGCGGGAATGCCCTGACCCGGTTGCTCTGTGTCCTGGCTCGCGGACTCCATTCCCTCAAGCAGGCGGGTTCGTACCTGTTCGACGAGGCCCTTTGCCTTCGCCAGCGAGGACTCCAACTCTTCTGCCGTTGTGCCGCTCACGAGATCGCCGGGGACCTCGGGTGCGGTATCGAGCAAGGCGAGGCGGTAACGCGAGACCGTCGTTGAGAGTTCGCGTTCCAGCGTGATTAGGTGCTCTTCCAGCGCTGACACGCGCTCATCCCGCGCGGCCAACTCTGCCTGCATGGCCTCGATAGTTGGTTGCTCGATTGAGGCGGATTCATCACTCTCGTGTGTGGCTTCATCTTGATTCACGCCCACAACCTCGTCGGCCAACTCGTACTCATTGTTGATCGTTGTCATGGCAGGTCCCCCCCATTCGGTGTTGTGATTGCTTGTCCGATGGGGTTGTAGCGCGTATTCGTCGCATGGCGCAACCGGATGTGGCACATGGAGACGGCGCCACGCGCCGTACTGGATTCCCGCTTTCGCGGGAATGACGAGGGGGGAGCTACGGTGAGACGGGGAAGGAGGTTACGGTGACGGAGCGGGCTCCGTCCGGGTCTGAGAACTCCACGATGGAGGACAGGCCCACCCACGTGGGAGAGCCGGGGTAGTAGGCGACCACGTTTCCTTCGCTGATGTTCATGTGGGCGTCCCAGTGGCCGAGCGCCACGTAGTCGCGCCCGCAACTGGCAATCTCCTCAGGGAAGATGGGGTACGAACGCCCCGCGTCCGCCGCATCGCGCACATAGTGGCCGTGCCCGATGGCGATCTGCCACGGTTCGGGTCCGGGCGGCGGTGGCTCCTTGAGCGGGTAGAGGGAGACATCGTCATAGCTGATATGCGGCTTGCCCCAGACGGCGAGGCCAAGCTCGGGGTAAGTCACGGTCTCGCCCTGAGGATCCTTGATCAGGTAAACGTTGGGCGTGCGCCCTTCAAGGTCCATGCGCCAGTAGACGGAGTTGTTTTCCAGCGGGTCATGGTTGCCGGGCAGGATAACCGTCGGCATCGGCAGGCGTTCAAGCTGCTCCATCACGTAGTCGGCCACGTCCGCCCGGATGCGGTTATGGTCGAAGAAATCGCCCGCGATGAGGACGGCGTCTACCTTTTCCTCAAGCGCGCGATCCACCACGATTTTGAATGCGCGCAGGCACTTCTGGGGCTGGGGCGACCATCGTTCCGTGAACGCGCCGATATGCACGTCCGATGTGTGGAGGATGCGTATCTTGTCCCTGGACATGTGCTTGTTGGATAGGAGCCTATGGTGTCACTGAGTTGTCGTTTGAGTGGTGCCGGGGGAGGGACTCGAACCCACACTCCTTTTTGGGGAAGCGGATTTTAAGTCCGCCGCGTCTGCCATTCCGCCACCCCGGCACGTGATTCTGCTCACATAACCGGGGAGTCCCGTCAGTGTATGTGGACATTTCGGCCATCCGGGTGCCGGGGAGATTAGGCAGCCTGAGCCCTGTTCAGGAGGCGAGCGAGGCGGCTCTTGCGCCGGTCAGCGTTCCTGCCGTGCAGCGTCTTGCCCTTCGCGCGGTCAAGGGCGACCATGGCGCGATTCACAGTGTCCTGCGCGTCCTGCTCTCCATCCTCAATGGCTTCACGCGCGCGCCTGATGAGTGTTCTGATTGTCCGATTCCGGTGGCGATTCACGTCGCGCTTCCTGAGGGAGCGCCTATGCGCCTTCGCCGCCGAGATTCCCTTTGCCACGTTGTTTATCGCTCCTTGCTATCCCTTGCGTTGTTTGCCGTTTGGAGACCTGCGGCCTGCGCCGTTAGCGCGCGCCGCCCCACCATTTCGCCGCCCGGAACTGGCCTCACGACGGCGGCTGTGTCCCGATGTCCGATAGACGTTGATGACGCCGGGCAGATCTTCCAAGCGGGACATCATCCGGCTGACCTGCGGCAATCCGCTGGCTTCAACCGTGAGAGTTATCGTAACCGTCCTATCCGCATTGTGTCTATCTCGCACTCCTGTGATGTTGATGTGATCGGCTGACACGAGGGTCGTTATGTCACGCAAAAGGCCGACCCGATCCTGGGATGAAATGACGACGCTGGACGGGTATTTCTGCTCGAAATCCGGCCAACTCACGTCCATCAACCGCTCCGGCTCGTCCTCATTGAGCACGCTGTCGCAGTCCGTCCGATGGACGGTCACGCCGCGGTTTCGGGTGATGAACCCGACAATCTCCTCGCCCGGCATCGGACGACAGCAGGGCGCGGAGCGGGCGCGTGTTGGGCCAAGCCCAGGCACGTTCACTGCAAGCTCGCCGCTGGACGGTCGGATATGAATCGTGTCGGAATCTTCTTTTGGAGGCGCGATGCGGGTGGCGATCTGGTTGACGCCAACCTGCCCCGTTCCCAGTGCGAGGATGAAATCATCCGCCGTCTGGTATCCGAAGAGTGTGGCCAAATGCTGCGGATCAAGCTGCACACCAAGCCGCCGGGTCTCTCGCTCCAGGAGCTGGCGGCCACGAGCTGCGCTCTCTGAACGCTCCTGCACGCGGAACCAGTGGCGGATCTTGGAGCGCGCCAACTCCGTGCGCACATAGCCGAGATCCGGGTTCAGCCAGTCAAGGCTCGGCCCCTTCTCGTTCTTGGCGGGGATGATTTCTACGGTGTCGCCGTTCTTGAGCGTGTAGCTCAACGAGACCATGCGGCCGTTGACCTTCGCTCCGGCCGTTCCATAGCCGACATCCGTGTGGATGCGGAAGGCGAAGTCTATGGGTGTGGAGCCGGCCGGCAGCTCGCGGATGTCACCCTTTGGTGTGTACACGTAGACTTGATCGACGAGAATCTCGTGCTTGAGTTGATCGACGAATTCCTGCGCGCCGCCGATGACGTCCCGCTGCCAGTCCAGCAGCTGCCTAAGCCACGCGATGCGCTCATCGAACTCGCCGCCCGCCGCACCCTCCTTGTAGCGCCAGTGCGCCGCGATGCCGTATTCCGCCATCTGGTGCATATCGGACGTACGAATCTGCACTTCAAGCGTGTTGCCGTCCGGTGTGACAACGGTTGTGTGCAGCGATTGATAGCCCGTTTCCCGCGGGTTGGCGATATAGTCGTCGAATTGGCCGGGAAGCGGACGCCACATGCCATGGATGATGCCGAGCACGCCGTAGCAGTCCTGCACGTCTTTCACAACGACGCGGACGGCCTGCAGGTCATTGATGTCCTCGAAATCTCGCCCAATCTCGCGGTAGCGCTCCATCTTCTGGGCGATGCTGTAAATGCTCTTCGTTCTGCCGGAAATCTCGACGTTCTTGTAGCCCTGTTCGGCCAGGGTCTCCGTCAGAGCCGTGAGTGCCTCACGGACTCCCGTCTCGAGTTCCGTCAGCCGCGCGGTGACCAGATCCGTGACGCGCCGATGCCGCGCAGGCTCAAGGTGAACGAACGCAAGGTCGTTGAGTTCCGACTCGATGCTGTCGATGCCGAGCCGATGGGCGAGCGGCGCGTAGATATCCCGGGTTTCCAGAGCGATACGGTGGCGCCGATCCGGTGGGAGGGCGTCCAGCGTGCGCATGTTGTGGAGGCGGTCGGCCAGCTTGATGAGAACGACACGGACATCCTGCGCCATGGCGAGGAACATCTTGCGGAGGCTCTCGGCTTGGTACACGCCGGCGTTCGACGGCTGCGCCGCTGCTTCTCCACCCGCGCTTCGCGTTGGCTGCGCGGCGAGCCGAGACAACTTGGTGACGCCGTCAACGAGTTCAGCGATCTCCGCGCCGAAGCTCTCTTGCATCTCGTCGAGTGTCATGGGCGAGTCTTCGACGACGTCATGCAGGAGCGCCGCTTGCAGTGTGGGCGCGTCCAGCATCTCGATGTTGGTCAGGATAAGCGCCGTTTCAAGGGGGTGGCAGATATACGGATCGCCGGACTTGCGGAACTGTCCCAGGTGGGCGCGCTCAGCGGTGTCAAACGCCTCACGGATTGCCTCGATGCGTTCCGTTGGAAGCCGACGCGCCTTCAGCTGTGCCTCAAGCTCGTGAAACGCCACGCGTGACGGAACAGCCGCCGGGCCATCTTCCGTTGAAAGGGCATCGGCAGGGGCGTCGTCACGTATCGCCGAACGCGCGCGAGTCATGTTCGGTATAGTTTAGCGCTTTATGGGGGAGGGGGACTCACTCTTCGACAAGCTCAGAGTGAGCGAACATTACCAGCTGTTGTCTCTCGCGTGTTGCCAGTGCATCCGTAGCGATTCTGCGCTCGGGCGCTCGTCGACATCTTGAGGCATGCGTGCTTTCCTACCAGCAAGTTGCGCATATTGGGTGCCATTTAGTTCTGGCCTGATGATTACCTCTCCAGTGTCGGGCTCAATTCCGACCAAACCCAAGTCAAATAGAGTGTGAATATCGGCTCGCAGAAGGATGCCGTTCTGGACGTGATTTGTATGCCTGCCTCTGTAGGGATGTATGTGAGCTGCTTCAAGAGCTTGTTCCGCATCGTAACCCGTGATGGCACAGCGCCCCTGATACACTGCCAACAATTTTCGGCGGAATTCGGGTTGTCCTCTCCGACGGGCTATCGAAGTTGCCACTCTGTCACGGGCATCTTCAATATCTCGAGGATCAAATTGACCAGATTCAGTTGCGACGTTAGATGCATCACCTACATCTAATTCAGTCACGAATGGAACTACGACTCTCCGGTGCACGTAGGAGAATCCGCCCGGCTGTACTCTTGGTCTCACTGGAGTACCGTCGCTATCCTTTATCAACTCCGTGACGCTGAAGATCCGATCCAGTTTCTGTAGATTTCTTACCGTGAGTAAATTGACACTCGGCCTGTCAGCTGGCGTGCGACCTCCTTCATTGAAACCACCCTCATTGGGTTGTGTGGCCTTTATACGGCTGTCCACCTCGTCTTTTCTTTGGGGCGATATAGCCGTCTTATCCTCCCAGTCAACGATCTCCGCAGTATATAAGACATGATGTAAGTCACTCGTGATTGAGGCATACAGAGTCACGGGGGCTTCTATGGTTGGTGGCGAATCTCGTAGCCGCGTGTATGGAAGATAGTAATAGGGTTGCAGGAAATGATGTTCCTGCGGTCGCTCAACCTGAGACAAGCGTATCTCCTCCAAGACACTCTCAAATACTCCGTTTATGTAAAAGGCCTCTACCATTACCCTGCCCTTAAGCCTTTCGCGACGAGCGCCGACGCCGTCGTGAAAGGCCCACCAGCCCAAGCAGCAGCCCCCCAATCAGCAGCAGGTCTGCGGAGGGTGCGCCGAAGCCGCAGCCGCCGGAGTCGTCGCCATCACCGTTCGTGGTGGTGGCGGTGTCGTCAGGAGAGCCGCCGGTCGTGCCGTCGCCCGTTGCGGATGCTTCGACGGTGAGGACGCGCTCGGAGACGGTCGAGAGCTGATCGCTGTAGGCGGTGATGGAGAGCCGGTAGAGACCGGGGACGAGCGCGGCAGTCTCGGACGCGGAGAGGCGAACGATTGCCTGCGGCGGATCGCTTTCCGCGATGTCCGCTTCACCGGTCTTGACAACGTTGCCTGTGGCGGGATCCGACCACACGTAGCGGACGCCCAGGTTGCCGGGCCCGTCAACCACCGAACCAACGCTAAAGTCTTGTCCGATGACGATGCCGCCCGCGCTTCCCGGATCAATGCTGATGGGCTCTGCCGCGCCGAAGTGCCAGTCTCCGGGGCTGAACGGGTAGTTCTCATCGCGGAACGCTTTGAGTTCGGCGAACTGCGCGGGGGGATCGAACCGCTCCAGATAGAACGGCCCGTTGCTAATCACCATCAGGCTGCGCTCATCGAACCACGTCTGCGCGGCACGATAGCGCTCAAGCGCCTCCTGCTCCGTTACGAGGGCCTGTCCGCCGATTGTTAGCGCCGCCATTGGCACGAAGCCATCGCGCTCGAACTGCCCAAGCGCGCGGTCGACGGTGCGGGCGTCGCGGTCCTGCACGAGGCTCAGCCAGGGCACGCCGAATCGCTGAGCGGAGGTGTCGCTGTAGGCTGCGCGGCGCTGGTTGAACACCACGTCATCCATCGCGGCCAGCACTTCCCACGGCATACTCATGCCGCCGGGCACCGCGTATTCAGCGATGTAGTCGTCCACAAAGTGCCAGTAGTCGACGTAGACCTCTATGCGGTTCTCGTCAAGCACACGGAAGCCGCGGACGGTATCCAGCAGCGGCTTGGCGGTTGTCGCGAGAGCGAACTCGACCTGCGACTTCTCCGGGCCGTAGACCATGTCAAAGGTCTGGTAGATGTCAAAGACGAGGTCGGCCATTGTGATCTGCTGGCCGTGATGCCATGGGGCCTGGAAGAACTTGCTGTAGTCGAACGTGACCTTTGACGTGGCCTCCACGCCATCGCCCACGCTGGCCCATTCTCCGGCGTCCGCATCCCATCTCTGAACATTGGAGGGCACGGGCATCTTTGCGCCCGGTCCCGCCGTTTCCACCTCATACTCCGCGCGCATGGGGATGGGCAGGCCGGTGAACGGGTGCCGTGTCATCGCGGGATCGGCCAGGTTGCGCCAGACATCGGCGCTGTAAACATCGCCAAAGCCGGAGACAGGGTTCCACGTGCTGCGCTCCGTCCATACCCAGAGGTGGCCGACGGTGAGCGTGTCCTGATCCGGCACATACGCCTCACGGAAAGTCCACTGGAGCTTCGGCCCGGCGGCCACGTCTTGCGTCACGCCGTGGATGTTCGAGTTGGCAGGGAAGGTTGTCAGGATTGTGGCGAGCCAGACGCGGACGGACTCTTCAACAGAGAGGCGGGTGACCTCCTGGTAGAGGGCATCACGCTCCTCGCGATTCTGGAAATCGCCGCGGAAAATGCGCTGGCCGAGGTCATCGATCCGCGCGTTCTCGTACTGCCAGAAGCCGGTCTCCTGCCAGCCGGGCATGCTGCCGAGCCACGGCGCAGTCATCTGGTTGATGGTGGCGGAGTCATAGCGTTCCGCCGCGCCGCGTCCCCATCCCTCCGTGTAGGCGTGCCACTCAAAGAGCTGGGGATCCGTGCTGTAGACGGTGAGGATGGCCGGGGCGAACTGGTGATAGATGGGGGCGATAAGGAACCCTGCTTGTTCCAGCTCGGCGCGGATAAGGTCGCCCACCTCGCGACGTTCATCTTCCACGCGGATGATGAATCGCAGGCGGATCGGCTCGTCGTTGTAGTTCCACGCGCCGTCCACCATCGTTGCGCCCGCCGCAGTCATCGCATCGGCGATCGCTGCCCGCGCCCGCTCCGGGTCATAGGACAGGTCCTGCCGTGCCAGCATTTCCGCAACGACTGTGTAGTCGAAATCGAACGGGTTGACGTGCGTCTCCATTGGGCGGGCAAGGCCCTTGTAGATCTCCTGGGCGATGAACTCGCGGTTGACGAGGTGTTGGACTGCGCGCCGCACCTCCGGCAAGGAGAACGGGTTGAGCTGCCCCTCCGGGGCGGGGGCCGGGTTCAGGATGAGCGAGATTGTGGATGCCGGCGCCTCGTACAACTCAATGGAGTCATCACCGCGCAGAGCCTGCGCCGCGTCCGTCTTGAGATTGAAGATGTACATGTCCATCTCATCTCGCTGGATCTCCTGCGGCGCAAGGTCAACGTTGAATGAGCGGTAGTGGAGCGTGTCCACGGCCGGGCCGGGGCGGTCATGGGGTGGACGGTAGTCGTCGCCACTCTGCGCGAGTACCGCTCCGCTCCCGGCCACGAGGCCGAGCGTCAATACAAGGCCGAGTATGAGCGGGAGACGGAACCTGAAATTACGCATCTGACTCCACCTCGTCACTGTTGTTCGCCCGGCGGCGTCTGCGCGCGTTCAGCTGTGCTGCGCCAATGATGCCAAGGGCTAGCAGTCCCACGAGCGCCATGTCCGCCGTTGCGTTGCCCGTGCCGCACCCGCCGGACGCATTGTCATCGTCCGTTTCACCGGACTCGATGCGCTCCAGCGCCTCCTGAATGGTAGCCAGGGTGTCCGAACTCAGCGCGGCCTTGATGTCCGCGATGTCGGCGGCGGTCTCCTGAAGGTTATCGAAGCCGAATTCGTTGTAGAAGGATGCGGTGGCGGAGTTGCCGGATGCGTCGAAAACGGCGACGCTCTGCGGCCCCTCGCCGGCGGTCGGGAAAAAGAGCTGCGTTGTGAACCGTCCTTCATCATTCGACTCGATGGTAGAAACGAGGACGCCACTCACGAGGATGAAGATGTCCTGGTCGGCCTGGAAATTGAATCCCTGAATGGTCACGGTTGTGGCGGACGCGCCGCGCGCCGGTGAGAGGAAGATGGAGGGGCTGGGCATCTGGCGCATTCGCGCAAAGCCGATCTTCTGGTTCGTGCCCTGGAACTCTCCCAAGCGGGAGTCCGGCCAGACGAGGTAAACATCCTCGTCGGTGGCGGCTATTCCCATGTAGTCGCCGATGAAGCGGCCGCCGGGGAAGCCGAAGTTGGGGTTGGAGGCGGAATCCGTGACGCGGGAGTTGATGCTGAACGACTCCCCGTTGTCCTCGGACACGGCGTAGTAGATGTGATAACGAAGGTCGATTCCCGGATCATCCCGTGTATCCGCCCACATAACGTGGATCTTGCCGTCGGGTGAAACGTCCACGGCCGGGAAGAACTGGATGCCGGACGTGCGGTCATCGTTGATTCGCAAAGGCGGTCGGCTCCACGTGCGCCCCTCGTCCATAGAACGGATCATCAGCACGTCCGCGTCATCGGACGGGTCGCCGGACGGCGCGGCGGAGAATACCACGTACAGCTCCTCATTCGGCCCGACGGCTATCCGTGAGAAGGCCGATCCCCAGAAACGGTAGAAGCTGCTTCTTGGCGAGAAGCCCAGTTCAAGGTAGCTCGCGGCCTGCCGCCCGCTTTCAAACGTGTCACCCCCATCCTCGGACTTCGCAACGTACATCTGCGCCAGTCCTTCGAACGGGCCGTCGTCCGAGGAGTCCATCCACGATACGTAGACGGTTCCGTCGTCATGCGTTGCCACGTAGGATCCCTGGACGATGCGCTTCAGGCTCTCGATGACCTGGCCACCCGGGATTGTGTCCGGTGATTGCAGGGCCTCGGGGTTGTCCTGGAGGGTTACCTGCTCTGCGCCCCCAAACTCAAAGACCTGTCGAATGATGGGGCTGACGATGACGGGATCGGACCAGGTGATGCCGCCGTCCTCCGAACTAACCACTTCAATGGTGGTCTGAAGGACGGGATCGCTGAGAAAGGCCAGCTCATCGGTATAGCGGATCCGGTAGGTCGTATTGAAGTGGGTGTAGGAGATGTAGATGATGTCCGAATCCGGATCATCCGGATTAGGGCCCACGGCCAGCCACGGCTTGTCCAGGAATCCGAGGGAGATCGTTCCGCGGGTTCGGCCAAGCGCATCGATTTCAAATTCAGACGTTACTCCGCTCCTGACGGCGGGCGTTCCCTGCGTCCATGTGAATCCGCCGTCGCTTGAGGAACTCAGCGCCATGCTGGACACAACAGCCGACCCCAACAGGTTGCCGACAGTGAACTCTTCGATGTCAAGCGAGATGAAGGTGTTGTGGACAGAACCATCCCGATCAAATGCCAGAACGGGGTCACCGCCCGCGCCGAGTTCCTCACGCGGGCGCTTGATCACCGCCGGCCCTTCCCAGGTCACGCCGCCGTCATACGTCACGTACATGCTGGTACCCGGGAAGTTGTAGTCGATCATTCCGGCAACGATGTGGTCGGGATCGAACGGATCCACGGCCAGATGCGGCTCGGTCTGTAGCGGGGCGGCGCTGAAGTCCGTGGGGATCAGGATATTGCGGCTGAAGCGCGCTGAGGGATCGCGGTACGGGACGAGGACGCCGCCCTGCGAATCAGGCGCGCCCTGCGCGGAGGCAACCGGGCCTGTCTGCCCTTCGCCGGCGATGTTGTCCGAATTAGCGTCGAGCCCCTGGGCAATCAATGAAACGCGTCCGGACAGGTACCGCGAGGTCTGATCTCTAAAGGCGAGCACATCCGGTGCCAGATAGGGATAGTCAGGTGTGAGGATGCCGGATGTCGCCGTCGTTTGCCGCTCGCCCTCCTGCGCTCCGGCAAAACTTGCCGGGGAGACTGCTAACAGGATGGCAACGATGGCCGTTAGTACTAGTAGTCGAGATGGATTCCGCCGCATGTGCTTAGTACCTCCATGGGATTGTCCCGGTGCGCTCTGCATGTTGTCGAACGGTCGGCCCCGGGATGTTCTGTTGGTCGCGGAACCCGACTCGTATCATAATAAGTGCAACGTCGATTTCGCATCATTTAGCCGCCTTCCAAGAACCAGTCCACAGGAGGATTGAGTACGTGTCACACATGTTCGGCCAGTGGAGCGCATCACGCTCGTTAGTCCTTGCGTTCACCATTGCTCTTGGCCTTGTTCTCCTTGTCACCGCATGCAACGGCGATGAGGCTGCAAGCACGCCGGAGACCGTTGAACCGGCAACTCCCACCCCCACGGCGACACCGCTGTCAATCCCCACTGCTACTCCTGAGACAACCGCCGCTTCGCCCACTGCCATACCGATTCAAACGGATGACGACGATGAAACGGAAGCACTTATTCCGTCTGATTTGAAAACCTACACGGATGATCTCTATGGCTACACCGTGGAGGTGCCTGAAAATTGGACCGGCATGCGGCCAGAAGCCGGATCGCGAAGCGTTGCCACGGTCTTTGAGACGGGCACTGAAGGCCTGACGGCTGAAAGCTACGTTCTATTCTTCGTCGAGGAGGCGCATCCGGCCGATGTTGCGCGCGAGCAAATTGCTCCCCTTGCCGGGTTGAGCGGATTTCGCACCATTACGGAGGCGGACATCATCCTGGACGACGGCTCGGAAGCCCACCAGGTCTTCTACGGGTACGGCACCGGTTCCAACGAACACCGTGGCGCCGTTACCTTTGTCGCCCGAGGAACGATGGCCATGGGCATCCAGACACAGGCCCCGCGCACTATCTATGAGCGCAACTTTGATCTTCTCGAATCTGTCTCGACGAGTATCCGCACCGTTGATCCGCAACCATTCGGCACGCCTCCAGACGATACCCTTGTCCTCTACCTTGATCGAGGCCCACTGACAATGGATCCCGGAGTATCAACAGATGTCGGGTCATCGCAGTACATTCGCCAGATATTCAGCGGCCTTGCGCGCCTCAATGCGGATCTGATTCCCGAGCCTGACCTCGCCACGTGGGAGGTTTCGGAAGACGGCACCGTTTACACCTTCACCATCCGGGATGGAGCACAGTTCCATGACGGCACGCCCGTCACGGCGCAGGATTTCATCTTCTCGTGGGAGCGCGCGCTGAACCGGAACCTGCCGCCTATCGGTGGAAGCGCAGCCAGCTACCTGGACGACATCGTCGGCGCGAAGGAATACAACGCCGGTGAGGCCGACTCCGTGACGGGCCTTGAGGCGGTTGATGATTCAACACTTGTTGTTACCATCGACGAGGCCAAGAGCTATTTCATCTCCAAGCTTTCGCACCCTTCTGCGTATGTCGTCCTGGAATCCAACGTCCCGGAGGTTCCGGATCCCCGCCTCGTGGAGGAAGAAGAGGAGAACGGTGAATCCTCTAACGATGAGCAAACCGAGGATGCAGACGAAGAGGATCTGCCCGATCCGTGGTACTACACGGCGATTGGGACGGGGCCGTATCGACTCGCCCACTATGAGCGGTCGCGAGCGGCACACCTAACTGCGTTCGAGAACTACCTTGGCCCGTCGCACTCCATAGGCAACCTGGTTTTCCGCTTCCACGCGGGACTCTTCTCAGCAATGGTCGAAGAGGGATTCGTTGATGCGACCACTGCGTTCGGACTAGGGAGCTATGACCTGCTGGTCGAAGAGGAAAGCCCGTTAGTCGACCAAATCACTCAGACAGACGCCTTGGGTGTCTTTTACCTGGCATTCAATACCGTGACGGGGCCTAATGACACCGAGGCGCCGTTCAGCGACCCAGATTTGCGCCGCGCCTTCCTGTGGGCAGTGGATCGTGAGGCAATCTTTGAAGAACACGCCGCACCAGGTTTGAAGATTGCGCACGGTTTCATGCCACCAGGCCTCCCCGGCTACGACGAAAACATCGCGGAAATAAAATACGATCCTGCTGCTGCCAAGGCGCTTTTTGACAGCACCGAGTTCGGACAACTTGATGAAGATGAACGCGTGATTGTGATTGCAGGAGGCGGCGACCTCACCGAGATTGACCGCGCCATATACACGCAATGGCAGGAAAACCTGGGCGTTCGCATTCGATATCAGTCTCTAGGCGCCGGTTACACTTATGCGCTCCCGCAGGTTGTCGAGGCCGGGTTTGGCATTTACGAATACGGCTGGTTGGCGGACTACCCAGACCCGCACAACTTCCTTGACGTGCTTTTCCATACCGAGTCGCCGAACAATGACGGAAGGTCGGGTTCTGCAGCGATCGACGAATTGCTGGAGCAAGCGAGGACGGCCGGTGAGGGACGCCTGGAGCAGTACCAGGAGATTGAACGCAGGATGATCCAGGAAGCCGTAGCGTTCCCACTCTACTTCGGCAGCGACTTCATCCTGGTGTCCGAGCGCGTGGAGAGTCTTTCGCTGGACGCGCAGGGATTCCTGCGACTGGAAGACGCCGCGCTGAGTTAGAAGGGCAGCCGGAGTCTTATAACCCCAGATGGAGAGACGGAGAGGAGAATCCAATGCCCCGCCCGATTGCGCACTTTGAAATCGCGGCGCGTGATGCCCAGACCTTGCAAGCGTTCTACGGAGCGCTGTTTGACTGGGATATCAACGCAGACAACCCCATGTCCTATGGCCTCGTTACTGCAAAGGACGGTGACGAGGGTATCAATGGCGCGATCTACAACCACAACCCTGAGGATGAGAACGACCGCCCCGGCATCCGGCTCTACATGCAGGTGGATGACGCCGATGCTTACGCAGCGCGCGCGGAGGAACTCGGCGGCAAGTCGATGGGCCCGGCGCAAGAAGTCCCGGGGTTTGGTATCAAAGTGGGCGGCCTGATTGACCCTGAGGGCAATATCATCGGCGTCATACAGGAGATTGCCGAGTAGGGGAACCTGGAGGCGACGGCGGGATTCGAACCCACGAATAGGGGATTTGCAGTCCCCCGCCTTAAACCACTTGGCTACGTCGCCTCGTGCCGGGCGCATCTTGCGCCTAACAGCGTACCCATGATAGCGCCGTTGTCCAGCGGGTGTGGTGCCGAGGAGGAGATTTGAACTCCTACGAGCTTTCGCCCACTGCCCCCTCAAGACAGCGTGTCTACCAATTCCACCACCTCGGCAAGACCAGCCCACTGCGCGCGCCCTGCCCCGAATGGATGGAGCGCTGGCAGGAGCGGAGGGATTCGAACCCCCGACCGACGGTTTTGGAGACCGTTGCTCTTCCGGACTGAGCTACGCTCCTACCACTCGCGCCACGCAATTATGCCGAGCGCAACGGGGAGCGTCAAACGATTTAGGCGTTTTCAGATACGGATTCTGCTGAATCCTGCTCGGCCCGCGCCTGCCCTTCCTCGCCGTAAAGATGGCATTCCACCGTGCGGTCGGGCTCCACCTGCACCAAGGGCGGCTCGACAACGTCGCACAGCCCGGCCATGATCGCGGGGCAGCGCGGATGGAAACGGCACCCGCTCGGGACGTTGGCCGGACTCGGCGCTTCTCCGGGCAGCACGGGCCGCTCCGCGAGCCGATTCGCGGGATCAGGCTCTGGCACCGCGTTCAGAAGTCCCTGCGTGTAGGGGTGAAGTGGATTGCTGATTAGGTCGGTCGTTGGTCCCTGTTCCACGATGCGGCCCAGGTACATGACAGCCGCCGTGGGCGCGAAATGACGCGCCGTTGCAATGTCATGCGTGATGTAGAGGTAGCCGATGCGATGACGTTCCTGCAGCTCGCGCAGCAGCGCAAGGATTTCGGCGCGGCTTGAGGCGTCAATCATCGAGACCGGCTCATCGGCAAGGATGTACTCCGGTGTCAGCGTCAACGCCCGCGCGATGCCGACCCTTTGGCGCTGCCCGCCGGACAGAAGGTGGGGGAAACGGTTGAGGAAATCTGAGGCCGGCCGCATCCGTACCTCATCGAGCGCCCATTCCACGCGCTCCAGCCGCTCCGACGCCGACCCTACTCCATGGATAACGAGCGGCTCCTCAACGATCTGGCGGATTGTCATGTACGGATCAAGGCTAGTGAAGGGGTCCTGGAAGATGCCCTGCGCCCGCCGCCTAAATTGCTTGAGGTTGCTTTCCTTCACCTGTGTTATGTCCACATTGTCGAAGAGCACCTTGCCAGCCGTTGGCTCCAGCAGGCGCAGTGAAACACGCCCCAGGGTTGTCTTGCCGCAGCCGGATTCGCCGACGATGGCGATGGTCTCCCCTCGATCCAGCGTCAGTGAGACACCGTCCAGCGCCCGCACCGTCGTTGTGCGGAAACCCCTCCCGCGCGATTTGAAGTGCATCGCCACGTCCTGGAGATCGAGCATGGGGGCGCCCCTTATTTCCGGTTGGACGGTCATGATGTTTCCTCATCCAGCAGCCAGCATGCCGCCACAGACTGACCGCTTGGCGTCGTCAAATCCGGTGGATTGTCGACGCGGCATCTGTCCATCGCGAACTGGCAGCGGGGATGGAACCGGCAGCCCGTGGGCGGGTCGGAGAGGTCCGGGGGCGCGCCAGGGATGAACTCCAGCGGTGTGTCCGAACGCAGGCGTGGAATGGCCGCCAACAGCTTCTGCGTGTATGGGTGAGACGGCGCGCCCAGTATGTCCTCCGACGGGCCGATCTCCACCAGACGGCCCGCGTACATCACCGCAATGTAGTCGGCCAGGTCGCTGGCCAGCGCGATGTCATGGCTGATGAAGATTGACGCGATGCCCAGGTTGGTCTTGAGCCGCTTGAACAGGTTCATGATCTGCGCCTGCACGCCAACGTCAAGCGCGGAAGTGGGTTCGTCCAGCAGGATGAGGGTTGGATTAAGCGCCAGCGCGGAGGCCACGGCGATGCGCTGCTTCATGCCGCCGCTCAGTTCATGCGGATAGCGGTTGAATGTCTCCGGTGGCAGCCGCACCATGTCCAGCAACTCGCGCGTGCGCTGGTCTGCCGCCCCGCGAGACTGCCCGCCGCGGGAGGTCAACACCTCCCGAACCTGATGCCCCACCTTGTAGATGGGATTGAGGGATTCCGTCGCGCCCTGGAAGACCATTGAAATCTGCCGCCAGCGGACACGGCTCCGAAAGTCACCGTCAGATAGCGCCATACAATCCATGCCGTTGAGGGTTATCCGGCCATCGAATTGGGCCGTGTTGCGCGGTAGGAGGCGCAAGAGAGCAAGAGCGAGGCTTGTTTTGCCTGAGCCGGACTCGCCGACGATGGCAAGTGTCTTGCCAGCTTCCAGGTCGAACGACACGCCGTCCACTGCGTGCACGTCGCCCCGGTCAGCCGCGTAGGACAGGCGCAGATCGCGCACTGAAAGGAGAGGCTCGCCGCCCGATCGTCGCCCGTTCACGCTGCCGTCTCCCGTAGGCGCGGATTCAGCACGGGCTCCATGGCCAGCGCGAGCAGAACGAAAGTCATGGCCGTGATGACGATGAGGATGCCCGGGGGCAGTATCCACCACCAATAGCCGATGAAGATTGCGCCAGTCCGGAATCCCTGTTCAAGGATCTGCCCCCACGTTGGCAAGGAGGGGTCGCCGAGTCCGAGGAAGCTCAGTCCGGCCTCTGCGAGGATGGCCGCGGGGGTGAAGAAAATCATCTGCGCCACGATGAACGGGGCCATCTGGAAGAAGACGTGTCGGAACATGATGCGCCACCGCGACGCGCCAAGCGCCTGCGTGGCCTCCACGAGTTGCCCGGAGCGCACCTGCAGCACCATTGAGCGGAGGATGATGGTCAGCCCGGGCCATCCGAATATCACGAGAATTGTCATCACCAGCCACAGTTTCTGGCCGAGAACGAATATCAGAAAGATGAGGATCGGCAGCAGCGGGATGTTCGTCATCACGTCGGACACCCGCTGGATGATGGTGTCCGTCCTGCCGCCGGAGAATCCGCTCAGGATGCCGAAGAATGTGCCGAGGATGGTGGCCGCCACGCTGGTTGATATACCGATGATGAGCGCGACGGGGAAGCCGAACATCAGGCCCGTTGCAAGGTTGCGCCCCTGCGTGTCTGTGCCCATCAAGCCGAACACACCGCCCGCCGCCACGAAGCGCACACTTTCTACCGAGTCCCGCGAGTCGTAGGTGATGACGCGGATTGTTGCCGTGTATTCGCCGGTTAGCGGCGCGAATTCCGCAGCGTCGCTGCTTGTCGGCGTGCCGAACAGCGCCGCCTCCAGGCTGCCCTGCATCTCAGCTTCGCTCAGGCGCAGACCAAACTCTTGCTGCAGGAAGTCGGATGCTGAAGTGAGCGCGTTGGTATCTCCCGTCAGGTAGATGCGGCGCGGCTCGTCCGCGAATCGAGTAACCGGCGGGGTTTCATCGGGACGCTGTCCACGCACAACCTCTTGCAGAATCGTTGCCGCGCGCCCGTCAGGCCGCGCAAGCGTCATCGAGATGACGGGGGGACGGTCGTAGAAGTTCACCTCGCCGACGGAAACGGAGAGGAATGTGGGCGGCATTTCGGAGTCATGGTCGAACGTGAACGAGTAGAGGCGTGTTGTTGCAGGGCCGGTCTCGATGGTCTGTGTTGGCGACTCGGCGTCAAAGACGCGATGGCGCGGGGCCTGATCGCCGACAAGGTTGGTCCATGCGGGCGGGGCGGCTTTGGGGTTGTCCGCCCACGCGATGGGATTGTTCCAGAACCGCAGCCCGAAGTCTAACGGATAGAAAAACGGCACCAATAGTGACACGAAGACGAGTGTGGCCAGCAGGCCGATACCCAGCCTGCCTGAGCCTGATCGCAGTACGACGCGAAGCGCCTCGCCCGGCCTCATTGCGCCGTATACCTCACACGGGGGTCCAGGACGACGTACAGTATTTCAAGCACAAACCGCGCCGCCACGTACATCAGCGTGAACATGAACGTCAGCGCGACGATGACAGCCTCATCCGCGGTGGTGATGGCGTCGAAGTAGAGCCGCCCCATCCCGGGCCAGTTGAATACGGTTTCGGTCAGGATTGCTCCGCCGATGGATCCGGTGAGGGCGAGAATGATGTTTGTCGCGATGGGCGGGGCGGCGACACGCAGAATGTGACGTCGCATCACCTGTCCCTCCGGCAGCCCGCGCGCTCTCGCTGCCGTCACGTGGAACTCCTGCGCAGTGTTCAACAGCATCGTTCGCACTACGTATGTCCATGCGCCCACGGAGACGAGTACGAGTGTCAGGATGGGCAGTGCCGCGTGCCAGACCAGGTCCATGAAGCGCAACAGCTCTCCCTCCGGCGGTGGAGAGCTGTACAGCCCGCCGGAGGGGAATATCCGCAGCTGGAAGGAGAGGACGAGAATGAGCAGGATTCCCGCCCACCACGCGGGAAGGGCGTTTGACGCGGCGGCTAGATAGGATGCGAGGCGGTCGCTCCGCGTTCCCACGCGCGTTGCCAGCTTTGCTCCCAGCCATAACCCAATGATTGCCGTTATCACGAGCGACGTTGTTACCAACATCATTGAGTAAGGCACGCGTTCAAGCACGATGTCCGTTACACGTGACGAGCCGTCGAAACTGCGTAAGTTGCGGGCTGAACCGAGATCTAGAGTGAGCACCCGGCCAACCATCGCGGGCAAGCGTGTGTACCAAGGATCGTCCAGGCCATAGAACTCTTCGAGGTCGATTCGCCGTTCCCGCAGCGTTTCTTCAAGGCGTTCCGGGTCTCTGATGGTCTCGGCGAGAGCCTGTCGCTGTCCCCGCATCTCCTCGGAGACGATGGCCGTCAACATGCGATCGGAGAATCCCGTTGCGCCAAGTGTTACGACGACCAGGACAAGGACAACAAGCACCACACCCACAAGGCTGAGGGCGCGCAATCCGAGTGTGTACGCAAGCGCCATTACGAATCAGATATAAGCATTGGGCCAAACTGTTCTACCAGCATACTCCGCAACACTCCCCTCATTCCGGTGAAGGTCGGAATCCGCCGGGGTCTGTACCCTCGCCAACGCCTGCGATTCGTGAAGAAACGCACAATGTTGACACGTTATCTTTTCATGCGTAGAGTGCCGTTTGCAGGGGTTACGACCCCGAAGAATCGGCACCCCCGGGGAGCCGGCGTAAAGGAGGAAAGGCGAATGATGCGTTTGTACGCGGAGTACGTCACACGTAAGTTCCCTTACGCGCGCCTCGCTGTGGAGAGGACCGGCTGAGCCGCTGAGCGGCACCAGATCAGCCACCCCGACATAGCGAGGCAAACAGGGCGGTGAGTGGCGCCCGCACGATGCCCCGCCGCGCAAAGCCAAGAAGACGACAGTCAGAATGGTGGAGCGGGTGGAACGGAAGGAGCGCCCAGTACACCGCCCGAAACAACGGTGCGATCGCACGACAGGCCCGGGCTTTGAAGGAGTCCGGGCCTGTTGATGTTTTGGGTTCGGTCGAATGACCGGCTAGTCGGCGCTGTCGGGGGATCCGCGTGTCTCAAACGTCGCGATAATCAGCAGCAGGACGATCAGCACGACGCCGACCCACATCAGGGTTTGAGTAGTGTCGGGGCTGCGCCTTCGATACATCATGCTGCGCCACCTGCGATTGCCGGCACGATGACAATCTCGTCGCCATCTTTCACGTGCGTCTCAAGGCCGCGCAGGTATTGGATATCGTTGTCGTTCAGAAAAATGGAAATGAACGGGTGAATGTCTCCCGTCACGTCGTCCAGCACACGCGACTTTATGCCCGGGAAACGCGTTTCCAGCACTTCAAGGGCCTCCATGAGGGGGCCGGACGGCACGTCAATACGGTCAACGCCGTCCGTGATGCGCCGCATAGCCGTTGGGACCTTCAAACTTGCAGGCATAGTCTGGGTTCCGCCTCCCTATTGATTCCGCCGCGTTTAGTATATCGCCTGCGGAACGGCGTTACTCAGATTCGGAGTCGAGGCGTAGCGAAGCGGAATTAAGGCAGTAGCGAAGGCCGGTTGGAGCGGGGCCGTCCGGGAAGAGGTGTCCGAGGTGCGCGTCACAGGTGCCGCACATGACCTCAGTGCGGATCATGCCGAACGAGCGGTCCTCTTCCTCCTTGATGACCGCGCCCTCCAGCGGCTCATAGAAGCTGGGCCATCCTGTGCCTGAGTCGTACTTGGTCCTGGAGCTAAACAGCGGCGTATCACAGCAGATGCACCGATAGACGCCCGGCTCATGCTCATTCCAGTAGATGCCGGTGAAGGGCGGCTCCGTCCCCTTCTCGCGCGTCACGTGGTACTGCATGTCCGTGAGCTTGTCGCGGTATTGCGCGTCGTTCGTGGCTTCCATTTGTCCACTCCTCCAGATGCCGTTGTTGGTTAGACCCGCAAGTCCGCCAGATACTTCTCCCGGAACTTGGCAACTTTCGGCTCGATGATGACCTGGCAATAGGACGCGCCGGGGTTGCTGCGGAAATACTCCTGGTGGTAGTCCTCCGCCGGATAGAAGATTTCCAGCGGTTCCAGCTGCGTCACGAGCGGGTCACGATACAGGCCCTGATCCACCACACGCATGATCGCGGCCTCCGCCTCCGCCTTCTGCTCATCATCGTGGTAGAGGATGATCGAGCGGTACTGCGTTCCCACGTCATACCCCTGGCGATTTAGGGTGGTCGGGTCGTGGATTGTGAAGAAGATGTCCAGCAGGTGGCTGAGAGAGACGACCGCGGGGTCATAGGTCACCTGTGTGACCTCGGCGTGTCCAGTTGTTCCTGTGCAGACCCGCTCGTAGCTTGGGTTCGCCACGTGTCCGCCTGCGTAGCCGGATACGACGCTCTCCACGCCATTCACCAACTCATAGACGGCCTCAAGGCACCAGAAGCATCCGCCGCCAAGCGTGGCCGTTTGCAGCTGCTTTCCGCTGTCTCCGTTCACCATGTCATCTGTCCTTTCGCGCCAGTTTCCGCAGACATCGATTCATTCGTTGGTATGTATATCCATGATACGAATTCGCGGAAACGGCGACAGGCCGTTTGCCTTTTTAGGCGTGGAGGTCGGCGAGAAGATCTCCGTGCTCCTTGCTGCCTTCTTCCAGCGCCGCAATGATCGCGTTCACCAGCTGTCGGGCCGACTCTGCGCTGATCTCCACGGCGACTCGCTCTCCCAATCCACCCTTCTCGTTGACGAAATCGATATTGACGCTGTGCTCCATGAACGCGTGAGCGGGATGGTCATAGCACACGTTTGCTTTCGTGAGCGGTATCCAGCCGTCCGCGGATTTGCCGCTGCCGCTCACCTCTGCCGTCTGAACAATCCATGTACACATGTCAGTTGGTCTCCCGTTGCTGTGATTCGCTAGGCTGCCAAGTGTTGCGCGAGGAAGTGGAACAGCTTCTCCCACCCGTCCAGCGCCTGCTCAATGCGGTAGTTCGGGCGATCATAGTAGAAGAAGCCGTGCCCCGCGCCATCATAGCGATGGAACTCGTAGTGCTTGCCGTGCTGCTTGAGGGCCTCTTCAAGCGCGTTGACGTGCGCCTGCGTGGGGTTCATGTCATCGTTGCCGAACAGCCCAAGAATCGGCGCGCTCAGGTTCTCCGTGTAGTCGATGGGCGCGACGGGCATCTTCTCTGACTTCTCGTCGTCGGACATGACGATGCGGCCGCCCCAGCAGTTGACGATGGCGTCGAAATTACCGGCACAAGCCGCGAGGTAGGCGTGGCGTCCACCGGAGCACGTGCCAAAAACACCGACTTTGCCGTTGGCCTGCGGCAGGGAGCGAAGAAACTGCATCGAGCCCAGGATATCGCCGACGGCCTGATCGTCCGCGACGCCTCCTGCGGCGCGGACGGCAGCAGCGACATCATCCGGGCTGCCGGACCCTTCGCGCTCGTAGAGGTTCGGGGAAATTGCCAGATAGCCGTGATGGGCGAATTTGCGGGTCGCCTCCCGGTACCACTCATCCCACCCCGGCGCGTGGTGAATCACAACCACGCCTGGAAACGGCCCGGAGCCGAGCGGCCTCGCGAAATACGCCGAGATATCGTCGCCGTTGTGGCCTTTGACCGTCGTGATGTCCGCAATCATGCCTTCGTAATCAGCCATGTAGCACCCCCACACTGTGTTGATTTGCACTGTCGGCCCCCCACGCCAGCACCCACCGAGGCGGCCGCCCGCCCATGTTGCCCCTTTTGCCCGTCAGCACGCAAGACACAGCGTTGTTGCGTTAGACTCAATTTGGACAGGCAAACGCGGCAACCTCGAAACTGTTATTTCTTTGGGGGCGCTATGACGACCGAATTCAAAGTGATCGGCAAGTCCGTCCGAGCAGTCGATGGACCGGACAAGGTCACCGGGCGCGCACAGTACGCGCTTGATGTCGCGCCATCGAACGCGCTCCGGCTCAAGTACCTGCGCTCACCCGTCCCGCATGCCCGCGTAACGAGTATCGACGCATCTCGCGCTCTCGCACTGCCCGGCGTCCACGGCGTCCTGACCGGCGACGATGTTCCTGATATTCGCGCGGGAAACCTCTATGTTGATGAGCCAATCCTGGCGTCTGCGGACCGTGTGCGCTTCATCGGCGACAAGGTCGCCGCCGTTGTCGCGGAGGACGCGGACATTGCGGACGCTGCCCTCGCTCTTATCGACGTCACCTATGAGGAGCTTCCGGCACTGCTTGATCCTGAGGAGGCCGCCAAGCCCGACGCCATGCTGCTGCATCCGGAGTACAACTCCTACCGGGGAGTTGAGCAGCTCGATGAGTTGAGCAATAACTACGGCCGCATGGTGCATGAATGGGGCGATATTGACGCGGCGTTCCGCGAGGCGGACGTCATCATTGAGCGCGAATTCCGCACACCCCGTGTCCACCAGGCCTATCTTGAGCCGCACGCCTGCGTCGTGGACGTGGACGAAGAGGGGCGCGCCCATATCTGGATGTCATGCCAGATGCCGACGGGACGCAGGCCTCACCTTGCCCGCGTGATGGGCCTCCCGCGAGAAGACGTGATCATCCACCCCGTTCCTCTTGGAGGATCGTTCGGGGGCAAGATGGACCCGACGGGCGTGGCTGTGGGCTATTTCCTTGCCAAGCAGACGGGCCGACCGGTCAAGTGGGTGATGGACTACGCGGAGGAATTCTCCGCTATGAACCCGCGGCATCCGTCTGTGGTGCGTGTGCGGGTTGGGGCGCGGAATGACGGCATGATCATCGCGTGGGACGCGGAGGGCTTTTTTGCGACGGGCGCCTATGCAGCCTACGCCCCCGTTCCCGCGTACGGCGGTCTGCTGCGCACCTCTATGGTGGAGCCGTATCGCGTTGAAAACGTCCGCATCATCTCAAACCAGGTCTATACGAACACCGTTCCATGTGGCTATTTCCGGGGCCCCGGACTCATGCAATCTGTCTTCGCCTCGGAGTCCGTCATTGATGAGCTCGCTGCCAGGCTGGATCTGGATTCGCTGGACGTACGGTTGCGCAACATCGTTCGCGCATCCAGTGAGGCGCATCCGGATCGGGGATGGAGCCCGGTTACGCGGCCGGGCTTGCCTGGGTACCAGGCCCTGCGACCTGAAGAGATTCTGCGTGCCGCTGTTGAGGCGGCGGAGTACTCACGGCCAACGTCCCCAAACGTTGGACGCGGCATCGCCCTGCATGGTCAGAGCGATACGGGGTTCGATTCACCGGCTGCCGTGACGATTCACCCGGATGGTCGCGTTGTCGTCAATACCATGACCTATGACCCTGGCGTGGGCACCGGAACCATCCTCGCGCAGATTGTCGCAGAGGAACTCGGTCTACCAATCGAGCGCGTCACCGTCGAGACATGGTCGACGGAGGCCGGCGTGCGCGACTGGGGCATCGGCGGCCAGCGTGGGGCGCGAGTCTCAAGCCGCGCCGCATTTGAGGCCAGCCAGGAGGCCAAGCGCAACCTCCGCCGATTGGCCGCGGAGTTCTACGGTTGGACAGAGGAATCGATCAAGTTTGAGGACGGCAGGGTTTCCGGCGAGGGCCGCGCCGCTGCCGTTGCTATAGAGGACATTGCCGCGCGGGCGGGAGAGCCTGTGGGCGGCCAGGTCAGCGTGGACGAAGGCGATAGCAGCCCTTATATCTCATTCGGCGCGCACATTGCGGAGGTGAGAGTCGACCCGGAGACGGGGCGAGTTACTCTCCTTCGATACACCGCAGCACACGAGACGGGGCGCGTCCTGAACCCGATGGGATTTGTGGGTCAGATCGAGGGCGGCTCCGTGCAGGGCATCGGGCATGCGCTGTCGGAGGAGCTTGTGGAGCAGGACGGCAGCATCACTAACCCCTCATTCGCGGACTACAAGCTGCAGACGCAGCAGGACGGCGCGCGCATGGACGTTATTGTGCTGGAGTCTGAAACCGGTCACGGCCCCTACCAGGTGCGCGGTATCGGCGACACGCCCATTGTCCTGTCGTCCCCTGCCATCGCCAACGCCGTCGCCGCGGCTTCAGGCGCTCGCATCAGGCAACTGCCAATCACGGCGGAGAAGGTGTACCGGGAGTTGCATCAGTAAGGGATCACGTGATTGAGGTCGGGATGCTGCGGAGGGCGATAACCCTAATTGGCGCTCTGCTTGTCTTTGGAGTGGCCGCCATAGCTTGCGGCGAGCCGTTGCCGACGCTGACACCCGTGGCCACGCCAACTGAAACGCCCGGTCCTTCGCCAACGCCTCCTCCAACCGAAACGGCTATCCCATCACCCACCCGCACTGCGGTGCCAACGGCTACACGGGTGCCGCCCCCACCCACCGGGACACCCGTGCCTACGCCGACGCTGGTTCCATTTGATGACAGGATCATCCTGGAGATTCTCTACGCCGAGACGAATGGGCCTAACTGGGTTCGCAATGACAATTGGCTGACCGATGCCCCTCTGGGAGAGTGGTATGGAGTAACCACCAACGACGTGGGGCGCGTGACCACTTTAGTCTTGACCGACAATGAACTGCGCGGCGAGTTGCCGCCCGAACTGGGTAGCCTGACCAACTTGCGGCGGCTAATACTCTATACCAACCAGTTGAGCGGTGAGCTTCCGGTGGAACTGGGCAACTTGACCCAATTAAGAGAGTTGATTCTCACAACGAACGAGTTCAGTGGTAGAATCCCCGCAAACTTTGGCAAATTGAACAACTTGACAAAGCTGTGGTTGGACGTCAATCAGCTGAGCGGTGGAATCCCCGTGGAACTGGGCAAGTTGACGCAACTAGAGGAGATGGATTTTTCGAATAATCAGTTGAGTGGCAGAATCCCAAGGGAACTGGGCGGACTGGTCAGCCTGAGGTGGTTGGACCTAGGCTACAATCGGCTAAGTGGTCGGACCCCAGTAGAGTTGAGTAACTTGACGAACCTAACAGTTTTGGAACTCAGAAACAATCAACTTAACGGAGAGATTCCGGCGGAACTGAGCAACTTGACCAACTTGCACTATCTTGCCCTATATAAGAACGAGTTGAGCGGTAGAATACCACCGGAACTGGGCAGATTGATAAACTTGACACGGTTGTACTTAGGCCATAATCGATTGACTGGAGAGATTCCGGTGGAACTAGGTAATTTGACCAATCTGGAAGCATTGGACCTTGAATACAACGAGTTGAGTGGTGAGGTGCCAAGAGAAATCGGAAGCTTGCCCGACCTAATCTACTTACAACTCGAGAACAACAAGCTAAGCGGAGAAATACCGGAAGAGCGGCATTGGGAAGATTGATCAGCCCGACGAAGTAGTGGTTGGATTATCAGCAATTGAGTGTGAGATACCGGCAGAGCTAGGGAGGTTACCCAAGCTGGCAAGGTTTCATCTTACCGGAAACCAGTTCACCGGTTGTATTCCGAGGAGCCTTCGCGATGTGCAACAGAACGACTACTATCAACTTGGCCTGCCGTTCTGCTAGACCGCTTACGTCGGTATAGTATCTGGCACGGGCGTGCCCGCACGGCCTATAGAACTCATCGAACCTAAGGGGCAGATCACATGAAAGCAGTTCAGATTACGCAGTATGGCGGGCCGGAGGTGCTGGAATTCACGGACGTGGATGATCCGGTTGCGGGGCCGGGCGAGGCCGTCGTCCAGCTCGCGGCCTCCGGCATCAATTATATGGACGTGTATGGCCGCACAGGACTCTACGGGCAAGGGCCGCTTCCGACGATCCTCGGCGGTGAGGGCGCGGGCACGATTGTGGAGGTTGGTCCTGACGTTACGGCTCCCGCTGTCGGTGATGTTGTCGCGTACACTGGCGCTTCGCGATCATATGCGGAGCGTGTTTTTGTTCCTGCGGATCGACTCATCGTGCTGCCGCAGGGGATCACGGCTGAGCAGGGCGCGGCGGCGATGCTGCAGGGCATGACGGCGCATTATCTGTCCCAGTCGACGTATCCGCTGGGCCTGGATGATACGGCGCTGGTTCACGCCGGCGCCGGAGGCGTTGGGCTGCTGCTGATCCAGATGGCCAAGATGCGCGGCGCAACGGTCATCACGACGGTTTCGACCGAGGAGAAGGCGGAGCTTGCACGAGGTGCGGGGGCGGACCACGTTGTTCTCTACACGCAGGAGAATTTTCAGGAGGCCGTCATGCGCATCACGGACGGCGCAGGCTGCCAGGTGGCCTACGATTCCGTCGGCGCGACGACATACGAGGGCTCGATGGCGAGCCTCGCCATACGGGGGAGCCTCGTCATGTACGGCCAGTCCAGCGGTGTTGTGCCGCCAATCGCGCCTCTTGCGCTGAACGCCAAGTCGCTCTATCTGACGAGGCCCTCGCTGTTCAACTACACGCTCACGAGGGATGAACTGGAATGGCGGGCGGGGGATGTGTTGGGGTGGATTGCGGACGGCAAGCTCTCGTTGCGGATCACAGAGCGCTTTCCATTGCAGGACGCGGCAGAGGCACACCGCCGTCTCGAATCCCGCCAAACGACCGGCAAGCTGCTGCTGATTCCGTAACTCTTTCTCCCCGCGTATCCTCGAACGCAGAGGAACTCATCATCTCGGCGGCACGCATTGCAGGGGCGTTGCTTGTTCTGCGGTGGGCCTTTGCGGGGTCTATTGCCGCCATCCTCATCGACTTTTCGGACCTGTTCATGATGAACCTGCTCGATCTGGGCGGCGTTCGCAACTACCAGGCGCTGGATAAATGGCTCGACCTGGTCTATATGGTGACGTTCCTGTGGGTGGCCCTGCGGTGGGCGGGCCCGCCACGCGCCATCGCGATTGGGCTTTTCGCCTTTCGAATTGTCGGTGTTCTGGCATTTGAGGTCATCGGCGAGAGGTGGGTGCTGTTGTTCTTCCCGAACGTCTTTGAGTTCTGGTTCGTGTTCGTGGCGGGCGTACTGCTATTCGCTCCCAATTACGAGCTAACGTGGCGGCGCTCACTCCTGTGGCTGGTTCCCCTAACGGCGCTCAAGGAGTTCCAGGAATATGCGCTGCACGGCGCGCGGTGGCTGGATAACTACGTTGCCGTGGACGTGGTAGTAGACGCGTGGAAGTGGGTGACAGGCGGGGAGTAGGCGCGCCCTTGTGACTCATACGCGCCGCGCCTACACTGACTAACACGGGTTGAAAAGGGAGTTCAATCAGTTCATGTCCACCTCAGTCATTCACGTCAAGGGCGCGCGTGAGCACAGCCTGAAGAACATTGACGTGACTATTCCACGAGACAAGCTCGTGGTCATCACCGGCGTCTCCGGCTCCGGCAAGAGTTCCCTCGCGTTCGATACGCTCTACGCCGAAGGGCAAAGGCGTTATGTTGAGTCGCTTTCCGCGTACGCCCGGCAGTTCCTTGGGCTCATGGAGAAGCCGGACGTCGACTATATCGAAGGGTTGTCTCCCGCAATCTCCATCGACCAAAAAGGCGTCTCACACAACCCGCGGTCGACGGTCGGCACAGTCACGGAGATCTATGACTATCTTCGCCTGCTTTATGCCCGCATCGGCCACCCGTCCTGCTACAACTGCGGACGTCCCATCGAGAGCCAGACCGTGCAGCAGATCGTGGACGCCATCATGGACTCTGAGCCGGGTAAGCGCATCATGCTACTGGCCCCGCTGGTTCGGCGCAAGAAGGGCGAGCATTACGGGCTCCTGGACGAGACGCGGCGCGGAGGATTCGTCAGGGCGCGAATCAACGGAGAAATACGCGATCTATCTGAGGATATTCGACTCAACAAGCAGCAATGGCACACGATTGAAGTTGTTGTCGACAGGCTCGTTATCCCTGAGGATCGCGGAGAGATTCGCGGCCGCGTGACAGATTCTGTTGAGACATCGCTCCGGCTTGGTCAGGGCGTTGTGCAGACCCTGGACGCGGATTCTGGTGACGAGGAGCTCTACAGCGAGCAATTCGCGTGCGTGCAGTGCGGCATTTCACTTGGTGAGATTGCGCCGCGCACGTTCTCGTTCAACAGCCCGCACGGCGCGTGCGCGGAGTGCACCGGCATCGGCTACAAGCTCGTGATTGACCCTGAACTTGTGATTCCGAACAAGGATCTCGCGTTGTCTGAGGGAGCCGTTCTGCCGTGGGCGCGCTCAGGCACGATGGCGGGCTGGTACACGTCCATGCTCGCGTCGGCAACGTCCATGGTTGGCGCAGATATGAATGCGCCGGTGCGTGAGCTATCTCCGGAACAGCTCGATTTTGTGCTGTACGGCCCCGATGCCGGGATGGAGGTAGAGAGAATCCAGGTCCGGCATCGCACACGCAGCGGCCGCGTTGTTCGCTATGGCGCGCGGTTTGAGGGAGTGATTCCCAACCTGACGCGGCGGCACCGCGAGACGGAATCAGACAACCAACGGCAGGAGATCGAGCGGTTCATGGCTCGCCGCCCGTGCGCCGTGTGCGAGGGCAAGCGACTACGACCCGAGGCGCTGGCCGTCCGGGTGGATGACAAGACCATCGTGGAAGCGACGGGGCAGAGCATCGATCGCGCGCTTGAGTGGGCGCGGCGTCTCGCGGACACGGAGAACGGGCCGCTCAACAACCGCGAATCGACCATCGCGCGGCAGATACTGAAAGAGATCTCGGCGCGTCTTGAATTCCTGGTAAACGTGGGACTGGAGTATCTGACACTCGACAGGACCGCCGGAACCCTCTCCGGCGGCGAGGGGCAGCGCATCCGCCTAGCCACGCAGATTGGAAGCGGCCTGATGGGCGTTGTCTATATCTGCGATGAGCCTTCCATCGGACTCCATCCCGTTGATAATGCCCGACTGATTGAGACGCTCAAGGGACTGCGCGATCTGGGGAATACCGTCATCGTTGTGGAGCACGATGAGGCTGTCATGCGCGCGTCCGATCATGTCATCGACATGGGGCCGGGCGCGGGAGAGCATGGCGGCGAGGTTGTCGCGAGCGGCACGCTGGATGACGTGACTGCGGCTGAGAACTCGATCACGGGCGCATATCTAAGTGGTCGCCGTGAGATTCCCATGAGAGAGGCGCGGCGTGAGCCACAGGATGGGCGTGAACTTCTGATTCGGGGCGCTCGTGAGAATAATCTTCGCAATCTTGATATCCGCATCCCGCTTGGGCTGTTGACCTGCGTGACGGGCGTGTCCGGCTCCGGCAAGTCGACGCTTGTTTATGAAGTCCTGTTCAAGCGACTTGCCCAGACGCTGTACAACGCGAAAGACATTCCCGGCGCGTCCGACGGCGTGGACGGGCTTGATCTCATCGACAAGGTTGTGAATATTGACCAGTCGCCCATCGGACGCACGCCGCGCTCCAACCCCGCTACGTACACGGGAGCGTTCACGCCGATCCGCGAGTTGTTCGCTTCGATGCCGGAATCTCGTGTGCGGGGCTACGCGCCCGGCCGGTTCTCCTTCAACGTCAAGGGCGGACGTTGCGAGGCGTGCAAGGGCGAGGGCTATCAGTTGATTGAGATGCAGTTCCTGCCGGACGTGACCGTTCCATGTGATACGTGCAAGGGCGCGCGCTACAACCGGGAGGCGCTGGAGATCACCTACAAGGGATACAGCATCGGCGACGTTCTCAACTTGACGCTTGATCAGGCCGTCGAGGTCTTTGAGTCGATTCCCCGCATCGCCAACAAGTTCAAGACGATGCAGGACGTGGGGTTGGGCTATATGCGCCTCGGGCAGCCCGCGACGACTCTTTCGGGCGGCGAGGCGCAGCGGGTGAAGCTGTCCGCCGAGCTCTCCAAGCGGGCGACCGGCAAGACACTCTATATCCTCGATGAGCCGACGACGGGACTGGCATTCTCCGATGCCGAGATGCTGCTTGCGGTGCTGCATCGGCTCGTCGATGGCGGCAACTCCGTGCTCCTTATCGAGCATCACCTGGATATGATCAAGAACGCAGACTGGATCATCGACCTCGGGCCCGGACCGGGCGAACGCGGCGGTGAACTGGTTGCCGAGGGCACTCCTGAGGAGATTGCACTGACTAATAACAGCTACACCGGTGATTTTCTGAGAGAGGCGCTTGGCATTACCGAAACGGCGCGAAATGGCAATGGGCGCAAACCTGCCCGCACCACGCGCCGTAATGGCAAACTCGATGATTCAGGCAAGCCCGCCAAGAAGAGCGCATCTCGTTCACGCCCGCGTACCCGCGCTCCGGCCGGCACAACGTAGGCGCTTATGCCTGAAGTCGCTGCCCCTGAGGTCGCAACCGGAGCATCCCTTCTCGACGAATTAATCCTCACCTACATGCCGAAGGATTTGGCGTGGTGGATTGCGTGGCCGTTCGCAGCGCTCGGCCTTGCGCTCTGCTTGCTCGGCTATTACGCCTATAGGCTGGTGGTTGCGCTTGCGGCGGGCGTGTCCGGCGGCGCGGTAGTTGTTATTGCCGGGCCTGAGCTGCTTGCGATGGAAGGGACGGCGCTGCTGACGACCGCAGGCGGCGCGGCAATCATCCTTCTTGTACTGGGATCATTCTTCTACCGGGCGTCCGTTTTTGCGATTGGCGCGGGAATGGGGTTCGGAATCGGCGCGCTGTTCTGGTTCCTTGTGTCCGGTGAAGTGGAACCGGGCGGGGATGGACTCGCACTTAGCGGGTGGAATCGTGTCCAAATCTTCGTGGGGTCGCTTGTGCCCGCAATTACCGTCGGAATCATCTTCCTGAACTGGGAACGACGGCTTATGACGCTGAGCGCAGTGATTATCGGCGCGGCTCTCATGCTGTTTGGACTGCGGTACAGTGGGCTGCCGCTGGGTGTCCGTGAATGGACGCCACTGCTCGCGGGGGCGGCAATCACCGCCGGCCTCTGGCTCGGCCTAAGGAGGAGAGGTGAGGAGCCCGACGAGCAGGATAAGCTCGACGACTACTCCTACAGGTATCTCTGACCACCACAATGCCGCCGCGCATCCTGCTGGGATCGACCAACCCCGCCAAGATTGACCGCCTCCGCGCCTGTCTTGAGGGCTGGGGGTTCAACTTCATAACCGTCGATGAACTGCCTCCGCACGAGCCGCCGGAGGAAACGGGTGGCACGCACCTGGAGATTGCGGAGGAAAAGGCTCGCGCGTGGGCGCGGATCAGCGGTGGGTTGGCGATAGCCTCAGACGGCGGCATCGACATTCCTGCTCTAGGCCCGAACTGGGACAGCCTGCTGACGCGCCGCGCAGCGGGGGAGGATGCCACGGATGAAGACCGGATCCGGTACCTGTTGGCGCTGATGGAACACCTCACGACAGATGAGGAGCGCGAGGCGACGTGGAGGGAGGCCCTTGCGATTGCTGCGCCGTCCGGCATCGTGCAGACGTGGGAGGTCGAGGGCCCGACGGGGGTGGTGCAGAGACAGCCTTCCGCCTCTCGTATTGAGGGTTTCTGGCTGGCGGGCCTCTGGTATATCCCGGCCTTTGGAAAGACGTATACGGAACTCTCGATTGAGGAACTCAGGCCGGCAAGAGACCCTTGGCTACGGCTGAAGTCCCAGGTTCAGACGTGGCTTGCGGGTGGGGGGTATGAAGGGTTGAGCGCTTACTCCGGCAAACCTACTGAATCCTGAATGACCACCACTAGTCCGTCTCTCTCCAACCCTGCTAGCAGTTCCCGCAGCCATGCCTCATGCTCTGCGGCGGCATACTCATTCCTCACGAGCGGCCCCAATTCTTCAATGGGCATCGCGCCGTTGGCGTGGTTGCGGAGGGTTTCAACGATGCGGCCGCGGTAGTAGCGCGTGGTGCCGATCCAGCCTTGCTGCTTTGGCTGGGGACGTTCGGCAACCTTGAGGGCAGGCAACATATTGGAAAGCTCTGCGTATTGGATCTGCGGCTTGTTTGTGCCGTCGAATAGCGGCCGTGCCGCGCAGAGGTCTTTGATGGGGCACTCCGCGCACTTTGGGCGACGGGCTGAGCAAACCGTCGCGCCGAGATCCATCAAGGCCTGGTGCCATGACGATGCGCGACCGCCGTCACGTGGAACGGCGGTCTCTGCAAGTGTCCAGCCGGCGCCCGCATCGATGTTGTCGCGGCCCATAAGCAGTCGGCCAAGCACGCGGCGAATGTTGGTGTCCATGACGGCGACGGGCCGGTGAAAGGCAAAGCAGGCGATTGCTGCGGCAGTGTAGCGGCCTATCCCCGGCAGCTTTGCCAACGCCGCCGGATCGCGCGGCACCACTCCGCCGTGTTCGTCAACGATGATTCTCGCCGCGCGCTGCAGGTTGATCGCGCGGCGGTTGTAGCCCATCCCGCTCCATGCCCGGATTACATCGGAAACGGGAGCATCGGCTAGCGCCTGAAGTGTTGGGAATCGCTCAAGGAACGTTGTATACGTGTTGAGGACACGGTTGACACCTGTTTGCTGCAGCATGAACTCCGCGACCATGGCGTGGTAGGGGTCGTTCGTCCTGCGCCATGGAAGGTCGCGGCCGTGCTTTCGATACCACGCGAGCAGTCGGCGGCGCAGTTTGGTGAGTGTGGGGTTAGTCGTAGCCGAGCTCATGCAGGTGGTCTTCTGAAAAGCCGAGGTGGTGGGCAAGCTCGTGGAGCACTGTCTTGCGGATCTCCTCGACGGTCTCGGCAGGGGGGAGTCGCAGCGCCTCGAGCGGCTTCTGAAAGATGGTGATCTTGTCCGGGGCGACCATGTTGTAGCCCTCTCCGCGATCCGGCAAGGCTATGCCCTCGTACAGCCCAAGAAGGCCGTATCGGTCGCGGATGTCGTTCTCCTCCATCTGTTCCCGCGACGGCCAATCCTGGATGATGATGGCGACGTTATCTAGGCCCGCCTCGATCTCCGGCGGCAGCGAATCCAGCGCCTGCCCGACCAGGTCTTCGAACTGCTCGATATCCATATGTAGACGGTATCACCCAACAACCTGCGGCTCACAACCAAAAGTGCTATCGTGTACTGGCTGGTATCGACGCAAGCGTATAGGTTCTTCCCGTCGCATGTGGGAGACCGACCGAAGGAGTGGGGCGATGACAGAGGGGCAGACGATACCCAAGCCGGTTCCGACGCCGGACCAGATTACGGAGCCGTTCTGGGAGGCCACCAAAGAGGGCCGCCTGATGATTCAGCGGTGCCGAACCTGTGGCAACCGCTTCTTCTACCCCCGCGAGCGCGACCCGAATTGCCTCTCCGATGATCTTGAGTGGATCACCGTCAGCGGCAAGGGACGCATCTACAGTTTCATCGTCGTGCGGCAGCCGGGCCATCCCGGATTCAATGATGACGTGCCCTATATCTACGCGGTCATCACGCTGGATGAGGACGTCCGCATGAACGGCAACGTCAAGGGCATCGATATCGAAGCCTGTGAGATTGATATGCCCGTCGAGGTGTACTTCGAGGAGCGCGGCGACCAGATGCTGCCGCAGTGGAAGCCGCTGGGGGCGGCGGATCCGGCTTAGGATCTCGCCTCGTTTTCGACCCGGTTCCTTTCAGTCCGCAGATACTGCGCTCTTGCGCCGCAGGTGTATTCGAGCCAGCCGTAGATGGTCGTAACTGACTTGCTCCTGTAGGAATTCCCACACAGGTCGCAGATATTCGTCGCCACAAACCTCAAAAGCCCTCTCGATTTCCTGCATGGTGTTTTCGTCTGGCATCAAGTGGGATAGATCCAGCGAATCGTCCTGCTCCGCGATGCGTTCGATATGGCCGATAACCGTCGTGTGGGCGATGCCCTTTTTCTCAGCAATTTCCATGGCTGAAAGGCCCTGAGACAGGAGATCGCGCGTTTCACGATATGTAGTCCCCAGCCGCCGCTCACGCCGTGCGCGTTGCGGCGAGACTTCCGGGGCTTGCAAATCATCCGGCTGTCCATAGGTCGAGATGTATCCCTGAATGACGGCTATAAAGTCAGAGCCGTATTGTTCCAGCTTGGCCGACCCCACCCCGGATATGCGGGAGAACTCATCGGTAGTCTGCGGAAAATGAGCGGCCATGTGCCTGAGGGTGGCGTCACTAAAAATCACAAACGCCGGCACGTTCCTCTCGTCCGCCAACCGTAGGCGCAACGCCCGGAGCTCAGCGAACAGCCTCTGATCAAACGGCATTTCGACTGAAGAATGCCCAGACTCGGAAGCCTTTTTTTGCGTGCCGCTGTCCATAGGCGAGAAGAGGGAAATAGCCCCCCGCTCCCGGAGGAACTCGCGTCCTACCGACGTCATTGCCAGGACGGGGTACCTCTCACCAACGGTAGTCAGCAGTCCCCGCGATACCAATTGTCCGACAATATCCCGGAGTTCAGATGTGGCGGAATCCCTTGCAATACCGTAGACACTCACTTTGTCATGCCCCAGCTCCAGGACGCGTTTGTTGCGCCCACCTCGAAGAACCTGGATGATGTGTGCCGCTCCGAATCTCTCGCCTGTACGAATAACCGCGGACAGGATCTTCTGTGAGATTTCTGTCGCGTCGAATTCATCCCTGGGATTTAGGCAAACGTCGCAAGTGTCACAGTTCTCCTGCTCCCATTCCTCTCCGAAATAGCGCAACAGGTACTGTCGGCGACAAGTCGCTAACTGGGCGAACTCCACCATTCGCGCGAGTTGTCCACGGGCGACCCGTTGCTCCGTTTCGTCTGCTATCTGATTGTTGAAATAGTCTTGCTTGGCCTTATCCGTGTAGGCATAGAACAGAACGCATTCCGCGGGTAGTCCATCCCGTCCTGCTCTTCCAGTCTCCTGGTAGTAGCCCTCCACTGATTTCGGGAGGCTGTAGTGAACGACTAGCCGGACATCGGGCTTGTCGATTCCCATTCCAAATGCAATGGTCGCAACGATAATCGAAACTCGATCACGCAGAAAATCGTCCTGCGTGCTGCGGCGTCTATCACCATCAAGGCCAGCATGGTATGGGCGAGCTTCAAAGCCCCTTTCAGTAAGATCGGCGGCCAGGTCCTCGGTCTCTTGCCGGGAGAAACAGTAGATGATCGCGGGCTGCTCTCTATGACTTTCCAGGAGGTTGATGAGTTCTTCCCACGCGTCGCTCTTGGGCCGCACCGTGTAATTGAGATTGCTCCGATTGAAACCGGAGATAAACACGCGACCGCCTTGCAGGTCGAGCTGGCCAATGATGTCATCCCGAACGCGCTCTGTGGCAGTAGCAGTCAGGGCGATAACCGGCGTCGATGAAAACTCTTCTCGGAGTTGACGCAAATTACGATAGTCGGGTCGGAACTCATGACCCCACTCTGAAATGCAATGCGCCTCATCAATCGCGATAAGGCTGATGTCCAGTTGGCGCAGGAAATTACGAAATCCCTGAAGCGCGAGCCGCTCAGGGGCAATATAGAGCAGCTTGATTCTCCCCTGCCGGACCTGTATCTCCACCTGTCGAGCCTCTGCTGCGGATAGCGAACTATTGACAAAGCCGGCTGGGATGCCGGACTCATTCAGGGCATCCACCTGGTCCTTCATCAGAGCTATCAGCGGCGACACAACGAGTGTCGTTCCTCCGAGAAGTAGCGCCGGCAATTGATAGCACAGAGATTTGCCACCTCCAGTGGGCATGAGAACCAGCGCGTCCTGAGACGCGAGAACATGCTCGATAATCTCAGACTGTAGCGGCAGGAAGTCGTCGTAACCGAAACGGGACTTCAAGACAGCCAACTTGGAATCAGGATTAGTCATGTTGCTCCTAGTACGCTAGGCTCGTTAGCACTAGTATCTCTGCCGTTGCTTGGCCGTTTTCGATTGTGAGGATGCCTACGTGGCCCGGTTCGCGTAGGTTGCGTGGGAGGGCGGGGCTGCCCGGGTTGACGATCAGCACACCTGACTCCGTGCGCTCCACGTGAGCGACGTGGGTATCGCCGCAGACGATTACATCCACCTGCCCGCCGAAGTTGCGCTCCATCAGCGCCTCCGTAGTAATCCACGGCGTTTCGGCAGGTAGTGGGAATCCATGGATGAGTCCGACCTTGACGCCCTCCGCCTCCACGACGTGGGCGTGTTTGACACGGGGATCGTCGTCCGGGAAGGGCGGACGGAATCCGTCGCCATCACCGTTGCCGCGCGCGCCAATGACAGGCGCGATACCCTCAAGCCAATCCAGAACGTCGATGATGTGCATATCGCCGCCGTGCATGACCATGTCGACGCCGGCCAGAAGATCAAAGACCTCGCCCGGAAGCCGCTCCCCGGCCTCCGGCACGTGCGTGTCTGAAATCAGGCCTATCCGCATTGGGAGAGGGTTACGGCAGGATGATGCCGCCCGGGGAGACGCCGGGAGTCTGCGGCTCCAATGGCGGCAGGACTCGGGCGACCCACTGTGAGAGGTCTCGCAGCTCCGTCGGCGTGATTTCGTGGCCTGCGCCAGCGTATTCGTTGTAGATCAGGTCGCCGTAGCCCCACACCTCCAGTTGCGCGTGGGCAATCCGGCCCCGATCGATCGGCACGACCGGGTCCTGGTCGCCGTGGCCGACGAAGATGGGCTGCGTCCGTTCCTCGGGCAGTTGGGCGGCGAGTTCTTCCATGTCGTGGATGGAGGCGCTGAGTGCGCCGATGCCGGCGAATACGTCGGGCCGAGGCAGGGCATAGCGATAGGCCAGCCCGCCGCCCTGCGAGAAGCCGATGATCAGGATTTTGCCCGGTTCAAGCTTGTACGGCCCGCGCATCTCCTCCATGAAGGCCTCAAAGGCTTGCTCCGTGCTTTTGGCCTCTTCCGGGTCATTGAAACCGCCCGGCGTTGTCCATCCGAAGCCGATCTGGCCACCGCCGATGTCCAAGGGAACGGTGCCGTTCGGACACAGATACAGATAGCCTGTTTGGTGGATTGCCGGAGCGAGGCCTGCGAGGTCGTACATGCTCGCGCCGAACCCATGCACCATGATGATGACGGGATAAGTGCGGGACTCATCATAGTCCGTGGGGGTGATGCTTACGTAGTCGAGGGCGCTGCCCTTGTTTGCCGTTCCCTCCATCGGGCCTGCCCCTTTCCTTCAGCCACTACGCCGGGCTGCGCGGCGTGTGCGTGAGGCCAACTCGCGGGCTAGCAGCAGGGCGCCACGCAGGCCGTTGTCGTCGCCGAGTTCCGTTACTTCAAATCGAACGGTGCGGTTCTGGAGCTTGAAGGCCCGCTCCCTCGCGACGCTGATGCCGTGCTGCACGTATTCATCCTGACCGCGGGCAAGCCCGCCGCCCAGCACGATCAGCTCCGGGTTGAAGATGTTGACGATGTTGGCAAGGCCGACGCCCAGCGCGTAGCCCGCCTCGTCGACTACAGTTCGCGCGAGGGCGTCATCCTGCTCTGCGGCGTCAAAGACATCGCGCGCCGTGATGCTCTCACTGCCGTCCTTTTGCGCCTGCTCAGCGAGAATCGAATCCCCGCCGGCCTCGATGCGCATCCGAGCCATGCGAGCGATGGCCGTTCCGGAGGCCATGGTCTCAAAGCAGCCGGACATCCCGCACGGGCATTGGATTCCGGTATTCATGCCGATGGTCATGTGTCCGAACTCGCCCGCCGCGCCGGCGATACCGCGCAGCAGCTTGCCACCGGAAACGATGCCGCCGCCGATGCCGGTGCTGATAGTGAGGTAGATCATCTCTGTGGTGCCGCGCCCCGCGCCCATCTGATGGACGGCATGGGCGGCCGCGGTAGCGTCATTCTCGATCTCGATGGGGATGTTCAGATGCTCCTTGAGCGCGTCCGCCATCGCGAACTCGCGCACCATCGGCAGGTTTGGCGATTCAACTATGACGCCGGCTGCCGTGTCCACGGTGCCAGCGCAGGCGACAACTCCTGCGACGATCTCGCCGTTCGTTTTGGCGATAAGGTCGTGGGCTGTCTCAACAACGCCGTCGATGAGCAGACTGGGGTCGGAGCGGGCGGGGGATGAGAACGCGGTGCGCCGCATTGGGCCGCGCGGTCTGCGAGCGATGGCGACCCGTGTTTGCGTGCCCCCAACGTCGACGCCAAGCAGATACGGGTTGGCCATAATTGTGCGCGTTCTCGCTGCCTTATGCTGACGACGGGGGTGGTTGTACTTTGCCGGCGTCCTTGCTCATGCGGTTCGATTCAAAAAGAACCTGGCGACCCGGACGGGATTTGAACCCGTGATCTCTGCCGTGACAGGGCAGTATGTTGAACCAGACTACACCACCGGGCCGCGCTTGCTCATGCTACGAACGCGCCAATTCCGTGTCAAGGAGCGCCGTCGCCGCTGCGCGCGTCCTCGCCGCCGAGCGTTCCCGTCCTATTGCCTCAAGCGTGACGAACAGGGGCGGCGCTGCCGTCCGACCCGTCGTGGCGACTCGAATCGCGCCGAACAGCTTGCGTCCGGACGTGCCAAGCTCCTCAACGAGGGCCCGGAAGCGCGTTTCTATAGACTCATGATTCCACGGCTCGATCTTCTCAATGGCGTTGGCGGCGGACGTCAGCCATTCGTGGACAGCCCGTGCGTCGTCAGGCAACGAGACCTTCCATAAGTCCTCATCAGCGTCCGCCATACGCTTCATTGCCTTGTCGCCCATCCCGGCCCAGATGAGCGCAGGCGGGAACGAGACATCATTCGTGAAGAAGAAATCACATAGCTCCGGCATCTCACTCAGCACCCGCGCACGATCCTGCGTCAGGAGTGCCGCCTGCCGCGCGAGTTCATCATCGAGTGGACGGGCAATCTCGGGAGATAGACCGTTTTCCAGGTACGGATGCGCCACCTCCACGAACGCCTCCGGCGCCATCTCGCGGATGTACACACCGTTCAGCCATTCCAGTTTTTCGCGGTCGAACATGGCGGGTGAGGCCGAGACGCGATCAAGAGAAAATCCCTTGATCAGCTCGTCGCGTGTCATCTGTGTGGTCTTGTCGTCCAATGACCATCCCAGCAGTGCGAGAAAGTTGAGCATTGCCTCGGGCAAAAAACCCTCATCACGGTAGTCGAGCAGTGAGACAGAACCGTGCCGCTTGGACAGCTTTGTGCGGTCTGAGCCGAGGATAAGCGGGAGGTGGGCGAATGCGGGTGGCGTGTAACCGAATGCCTCATAAATCATGGCATGGCGCGGCGCGGAGGACATCCACTCATCGCCGCGTATGACGTGGGTGATTTCCATGGCCACATCGTCAACCACGTTGGCTAGATGGTAGGTTGGGAAACCGTCCGACTTGAGGATGACGAAATCGTCGATTAAGCGGTTTTCCCATGAAACGTCGCCGCGTATGACATCCGTGAAGGTTGTGCGTCCGCTGAGCGGTGTTTTGAAGCGAACGACGCGATGCCCGCTGTTCTCCGCCTCCTCCTGTGCCCGCTCCTCCGCGCTCAGGTTGCGGCAACGGCGGTCATAGCCTGTGGGGACATTGCGCTTCTGCTGTGCTTCCCGAATGGCATCCAGCCTCTCCGAGGTGCAGTAGCAGTAGTAGGCGGCGTCCAGTTCGACGAGCCGCTCAGCCGCCACTCCGTAGCCCTCAAGCCGCTGTGACTGCACGTACGGCCCGTAGGGGCCGCCGATGTCCGGCCCTTCATCCCATTCAATGCCAAGCCATCGGAGGGAATCGAGAATCCGCTCTTCGCTGCCGGGGATGCGCCGCTCCTGGTCGGTGTCCTCAATTCGCACTGCGAAGACGCCGCCTGTGCTGCGCGCAAAGAGCCAGGCAAAGAGCGCGCTCCGAATGTTGCCCACGTGCGGATCGCCTGTGGGGCTTGGGGCATAGCGTGTTCGCGTCACTGACATTGCAGTCTCATTCTAACCCAGCGAATCGACGAGCCGCGCCTCCGGCGTTCCCGCCGTCAGCTCTGACAGGCATTCTGAAAGGTCGGCCGCGAGGGGTGATCGAATCTCCAAGGTTTCATCGCTGACAGGATGTGCGAACGTCAGAGATTGAGCATGGAGGAAGAGGCGCGGCACAGGATCACGGCTGCCGCGCCCATAGATAACGTCTCCGGCCACCGGATGCCGCAGGGACGCGAAATGCACGCGAATCTGGTGCGGCCGTCCCGTCTGCGGCCTCGTCTCCGTGAGCGTGTAGCCGCCCTGCGCGTGTGCCAGCACGCGGTAGCGGGTTGTGGCGGGGCGGCCCGATGCCACGACGGCCATTCGTTGCCGATGCCTCGGATCACGGCCCAGTGGCGCCTCAATCACGCCGGTTGGCGGTTCCAGCATCCCTCGCAGCAAGGCGACATACACTTTCTCAACACTGCGGGACTGGAATTGCCGCGAGAGACCCGTGTGCGTTGCATCGTTCTTGGCGATCAGCATCACGCCGGACGTGTCCTTGTCCAAACGATGAACGATTCCCGGCCTGTCATCGCCGCCAATCGAGGAAAGTGGTCCCTCACGCCCCAACAGGGCGTTCACTATGGTTCCCGTTGGGTGGCCGGGTCCGGGGTGGACGGCGACGCCGGGCGGCTTGTCGATGGCGAGAATGTCGTCATCCTCATAGAGGACGAGGAGAGGTGAACGCTCGGCGGACAGCCCCGCTGCGCCCTCGGGTTCTATCTCGCCAGTAATTGTGATTTCGTCACCGGGCTCAATGGTGTGCCCACGCTTGCGTGGCGTCTCTCCATTTACGCTGACCCGGCCATCCTGGATTAACCGTCCAATTGCCGAACGCGAGACATCGGCAGTAAGTGCGGCGGCCAAGTATCGATCAAGCCGCTTCTCCGACGGCTCAGGCGGGACGGTCAGACGGGTCTCCATCCTCAGTCCTCTGCTCTTCTGCTAACGGCTCGTTGCTGGGCGGCGAGGCGAAAGATTCCTCAGCTTGCGCATTCTCAGCAGGTTCCTCTCCATCGGTGACGGGGAAAGTTGTGGTAGGGGTAGCGCTTTCGACAACGGCCTGTTGTTCAAGTCTCTTCTCCGACGCCCGATGCCTGAGCACATAGAATGCCAGCGCGAAGAGGCCGATTGTCAGGGCGGAATCCGCCACGTTGAATGTCGGGAAATGGTAGTCGCTCCACACCTGTACGCTGATGAAATCAACCACCGCGCCTCTGGTCAGCCGATCTGTCAAATTGCCCAGCGCGCCGCCCAGCAGGAGGGCGAGGGAATAGCGCAGGAGCGCGCTTTCCCGCCCGTTTGATCTGTAGTAAAACAGCACGCCCAACACGCCGATAATGCTGACGAGGATCAGGAACTCCGTGTGACCGCGCAGTAGTCCGAAGGCGCTTCCGGTGTTCGTCACGTGCGTCAGCCTTATGAGGCCGTTCTCGGGGATGGATTCATACAGGCGCAGATTGTTGACGATTAGCAGCTTGGTGGCCTGGTCCGCGATGAAGATGGTCAGCGCAACTAAGGCGAATGGGACGAAGTGGTAGCCGAATGACTTCGGCGTACTCGGAGGCGTGCCACCATCCTCTACCACCAGATCTTGCGCCCCATCTCCGCGTCGAGCTCGTCCAGCGGGCGTGTCCACAGGCCGGTGGACAGGTATTTCCATCCGCCGTCCGCGAACAGGCAGACAATGTTTCCGTTATCCATGCGCTCCGCCAGCCGCTGCGCGCATGCCAGCACGGCGCCGGATGAGATGCCCGCAAAGATGCTCTCCACCTGCAGCAGTTCGCGCGTCTTCTCGAACGATTCACGCGAGGTGATGATGAACTGGCCGTCCAGAACCGTCGTGTCCAAGATCGGCGGGATGAACCCGTCTTCCAGCGACCGCAGCCCCTGGATGCGCTCCTCCGGGTGTGGGACGACGGCGATGATTCGCGCGTCCGGGTTGTGCTCTTTCAGCCGACGCCCAACACCTGTCAACGTGCCGCCCGTGCCGAGGCCTGCCACGAACACATCCACTTCAGGCAGTTGTTTGGTGATTTCCTCACCAGTGCCGTCGTAGTGCGCGCGCGGGTTCGCCTCGTTGCCGTATTGGTACAGCATCACGTACTTGTCAGGCTCTTTTTCGGCCATCTCCTGCGCGACCTCGATGGCCCCGTTCGTTCCGAGGTGTCCCTCACTGAAGACGACGTTTGCGCCGAACGACTCGATAAGCGTCTGTCGTTCCTCGGTCACGTTGTCCGGCAGAACGACGGTCACATCGTAGCCCTTGTAGCCAGCGACCATTGCGAGCGAGACGCCGGTGTTGCCGCTGGACGGTTCGAGAATGATGCGGCCGTCGCCCAGCGTCCCGTCCGCCTCCGCGTTCTCCACCATCAGCAGGGCGATGCGGTCCTTGACGCTGCCCGTCGGGTTCTGACCCTCCAGCTTGGCGAAAAGGCGGACGCCCGGCTTGGGTTGAAGCCGTTTCAGTTCAACGAGGGGCGTATTGCCGATTGTGTCCAGTATGCTGCCGGTCATAACCGCGACTTCACTGTGTAAGTTTGCGTCTTTTGCATGTCATTTTGGGCGAGGCGGAGAATCCGCACGCTCGATTAGTGTATCGCGTCGGCAGCGTGGGTATGTACTGGGGAGCGGGCGGACAGGAAATGACGGGTGAGTGTCAGATCGCGATTTCTCGCAGATGCCCCTTGAGATTCCTGGTCATGCTGCGCAGGGAGACTGCCGTAATCGACGCTGAGATGCCGCCGCCGGCAAGGGGAATCAGCTTGCCGAGCCCTTTTGCGAACGAGGTCTTGGTGAGCCGCACACCAATTGTGCGAAAGAGCGCGTAGCGAAGCGGAATATAGAGCGGGGTTGCGGTCAGTCGAATCCTGGCGATGCGATATGCCGCGTTTGACTTTGATGCATAAGCGATTTCTCTCAGGCTATCCGTCGCCTGGCGCACCCCGAAGAGCGCGCCCACCAGCAGCCAGATACGGACTTCCGTCTCATCATCGAGGCGCAGATCACCGTCTTCGAACAGATCGTCCCATCCGTACAGGTACATCAGCTTCTGGGCGCAGACCACCGCATGCCAATGGAGTTGGGCAATATCCGCCGGAAGGGTCGCGGCCATCAGCCAGCCTCCGGGCAGACCGGCCGCGAAGGAAACGCTTGACGCTTGCACAATGTGCGACATGATGACTGCGTCGGCCATTCGGTCAAGCGTTTCCATGGGCACGCCGGCCGCAAGCGGTGTTGTAGCGATTGCCTTGCCGACCTCGATGCTGTTCTGGGCGTAGTAGCGATCGAGCTGTTTACCCAGGAACGTTCTGCGATCCACCTTCAATCCCGGGATAGCGGCCATCGCAGGCAACAGCCGACGAAGAATGGGGTGAGAATCGCCATTCGCACGCCCGTGGTTGCCCTCGTTTTCCACGCCGCCACCCTCGTCTTGCGTCCGTGTTGATATATCGGTCACGATTCTCTCCCCACGCTTGTCATATCTATTTTAACGGGTCAGTCACGTGGCTATGGGGGAGCGGCCCAAGTGAGGTCACCCTGAACAAGGCAAACGCCGGTAAAGGATTCAACACGGCTAGTCAATCACCGCTCTAGATTCCTCGACTGCGCTCGGAATGACAGGGAAGCGCGGGAATGACGACCCTACTCGAACGCGGGCATGCCGCAGAAGGCTTCGTAGTCGATGAGCTCCGTGACAGTCGGGTTTTCGCCGCAGGCGGGGCAGTTCGGATCCTTGCGGATCTTGACCGTCCGCATGTCCATGTCCAGCGCATCGACCATGAGCAGTCGATTCACCAGCGGCTTGCCGGTGCCCAGGATGAGCTTGATGGCCTCTGTGGCCATGAGGGAGCCGACGATGCCGGGCAGCACGCCAAGGACACCCGCCTCCGCGCAGGAGGGGACCATGCCGGGCGGCGGCGGCGCGGGGTACAGGCAGCGGTAGCAGCCCTGCTCGGGCAGGAACGTTGTCACCTGCCCGTCAAACATGAAGATGGAGCCGTGCACGACGGGCTTGTTCATCAGCACGCCGAGGTCATTGATGAGATAGCGCGTTGGGAAGTTGTCCGTTCCGTCGATGAGGATGTCAAACTCCTCGGCGATCTCCATGGCGTTCTCGGAGTTGATGTGCTTGGCGATCTTGACGATCTCCGCGTCCGGGTTGATCTCACGGATGGTGTCCTCAGCGGAGTCGACCTTGGGGCGGCCGATGTCATCGTGACCGTGCAGGAGCTGGCGGTGCAGGTTTGTGATATCGACGTCATCGAAATCGACGATGCCGATCTTGCCGATGCCGGCGGCGGCCAGGTACATGGCGAGCGGTGAGCCGAGCCCGCCGGCCCCGACGAGCAGCACGCTCGCATCCATCAGCTTGCGCTGTCCTAAGCTGCCGACCTGCGGCATGATGATGTGCCGACTATAGCGCTGCACCTGCTGGGGCGTCATCGCGCGCGGCGCAGCAACGCCGTTGGTCGCCGCCCCGTTCGCAGTGGTTGTTCTCTCTGTGGTCGTCGCCATTACTGATGTCTCCAGTTATCCCTTTGAGATGTTCCGTTCAGACAGTATAGGGGATTGGGGGTGGGTGGGGTGTGATGGCGCGCCCGGCAGGATTC
>CAYOPL010000051.1:0-45311 GCA_964405845.1 uncultured Dehalococcoidia bacterium | reverse complement strand
GTCTGTGGTGATTGTGGCGGCGGTCAGGCCGCGGTTCTTGCGCGCGGGGTAACCCCTGCTATGCGCTAGGCTATCTGTATGGCCAAGCATGAATGGAGCGGTATTTCGCGCTCCGCGGATGAGACGAAAGAGATTGGGCGGGCAATCGGCAAGGCCGTGGAGGCCGGGACGCTGATGCTGCTCATCGGGCAGCTTGGCGCGGGCAAGACGACGCTGACGCAGGGCCTTGCCGACGGGCTGGGTGTGACGGCGTATACGAAGAGCCCGTCGTTCGTGCTTGTGAACGAATACCAGGGCCGCTTGCCACTCTTTCACATGGACCTGTACCGCATCGACGATCCGGCGGAGGCGTGGGAGCTTGGACTGGACGATTACCTGGGCAGGGACGGCGTGCTGGCGGTGGAATGGGCGGATAGAGCAACCTCGATTTTCCCGGAGGATCGGTTGGAGATTCGCATTGAATATCTTTCTGACTTGAAGCGGCGGCTGTCGGCGACGGCGAGTGGGCCGGTGTCCGCGCAGGCGCTGAGCGGGTTACCCGAGGGCGTTGGGGCGGCGGAATGATAATCGCCATCGATACAGCCACCGAGACGGCGAGCGTGGCGATTGCTCATCCGGAGGGGGGCATCGCGGCGGAATTGACGTGGCGGGCGGGCCGCAACCATACGATGCACGTGCATCCCACCCTGCGCCACGTGATGATGCTGGCGGGAATTATGACGAACGATCTGACCGGCGTCGTGGCGACACGGGGCCCGGGGAGCTTTACGGGGATCCGGATAGGTCTTGCGACGGCAAAGGGCCTCGCGCAGGGGCTTGATGTGCCGATTGTCGGTGTGGGAACACTCGCGGCCGCGGCTTATGGAGCCGTCCATCTTGGGAGGACAGTGTGGTCGGTAGTCAACGCGGGGCGAGGGCAATACGCGGCGGCGACGTATACGGCGTCAGAAGATGACGGAGTGACACGACTTGTGGCGGAGGCAATCCTCTCGCCGGAGGAACTCGTTTCGCTGATGGCTGAGCGCGACGAGGACTGTGTTCTAACGGGAGAATTCGACGAGGGGTTGGCAGAGACGGCGCAGAGCAGTCTCGGGGACTCACTGACAATCGGGCCGGATGTTGTGCGGACGAGGACGGCGGCCAACGCGGCACGGCTGGGCCTGCTGCGTCTGCAACGCGGTGACGTGGACGATGTTGCCACGCTGGAGCCGTTGTACCTGCGGCCACCGGCGGCCGTGGAACGCGCGGAGGCGCAGCTGGCGGCTAATCGGTAGCGTCTTGCCGGTTCCGCTCCTCTTCGCGGAGTCGCTTGCGCCTGCCGAGACGGGACATCACCACCAGGATGGCAATGATGGCGATGATGAATCCAAAGCTGATGATTTCGTCGGCCCATCCACCCGCGCCTGTGAGGGCATGGGCGGGAAGCGCCGGTGAGATTGCCGGGATGGAAACGGCCATAGGCCAGCATACCGCGCGGGGTCGAGCGTGCGACCATAGTGTCGTGGGGGAGTATCGCGAATGACTGACGTTCCGCGGGATCGTTATACGCATGGGCACCATCAATCAGTGGTGCAGAACCACGCGCGGCGCCGCGCGGAGGGAGAGGCGTGGTTCTTGCTGCCGCATCTGAAGGCCGGGATGCGCCTGCTTGACGTTGGATGCGGGCCGGGGACGATTACGGCTGGGCTGGCGCGGGCAGTCGCGCCGGGCGAGGCGGTTGGCATCGATCTGTCTGAGGAGATATTGACGCAGGCGCGAGATTACGCAGCGGGTGAGGGTGTGGGCAACGTGAGATTCACGTTCGGTGATGTGTATCAGCTCGACTACGAGGACGGCGTGTTTGATGTGGTCTACGCAAATCAAGTGTTGCAGCATCTGACCGATCAGCCATTAGCGCTGCGAGAGATGCGGCGCGTGCTCAAACCGGGCGGCATTTTGAGCGTGCGGGAAACGGATTACGCCACCATGTGCCCGTCCCCCAAGTTCCCGGAATTTGAGGACTGGAGTCGCCTTTATCATCAGGTCGCGTATCGCAACGGGGCAGAGCCGGACGCGGGGCGCAATCTTGCCCGTTGGGTGCGAGAGGCCGGATTCTCAGGCTATGAGATTCATCCCAACGTTGTGGTGATGGACGGCGACGAGGCGCGCTTCTGGGGGAATATGTGGTCGCAGCGAATCCTGCATTCCAACGTGGGGACTGACGCCCTCGCATACGGGCTGGCGGAGCAGGCTGATCTGGACAGGATTTCAGCAGCCTGGACGCGGTTTGCGGCGTCCGAGTGGCCTTTTTACATGTACGCGCAGCTGGGCGTGTTGGCGCGGAAGCAGGGAGAGGGTGAATGAAAGCCGCAATCCTCAATGAGATCAATGAGCCGATGACGGTGGAGGACGTGCCGACGCCGTCGCCGCGCGCAGGTGAGGTGCTGCTGCGGGTTGCCGCGACGGGTGTATGTCACACAGATCTGCACGTGATGAGGGGCGAGGTCGCGTTTCCAACGCCATGCGTGCTCGGCCATGAAACATCCGGCACGGTGGAGGCTGTTGGGGACGGAGTGGCGAACGTTGCGGTCGGAGATCGCGTCGTTTGCAGCTTCATCATGCCGTGCGGGGACTGCGCGTTCTGCCGCAGAGGCCGGGACGATATGTGCGAGACGTTCTTTGCCTACAACCGGCTCAAGGGACAGCTCTACGACGGCACGACACGTTTGGCACGGCCTGACGGCTCTCCCGTGTGGATGTACAGCATGGGAGCGCTTGCGGAGTATGCCGTGACGCCTGCGTCATCCGTCTTTCGACTGCCGGATACCATCTCTTTGCGAGAGGCCGCCATCATCGGCTGCAGCGTTTTCACGGCGTACGGGGCGGTACGCAACCAGGCGGAGCTGCGTATGGGGGAAAGCGCGGCGGTTGTTGGCGTGGGCGGTGTCGGCACGAACGTCATCCAGATTGCCGCTGCCGTTGGAGCGTCGCCCCTCATTGCCGTGGATATCGACGATGCCAAGCTGGAACTCGCGCAGTCGTTTGGCGCGACGCACTCCGTCAACGCTGCCCATGAGGACGTGCCAGCCCGCATCAGGGAGATCACTGGCGGAAGCGGGGTCACAGCGGCGTTCGAGGCTCTGGGAAGACCGGAGACGGTGCAGCAGGCGTTCCAATCTGTGGCGGACGGCGGGCGCGTGGTGATGATTGGTATCGCGTCCGCAGGAGAGACGGTGCCGTTGGAGATCACACGCATTGTGCGGCGCGGCGTGCGGATCATCGGCTCGTACGGCGCACGGGCCGGGACGGACATGCCGCAGATACTGAATCTCGTGGAGCGAGGTGTGGTGGACGTGAGTCCGCGCATCATTACACGTCGCTACCCCATCGAGCAGGTAAATGACGCCTACGCGGCTCTTGGGCGCGGGGAAGTTGTTGGCCGGGCGCTGATTGAGTTTTAAGTTTTCCCTATTCGCTCTTGAGCGCGCTGTCCTTGACTAAGAACGCGCGTTCTGATACATTCTCCCCCAGCGTAAGGGGGAGTTCAGGCCATGCTGCGACGGCTGATCATTGAGAACATCGGCGTTATCGACCATCTGGACATCCCATTCGGTGATGGGCTCACTGTTCTGACTGGCGAGACGGGCGCTGGGAAGTCGATCATCATCAACTGCATTTCGCTGGTTCTAGGAGCAAAGGCCGAAGGCTCGTTAGTGCGGTCGGGCGCAGAGAAGGCGCGGATTGAGGCCATATTTGAGGCCGATGGGGTTCACGGTGCCATTCCCTCTCCGCTACTGAAGAAACTGGGCCTCAAGGATGGGGAATTGGCATCGACGCTGCACATCGCGCGGGAGATTGACGGCAATGGCCGCGGTAACTGCACGGTGAACGGCCGAAAGGTTGCACTGAAGGCGCTGCAAGAGCTAGGGCGCTACTTGGCGGAATCGCACGGGCAACGGCAGACGCTTGCGTTGCTTCAGCCCGGGGAGCAGAGAGAAATCCTCGACCGGTACGGCGAACTGGAAGAGGAACGCGAGTCCGTGGCCAATGCGGTGAGACAGTTGCGGCGAGTTCGAGCTGACCTCAAGCGGCTGCAGCGCGAAGAGGCGAAGGCAGCGGCTCGGCGTGAGGAACTGGAGTTTGAGCTGGCCTCGTTCCGGGAGATTGCGCCTGTTCCCGGAGAGGATGCCTCGTTGGATCGCGAGCGATCCCGGCTTGCGCACTCCGAGCAACTCGTCGCGTTGGCGGGCGCCGCGCGTTCACTTTTAATTGACCCAGCCCAAGGCAACAACAGTGTGGTGGATGCGCTCGGCGAAGCAGGGCAGAAAACGCGAGAGGCCGCCGTACTGGATGTTGACCTACAGTCAGCACAGGAAATGGCGACAGTGCTGGCCGAGCAGGCGCAAGACCTCGCGCTGTCGTTAGGGCGCTATCTTGAGGGACTTGAAGCGGACCCAAATCGACTTGAAGCGGTGGAGGAACGCATGGCGGCGCTGGACGGCCTCAAACGGAGACACGGAGGCTCACTAGAGGAAGTCATCGCGTGGGGTGAGCGCGCTGAACAGGAACTGGCGGGTCTGGACAAGGCATCGGGACGCGTCGCTGAAATGGCGGCGGAGGAAAGCAGGTTGAATCGAAAGGTGCTGGAGCAGGCAGGGTCTCTTTCTGAAGAACGATCCCGTGCCGCTGTCCGTCTTGGCAGTGCATTAGAGCAAGAGATTGAGACGTTGGCGCTGGTGGGGACTCAGATTGTAGTGGACGTGCGATCTGCTCTCTCGGATATAGGGCAGAGTGATGCAGGCGGCGCGGCGGAATCTGTGGATGCGCTCAGTTTGTGCGACGAGACGGGCAGTGATGAGATGGAGCTCCTGATTTCGCCGAACGTGGGCGAGCCCCTGATGCCGCTGTCAGCCATTGCATCAGGGGGAGAGATGGCGCGTGTGATGCTCGCGGTGAAGACAGTGCTGGCGCATGGCGATGCGCGGACACTGGCGCTTGATGAGATTGACGTTGGTGTGGGTGGTCATGTTGGCGGAACGATAGGGAGCAAATTGGCGGGCCTCGGCCGCAAACAGCAAGTAATCTGCGTGACGCATCTGCCGCAAGTGGCGGCTCACGCCGATCAGCACATCCGAGTGTTCAAGAGGATGGAGGACGGGCGCGCGGTCACGAGAATCGAACAATTGAGGGATGATGACTCGCGCGCCGAGGAGTTGTCCAAGATGATTGGCTCGGGCACAGCGGCCGGTCGGGAGAGCATGAGGGAACTGCTGAACGGGGCGCGTGGGTATGCTGAGCCACGAGAATCGGAATCCGGGGTTGTGCTGCGACTTTTGGAGGCCGTTGGTTAGCCGGGCGAATTGACAAGAGCGGCCAACATGCGAATCATGGGTACGTTTGCGCAGAGGAGTGGAGGTCTGCGCACAACGGGTTGGCAGGTAATTCAGGATCAAAGGAAGTATGTCTTCGTACCCAACAGCAGTAGAGCGCATTGTGTCTGCGCGCATCCCGACAGCTCACGGTGAATTCCGGCTCGATTATTTTTCGAATGACATAGATGGCAAGGAGCACCTGGCGCTTGTCTACGGTGACGTGGACGGACGCGAGGACGTGCTTACACGCGTCCATTCGGAGTGCTTGACGGGCGAAGTGTTCGGCTCGCAGCGCTGCGATTGCGCGGCGCAATTGGAATCAGCGATGGAGGCCGTCGCGCGGGAGGGCGCTGGGGTAATCGTCTACCTGCGCCAGGAAGGACGCGGCATCGGGCTGCTTGAGAAGCTCCGTGCCTACAACCTGCAAGACCAGGGGCTTGATACCGTCGATGCCAATCTGCAATTGGGACACCAGGCGGATGAGCGCAGCTATGACATAGCGGGGCTGATGCTGCAGAGGCTTGGCGTGCGTTCCATCAGGCTGATGACCAATAACCCCAAGAAGGTTGAGGAGCTGCGTGGGTTGGGCATTCGGGTTGCGGGGAGAGTGCCGGTGCCGGGTCCGGTGACAACGCAGAATGTCGATTATCTGACCGCCAAGGTCAACCGCATGGGGCATATGCTGGACATTGCGCCACCGGAGGCGGATGAGGTATCCAGCCCGTTTGTGCCCTCCGCCGAGAAACAGGCACTGGCAGATGCGAACCGTCGACCGTTCGTGACGCTGACGTACGCGCAGAGCCTGGACGGCTCGATTGCCAGCGCCGATTCACTGCCGCTCCACCTTAGCGGCTCCAAATCCTCCGAAATGACGCACTTACTCCGCTCGTCCAACGACGCGATCCTTGTTGGCATTGGAACGATCATCGCGGACGATCCACGCCTGACGGTCCGGTTGGCGGACGGTCAGGACCCGCAGCCAATCATCCTCGATAGCCAACTCCGTTTTCCGCTGAACGCGAATCTGCTGGAAAGCTATCGAACGATGCCGTGGCTTGCCACGCTGGAAGACGCGCCGATAGAGCGGCAGGTGGAGCTGGAGGCAGCGGGGGCGCGGATTCTGCGGCTGCCGGCGAGAGAGTCGGATGGGCTTGTGGACCTCCGGGCGTTGATGGCGACCTTATACGAGGATGGTGTGCGCAGCTTGATGGTTGAGGGCGGAGCCCGCGTTATCACGGAGTTGCTGGAAGCGCGATTTGTGGACCATGTGGTCATCACAATTGCGCCGACACTGGTGGGCGGCCTGCACGCGGTGTCTAGCAAGAACAGCGCGGTCAGCGCGGCATTTCCGCGACTACAAGGCCTGGGTTACAAGCGCGAGGGCGACGACCTGGTTGTGTGGGGCAGGCCGGCATGGCCGCCGGACTAACGAAGAGGGCGGTGACGTTTGTCGGTCCGCGCCGTGTTGAGGTTCAACGCGACGCGGTGAGCGGTCCGGGGCCGGGACAGGTGCTCATCCGCTCGCGCCTTTCCGCGATCAGCGCGGGGACGGAACTGCTTGTGTACCGGGGTGAGGCGCCGTCCGGGATGGTGGCGGACGAATCCATCGCCGCACTGCAGGGCAGCCTTTCATTTCCCCTGCGGTATGGCTACGCGGCGGTCAGCGGCGTGGTGGACATTGGAGAAGGCATTGATGCAGACCTGACCAGTCGGCGCGTATTCGCCTTCAATCCGCATGAGTCGCTGTTTGAGGCGGAGCTGGAGTCGCTGATGGAGATTCCGGACGGAGTCTCATATGAGGACGCGGCGATGCTGCCGTCAATGGAAACGGCGGTGAACTTTGCCATGGACGGGGCACCGCTAGTGGGAGAGAACGTCCTGGTCATAGGGCAGGGGGTCATCGGCCTGTTGACGACGGGAGTGCTGGCACAGATGCCTCTTGCGTCTCTCATCACACTGGATACCGTTGAGGCGCGGCGAGAGGCTTCGCTGCGGTTTGGGACGGCGGCGGCCCTGAATCCGGAGTCGCCCGGCGTGATGGATGAAATCGCGGCAGCGTTCGGCGGACATAGGGCAGACCTTGTTTATGAATTATCCGGCAGGCCGGAGGCGTTGGACACGGCGATTGCATTGACCGGTTATGGCGGGCGCATCGTCATCGGCTCCTGGTACGGCACCAAGCGCGCCCCGATTGATCTGGGCGGCAGCTTTCATCGCAGCCGCATCAAGCTCATCAGCAGCCAGGTGACGACCATTGCGCCGGAACTGTCAGGCCGGTGGGACAAGCAGCGGCGATTTGAAACGGCGTGGCGAATGGTGGAGCGCCTCAAGCCATCGCAACTCGTCACGCACAAGTTTGCCGTTGAGGACGCGGCAGATGCGTATCGACTGCTTGATGAATCTCCCGGCGATGCACTCCAGGTTCTGGTGACGTACGATAATGCCTAGCTACTGAGTGACCACGCGCCAAATTGGGAGACGCACATGTACACCGTTTCCGTTTCGCACGAATTCACAGCCTGGCATTATCTCATCGGCGGTGATTGGGGCCCCGAAAATGAACTCAACTCCCATCCCTACAAGGTGGATGTTGTGCTTGAAGGTCCGGGCCTGGACAAGCATGGCTACCTGGTGGACATCATCGCAGTCGAGCAGGCCTTGGCCGCTATCGACACCAGATTTGCCGGTAACACTCTCAACGACCTCCCTGAATTCGGGGGACTGAACCCCAGTGTGGAGTACTTTGCCCGCATCCTCTGGCACTTCGTCGCCGAGCGCATTCCGACTGAGCCGCTTGCCTCCATGACAATCCGTGTTTGGGAAGGGGAGAATGCCTGGGCCTCCTATCGCCGGGAGATTCGGCGTTGAGGGTGGGCCTGGTCATCTATGGCAGCCTGGAGACCCTGTCAGGCGGCTACCTATATGACCGGCGGCTGATTGAAACACTGGAGCGCGCGGGCGATACCGTCCGAATAATCAGTATTCCCTGGCGAAACTACGGCCGCCATCTGATGGATGCGTTCTCACGCAAGCTGCGGCGGGAACTGAAGGCCGCAGACGTGGATGTGATGCTTCAGGATGAGTTGAATCATCCATCACTGTGGCGTGTTAATGGTTCGGTTCGTGGTCGGTGGCCAATCATCTCCATCGTCCACCATCTGCGTATGAGCGAGAAGCGCGCGGGTTGGAAGAACCGTGCTTATGCGGTGATTGAGCGCCGCTATCTTCGCTCCGTTGACGGTTTCGTCTTCAATAGCGAGACGACACGAAAGGCCGTTCACGATCAGATTGGGGCGGACAAGCCGAACGTTCTGGCGTACCCTGCAGGAGACCGCTTTGATGCTTCCATGACGGAACAGGACGTCACGGAACGAGCCAATGCAGACGGCCCGCTGCGTATCCTGTTCCTGGGCAACGTGATCGAGCGCAAGCAGCTGCATGTGCTTATCGAGGCTCTCGGCTACACGGGCAATGCGAGTATCCGAGTGGACGTGGTTGGGGGCCTTGAGGTTGAACCGGATTACGCCAACAGGGTTCGTCAGCAGGTTGAGAGTGAAGGTCTGGGCGATAAAGTGACATTCCACGGTCCGCTGTCGGATGACGCGCTCCGTACGCGCTTCAAGGAGGCGCACGTCCTTGTTGTTCCGTCGTCGTATGAGGGATTCGGCATCGTCTACCTGGAAGGGATGGCGTTCGGGATGCCGGCCATCGCCACGGATTCAGGCGCGGCGCATGAGATCATCACGAATCGCCGCGATGGCTTCCTGGTGCCGATGGGCTCAGCGCCGGAACTCTCGATACGACTGCGCGACCTCGCAACGGACCGGCAGCGACTTGCGCGCATGGGCGCGCAGGCGCTCAAGCGATTCGCCCGCCACCCAACATGGGAACAGTCCATGACGTCTGTTCGTGAATTCCTGCTAGAGACCGTGGAGAAAGCCAATGCCAGGACCTGAGAGCTACAGCACTGTCCGCTACCTGAAAGCGAAGGCTGCCGTTGACGACAATGCGTTGAACGGGCGCGTTTATGACGCGCTGGCGCAGGGCATCACCGACATGGGGGGCAGTTCTCTACGCATCATTGAGCTTGGCGCAGGTGTTGGCAGCACGTTCAGGCGGCTGTTTGAGCGAGGGCTGCTTTCCAGCGGTGAGTACGTGATGGTTGACCTTGATTCCGAGAATCTTGCGGAGGCCGAGAGGGCTGTTGGTGAGACTGTCGGGTCGGGCGGCGTTGCGCTGTCTGTTGACTACGTTGCGCAGGATGCCGTTGCGTACCTGCGGGAACAGGCTGAGGCGGGTCGATTAGCCGACGTGATTATCGGGCAGGCGTTGGTTGACCTGCTGAACGTGCCGGAGTTTCTTGAAGCCACCGCCAGCGCGCTCCGCCCGGGTGGCCTGCTGTATCTACCGATCACGTTTGATGGGGAAACCGTCTTCGAGCCGACCAACAATACCTTGCTGAATGCCCGTGTTGTCGACAGCTATCACCGCACGATGGATGATCGACGGACACCGAGTGGTCTCGCTACCGGCGGCAGCCAGGCAGGCAGGGCCGTCGTGGAAGAGATACCACGGGCGGGCCTTGAGATAGCGGCGGCCGGCTCGTCAGGTTGGGTGGTGTATCCGCAAGACGGGGGCTATCCGGAAGATGTGGCGTATTTCCTGCATCACATCGTCAACTTCGTCTGGGAGGCCCTCAGCGAGAGATCTATCGTGTTCAGTGCCGGGCTCGAGGAGTGGGTGGCAGATCGCCACAGGCAGATCGAGATTGGTGAGCTCATCTATATTGCCCACCAGCTTGATGTGCTGGCCCGCAAGCCCGGCTAGAGATGACGTCTAGTCGTCGTCCGTGGTCGGCGCGTCGTCCAGGACGATGAAGTCGCGTGCTCCGCGCGCATAGAGGGATTCAAGGAGGCGTCCGCCAATCTCGTCAGGCGGGGTTGTGGCATCTACCGTGGCCGACTCACGCAGGACGATGGAACCGTCCACGTTGGCGGCCAACGCCTCGATGGAGAGCACGCCGTCCTTGACGTGAGCGAGGCTGGCTAGGGGTGTTCGGCAGAATCCGCCCACGGCCGCGAGGAAAGCCCGCTCGGCATCCGCGGCGATCCGGCCTTCGGATTCCTCGGCAAGCGCGGCAACGGCGCATGCCTCCTCATCATTCTCGCGGCATTCGATACCGATAAACGCCTGTCCCACTGCGGGCAGCATGACGTCCGGCTCGAGGTATTCCGTGATAACGTTCTCCATCCCGAGCCGTTGCAGTCCGACAGCGGCCAAAACAGCCGCTTCCGCCTCGATGGCGCGCCCGTCGCCCGTCACCTTGCGGACACGGGTCGCCACGTTGCCGCGCAAGAGGACGATGATCAGGTCGGGTCTTGCGGCCAGTATCTGCGCGGCGCGGCGGATGCTGCCCGTCCCGACGCGGGCTTCGGCAGGGAGTTCATTTAGCCGTGAGCCGTCGCGAGTTACAAGTACGTCGCGAGGATCGGCGCGCGGCATCACGCCTGCGAGCGTATGTCCCGGCGGGAGGCGCGTCGGCAAGTCCTTGAGGCTATGCACGGCGAAATCAATCTCGCCGTTCGCAAGCGCAATTTGGATCTCCTTGACGAACACACCTTGCCCGAGATCGGGGAAGGGGGAGGTGGGATGTCGATCTGACGTTGTGTCGATGCCGACTATCTCAAACTCAAGTGCGGGCTCCTTCGCTTGCACGGCCTGCATAAACAGCTCGGTCTGGATGATTGCGAGCGGGCTTCTCCGCGTGCCCACACGCAACACGCGACGGCTATCTCGGGAAGCCATCAGTCGCTCCGTGCCCAGGCAAGGGCGGCATCGACAAGGCCAGCCGCCGTGTGTTCGGTTGCTTCCTGTGTCACGCGCAGGCCGACGTCCTCTGCGCCGCGTGACGTGGTTGGGCCGGCAGAGATGACCGGTATCCCGTCCAGCGTCGAACGGTCGTCGCCGAGCGCCTCAATGAGATTGCGCGCAGTTGATGGGCTGGTGAGCAGGATGCCGTCGACGCCACGTTCAATGGCGGCCATTGCGCGTTCTGCAAGATTTGGACCGGGGAGCGTCCTGTAGACGACGATGGGGTTTGGCGCAAGGCCGTGTTCGGCGAGGGCGTTTGGCAGGGCGTCGTCGGCGAGATTGCCGCGTGGCAACAAAATACCGTCGCTCTGGCTGGATTCCTCAGCAATAGCCTCAGCAAGCGCGCCAGTGTTGAATCGCTCCGGTACCAGGTCGGCTTTCAGTCCGTGGCGGTTGAGGGCAGATGCCGTCGCCGGGCCGATCGCCGCAATTCGGGCTGTTGCCAAGGACCGCCCGTCTCGTCCGCTCTCGAGCAGTCGGCTCATGAAGAAATCGACGCCGTTGACACTGGTAAATCCGATCCATCGGTAGGTCGGGAGTTGGTCGATTGTCGAATCTGCCTCAGTCCAATCCTCCGCGCTATCGAATGCAACGGCGGGGACGTGGACAACCTCCGCCCCTGCGTCATCCAGCAACGTGATCAGCTCCGCCGCCCGCGTCTCTCCGCGCAGCACCATCAAGCGATGGCCGAAGAGCGGTCTCTTCTCCAGCCAGGCGATGTTGTCGCGGAGTCCGACAACGTTACCGCAGATGAAGACGGCGGGCGCGCGAATGCCGACCTCTGCCGATGCTGCCACGATGGTCTCAAGGGTTGCCGTGGTGGTGCGTTGGCGCGATGTTGTGGCCTGTTCAATGACTGCGGCGGGCGTGTCTTCGGGCCAGCCGGCCATCAGCATCGCCCTGACCGTGTTGGCGAGGGTGCGAACACCCATGAGGACGATGGATGTTTGGTTGGCGGGGGACAGGGGCGGCGCGTTACGCGCTTGTTGTCCGGTGTAGATACGGACGGAGGACGAGAGGTTGCGATCCGTGGCCGGGATGCCGGCATAGGCCGGGCCAGCGAGCGCGGACGTGACGCCGGGCACCACGTCAAAGTCGACGCCTGCTTCTGCAAGGGCCGCCGCCTCCTCGCCGCCGCGCCCAAACAGGAACGGGTCACCTCCCTTGAGCCGCACGACGCGCGCGCCACCTTGCGCGCGTGATATAAGCAGCTCATTGATTTCTTCCTGCAAGTGTTCGCCGCCGCGTGAGGGGTGCTTGCCGACATCGATCATTTCCGCACCTAGACGCGCCTCGGCCAGCAAGGAGGAGTTCACGAGCCTGTCATAGACGATGACATCGGCGCGGCGCAGCAGCCTCGCGCCCCGCACCGTGATAAGTCCGGGATCGCCGGGCCCGGCGCCCACGAGGTGGACGATGCCGCCGCTAGCCACCACTCCCGTCCGTCAGCAACGCGACAAGTCGTTGGCGTAGAGCGGATTCATCCTCAGCATCAATGTGCGCCCGCGCCTGTTCATCATTGAGGGCAGTCTGCCAGCGGCCCGATGGTGGCATTCGCTCATCCCGCCGCAGTTCCTCACGGATATCCGCCAGAACGTCGAGCAGCATCCCATAGCCATCCGGCAGCGCCTCGTCGATTTCACGGCGTAGAAAAGATGCCATGGCCGGGCTGCGGCCGTTGGTTGAGATGGCCACTGTTGCGTCGCCGCGCCGCACAAGGGCGGGATAGATCCATGTGCAAAGGTCTGTGATGTCCACGACGTTAAGAAGGCATTTTTCCTGCTCGGCCTCGGCTTTTATCGTCTCGCTAAGAGGTCGGTCATGTGTTGTGGCCGATATGGCAAGGAACGCGTCCTTGAGGTCGCCGGGCTCATAGCCCCGAGAATGCAGGGTAATATCGCCACGCTCTGCCATCTCGGTGAATCGGGGCCGTTCCTCAGGCGAGATGACGGTGACGACTGCGCCCGCCTCAACGAGCGCGCCTGCTTTCATCTGCGCCTCATCATCATCGCCGATAACGACGCAGCGCCTGCCGCGCAGGTCGAGGTAGACGGGGAAGTAGCCCATATGAATGCGCTCTTGGGGGCAGGCCGGGGCCGCCTACGGCCTCGTGGCGGCTGCCACCGGGAATTCTGCGGATGTGTTGGCGAAGTGATCGGCCAAGGCAAGCACGAGCGGGCCCATCTTGGGGTTGACGGGCTCGACGTGCGGCTCGATGCCGTGCTCACGCAGGGCCCGCGTGCAGACGGGGCCGACTGACGCGACGACGATTCCGGAGGACAGGGCCTCGCGAAGCTCGTCGGTAAGCCCCACCTGCTCTGCGATGCGGAAGAGATTGTGCGCCTGCGACTGCGTGGTCAGCATGACGGCGTCCACGTCTTGAGCGAGCATCAGCGCGATCGCGTCGATGACGGGCCGCGTGTCTTCCGGGAGTTGCCACGAATAGAGAGATATCTCCAGGACGTCCGCGCCCAATGCCTCAAGCTCGCCGCGCAGCCATGCGTTGACCTCGCCGTAGTGCTGCAGGGAGACACGCTTGCCGTTTAGATCGATGTCGGACTCCTTCAGCGCCGCGAGCAGGTCCTCGGAAGTGTAGGGGGACGGCGAGACGAGCGCTATCGGCACGTTGAGCGGCTTGAGGACCGCCACAGGCTTTGGTCCGCGGCAGATGACTGTTGTTTCGCGGAGGGCGTCCAGGAACTCATCTTTGCGGCCAAGCTGATCGGCGGCGTTGATCAGCGCGCGCGCGCCGACTCCCGTCAGGAAGACAGCCGCTTGAATCGTGTGGGCGCAGATGCCGTCGATAACGTCACGGACATCCTGCTGCATCGGGAGCGCCGCCTCGCGCAGGGCAGGGGCGCTGACGGCCTCTCCCCCGTGGCGGGCGACAAGGTTGCCGAGTTCAGAGGGCATTCGCGCCTCAAGGACCACGATTCGCCGTCCCTTAAGGTCAGCCATGTCCCCGCCCCGCTTTCTCAATCGATACCGATCACTCAGCAGCTTGCGCGTTTTGAGCCTACGTCGCGCATTCGCCCTCGCCGCGCTCCATCACGTACAGTACGGACTTGTCGTAGTCGATGTAGTGCTCGAGGTTCGCCTTGTTGAGCGGGCCGACGTCCTGGTATTCCTTGATGATGTCCTCGAACGGCTCACGGCCCAGCCGGTGCGCAAAGTCCTTGAACAGCTCACCGTCCTCACGGTTGTCCTTGTAGTAGCGCAGCAAACTGAAGACAGCCTCCGTGACGCGCTTGGCCGGAATCTTGCCGCGCGGTCGCACACCAAAGCGGGTATCGGCGTTCTCATGGCTGCCGCCCAGGAAGACCTCATAGGCGGGAACCTGCCCGCCGCCGGGGCCCTTGATGAACGCGCCGTGGAAGCCGATATCGGTGACGTGGTGGCGGCCGCAGCCGTTCGGGCACCCGCTCATCTTGATGTGCATCTTCTTGATGAGCGGATCCTCCAGCAGGCTCGTGTGGCCGTTCGGGTTGCGGACCGCATCGGCGACGGCCTTATTCAAGCCCATCGAGGATGTGATGCCCAGCTTGCAGCTGTCCGTGCCGGGGCAGGAGGTCACGTCCGTGATCTGGTTCAGGCCGCCCTCGTGCAGGTCAAGCGCCTCAAGCTCCTGGTACACGTCGTAGAGGAATGCGTTGGGCACCCAGCGGAACATCATGTTCTGTTCCGGGGTGGTGCGGATGCGGTAGCTTCCGTACTTGCGGGAGATCTCTGCGGTGCCGTAGTACTGCTCCGGCGAGAGATCGCCGCGCGTCACCGTGACACCGACGACGCTGTAGCCGTCTGCTTCCTGCGGAATGACGTTCGTCTCTTTCCACGCTTGGAACGCCGCATCGTCCTCGCCGCGCGGCTCGACGCCGGTTGGCAGGGCGGGAATGTCCGCCTCTTCGTCATCGTGGAAGAGCAGATAGTCCTTATCCTCGTAGTCCTGCGCCCAATCCTGCTGCAACTCTTCCTCCACCTGCTGGCGGAAGGAGTCGATGCCTTCGGTGTGGATGAGGACCTTGATGCGGGCCTTCATCTTGTTGCGGCGCAGCCACGCGGTGCGGTTGAACACGCGCAGCATAGCTTCTGATACGCGGAGGAACTCATCGACAGGCACGAATTCATAGATGGTTTCTGCAATCAGAGGCTGGATGGAAGTGCCGCCGCCGACGGTGATCTTGAAACCCTTGACCTGTTTGCCGTCTATCTCGCGGACGCGGGCGACGAAGCCGATGTCATGCATCCCGACAGTCGCGCAGTCGTGGTCGCCACAGGAGAACGCAGGCTTGACCTTGCGCGGCATGTGGAACGTGAAATCACGACGCACAAAGTTGCGGGCAAAAGCGCCCATGTAGGGCAGGATGTCAAATGCCTGCTTCGGATCAATGCCGGCCATCGGGCAGGCGGTGATGTTGCGAACGGAGTTGCCGCAGGCTTCCTTTGTGCTGAGGCCGACGCTCTGGAGCAGGTGCATGGCCAGCGCGGCGTCCTCAAGCTTGAGGTGGTGGAGCTGGACGTTCTCGCGGGTGGTGATGTGCCCCTTACGGAGCGGCGCCCAACGCTCGGCGATCTGGCCGATGGCGTCCCATTGGTCTGCATGGGCAAGGCCGCCGGGAATCTTGACGCGGAACATCTGCGCGTCCGGCTGCCTTTGGCCGTAGACGCCAAGACGAAGCCGGAAGGACATGAACTCGTCCTCCGGGATCTCCCCGGCGCGAAACTCCTTGACCTTGCCTTCGTAGTCGGCAATCTCCTCATCCAGGTACTGGATGATTGAGGGTCGGGCGGAACGTTGTCCCGTCTCCGTTGTCGTAGCCACGTGATCCTCCCCCTTGATAGCTTCCTACAGGGTACGCCCCTAGCAATGCAATCTCAAATTATTGTCTTGGTTTGTGATTGCTCTGCTTGGTTTCTTGCTTACATTCTGGATTCCCGCTTTCGCGGGAATGACGATGAGGCAACTAATTCCGGGCGGCTTCGATGAGAATCTTTGCAACCTCAGGCCGTGTGAACTCCATAGGAGGCACCTCGCCCTTCGCCAGCATGTCCCGCACCTGCGTGCCGCTCAGGAAAACCCTCTGCTCCGGGCCGTGCGGGCAGGTCTTCATTGAGGCCATGCCTTCGCAGCGGTTGCAGTAGAAGGAGTGGTCGAAGTACAGCGGCGTGATGCCCAGGTCGGCGGGCGGCAAGCTGCGAAGGAGATCCTGCGCATCGTAGGTGCCGTAGTAGTTGCCGACGCCGGCATGGTCGCGTCCGACGATGAAGTGCGTGCAGCCGTAGTTCTTGCGAACGAGGGCATGGAACACGGCCTCACGCGGACCCGCGTAGCGCATCGCCGCCGGCAGAACCGACAGATGGACGCGATCCTCGGGGTAGTACCCCTCCAGCAGCGCCTCATAGCACCTCATGCGCACGTCTGCGGGAATGTCATCAGGCTTGGTTTCACCCACGAGCGGGTGCAGCAACAGGCCGTCGACGATTTCCAGCGCGGCCTTCTGGATGTACTCATGGGCGCGGTGGACCGGGTTGCGCGTCTGGAATCCGACGATGGTCCGCCAATGCCGCTCTGCGAACGCGGCGCGCGTCTGCGCCGGGTCTTCGCGGTAGGGGCGCAGTTCGGGTTCAAGGTTCTCTCGCTCGATGACGGTGACAGAGCCGCCGATAAGCATGTCATGTTGGCTGTAGACGGATGCGACACCGGGGTGCGCCTCTTCCGTTGTGCCGAAGACGTTCTGTGCCTCTACTTCCTTATCGTACTCATACACCTCATCAACCGTCAGGATGGCCAGATGCCTGCCGGCGTCGTCCACCAGAACGACATCCTGCCCCTGCTTCAGGCCGCGCGCGGTGTCCGCGGGGGCTGAGAGGGTGATGGGCAGGCTCCAGAGCGTACCGTTCGCGAGACGCATCTCACGCACTGTGCGCTCGTAGTCGGCCCGGTTCATAAAACCGGTCAGCGGGCTCATTGCGCCGACGGCGATGAGATCAAGGTCCGCAGTCTCACGGGCGCTCAGCGTGATGTGGGTCAACTCCGGCGCGTGTTCGCGGAGTTCCAGAGCGTGGTCCATGGACGCGAACCGGTCGATCAGCGTGCCGCCATGCGGAGCGATGGTCTCCTCAGTGTCCGCGTGAGAGGAGTTTGTGTTGGAGGTTAGCGTAGTCGTTGTCATGATCTAGGTTGCCGCCCCCGCCAACTCCCTGCTCGCGCCGGAGGGGAGGATGTCCCGCTCTTCAAGCGCGGCCAGCACCTTGCCGAGGCTCTCCTCGACCTCTTCCTCTTCCGTGTTGACCAGAACCTCCGGATTCAGCGGCTCCTCATAGGGATCAGAGACGCCGGTGAAATTGGGAATCTCGCCCTTGAGCGCCTTCTCATACAGGCCCTTGACGTCACGCTTGACGAGTTCATCAAGCGAGGCGTGAACATGAACCTCGATGAAATCACCGATTTGCTCGCGTACCTCGTCGCGCACCTCGCGGTAGGGGGAGATGGCGGACACGATGCTCACGACGCCGTTGCGTGTCAGCAGGTCGCTGACGAATCCGATGCGCCGGATGTTGGTGTCACGGTCTTCCTTGCTGAATCCCAGTCCTTTGCTGAGGTTGGTGCGAACGATATCGCCGTCCAGCAGTTCGGACTTGATGCCCTGGTCTCGCAGGATGGCCAGCAGGCGCTCTGCGATGGTGCTCTTGCCGGCGCCCGAAAGGCCGGTGAACCAAACTGTCAGTCCGTTGTGATCGGTTGCCACTCTGTATGTCCTCCTGTGACTCTTCTTCCGTTGCTTTTGCTACTCAGTTGGCGGCCGTTGTGGATACGACCTTGCCCGTCTCCGGATCGATGTGGATGCCGCATTCGACCTTGTCCTCAAAGTCGGACCAGCGGCCTGCGCGGGGGTCCTCGCCCGGCTCAACCGGCCGCGTGCAATTCGTGCAGCCGATGCTGGGATAGCCCTGCTCGTGGAGAGCGTTATAGGGCACGTTGTTCTCACGGATGTAGTCCCAAACGTCGTCCTCAGACCAATTGGCGAGCGGGTTGATTTTGATCAGGTTGAAATTCGTGTCCCACGCGACGATTGCGATGTCCTTGCGCGTGTCCCCCTGATCACGGCGCAGGCCGGCGATCCATGCCTTCTGCCCGACGAGAGCCGCCTCGTTCGGCTTGACCTTGCGGATATCGCAGCAGAGATCAGGATCGACTTTCCAGAGCTCCGGCCCGTGCAGGGCCGCCTGCTGGGCGACGGTTACGTCCGTCTTGAATCCGATGGGCTGGATGCCATAGCGGCGGGCCGCCGTGTCCTTGAGGTTGTGCGTATCCGGGAACAGGAAGTCCGTGTCCACGTAGAAGACGGACACGTCCGGGTTGATGTTCATGGCCATATCAAGCAGGACCATGCCGGACACGCCACCGAAGCTGCAGGCGAGCGTGATGTCCGGGAAGAAATTTTCAACTGCCCAGCGGACGATCTCACGCGGATGAGCGTTTTCAAGCTCCGCGCTGACCTGCGCGAGCCGCTCCTCCGTCCACTCCGTTCGTAGTGCTTCCAAGGTGGCCATCTTGCTAGCTCCCCTCGATTCCCCTTGTCGCGTGTCTTTGTGTGTTCGTTGTTTTCTGTTAGAGATAAGAAAACCGCCCCGTTAGATTTCGGGGCGGTAGATGCGCTTGTTTCCGTGTTGCCAGAGATTCGGCGCTGTCGTGTCCTTGAAGCCGCAGTTGTTAGCTAACGGCCTCCCGCCCCGGGACGGGCATACAACACGAGCAGGTCACCGCGGCGCGTCGCGCCAACGCGAATATAGATGGGCTGTGTGTGCGCGAGTTCATCGCTTGCTCACTCAAAGTACAAGCACTATAGCTGTGTCAGATAGGGCTGTCAATAGGGTCGTGACAGATTTCACTTTTGTCACCATAAGTTGCACCTACTTTATTCCTCCAGCTCGCTGACGTTGGCGCGCATGGCTTCTGCTTCCTCAAGCAGGCGGGCAAAGAGCGGCCAGATGTCCTCATCGGTTGGGTCCATGGTTGAGATCGACATGACGCGGTGGAGGACGCCGCTGCTCACGCCGACCGTCTCGGAGCCGCCGACATCCGGCAGCGCGATGCCAAGCGCTCGGGCGACAAGCTGCGCCTGCGTGTTGCCCATCTCATCATTGGAGCAGATGGCCATTGCGTTGCCCTCGTGGAGGAGGGTTGTTTCGGCCTCGTTGCGGGACAGCGTTACCTCGATGCGGCGCTGGGGCCGCGCGAGGAGATTCTCGGCGTAATCCCAGGCTTCGTCTTGCGGGGTGGTCATGGAGTTATTCGGCAGGGACGTAAGGGGTGGTCTTGTCCAGCAAGAGGCAGGGCTCGCCGGTCTGAGTTGGGTCATCGAGGCTCCATGGGCCGTCTGCATCAAGCGGGCGCATGCGGATGCCGTCGTCGCCGCCGAATATCAGCAGAGCGTGGCCCTCGCCGGAATCCTCGACGATGGCGGCGTAGGCGGGGCAGGGGCCGTCCTCTTCGCTCCAGCCGGTGACCTCGACCATGGCCAACTCGCCACGGATGCCGGGGGCTTCTACGCGCACGACCTCTTTCGGTTCTTCAACAACACTGAAGACGCGGTGGAGGGAGAAGTCGCAGTTATTGCCTGCTTCTACTTCTACCTCAATGAACCTGGCTTTTGCCACGCGTGCCTCCTTTTGGGTGTGGGCACATTGTACGGGTAGGTGAGTGGTGGAGGCGGGGGGGAGTTGAACCCCCCGTCCAAAGGCGGCTCCAGGTGCGGCGCTACAGGCTTAGTCGGTCTTTGGTTTCTCGCCGCTCGCGGCCCCGGCCGACAGGGATCGCGAGCAACCAGCCGGCGATGGTCTTTCGCCGCGCGTCACCGGCTGACGAGCGGCGGCACCCCGCTGAAATGTCGCTCCGGGGTGTCCGCAGGGATAACGCCTCAGAACGTCGCTACCTAATGTTTAGGCGGCGAGTGCGAGCTGCTTGTTGTTGCCAGCTACTCTTTGTGCCGCGGGATTAACGAGGTCACGGCGCCTCGGCCTGCTCACACACCCTCGCAGACCCCTGTCGAATCCGCGCGCCCCCACTGTGGCTTGATGCGTTGCGACGGCCGCTCCCTGCGAGTTGCGGCCGCTGCACCAACAAGTATACGCGGATAGGCAGTGCCTACAGCCATAGCTCGCGATCAACGTTGATCTGTGCTGGTGGTTGGTATGCCGCGTTCCGGCACTGGCGGGAATGACGGAAGGGTGTTTAGTGGCGGGGGGCGAGGGCCCGTGCCATCTCCAGATCGGCGTCGCGTTTGGCGATGACCTGGCGCTTATCAAAGGATTTGCGCCCGCGCGCGAGGCCAAGTTGGATTTTGGCCTTGTGACGGGTGATGTAGAGCCTGAGCGGGATGAGGGTATAACCGCTGGACGTGACGCGTTGGGTGAGGGTTAGGATCTGTCGACGGTGGAGCAGGAGTTTTCGGGGGCGTGTGGGTTCATGGTTATAGATGTTTCCCTGGGCGTACGGCGGGATGTGCATGCCGTGGAGCCAGACCTCGCCGTTTGCGACACGGGCGAACGAGTGCGCCAGGGTGACACGGCCTGCGCGGAGGGATTTTATCTCTGTTCCCGTAAGGACGAGTCCGGCCTCCAGGCTCTCCAGGATGTCGTAATCGAAACGGGCGCGGCGGTTGTCGGAGATCAGCCGATCCCCGCCGGCGGCTTTTTCGCCGGATTCGGCCTTTGCCCCGTTCCGTCGAGCCTTTGATTTCGCCATAATCAAACCATTATAGGAATCTCATTTTCCGGGGGTTGGGGTGTGAATGTGGGAGAGACGCGAGCTTTTCGCGTCACGACGCAAAGGAATCTTTTGAGGGCTCCCCGGAATTGGTCGCGGATCCTATCTGCGAGAGAGTCTCGGAATGCTTGACATCCCATCGTATCGGGTGAATATTATCTATCTTGTTGTCCATATATACAGCGTTTATTCGTCAATAACGACATATCTTGGACAACACGGCAGGCTGGGGAGTGAGGAGAGATAGCGAGCAGGCGCCTCACGCGGAGGCGGGACTGAGATGCGGTGTGGGCATTGCGGCAACGACGATACGAAGGTGCTGGACACCCGTCACAGCGATCAAGGAGTGCGCCGTCGCCGCGAATGCAAACGGTGTGGCGCGCGATTCTCTACGTTGGAGCGCTTGCTGACGACGACCATGTCAGTGGTCAAGAGGGACGGACGGACGGAGGAGTTTAGTCGTGAAAAGCTCATGGCAGCCATCCGTACAGCCTGTGCCAAGCGACCAATCGTGGCGGGAGCCATCGAAAAACTGGTCGACGATATTGAGGATGAACTGCAGAGACGGGGACGGGCTGAAGTGAGTACAAGTCTTATCGGCGAGTTGGCGATGGATCGGCTCAGCAAGGCTGATCGCGTTGCTTATATCCGTTTTGCCAGCGTGTACCGGGACTTTGCCGATGAGGATGACTTTCAGCGTGCGGTGGACGGCCTTCGTGACGGCCCCGGCTCTTCATCGGCGGGCCAGATGGCCCTTCTGCCACCTGAAAGATCTGGCGGCAGGCCTAGGGGGCGACCCCGTAAGAGAGCCTAGACGGGCGGTGAACCCGAATGACTCCGCCGCCCGTCCCGCAACCCATTGAACGAATGAATCAACAGAGAACGAACCAGACCACACAGACCAAGGTGATTTGCGAATGTCTTCTTCAGCCGATGATTTCGACGGAGCGGTTGTAGCCGTCAATCGAAACGCATTAAGGGATGCGGTCTCCGCGCAGCTTACGGGCGAGAGCGCGGAGCAGATTGAGGCGATGACGGATCTTATTGTCCGCATGGCGGACGCGCCGCCGCTTGGCCCAGACGGCGCGCTCCATCGGCTGAACGGGGCGGAAAACGGCGATGCCAGGGAGGCCATCGCCCAGATTATTGAGGCAGCGCAGCGCAACTCGACGAACGGCCATCACGTGAACGGCGTGAACGGAGCGACCGCATCGGCAGATTCCGGCACACAGTGGGACGCGAGCGGAGAGCAGGAACCAAACCTGTCTCCCAACTCCCGCGCCATCCTGGAGAACCGCTATTTGGCACGCAATGCGGATAACGAGGTCATAGAGGATCCGCGCGGGCTGTTCGAGCGCGTGTCCCGGGCCGTTTCACAGGGTGAAGTGTCTGCAGGCGGCACCGACGTTGAGGCCGCCGAGTGGGCAGGCAAGTTCTACCGGGTCATGTCGACGCTCAAGTTCCTGCCCAACTCCCCAACGCTGGTCAACGCCGGCAAGGACGGTCGCGGATCGCTGAGCGCGTGCTTTGTCGTTTCTCCACAGGATGACATGAGCTCAATCATGAAGGTCGCCTCGGACGCGGCGATGATTGAGAAATGGGGCGGCGGCATCGGTTTCGGATTCTCCAATCTTCGTCCCAAGGGAGACCCCATCGCCACGACGCACGGAATGGCGTGCGGGCCGGTGGCCGTGATGAAGCTCTACTCCGCCGTGGGCGCGACGTTGACGCAGGGCGCGTTCAGACTCGGCGCGCACATGGGGCAGTTGAGCGTGCGGCATCCGGACGTGCTGGAGTTCATCCACGCAAAGGACGATGACGCATCGCTCCAGAACTTCAATATCTCCGTGCAGGTGACGGATGATTTCATGCAGGCCGTGGAGGCTAACGCGGATTGGGACCTGATCAGCCCCAAGGACGGGCGCGTGACGGACACGGTCAAAGCGCGCGACCTCTGGGTGGATATCTGCAACTCGGCGTGGAAGACGGGTGATCCGGGGCTGGTGTTTATGGATCGCGTGTGGGAAACACAGCCGAATCCGCAGCTCGGCCTCATCGAGACATCCAACCCGTGCGGCGAGGAGTTTTTGGAGAACTACGGCAACTGCTGCCTCGGTTCCATCGACCTTGCTAAGCATCTGACCCCGGACAAGACGGGATTCGACTGGACGGCGCTTGAGGATACGGTGCGCACGGCAGTCCGCTTCCTCGACGACGTGATTGAAATCAACACATTCCCGCTGGCAGAACTGCGGGAGATGAATCTGAAGACGCGCCGCATCGGTCTCGGCATCATGGGCTGGGCGGACGCGTTGGTAGACCTGACGACTCCGTATGACTCGGAGCAGGCGCTTGATCTCGCGCGGAAAGTCGGCCGCTTTATCCGCGAGACAGCGTGGTCGGAATCGGAGAAACTGGCAGCGCAGCGCGGGTCGTTCCCGGAGTATGAGAATTCCCGGCTCAAGGAGCAGGGGATGCCGCCCGTACGGCACTCAAGTGTGACGACAATCGCGCCGACAGGGACGATTTCACGGTTGGCGGACTGCTCATCCGGAATTGAGCCGCATTTCGCCCTCGCGTGGTGGTCGAACATCCTGTGGGAAGACCATGACGGAACGAGCACGCGATTCCTCGATGCCCCGCTGCCCGTTCGTCGCGCGCTCATCGATGACGTAGGAGCAGGCACGGCGGAGGAAACGCTGGCGCAGTTGGCCAACGATCCGGCGTGGCGCGATGACGTGGTCACCGATTTGATCAGTAATCACGGCGTGCGTACGGCGATGGCCATCGATCCTGACTGGCACGTGCAGATGCAGGCGGCGTGGCAGGACAACACGACAAACTCCGTTTCAAAGACCATCAACCTTGCGAATGACGCCACTGTTGAGGACATCGCCAAGGCGTTTTGGGACGCATGGACGACCAAGTGCAAGGCCATCACGGTCTATCGCGACGGCTCCAAGAGCATGCAGGTGCTGGAGACGGGGGCGTCGGGCGGCGAAGAAGAGGCGGAGCCCGGCGAGATTCAGCGCGTGCCTCGGCAACGACCGACCAGCCTCGAAAGTGTCACAGACCGCATCCGAACCGGACACGGCAATCTCTACGTCACCATCACATTCGAGGACGGCCGCCCCTTTGAGGTGTTCACGAACCTGGGCAAGGCGGGTTCCAGTGACGCGGCATACCTGGAGGCCGTGAGCCGTCTTGCGTCGCTGGCGCTGCGCTCAGGCGTAGGCGTGGAGCAGGTGATTGATCAGCTGCGCGGCATCACGGATGCGCCGACGTGGGACGAGGGTCAGCAGGTACTGAGCGCGCCGGACGCGGTGGCGTTGGCGTTGCTGCGGCATGCCCGTCCCGTTGATGAGGAGCGCGACGAGATGGCGAAACGGGCGCGAGAGGCGTTCGGCGAGAAGTTTGATTTGAGCGAATTGGGAGAGATCCACCCGGAGGCGGTGGTGCAGAGCCAGTTGTTCCCGGGGGCGCAGACGTCAACTCCGCGCGCCGGGACACAGCCGCAATGCCCCGACTGCTACGGAACGTTGATCTTCTCTGAGGGCTGCATGATGTGCCTCGCGTGCGGCTACTCCAAGTGCTAGGAGCAGGAACTTTACGACGAGACTATCCCACGACATCACGACAACCCCTCATCCTCCTTTATCCCTGGTCATCGGGCCGGCCCCCACCCCGGCCCGATGGCTTTTAAGGGAAGAGTGTAGCACTAGCTTCTATCGGTTCTTGCCGTCTTCAGGACGCCGATGAGCCAGAGGCGAAAGTCGCGCTGCTTCACACCGAAGAGACGGCCATAGATCTGCATGGGCGGATGGCCGGACGTGCTGCGGCCTCCGATTTCTTCACGCGAGAGTTGGTGTGCCAAAGGCAAGTCATTCTCTCGGAGCGCCGCCTGTCTCCGGGCGACGACGTCATCCACCGGCAGATAGCGGACGTTGGTCTTGACCCCGAGATATTGCTCGAACAGGGCCCAGTATTCTTCACGGGTCAGGTTGCCGGGGCCGCCAAGTTCAAAGATCTTGTTGTAGGAGCGGCGCTCGAGATGCGCATGGATAAGGTAATCGGCGAGTTCGTCGAGGAAGATGAAAACCATTGCCTGGTCGGGCGTTCCGTAGATGTTTATCGATCCGCCGGTGTTGACGGCGTACGCCTGCCTGCGGACGAGGTCACCGGAGGTGTCGATCATGCCGCCGGGGCGAAAGACGGTTCCGGCCACTCGCGCGTCGATGAGCCGTTGATCCGAGCGAGCCTTGGCGGGGTAGACGGGGTAAAAATCCCAGCGGGTGTCGGCGCCGCGGACAGAGATCAGGGACATATGCTTAGCGCCGTTTTCGCTTGCTGCCTCGGTTAGATTTACGGTGCCCTGGTACTCAACCCCTTCAATCAGGTGCGCGCCACGCGTAGCGGATTGAGCGCCGACGCAGGCGATCACCCAATCAATGCCCTGCGTCGCGGCGAGAAGTGAATCCTTGTCCTGGTAATCACCCTGCACATACTCGACGCCATCGATGGGTTCTTCAGGGACGGTTGAGTGGACCAACGCGCGGACATTCGCGCCGGCATCCCGGAGCTTCTGCACGACAATGCGACCTGTGCGTCCGGTTGCGCCGGTGACCAGGTAGTTGCCCTGTGCGATGTCCTGGGGGGTGAAAGGCATCGTTCCTCCTATGTAGATGCGTAGACGACCTTCGGTGATGAACTCAGTTGTCGTTCAGCATGTCTTCGACGAGGCGAACGAGGGTGCGAACCGGCTGGCCGGTCGCGCCGCGCGTCTGCCAGCCCCTGTCGCGATCTGTCGCGGAGACGGACGCTATATCCAGGTGCGCCCAGGGTGTCTTCTCGGCAAATTCTTCCAGGAATTTCGCGGCGGTGATGGAACCGGCCGGCTGGCCGCCCGTGTTCTTGACGGTGGCGACGCTGCTCTTGATCTGTTCCTTGTAGTCATCCCACAGAGGCATCCGCCACATCTTCTCGCCTGTTGCCTCGGAGGCATCCTGCAACTGGCGGGCAATGTCATCGTCGTTGGCAAAGAGTCCCATGGCGACGTTCCCGAGCGCTACGCGGATTGCACCGGTCAGCGTGGCGACATCGACGAGCGGCGTCATGCCCTTGCTGTTGGCGTATGAGAGGGCATCCGCAAGGATGAGGCGTCCCTCGGCGTCCGTGTTCTCGACCTCCATGGTCTTGCCGTTCATGGCGGTGAGAACGTCTCCCGGCTTTGTCGCTGCGCCGCCGGGAAGATTCTCCGTGGCGGGAACGAGTCCGGTGACGTTGATGGGTAGTCCGAGGCGTCCGATGGCCTGCAGGGCGCCAATAACCGCCGCGCCGCCTGCCATATCGCCCTTCATTGCGCTCATGTTGGCCGACGGCTTGATGGAGATGCCGCCGGAATCGAACGTGACGCCTTTGCCGAGCAGGGCCACAGTGGGCCGCGTGTTGTCAGGGTCGCCCTTGTGTTCAAGGATGATGAAAGCGGGCGGCTCATGGGAGCCGGCGGCGACGCCAAGCAGGCCGCCCATGCCCATCTCCGTAATCTCGCCGACGCTGAGGTTGGTGAACGTGACACCCGCGACGTCCGCGGCGTCCTTTGCGCGTTGGGCGAGAATGGTGGGCGTCATGCGGTTGGCGGGCTCGTTGGCGAGGTCACGCGCGAGCGCGACAGCCTCTGCGATGATTGCCCCGCGGTCGAGACCGCGATCCAGGTCAGGCAGGTCAGAATCGTCTTCCGCGACGAATGTGACGGACTCGATATTACTACTGTCACTGTCATCGGAATTCGCTCCGTTGGTCGAGATCTTATACAGGCCGAGCAGGGCACCCTCTGCCGACGCCTGGGCAGCCTCCACAGTGCTGAGGTAGTGAGCGGCGGGTCGAGAGGCGGTCAATCGCTTATAGCTGTTTGAGCGAGCGCGGCGCGCCACCTCCGCAGCCAAGCGACGGAGGAGATTCGCGTCCGCCTCATCCGCCTGGCCACCTCCGACGACCATTACCCGGCGCGGGCTGATTCGCCCCAGGGTGTGGATGATCGTGATCTCCCCGAGCTTGCCACGAATCTCACCATCCTCGATCAGCGCGGATATCTGGCCGTCCAGCGCCTCATCCACCTGGCCGGCCGCTCCCGGCAACGGGCTTTCCATCATTCCCTGATAGACCCCCACGACGGCGCAATCCGCCTCTACCTCAATCAGGCTACCTATAGCGGTTTTCAATTCCATTTGGTGTTCTCCTTTAGAGTCGCGCGCCCCCTTGTAGGGAAAGGGAATGACGAATGCATGTGGCTTGTTTGGCGATTATAGCGGGTTGGGCGTGGCGGGCTTGAGACTGGGGCGGAGTTCTGCGGCGATTCGTTGTACGGCGAGGGCGATGTCCTGGGATGTATCGATGGTGATGTGATCGCGGCGGATGGGCTGAGCGCTCTGCTGCATTCGTGTGTAAACACCAAAGTCTGCTGTAGACCTGTCATCGGTCTGCCGACCTGATTCCAGGTCGGCGGCGCGTTGGGCAAGTCGCTCACGGATTACATCTTCGGGGGCGGTCGTCTCAATGATCAGCAGTGGAGCGCCAACCCGTGTCGCTATGTCGTACAGCATCCTTCGGTTCCGTCTCCTTAGATTGGTGGCGTCCACGACCACTTGATGCCCAAAGCGGAGCAGCCGCTCAAGGAGACGGTGCAGGGCGGGGAAAAGCCGCGCGTTTTCTGACCCGCTGTGGGTTGGGTCGGAGAACAGGATTCCTCGCAGCGCGTCGCTTTCCAGTACGACGAGTGATGGCACAACCTCGACCAATGCTCGACAGAAATGAGACTTGCCGCTCCCGGGCAGTCCCACGAGGAGGATGAGGGCGGGATTTCCCGGTGGGGTCGGGAGATCGCCCAGACCCCGGTAAAGGGTTTCGGCGTCCTGATCGCGGCGAGAAACAGGGAGAACCTGACTTGAGCCGCGGGCGTCAGTCATTGGCCGGAGCTTGGCCGATCGTAGATCAGGATGGCGAACAGGGAACGCTCAGGCGCTTCACCGGTGTCAGGGTCGGGAGGCCAGGGTGCGGTCAACCTTCGCACAAACGTCAATCCAAGCACGATTGCACCGGCGATTGCGGCGACATTCTCTCCGAAGGCAAGTGCCGCGATGGTGTACACACTCATGCCGCCGATGACGGCGACCGGAATGATGCGGCTCGGCGCTGCCGAGGCGACCTTTGGCAGCACGTTTCGAATGATCTTCCTCGCGCCAAACAAGAGGAAGATGCCGAAGCCGAACACAAACGCAATCGGGTCAATTGCGACCAGTGCGCCTGCAGCCGTGCCATTCCCGCGTCCACCCTGGAAGCGGAGTGTTACGGGCCACATCTGACCGACGACGGCTCCAATGCCCCCGGCCGCGAGGAGCCACTGTGTGTCATCGCCCGGAAGAAGAGCGACGGCGAGCAAGGCCGCCAACGTTCCCTTGCCGACCTCAATAACGACAGACAGCATGCCAATGGCCATGCCAGAGTGCCGCCAAAGGTTACCCGCGCCTATGTTGCCTGTGCCGACGGAATGTAGATCAATGCCACGCGCTCGCGCGACAAAATAGATGATGGGGGCCGCGCCGATAACGTACCCGAGAATGAACGCTGCGATGTATGTCACTGGTTGGTCGATTACGGGCATTACATCAGCATTGCTGCCGATCTATCGCTGCCACACGCCGTGCTCAAGGCGCTCGTCAGAGTCCGGCTCCTTAAGCGTGACAACATAAGGAGCGATGATGAGAAGCAGGGCCGGTATTGAAAGGGCTGCAGTCACGATGATGCGTACACCGATATCGATACCGCCGGATATCGATAGGAAACCGAGCGGGAGAGAGGCGGCCAACAGCCCTATCTTGAACAGGCGATCCGTCATTCTGACGGCGGCTGCGACAACGATGGCAAACGCGCCGAAGAGCACCGCGTTCTGCGCCGCGGCCTGCTCAATCGTTGTATAGACGCCCCTATCAAATGCGAGAATCACGACGGACAGGAGCACGATTGGAAGAGCAACCAGCATCCCGTGAATCCAGTCCTTGCGGCTGAGCCACACCATCAATGCGAAAATCATGACCAAGCCGGCAATACCCAGCCCGATTCCCAGTATCCAACTCAGCGGGTCACGAGCTTCATAGCCGCCGCTCAACACGCTCCACGCGGCGTAGGCAGTCGATCCGAGGCTGACCGCGCTGATAAGCAGGACAGGGAAGAGTGCGTATCCAAGCCATGAGAAGACCCATGCGCGGCGACCGAATCGATAGACACCCAACGCGCTGACTGCAAGTGCGACAACAGCCGTGCCGACGATCCATTCAAGATCCAGCCAGCGGTTTGTCGCGAAAAGGAAGGCGACGAACAGGCTTGGGAAGGCGGACATGGCCACGTCCGGCCAGGACCCCTGGTTTCTGATTCGCTCCACTTGGGCTGCCACGGTACGGGCATCCCCGAAGGCGCGGACGGCCTGTGCTCTCGCCTCTGTTGGTTCAACACCGCGCTCACGCAAGGTGCTGCTGTGGTCTTCGATGTGGTCTGCCAGTTCCCGCAACACGCTACGGCGAGACCGGATCTTCGCGAGAACCTGGCTCGTCAGTGCGTGGATAGGACTGGAGATGCTGCTCGGTGACGGCATGTCCGTGTGGGTTGCTACGGCGTGGAGCCTGTAATGACCATGTTGACGGCGCGCGAGAAGTTCAGCCATTCCGCTCGCCGCTGCTCCAGACGCTGGAGACCGTGATTGGAGATGGCGTAGTAGCGGCGGTACTGCCCGCCCGGTGAGGTGCGCCACAGTCCCTCAATGAGGCCGTCGCGCTCCAGGCGGTGGAGGGCGGGATATAACGTGCCCTCCTTCATGGAGAAATACCCATCAGAGCGGCGTTCCACCTCCCTGAGGATTTCATAGCCGTACATCGGCCGTTCGCTCAGCAGCGCCAGGAACAGGGAATCCGTGCTTCCCTTTAAGAGCTCGCGCTCGCTCATCTCACACCCCCCGGCATCATCCTCCCCGCGTCTGATGCCATTTGGCAGACCTACGGCGACGGACATCGCCGCTCTTTCCGACCAACGTCAATTCTACCACTTGCAGTGGAAAGTGGCGGCAGCGGGGCTTATTTCGAGCCGCCGCTTGGAGCCGGGGCAGGCGTGGCGGCCTGGAGTCCGACGCCAAAGCCCTCGATCATCACGCGACGGAGCTTGGTGACAAACATCAGGGCAAGGATGACAACCACAATGAATACGACGCCGGACACGAGGAGAACCGGAACGGATCCCACGATGTCCGCAAGGAGTCCAAATACCATGTTGAGCATTGCCATCAGGCTGAGCGCGGACATGGCGAACAAACTGGAGACACGGCCTCGGATGGCGTCCGGCACGACGCTCTGGATGTATGTGATGGACAGGGACATGAATGGCGCCTGCGTGAGGCCCATAATGAATGCGCCTATAAAGCCGCCAGGATATTGCGATGGGGAGAGGCCAAGGATAAGGACTCCAACGGAGCTGCCTGCGGCTGCCAACAGCAGGGCGATGCCCTTGCTGCGTTCGCTTCGGATTCCGGCAACAATCATCACGCCGAAGACCGCCCCGAGCCCGAAGAATGCCAGGAAGGCTGCCAAAGCCGAATCCGTCGCCCACTGTTCCGTGCCGTGGACCGGCAGGATCGACTCAAATCCCATCGTCAGGCCGCAATGGAAGGCCACGAAAACGAGCATGAGACCAACGGTTGGAGTCCTCCACGCGTAAACGATTCCCGCCGTAAAGACGGTGAAGATGGAATCCCCTTGAGCGATTTCACCGGAGGATGCCGTCCGAATGGTCAGTATCGTGATTGTGGCGATGGCGTAGCCGCCGGCCGCAACCGCAAAAGCGATACCAATGCTGGCCTCACTGAGCCAGCCCAAGGCCAGCACGGACAAGCCGCCGACCAGGCGCGAGCCTTGCAGTGAGATGTTGTTGAGCGCAATGGCATTGAGCAGGTCATCCCTGCTGACCAGGTTTGGCACCAGGGCGTTCTGCGTGGGCATCTGAACTCCGCGCGCAATTCCGCTCAAGAGTGATATGACGGGCAAATGCCAGAGTTCAATCGTGTCAGTGAAGTAGAGCTGCACGAGCAAGAGCGCCAGCAGCACGTTAACCGCATGGGCGATGGCGATGAGGTAGCGTCTGTCAAACTTGTCCGCCAGCACGCCGCTGAACGGTGGCACGACCACAAAGGGGATCAGCGCGGCGAACGTTGTAACTCCCACCCAGAACGACGACTCGTTAGAGATGTCGAAAGCCAACACGCCACGAGCGGCAATGAGACCCCAGACGCCGGCGCCGGCAAAGGTAGCGGAGAGCCAGAATCGGCGGTAATCGCTGTATTTGAGCGCCGCGGTATAACGACGGAAAAGCCCCATTTCCTGCGCGGCGGCGCTCTCAGACATCAGCTCCCCTTGGTTCCGAAATGACCGGATTCAGATTCCGTATCATAGCACGCGTTTTTGGCTGCCAAGCGGGAAGGCCCGTGTCTACAGGCGGCTGACGATGTTCGCGATGAGCTGGAGGGTGATGATTGCCACCAGCGGCGTGATGTCGATCATTCCGACAAGCGGTATGACGCTGCGCAGTGGGGCGAGGATAGGCTCGGTTACCTGGTAGACCAGCGCCACGAAGGGATTGTCATTGCTGACGTTGGGGAACCATGACAGGATCGCCCGCGCGAAGATGGCGATGGTGAGGGCCTGGGCGAGAAAGTAAACGAAGGTAGTGATGAATTCCATTTAGGAGAGCCGCCGGGATTTCTCATATGCTGCGATGACAGCCGCCATGACCGTGGCTCTAAGTCCGCCGTCCTCAAGCGCGGCGATGCCCTCTGCGGTTGTGCCGCCGGGTGACGTGACCATGTTGCGGAGCGTGGCCGGATGCATGTTTGACTGGTCGGCGAGGGAGGCGGAGCCGAGCAGAGTCTGGCGGGCAAGCAACTCCGCTTGGTCGCGGGGCAAACCGATGAAGACGCCGGCATCAATGAGGGCCTCAAGGAAGAGAAAGACGTAACCGGGCCCGCTTCCGCTCAGTGCCGTCGCCATGTCGATGTAATGCTCATCGTGGACTTCGAGTTCACGCCCCATGGCGCCAAGGATCCGGCGCGCCATATCCCGCTGAGGTTGGGTCACCTCCGACGTCGCCGTCCACACGCTCATCCCGTGGCCGATCTGCGCGGGAGTGTTGGGCATGACGCGAACGATTTGGTCGCAGCCCGTCAGTTCCCGCAGCTTGTCGATGCGGACACCGGCGGCGATAGAGAGATAGGGACCCGGGATAAAGTTTCCCCTCTTGAGATCGGACAGGACGTCAATGTGCTGGGGTTTGAGCGCGATAACGGCAAACCCGTTAGAGACGATTTTGGCCGCGTCATAGTTGTCGGCGACGACATGGACGCCATGTTTTTGCGCGAGGTAATCGCGGCGCTCACCGTCGATCTCGCCGACGGTGATGTCGGTGGGCGCGGCAACCTCGTTCCGGATGATGGCAGTGATCATGGCTTCCGCCATGACGCCGCCTCCGATGAATGCAATCTGGGGCACGTGCGCTTGACCTCCGTGCGCTCAGTATAGCGGCCTCGCGCCTTCCCATCCTCTATACTGGATAGGCGCTCGGGTATCCGCGTTCAGCGATTACGGATGGGCGTGTTTCTAGCGCTCCGCGGTAGCTCAGTCGGTAGAGCGGTCGGCTGTTAACCGATTGGTCGTAGGTTCGAGTCCTACCCGCGGAGCCAGTTCATCAAGGAGAATCATCGGATGACGACTGCGTATCGCGAACTCGGCAAGGCAACTGCTCGCAAGGACGGACCGGAAAAGGTCACGGGCGGCGCGGAATACACGGTGGACGTGACTCTGCCGGGGATGTTGTGGGGCAGGGCGCTCCGCAGCCCGTACCCCCACGCGCGCATCGTCAACATTGACACCTCACAGGCGGAGGCCCTCCCGGGCGTTCACGCCATCCTAACCGGAGACCATCCCCTCGTTAAGGGAGTGCGAATCGGCCGACGCCTCTACGACGTGCCCGTTCTCGCGCAGGGAACGGCGCTCTTCATCGGCGACAAAGTTGCGGCGGTGGCAGCCGAGACGAAAGACTTGGCGGATGCCGCGCTCGACCTGATTGAGGTCGAGTACGAGGAACTGCCGGTTGTGGCGGACGTGCGGTCTGCTCGCGCCGATGACGCGCCGGTCCTGCATCCCGATCTGAACTCGTACGAGGGTCTGCCCGCGCAGGTTGAGGGGCGGCATCTGAATATCTTTTCGCACCAGGTGTGGGACAAAGGCGACGTGGAGGCCGGTTTCGCGGAGGCGGACGTCATCATCGAGGCTGACTACTCGCTCTCCAAAGGGCATCAGGCCTATCTTGAGTCGCATAATTGCGTGGTCGCTGCTCAACCGGACGGCCGCGCGGAGATCTGGGCGAGCAACAAGGCGCCGTTCAACATGCGGGCGCAGATGTCTCAGGCCTACGGCATCTCCGCGGACTCCATGAAGGTCAATCCGACATACATCGGCGGCGATTTCGGCGGCAAGGGCAGTTCCATGGACGTGCCACTGGCCTACGCGCTGTCCCGCGCCGCGGACGGGCGTCCGGTCAAGATGGTGATGGACTACACGGAGGAGCTGCTGGCGGCCAACCCGCGCCACGGCGGCGAGGTCAGAATTCGCGCAGGCGTTAAGCGTGACGGCACGCTGGTTGCGTGGCACGCGGAGGCCTTCTGGAACAGCGGGGCGTACGGCGGATTCAAGCCGGTGCCAACCGCCAACCTCGTTGGGGCGCAGCACCTGGCGGGCGGGCCGTACCGCATTCCGCATGTGCGCATCGATTCCTGGCAGGTGTACACGAATTCCGTGCCGGGCGGCCATTACCGCGCGCCGGGCGAGCCGCAGTCGATCTTCGCGGCGGAGTCGCACATGGACTCCCTCGCCCGTGCAATCGGCATGGACCCGCTGGATTTCCGGCTGACGAATATGATCGGCGAGGGAGAAGAGACGCCGACGGGTCATCACTTCGTTGATCTGCGGGCGCGTGAGACGCTGGAGGCGGCTGTCGCCGAGGCGGGATATGACCGCCCCAGGCCCCAGTATGTGGGGCGCGGGATGGCGATGGCGGACCACGGCGCGCCGGGCGGGGAGACGCACGCGACCGTGACGGTTCTTGATTCCGGTGACGTGACCGTGGAAACTCCGCTGTTTGAGCAGGGCGCGGGTCAGTACACGATCCTGGCACAGGTTGTCAGCGAGGAGATTGGCGTGCCGTTTGAGCGCATCAGCGTTGTGCCGCGTGACACGGACAGCGTCTCGTTTGACTCCGGCATCGGCGGCAGCCACACCACGCGGCTTATCACCGTTGCAGGGCATGAGGCGGGATCGTTGGCGCGGCAGCGTCTGCAGCAGCTTGCGGCAGAGCTTCTCGGCTGGAATGAGGAGTCGATTGCGGCCCGTGACGGGCAGCTTGTGAACGAGAACTCTGGGGAATCGATAGATATCGCCGATCTTGTTGGACGGGCGGGCGCGCCGGTTGTGGAGCGTGGGCACGTGCAGGACACGTCGCCGTCGCCCATGACATCGTTTGGGGCGCAGATTGCGGAAGTCCGCGTGGACCCGGACACGGGCCAGGTGACGCTGGAAAAATTCACGACGGCGCATGACGTGGGGACAATCATCAACCCGGTCTCGCACCAGGGCCAGCTTGAGGGCGGCGTGGTGCAGGCCATCGGCTTCACGCTGATGGAGGCACTGGAGGTGGATGAAAGCGGGCGCGTGGCGAACCCGTCGCTTGCAGAGTTCAAGATTCCGACGGTTAGCGATCTCCCTGAGCTGCGGACGGTGCTTGTGGAAGCGCCGAGCGGCTCCGGGCCGTACAACATCAAATCCGCCGGAGAGAGTTCCAACACACCGACTGCAGCCGCGATCGCAAACGCGATTGAGGACGCGATCGGTGTGCGGATCCGTGATCTGCCAATCACGGCAGAGGCGGTGTACCGGGCGCTGAGGGAACGGGAATAGATTCGCGCTCTATGTGAGGCTCACCCTTCGACAGGCTCAGGGTGAGCGAGAGTAGCAAAAGGAAGAGGGGGCGCCTCAGCGAGACGCCCCCTCTTGGTTGCCGGTTAGGCGGCGTTACTAGTTGTTCTCGTCTCCGCGCCTGCGGAGCAGGAAGAATGCGCCCAGTCCGAGCAGCGCCAGGACGACCAGTCCACCGATAATTGCTCCGATGCCAATACCGTCACCCTCGTCGTCAGGTGGAGGCGTTGCGGTGGACGGCGCCGAGGTTGCGGTGGGCGGCACAGGTGTCGGTTCCGGCGTTGCCGTTGGCTCCGGTTCCGGTGTGGGTGTATTGGTCGGCACCGGCGGCGGTGGTGTTGCTGTTGGCTCCGGTGTTGCCGTTGGGGGAACCGTCGCTACCGGAGGTGGCGTGGCGGTAGGCGGTACCGGGGTTGGTTCGGCCGTGGGCTCCTGTCCGGCCACCCGCACTGTGAAGGTTTGAGAGGCCGAAACGGTGAAGCCGAGTCTCGTGGCGGAGGCTGTAACGGTCACATCCGTCCTGCCTTCGGCCAGCGCCTGCAGTCTCACGTCTGAGCCCTGGATAATGGCCCTTACGATGTTTGGGCGCGCGACTTCAACAGAATACTCCAGAGTTACTCCGGCAGGCGCGTCAAAAGCGCCTCCCAGGCTAACATGCTGTGTCGGCCCATCCAGAGACAAGGAAATATCGGGCAGGTTTCGCGGTGTGGTGATTTCAATATTTTGCCCCTCTGCGGGAGCGGGCGTTTGAACAGCTATGAAGGCGGCGACAATGACCGCGATGCCGAGAACCAGGTATCTACCGGCCGAGTGCGTCAGATACGCGCGTGTGTTTGAGCCGAGCCACGAAACCGAGCGATACAGTTCATTTTTCATGGACGCTGTACATTCCTTTTCCCAACCGCGCTTCAGTTGATCCCGTTCCTATGGCTCCTGCCCGTCAGATTGTAGCAAGGGCAAACAGGGTGGGTAAAGAAAGAGGGCGCCTCAGCGAGGCGCCCTCTCTTTGGCTGCGGGTTAGGCGAGATTACTGGTTCTCTTCCTCGTCATCGCCATTGGCGTCGTCGGCTCCGCCGTCATCTGCGCCGCCGCCGTTGCCGTTGTCATCCATCGGCGGGCCCATATCGGGGCCTCCGTTCTCTTCTCCGCGCCTGCGGAGCAGGAAGTAGGCGCCGATTCCGAGCAATGCCAGGACGACCAGTCCACCGATGATTGCTCCAATGCCAATGCCTCCCTCGTCCTCAGGCTCGGGTGTGGCGGTGGGAGGCACCGAGGTTGCGGTAGGCGGCGCTGCCGTCGGCTCCGGCTCCGGCGTTGCCGTCGGCTCCGGCTCAGGTGTGGGTGTATTGGTCGGTACGGGCCGCGGAGTTGCAGTTGGCCGTGGCGTTGCTGTGGCGGGCGGGGCTGTTGCTACTGGGGGCGGAGTTGCAGTTGGCGGTGGCGGCGTTGCCGTCGGCTCGGGTTGTGGCTGTCCGGACACAGTGACCCGGAATTCCGCCGTGCCTGTATCGTGCCCCGCCATTGCTGTAACAGTGATGTCCGTACTACCCTCGCCAATGCCGGTCAATCTCAGGTTGGAACCGTTGACGTTGACTGCAACGATGCCGGGGCGATCAGCTCTCGCCGAATATGTAACCTCTGGGGCTGGCGTGGCAGTGCTTGTAACCGTGAACTTCCCATCAAGGTTTATCGTCCTGACCTGGTCGTAACCCAGTCTGATGTTAGGGAATGCATCCTCGTTCGCCTGTACAGGGTTATCTGTTGCTGCGGCGGGGGTGACTGTTTGAACAGCAAGGAAGGCGGCGAAGATTGCCGCGATGCCGAGGATGAGATATCTACTGGCCGAGTGTGTCAGATACGTGCGTGTGTTTGAGCCGAGCCACGAAACTGAGCGATAAAGTTCATTTTTCATGGACGCTGTACTTTCCTTTCCGCAGCCGCGCTATGTGCGGTCTAATCTGCCAGGCCTGTCCTGGCAGTCCGCCTCCCGTGAACGCGCGTACGCGACGCGGATGCGCCAACGCACAGTCATGCACGGGTTGCATGACCCTTGTCCGTCAGATTGTAGCAAGTGTCAACCATACTCGCAACACCGTACAGTCATGTGCGTAGACTGTTGCAGTCGGCAAAACACTAGTCATTAGCCAGGGAGGCGTTCACCATGGCAGGCCTTGACCGCGCAACGCTTGAATCAACCTTTAATCGACTCGTCTATGAACACAATACCGCCTGGGTGAACGCGCTGAACCCGGAGCACCCGGACTACAATCCCGTGCTGCGCCTGTCCGACCAGAATGAGCGGGCGAAGCACGGGGACACCCATGCGGACATGGAGGCGCGGATCAAGATCATCTGCGCCGCCATGCTGGACGTGATCGCGGAGAACAACCGGGCGCTATAGCACCTGCCAGGTCCGCTTGCCCTCCAGCCGGATGACTTTGCCGATGTTGGCGCCGACGGGCATGTGGCCGGAGGCGACGGTGAGCCCCTCATCCTCAAGACGCTGAACGAGGGAGGCCCGCGTCTGCGCGGCGAGCGGCTTGTCAACGTCAAAGCCGACGTTCCATGAGGTCTCCGTCAGTTGCGCCGCGGTGTGGAAGGCGTCGCCGATGATGATGGCCCTCTCTCCGCCGGAGCTGATCAGGAAACACTGGTGGCCGGGAGTGTGGCCGGGAGTGACGAACGTGGTGATCTCGTCGGTGATCGCAGCATTGTCGCCGACCAGCTGCATGGCGTTGAGGCCCTGCAGGGGGATGACGCTGTTCTCCATGTGGGGCGAGTTGGGCAGAACGTCCGCGGAGGTGAAATAGTCCCAGTCGCCCTGCGGGACGGAGTATGTAGCGTTGGGGAACGTGGCTCGGGCGGTGTCGCCGTCCCATGTAACGTTCCAGCCAACGTGGTCGCCGTGCAGGTGCGTGATGAGGACGCGGGAGATATCGTCGGCGCTGATGCCTGCGCCGCTGAGCTGGTCCATGAGTTGGCCGCCGATGCCGCCCATCTGCTCAAACGGCCCCTGGCCGAGGCCGGTATCGACGAGCAGGGTCTGGCCGCCGGAGCGGAGGGCAAAGAAGCCCATCTGGAAGGGGAGCTGGCCGTCCGGTGTCATGGTGTCCTTGTAGGCGTCCCATGACTCGGCAGGGACGTCCGGGAAGACCATGGCGGGGTCGCGCGGGGCGGGCCCGATATCGACAAATGCGAGAATCTCAACGTTTCCTATGGTGATGCGGTCTGCCATGGTGTGCTGTTCCTCCTCAGTATCGTTTGCGTCATGGTCGCATAGATGATTATGGACTAATTGAGACTAAAGGGAATGACGGAGTGAGCGATGCTATACTGCGGCACATGACGCAGGTGTTGGCCGGCTGATGCGCCGAATCTATCTGGGCTCCGTTGAGCCGCGCGTCGGAAAGACGGTAATTGCCTCGGCGCTGGCGCGTCTTGGAGGCGACGATGTCGCCTTTCGAGCAACTGCCCCCAAGGGTAATTCTGCAGAGCCTGACGATTCCCGTCTCTTTCCCGCCGACCCGGCAGACGACGTTTCGCAACGCTTCCACGCTAACGTTGATGCCGCGCGCACAACGCTTTCGAACACTGAATCAGGCGCATCTTTTTCCGTTATTGACGGCACGGGGCTGGACGGCGGAGTTGTTGATGCCGCGCTGGCCGAGGCGCTGGATGCCGAGGTCTTTTTGATCCTGTGGTACGACGAACACTCCATGGGAGAAGGTGACGTATCGAGCATCCGCGCGGCGGCGGGGCGGTTTGGGAATCGGCTTTCGCGCATCATCATCAACGCCGTGCCGGAACTGCGGATGCACTATGTGGAAACCTCCTTGCTGCCCGCCATTACGGGTGCCGGACTGCCTGCGGCGAGCGCGCTGAAGCAGGATCGAACACTGAGCGCGCCGACGATGCGCGAAATCGTGGAGCATCTTGAGGCGGACGTGGTGGCGTATCCGGAGGGGCTGGACGTGCTTGTTCCGCGTATCATGGTGGGCGCGTTGGCGCTGGACGGCGGGATCTACTACTACGGTCAGGCCGGCGAGAAGATTGTCCTGACACGGTGGGATCGCCCCGATCTTCAGATGCCCGCGATGGCCACCGGTTGCCAAGGACTTATTTTGACGGGCGGGCAGGGGCCGATTCCGTATGTGCAGAATCGCGTTGATGAGCTTCGGATACCGGTGGCCGTTGTGCCCGGCGGCACGGTAGCAACAGCAACGCGCCTGAGTGACGGGGCGCTTGGCGGACGTGGGCAGATGCACCCGGATAAGGTGGCCGTAATGGCGAGTTGTCTGGAGGACACCCCGCTGGCGCAGGACCTGGTGGCGGTCTCCGCATGACGGAAGCCGACGACGCTCATATCCTTGGACCCGCTGATCAGTTCGCGATTGAGGCCGTAGGGCAGCCGGGGGATCGGCGATTCAGGATTTTGGTACAAGGCCCCGGCGGCAACGCGACCATCTGGCTTGAGAAAGAGGATATGAGCCGCCTCGCGCTGTCTGTCGAACGGCTGCTCCAGATGGTCCAGCGCAACATTGAAGAAGCCTCTTCGCGTGGGACCAACACCCAGGAACTGCCGACGGAATCGCCGACGCAGTCTTTTGAGTTTCAATCCGGCTCGTGGGCCGTTGGCTACCTGGAATCGGCGCATGTGATTGAGTTCCAGGCGCATGATATAGAGGATGAGGACGATTCCCAGCCGCGCCTGCGATTCTGGGCGACGATGGCGCAGAGCCAGGATTGGTCGACCAGGGCGATGGAGGTCTATTCGGCAGGTCGACCGCGGTGTCCGCTGTGCAATGGCCCCATGAACCCGGGAACGAATCACGTGTGCCCGATGACGAATGGGCACCATACCGCCACGGCGGGCGGCTCGGACTAGGCCGCCACACCCAAGCCGTTTCGCCTTCGGACATGTCCGAGTCCACGAGTTACTCCTACGCGAATCCTGAACCGGATGTTGTCGCGGCGATTCGCGACGGCGATTTCGTCGATATGCGCCCCCATCCGTATGGCTCAAACGCCGTCTTCACGGGGTTGATCGAGGGAGAGGCGGGGCAGGTCAGGGTCATCTATAAACCCCAGCGAGGCGAGGCGCCGTTGTGGGATTTTCCACCGGGAACGCTGTATCTGAGGGAGTGCGCGGCGTTCGAGTTGAGCCTTGCCCTGGGGTGGGAGATGGTGCCGTTCACGATTGCGCGGGACGGGCCGTACGGCATTGGCGCAGTGCAGATTTTCGTCGAGCACAACCCGGCGGAGACGTATTTCACGCTACGAAATGAGCACCGAACGGATCTGCAGCGGATGGCGCTGTTCGACGCGCTGACCAACAATGCGGATCGTAAGGGGAGTCATTGCCTGCGAGATGAGACGGGCAGGCTGTGGGGGATCGACCACGGCCTGATGTTCAACGAGGACTACAAGCTGCGAACGGTGATCTGGGACTTTGAGGGGGAGCAGATACCGGAGGATACGCTCCGTGACCTGCAGGACTTGCGTCCGCGAATGGAGGAAGGCGCAGACTGCGCCGCTACCATGAGCGGCTTCCTGTTGAAGGAAGAGGTGGAGGCGCTGCGGGAACGGCTGGACGTGCTGCTTGAGGAAGAGATCTTTCCGGTAGCGGGGCTGGGGCGGAACGTTCCCTGGCCACCGTTGTAGCGATCAGGCTTCCTTCTTGCGTCGCCGTTCAGCCCACCAGCGTCGAAGGCGGAAGATGTAGCGGGAGCGAAGGAAGATGCGGCCTCCTGCGTGCCCGGCCACATCGACATTTCCTGCGAGGATGGCGGATCGCCAGCCGTGCAACTCGTCCAGCGAGACTGACTCATTACCGAACTCACTAAAGGGCGACCATGGGGCGCGGCGCGCACGCTTTTCGAGCACTCGTCCACCCGCCTCCTGGATAAGGAGAATCCCGGCGGCCACGTCCCAAATCTTTGGCGTTGCAAAGAGGCATAGCTGCATCGACCCCCGCGCGACCAACGTCATCTCATAGGCGATTGAGCCGAGAGACCGGATCTCGCCAAGCCGCATCCTCAGACCGTCCTTGAAGCCCCACATGCGCCAGTAATAGGAGGGCATTCCGGTAAGCCGACCGCGTTCCGGCTCGGCGTTGGGAGTGACGGCGATGGGCCTGTCGTCCTGGAACGCTCCACCTCCGCGTCGCGCGTGAATGACAGAGCCGCCGTCCGGGCCGGGGACGAAGATTGCCGCGACGACGGGGCGGCCGTTGTGCAGCACACCGATGGATGATGCAAAGACGGGCAGGCCGTTCAGGAAGTTCGTCGTGCCGTCGAGCGGATCGAGCACCCAGACGAATTCGGCGGAGCCGTGTTCCGAGTTGGGATTCTCTTCGCCGACGATGCCGTGATCCGGAAACGCTTCGGCAATCGCCGATCGCAGCCATTGCTCGGATTCAAGGTCGGCCTGCGTGACGGGGTCGCGTCGATTGTCCGATTTGTATTCAATCTCCAGCGGCTTGTGGAAGTGACTGAGGAGAATCTCACCGGCCTTGCGGGCGAATTCAACGGCGCGGCGCTCAATATCCTCGAGTTGAGCCGCTTCACGCGACTCGACAGCCTGCTGCATCATGGGGCGTTTATGGCGCGGCAGGTTGACTGCGCGTGAGGTCTGTCATCATCGAAATCCGTCACGCGCCCACCATAATCACGCGGTCTATGCTGCGTCAAACGGCGCCCGTACTGTCATTCTGAGCGCGCCCACCCATGTCATTCTGAGCGCAGCGAAGAATCTAGATGGCGCGGCGCTTGTACGCTGCAGCGAGGGCGAACACGCCAGTTGCGACGAGAGCCATGGCCGGGCCTGACGGGATGTTCATGTAGTAAGAAGCGTAGAGTCCGGCGATGGCTGAAAAGGAGCCGATAACCGCGCCGGTGATCATGCCGCCGACGAAGCGGCGCGCGAGCAGGTGACCGGCGGCTGCAGGCGTGATGAGCATGGCCATGACAAGGACGATGCCGGCGGCCTGGATTCCAATCACGATGACCAGCGCGAGCAGCGTAAGCAGGGCGTAGTCCACCTTTGTGACAGGGATGCCGACCACTTCTGCGCTGACGGGATCAAAGGTGGCGTAGACAGCGATGCGATGGATGGCATACAGCCCTGCGATAACCATTGCGGCGAGTCCAAGCGAAACGTAGACATCAGTTGTAGTCACGCCAAGCACCTGCCCGAGCAGGAGATCCTCCACATTCACGGTAAGGCCCTCCGCCGTGGCCAGCATGGTCAGGCCGAGCGCGAACATGCCCGCAAAGACGATGCCGACGGACGTGTCCTCGCTGACGCCGGTCTTGCGGCTGATGAATCCCATTAGAGCGGCGATGCCGACGCCTGCAGGGACGGCTGCCGCAAGCGGGCTGAACCCCAGCATGAACGCGACGACCATTCCCGGCAGGACGGAGTGAGCGAGCGCGTCTCCCATGAAGGAGCGCCCGCGTGCGATGACGTAGGCGCCGATGATGGGGCACATCGCGCCGACCAGAACGGACACGACAAGCGCCCGGATCATGAAGTTGTACTGGAATGGATCGAAGATGTACTCAATCATGGGCGGGGTGCGTCTCTTCGTGCCGTTCTTGGACAGGCGTGCGCCCGGGTTCCTCATGCGAGTGTGTCGTGCCGCCAGTGGCGAAGATGACCCCGTGGGAGCCGTACAACTCTTCCAACACCTCAGGCGTGAACGCCTCCGCAGGCGGTCCGCAGGCGCAGACATGCCTGTTGATGCAGAGACAGATATCGAATCGTTCGGCGAGATTCGTCAAATCGTGAGTGGCGAGAAGGATAATCTTGCCCTCGTCGCGAAGGCCTCGCAGTACCTGCACGATGTCCTCCTGGGCGCCAACGTCGACGCCGCTAAAGGACTCGTCAAGCAGCAGGACGGAGGCCTCCTGGCACAGGGCCCGGGCGATGAAAGCGCGCTGCCGTTGGCCGCCGGATAGCTCGGTCATCAGCGCGGAGCGGCGATCCCAGAGATTGACCCGCTCAAGGCTCTGTCTGCACAGCTCCCTGTCCTCTTTGCCGTAGCGTCGCAGCCAACCCTTTGAGTTAGTGCGGCCCATCATGACGACATCTTCGACGCTGACGGGGATTCTCCAGTTGATGCTGTCTCGCTGTGGAACATATGCCACGCCGCCCTGATTTAGGGGCCGCTCCGCTCGAATGACGGCGGAGCCGTGGTGTACGGGAATGCGGCCGGAGATGGCCTCAAACAAGGTGCTCTTGCCCGCGCCATTCGGCCCGACGACTCCAACAAGAGTGCCGGGTCCGAATTCAAAGGAGACATCGGTTAGAACCCGGTTGCCGGAGCGCTCAATGGTCAGGTCGTTGACGATGATGCTCGGCGGGCCGACCGCAGAGCCATTCATTGTGGCCATCGTGACAATCCTTCTGGGAATACGGAAAGAAAAAGTCGCTGCTTCTAAGAAGCGTGCGTGTGTCCAACGGAGGGAATCGGCCGATTCTGGCGCGCGCAGTCAGCACAGCTGATATAGAGTTCGATCCGGTGCCCGATGATGCTGCCGCCGACCTCATTGCCTATGAGGCGGAGGACACGCTCAACCGTGCCGGCGTGGAACTCGCCGATGGTGCCACACGTGACACAGACGGTGTGATGGTGGTGTTCCGCGTGGGCGAGCGAATAGCGCGGCTCGCCATTAATGAGGCTCAGCTTACAGATGATGCCCGCTTCCAGGAGGAGCTTGATTGTGCGGAAGACAGTGGCGCGACCGATATGCGGCAGATCACGCACCAAATCTTCAGCAGTGAAACCATCATTTCTCTTCTCGAGGTTCTCGACGATCTCCCTGCGGGGTAGGGTTGATCGGTAGCCCTGGTTTTCAAGGGCCGCGAGGATGTTCGAACCGCGTATCTCGATTGTCATGATACTCTGTCTCACTTTCCCCCAATATCTTCACGTCTTTCAATTCGGTTATAGGAAAGATACCTTGTCTCAATAACCATGTCAAGCCCTTGTCATATTGAACCGGCCTAGTTCCTGATGAGAAGACCGGGCTGGCATGCCATGCAGTAGTCCGTGATGCGGCGGTTGGCGCTCAAGCGGCTGATTCGCCCCCCGCAGCGTGGACATTCCTGGTTCGCCTTGCCGTGAACAGACAGCCACTCGCGCCGCTCAAGATGGATTTCATCGCCCATCAGGTCGCGTAGGACGACGACAGCGTGACGCGGAACGGCGTAGACGGCGGCGTGCAGCCGGGCGATTTCGTCCGCCGAAAGGTCCGCCCGCCTGCGGAATGGGGAGATGCCGGCCTCCCACACAATCTCGTCCGAGTATGCGTTGCCGATGCCTGCGACGAGCGAGCCGCGTGCCAGGATGCCCTTGATCTCGCCGGTGAATCGTCGAAGCCGCGCGGTGAAATCCTCAAGGCTCAGCGGCTCATCGAGCACGTCCGGCCCGGTTTCCTCCAGACGGGGAATCTCGGTGAGTCGATCCGTCGGCGCGTAGTACAGCATGCCCATCTGCCGATCATCCAGGTAGCGCAGATCGACGCCATTGGAGAGGCTGAGGCTAAGGCTCACAGTCTTGGTGAGCCTGTCTTTGGGCGTTGACAGTCGCAGTCGCCCCGTCAGCATCGGAAAGATGACGAGCGCCATTCCATCGGAGAGGGTGAGGGTAACGCTCTTGCCGTAGCGGGACACGTTCGTGAGCGACCGCCCCTCAATGTCCACGGCCACGTCGATCTCAGACAGTGTTCGCAGCACGGTGGGGCGGATGACGCGAGCCGACTCCACCGTCGAGCCAATGACGCGGCGTTCCAGCACCTCCCGAACGATGGTGAGTTCCGGCGCCTCCGGCATCTTTTGTCCCCCTCTCCACGCCTACTTTAGCGGGATGCGTGGCTTTGACACGGACGGGGCGCCAAATTAAGCTGTATCGCACGTGTCGCAACCGAGCCGAGGTAGCTCAGGTGGTAGAGCACGCGACTGAAAATCGCGGTGTCGGCAGTTCAACTCTGCCCCTCGGCATATGCGAACGGTTGGATAGGCGGAAGTGGCGCAGTGGTAGCGCGTCTCCTTGCCAAGGAGAAGGTCGCGGGTTCAAATCCCGTCTTCCGCTCCATCTCAGCCTGTCATTCCGCCCCCTCCGTCATTTGAAAGACGCAATAGCAACGGAAAACTCCGCTACTCTTGGACTGTGGGCCTGGGGAACTTCAAGCCCTACGTCAGGATATGACCTCCGCAGACGGTCTGCAACAGGTCGAGCTCAGCCTCACGCCGCTGCGCACC
>CAYOPL010000050.1:0-5902 GCA_964405845.1 uncultured Dehalococcoidia bacterium | reverse complement strand
TCTGAGCGCAGCGAAGAATCTAAAATCTCAATTGCGCCAACCTAACCCCCGTTCACCCTGAGCCTATCGAAGGGTAAACCCCTAATACCCCCGCCCATGGTCATACACATTCACAAGCGGCCTCCCGCCCACATACTGCCGAAGATTCTCCAAAAAGATCTCCACGACGCGCTCATCCCGGTCCACCGACCCAGCCCCCGAATGTCCGGTGATCAGCACGTTCTCCATGTCCCACAGCGGACTCTTATCCGGCAGCGGCTCCGTCGCGAACACGTCCAAATACGCCCCGCCAATCCGCCCCGACTCCAACGCTGTAATCAGCGCCCCCTCATCCACCAGGTCGCCCCGCGCCACGTTGATAAACCGCGCCCCCTCCTTCATCGAGCCAAACTCGGACGCGCCAATCATCCCCACCGTCTCCGGCGTCCGCGGCGCGCACAACACCACGTAATCGGCTACTGATAACGCCTCCACTAACCCATCCCGCTCAACAATCCATTGAAACGGCCCCGAATCCGGCCACTCCGCCGGGCGAGTCCTCCGTACGCCCACAATCCGCATACCCATCAAGTGGCACCAACTCGCGATCGCCGTTCCAATCTTGCCCGTCCCGATGATTGCAACGACCTTACCTGTCAGGTCTTCCGGCGTATACCGCAACCACTCGTGCCGGCCCTGCCGCCGCACCGCCTGAGGAAATCCCTTTGCCAGCGCGATAATCGCCCCCCCCACCGTCTCACTCAGCGGCCTTGCATGAACCCCGGACGAACTCGTAATGACCACGCCCGCGTCCAGCAGCCCCGGCGCGCGGTCCACGTAATCGATCCCCGCCGCCTGCGAATGGATCCACCTCAGATTCGGCGTCGACTCCGGCACGCTGGGCGGCAGCCGCAGCGTCAACAGCACCTCTGCTTGCGACACGAGAGGCAGCAATTCCTCGGGAAACGGCGGCCACAACTGCGTCGGCGTGGGCAGCGGCGCAACCTCCCGGTTCAACAGCCGCACCCGCGTATCCGCCGAAGCAATCCGCTCCAGAAGCGCATCCGTCATCGCCCACCCAACCAGGATGGCAACCTGATCACTCCGCCTCTCGCCACTCATATCCGCATCCTACATCTCTTCGTCATTCCCGCGAACGCGGGAATCCAGTGCGGCGCGTCAGCGCCGCCCCATCCGTTCACCCTTCGACAAGCTCAGGGTGAACCTCCCCGCACTGCCTGCCTTTGAAACGCTTTCCCGTATGCGATATGCTTATGGACGTTATAAGCAAATCGAATAATCGGAGTCGGAAGTCACAATCATGCAGGACACCAGCACGGAGGCCGCAACGTCCGCCGCCCCAACCTTCGCGGTGGAATGGGACGCCGGCCACATGGGCTGCGGCGAAGTCCTCATACAACTCAAACTCCGATTCCGTCCACTCCAGCCCGGCGATCTCTTCCGACTCATCACCCGCGACATTGCCGCCCCGCTTGAAATCCCCGCGTGGTGCCGAGTCACCAACCGTCAACTCCGCTACGCCGAACACCCTGAGTACTGGATCGAACAGAAATAGCAGGCGGACAAACCGCCACAGGAGGAATTCAACACATGTCGGATAGGGTCTGTATCAGCCTCACCCACGCCGCCGATGATCCCGACCGCACAACGGTCGCGTTCGTCCTCGCCAACGCCGCGCTCGGCTCCGAAAAGGAGACTGTCGTGTTTCTCAGCACGGAGGGCGTTCGCGTCTCGCAAGCAGGTTACGCGGACGACATCAACGAGGAGGGGTTCGCTCCCCTCTCGCAGTTGATGGGCAACTTCGTGGAGGGCGGCGGACGCATCCTCGTCTGCGCCCCCTGCTTCAACAAGCGCGGCCTCGATCCCGCCAAGCTCATCGACGGCGCGGCTGTCGTTGGCGGCGCAACCCTCATCGAGTTCATCTCGGAAGGCGTGCCCGTCATCTCCTACTAGCCGAAACGTTTCCTCGAAACAGGCCGCTTAGGTAACGCTAATGGACGCAGCCGCGCAGCACGCGCATTCGCCGGACACCACGCTCGATGGCGGCAGCCTCGACTGTGGCGGCGGCCTCCTGCTGCTCATCCGCCGCGCCATCGACCCTCTGCCCCCGGGCGGTCTCCTTGAGATCCTGTCCACCGAACCAACCGTCGAAGTCGAACTCCCCGCGTGGAGCCGCATGACGGGCAACGAGCTCGTTTCGTGGACCAAAGCGAGTGACCAATGGAGCTTCCTCGTCAGCAAGGGCCCGCTGGCCAACCGGGCAAACGGCCACTCAGAAACCACGACTCAACAGACCACACTCCGCTCTGCCGTCGAAGTCTCCATCCCTGCATCCCTCCCGGAACCCTCACCCGCCCCCGCCGTCGCCCCCCTCTCCGTCATGGGCATCGGCAGTTGGCCGCGCCCCGCTTGGATGCTCCGCGCAATTCATGACCACATTGAAGGCCGCATGAACGATGAGGACTTCGCGGAGACGGCAAACGATGCTGTCCGCCTAAGCGCCCAGGCCCAACTGCGCGCGGGCGTCGGCGTCCTAACGGACGGTGAGCAGCGTCGCGACAACTACGTCAGCTTCGTCGGCGGCCTCCTGGACAACTCCCAACTCATCCCCCTCACGGATCTCGCCGCCATGGTGGACGACTCCGAGGAGTTCGAGCGCGAGCTGGCCGCCCTTGATGTCCCCGCCTCCAGCGTCCGCCATCCCGTCGTCTACGGCCGACTCGGACGCAGCGCAGCCCTGGCAGTACACGAGCTCGAATTCGCCAAACAGTTGGCCGACGGCCTGCCGGTCAAGGTCGCCCTACCAGGCCCCTATCTCCTCACCCGCACCATGTGGTTGGATTGCCTCCGTGAGAGTCCCTACACCACCCGCGAAGAACTGGCCGAAGATGTGGTGCGAGTCCTCCGCGAGGAAGCCCACTACCTGCTTGCCTCTGGCGCGTCTATCGTCCAGTTCGATGAGCCGGTGCTGACCGAAGTTGTACACGGCTCGTCACGCGCCCGCCGCAGCTTCATGTGCGGCGCGCTTAGCGAGCGATACGACACCGCAACCGAACTCGCTTTCGCTCAGGATCTCCTTGCGCAGGTCACACACGGCCTCCCCCGCGAACGCCTCGCCATGCACGTCTGCCGCGGCAATTGGACCTCCGACGAAAGCGCCGCCCTCAGCGGCGACTACGCCCCACTCATTGATCTGCTTTCCGCCGTGGATGTCGGCACCCTATTCCTTGAGTTGAGCACGGAACGTGCCGGAGAGATTGACGTTCTTGCCGGACTCCCTGATGACAAGCGCATCGGCGTCGGCATCGTCAATCCCAAGTCACCGCTCGTTGAGGAAGCCGACCTGCTCGATGCCCGCATCCGCCGCGCTATCGATGTCTTCGGCGCTCACCGCATCCTCCTCACCCCGGACTGCGGCTTTGCCACCTTCGCGGACAACCCCGTCTCCTCCGCCGTCATCGCCGAGGCCAAACTCCAGGCCATCGTCGAAGCCCGCAACCGCGTGATGTCCGAATCCCCCGCGTAGGCGGGGGCACACAGCGCCCGAATGACGGCCCAACCCCAGATCCTCCCCCTCGCCCTCTACATCCATATCCCTTTCTGCCGCTTCAAGTGCTTCTACTGCGACTTCAATACCTACGCCGGCATAGAAAAACTCATCCCTGATTACGTCGCCGCCCTAACCACGGAGATCCGCCGATGGGGTGAGACGCTGAGGCAGAACTATATCTGGGCCTCGGGCGAGACCATCTTCTTCGGCGGCGGCACCCCGTCCCTGCTGACGCCCGCCCAGGTCGAAGACATACTCGCCGCCATCGGCAGCTCTATCCCCCGTCTCCGGAGCGCCGAAATCTCCATGGAGGTCAACCCGGAAAGCGTCACACGAGAGTTCGTCCGTGATGTCATGTCCCTCGGCGTCAACCGCTTCAGCATGGGCGCGCAGAGTTTCGACAACACGGAACTCCAGATGCTAGGACGACTGCATGACGCGGGAGGGGTCGAACGCGCCATAAACGCCCTGCGCGCGGGCGGCGCGAACAACGTAAATTTAGACCTCATGTATGGCCTGCCCCGCCAGACCCTGAAGACGTGGGAGTCGAGCCTCACCGGAGCGTTGGCGCTTGAACCGGAACACCTGTCCCTCTACGCCCTCACCGTCGAAGAATCGACGCCGTTCCACGGGTGGGTAGAGTCAGGCCGACTCCCGTTTCCCGATCCCGACCTTGCGGCCGATATGTATGAGATGGCCGAACAGCGCATGACCGAAGCGGGCCTGGAACAGTATGAGATCTCCAACTGGGCGCAGCCGGGCCGTGAGTGTCGCCACAACCTCGCCTATTGGCATAACGCCCCGTTTATCGGATTCGGTCCCGGCGCGCATTCCCACCTCTTCGGCACGCGATTCTCCGTCATGCGCCAACCCCGTGCCTACATCGAGCACATGGCCGAACTGGCGAAGAAACCGATCACAGAGCCACCGCTACTACCACTCATCGATGGCCCTGTAAGCGCCGAGGATGCCCTGAACAACATCGTCCTCAACGACATCGCCCCCATTGACTCAATCGACCCCTATACCGACTCCATGCGCCGCGCCGAAACCCTCGTCCTCGGCCTCCGACTCAACCGCGGGGTCCACGACGATGATTACCGTGAACGATTCGGCGCGACGCCGGACGAACTGTTCGGCCCCGCCATCGAAGAATCCATCGCAGACGGCCTCCTTGAACGCACCACACTCTCCCCTTCACTCTCGCCCCATTCGTCATTCCCGCGAAAGCGGGAATCCAGTGCGGCGCAAAGCGCCGCCTCATATCATTCCGAGCGCAGCGGCGGCGTCCTCCGCCTAACCCTCCGCGGCCGCCTCCTCTCCAACGAAGTCTTCGTCCGCATCATGGCAAACGCCTAACCCCCCACTCGTCATTCCCGCTTTCGCGGGAATCCAGTGCGGCGCGTAGCGCCGTCTCGCATGTCATTCTGAGCGCAGCGAAGAATCTAAAGCCTCAATTGCGCCACCCAACCCCGTACCACCCTCTCCATCATTCCGGCCTATGCCGTCGTGATACCGTTCTGCTATCATAATGACATTACTCACTTGCGAAAGAGGTTGATATGCCTGATCTGGCGCTCCGAGGCATTCCGGAGGATGTCCACAGAGAACTCCGGGCCGCTGCGAACCGCAACCATCGAAGCCTGAACGGAGAGATACTCTCAAGGCTGGCCGCGTCGGTTTACAGCGAACCGCTGGATATACAGGCGCTTCTGGAAAGAATACGCCTCAGGCGAGCAGGCATTGGCCATATCGATCTGAGTGAGAACAACCTGCGCGAGATGAGGAACGCAGGCCGGCCATGATTGTCGTTGACACAAACGTCATGACGAGCCTTGTGGTAGATGGAGAGAACGCGGTCGATTCAATGGCGTTGCTGGAACAGGACGCTGAGTGGGCGGCGCCCGGCATCCTGGTCAGTGAGTTGCGCAACGTCCTGCTCGGCTTTGTGCGGAGGGGCGATTTGACTCCTGATCAGGCCAAGGCCATGTGCGATGATGCGTCGCTAGTGCTGGCAGGCCGCATCATCAGCGTCAGCGGCTCCCGGGTGATAGACACTGCGCTGGAATGTGGGCTATCTGCGTACGACGCAGAGTTTGTCGTGCTCGCCAGGACGCTGGGGGCCCCGCTGGCCACGTCGGATCGGGCAATCCTTGCCGGCGCCCCGGACATCGCAGCACACCCAACCTCATTCTCTCCGCCCTGAGCCCCCTTCCGTCATTCCCGCGAAAGCGGGAATCCAGTACGGCGCACAGCGCCGTCTCCTCCCCTGTCATTCTGAGCGCAGCGAAGAATCCAAAGATTCAATTGCGCGCCCACCCGTTCACCCTGAGCACCCCCGTTCACCCTGAG
>CAYOPL010000049.1:0-13502 GCA_964405845.1 uncultured Dehalococcoidia bacterium | reverse complement strand
CCGTTCACCCTGAGCCTGTCGAAGGGTGAACCCGGAGAAGAATCCCTCGTCTGTTACTGCGCCGTTACAGCCTCGGCCCGGCCGTTTGACGATGCGGAAGCAGCTTCCGCAGACTTCCGAGGTGTGCGACGCGTCGTTCCGTTCGTCGTCCGCCGCCGCCTCTTCCGCGCTGGCTCCTTGTTCACCCACAGACCTTCCTGCGTTAGCAGGTCCGGCGTGAGCAGCGTGCGCAGATCAGCCTTGTCCCAGAGATCGGGCGACTGATTCGATTCGAATGTCACCACCTGCACATACTTGCCGAGATTCTTGAGCGTCTGGATGGCGTACGCGAAATCACCGTCGCCGGACACCAGCACCGCCATGTCGTAATAGTCCTGCCACGCGTAGTACAGCAGGTCCGTGGCGAGCATGATGTCCACGCCCTTTTCAACCACCTGGCCGTCGCGGATGCGCGTCGTGCCGAAGCGGGTTTCCACGTAGGGAATCAGGTGCAGAGCCTGGAGAAAACGCTGCTGCTGCGCGAACTCGGTAGGCCGGCGCTTCTCGTCCTGGATGATGTTGTAGTAATACGTGCGAAAGAGCGGACGCTCTCCCGCGATCCATTGGATAAACGCTGCGAAATCGAGATCAGTCCGGCTGCAGGATTCCTCAAGGGCGTGATAAAGATTGCTACCGTCGATGAAGATGGCGATGCGCTCGCTTCCCTCGCGCCATGGGCGGAGCTCATCAGTCAAGGCCGAGCTTTGTGTATCGGGGGCCGTAGGGCACCTCCTCGTATGGGAAACGGCTCATCCGTCTGTTCCTACCCACCCACACGTTCATGGTGAGCTTGTCGAACCATCATTTGAACCGTTTCAATAAACTGTCTTGACGTAAGTATACCCCAACCACTCAGATCAAACTCTTTGACTGCCCCCCGTCGATGTTGATCGTCGTCCCCGTCAGGAACCCCGCCCGCTCCGAGCACAGGAACGCGATGAGGTCGCCCACCGGCTCCGGCCAACCGAATCGCTCCATCGGCAGGTTGTTCTTTATAAAGTCCTGCACGACCTCCGGCTCGTTCTGCGTCTGGAACCGATCCCAACTCCCCGTCGGAAACACAACCGACCCTGGCGCGACAGAGTTGATCAGGATGCCATCCTTTGCGTAGCTCAGCGCCGTGCTCTTGGTAAACGCGATGAGCGCGGCCTTCGTTGTCATATACGCCACGCCGCCGCCATGCTCGCGTCCCCAGATAGAGGACACGTTCACGATGCGGCCCCAACGCCGCTCCTGCATCCCCGGCAGCACAAGACGGCTCAAGCGGATCGGCCCCAGCACGTTCAGCGCCCACAGGTCCGACCATTCCTCCTCGCCGATAGCCAGCACGTCACCCCGACGGCTCGCCCCCGCGTTGTTCACAAGAATGTCGATTGGCCCCAACTGCTCGACAACCGCCTCATGCAGCTGCTCAAGCGAGGCAGAATCAGTCACGTCTGCGGCTAGAGCAGCCGCGGCGGGCGCCCCCGCCGCCGTCAACTCCGGCAGAACGCCGTCCAGGTTCTCCTGTGTGCGGGCGCAGATAGCGACTTTGACGCCCTCCGCCGCGAGGCTCAGCGCCGCTTGCCGACCAAGCCCCCTGCTCCCACCCGTTACGAGCGCAACCTTCCCCGCGATACCGAGATCCATCGTGATTCGCCTCCCCGCTTACAATCCCTCGGCTGCGTTGGCCGCCAGATGCCGCCACACGCCGCCCACGGCAGCCTGCGCCCGCGTGCCGCTCACCAACTCACGGAAATGCGGCAGTTCAGCCGTCGGTGGCTGCGCGTTGTTTTCCGCAATCTGCTCCTCGGTGATGCGAGCATGCCCCGGCCCCGCCGCCGCGTACGCGTACCAGTTCATCCGCGCCTGTTCCTCCAGGTGCGCCATGTTCATCACCGCGTCGCCTGTCGACGTGCCCACCGCGACCGCTCCGTGTCCCTGCAACTGGAGCACCGTTGCGTCTCCCAGCGCCTCCGCGACGCCAACGCCGTCCTCCTCGGTCAAAATCAGCTTGCTGTGCGGAAAAACCGGTACCGGCTGCTCCACAAGCTCCAGCCCCTCACGGCACATCGGCACGAGGTTGACGCCCAGAATGCCCATGACGATGGCAAATCGCGGATGAACGTGAATGACGGACTGCACGTCAGGCCGCGCGCGATAGATGGCGGAATGGATCTTGACCTCAAAGCACTGCGTGATGCCGGGCGGGCCGTCGACCTTGAAACCGTCCAGATCACAGACCACCATTCCGTCCGGCTCCGCGCGGGCGAGGGCATCGATGGCATAACCGCGCCCCTTGACCACGAACCGTTCGGGATTGTCCGGCACGCGCATACTCACGTGGCCGAGTGAGCCCAGCACGCCGGACGCGAGTCCGATATCCGGCAGCACGCGATTCGCAATAGCCACCTCTCGCTTAACCTCATCCAACTGCATCGTCATGAGTCATCCCCCCAGTGCTCAGGCGTCTCAGCGAATCCTACGTGGACGGCGCGCCGCGCGTAAAGCAGACGAATGCTCAGGCGGAAACCCCGTCCAGCGCCGCCATCTCCTCGTCCGAGAGACTCCACCCCAGCGCCCCCGCGTTGTCCGAAGCCTGCTGCGCCGTCTTTGCCCCGGGAATCGGCAGTGACCCCTTCTGGATTAACCACCGAAGCGCCACCTGCGACGGCGTCTTGCCCTCGTGACTCGCGCCGATCTCCCGCAGTTCCTCAATGATCGGCTGAACCTGAATCACCTTCTTGCGCAGCCGCCATCCCCGATACCCGGCAGGGCGGTCGTCCGGCGTGTACTTGCCCGTCAGCAAACCCTCGGCGATGGGACTGTAGGCGATCACCGTCACGCCCAGCTCCTTGCAGGCCTCAAGCAGCCCCTCGTGCTCGATATGGCGGTCAAGCAGGCTGTACGGCAGTTGGTTCGACGCGAGCGGAATACCGGCCTTTGAAAGCAACTCGTGCGTCCGCTTCGTCAACTCGGCATCGAAATTGGACACCCCGACGGCTCCCACCAACCCCTCCCCGTGCACCCGAATCAACCCCTCCACCCATTGCTTTAGCCGCAGCCGCGCGGGAACAACCGGCCAGTGGATCTGGTACAGATCGACGCGTTCCAGCCCAAGCCGCCTCAGGCTCGCCCGCAGCGCCCGCGGCACATCCCCCGCCCGCCACCGCCACGGCAAAGGCATATACTTTGTCGCGATAAACGGCGGCCCACCCTCATTCCGACGCAAGCCGGAATCCATCGGGTTACCCCTGCCGTCCGAACCCGCAAGCTCCCCCACCAGTTGCCCAAGAATCCTCTCGGACGCGCCGCGACGACCGTACACCTCAGCTGTGTCGAACATCGTGACGCCTGCGTCCAGCGAAGCGGCGAACGCCCCACGCACGTCATCCTCGCCATAGGACTTGCCGTAACCCCAATACCACGTGGAACCCCACGGCCACGCCCCCACCCCCAACGGCGCAATGTTGATGCCCAACTCCGGCGGGCCAAACGGACGGGTTTCCGGGGAGCGCGACACGTGGTCGCCGTTCACTCGACCCGTGTGGACCAGGGGTCGAGCACCTCGATGCCGCACCCCGTGTAGTCGTCCACATTCCTGGTTGCAACCGCACTGCCGCGTGACCGGGCTATCGCTGCAATCTGGCAATCAGCTTGGCTTATGGGGCGCCCCGCAGCCCTCCTGTCGGCGGCAATCAGGGCGTAGAATTGAGCGGCCCCACTATCAAAAGCTAGGATGCGGTCGCTGAAATAGACTCCAAAAGCGCGCTCGGCAGCGGCATTCAACTGGCGCCGTCTCTGACCATCGGGCAGAATCGCGATGCCCGTGCGAATCGCGGCCTCCGTGACGGCAGTGATGAATAATGTTTCCGCCAACTGGCTGTCTACCCACGCCAAAACGTCGGCGTTGGGACGCTCGCGCATCATTTCCGACACCACGTTCGTGTCCAGGACAAACATCGGGATCGGCTCAGTCGCCCAGATCAGGCAGCTCGCGCATGGGTTCGCGAGGCGGAATCGGCAGGTCCACGCCGCCCAACGGGCCAAAAAGTTCATGGATTGCCGTGCCGAGGTCACGGGTTGGCGCCCTGTCCTCGTCAAGAGCGGCCCGTAGGATGTCGCGGGCCTCCTGCTCCATCGACCGGCCATTCTCCGCCGCGCGAATGCGAAGCCGCTTTTTCAGGCTCTCGTCCAGATTGCGCACCGTAATGCTGGCCACCGGCATCTCCTATCCTGCGGAAACTCGGTATGATTGCAATGCTATCACTGCTGTCATCGCAATCATTATCAACCGTTCCCTTTACGGACGCAACTTAGCCGGCTGACCCGCCCCGCGCCTCGACTTCCAATAGCGCTGCTCCCTCCAGGCGCGCTAGCTTGCGGTCAAACGTATAGAGCGGCATCGCGTTCGTGCGTTTCGCTGCCGAGAGAACCATCAAATCTGAGAACCCCGCTCCCCCCTGACGGTACCGGTGCGCGGCGGCGGCCACCTCATAGGAATTCTCGACAGCGAGACTGTCCGAAGCCGTCAGATCGATCAGCACCTCAGCGACCCGAGCCCGCGTGAAGCCGTAACTTCTCTCCAGCACCCAGGCGATCTCTATCACAACCTCCCGGCAAATGTGGCCCGGATTATCCGCGCTCAGACTGTCCAACAAAGCCCGTGCCGCCTCCGCCTGTCCGGCGTCGTCACCAACCAGGTAACGGATGATGACGTTTGTGTCGAGTGAGGTCATTCCTCGACAGCCCCTTCCGCTACGGCTCGGTCCATGTCATCCAGACTCACGACGGGACCGTCGTACGTCAGGCTGCGGAACAAGCGACTGGTCGACCGCACAGGCAGTATCAACACACCCTCGTCTACGATGACGTAGCGGACCTTATCCCCTGCCTTCACATCCAGCGAATCCCGAACGGCCTTGGGAAGCGTCGTTTGCCCCTTGGTAGTTATGCTTGATTCGAACATCCTGACATGCTCCATTCGCTACGGGAATTGTGCCTTACATTATAGCGAAAGTAATGCGTAAGGCAAAACGACAAGCGCTACCGGGGAAATCCTTGTCCTCTTTTGGAGGCGACGTCCAGAGACTTCACTCTCAGTCTTTCCAACCCCACCCCCAACGCCGAGATCGAAGCCCTAACTCCGGCGGGCCGCAGGGCCACGTTTCGCTCATTGAGCGATCAATCTTGCTCCGATAGCCTCAGCCCAGTTGTTGCCGAACCCAGGGAACAAGCTCGCCAATTGGCCTCATGTCAGACAGGCGTTTTGTCAGTTTGTGAGTTGTGCTTTGGCCCTCGGCCATACGTACCAGTGTCCCGGCTCCCCCTTCCGATACGACCCCTTTCCGCCATGCTTGGAACACGATTGAATCCGGACAAATCCCCACGCATAGTAAGTACTCATACATCCTGTCGAGGCGAATGTGATTGAACTGGAATGTGCCATTCGCTCCTAGAGATGCCGTCTTGACCTCAAAATCGTGCCCCTCAATGTGCATGTCGATTGGATTAGTGCGCTGGTCTCGCCTAACGTCAACTCCGGAGACTGCTAGGTAGCGTTCCAGGAAATCTTCGCCGATCTGACCACGGTTCGTGTTGCCAAGTCGCCGATATCCTTCGAGTGGTGAGTTGGTCCAGATGGATCGCGGAGTACGCTCGCGAATGATACTCGCCATCATCGCTAGTGGGTCGACGTCGGCGGCTTCCATATCCCCCCCGATTCGTCGCGCTTCCAAAAGACGAGAAAATAGGAGTGGTTCTTGCGAGCATGCACTTGACGAATCTGGCGGCTCACTCCAGGCCGGTTTGTGCGCACAACAACAAATAGATCTTCCGCGACAAAGCCGAGCGCTTGGTACTTCTCAAGGATTTCAACATGGGTGAATCGTTGTCGGTTCGCGCAAACTTGATCCTGACACTTCACAATCAATACTCCGCGATCGCGCAATACCCGATATGCTTCGATGCCGGCATCGAAATAAAGTTCTAACACCGCCTCATGGTACTTAGCCGAAGTTTGCACTCCCGAACCGTTGTTGGCGTAGTAGTTCTCAAAGGCGCCATTGTTCGTGTGTGCCGTCCCGCCTGGCGAGTGCATGTAAGGAGGGTCTAGGACAACGCAATCGACGGAATTGTCCTCGTAGGGGAGTGACCTGCAATCTACACCCGTCGTAATGTCCGTCGGCATGAGCCGATACTTCTCCTCAGGAACGTTTCGCCAGAACACGCCTTGTCCGTACGTCACGTCTGCGACGGTGCTGCCCGGCGGGACATAGAGGTCCAGAATCTGTGGAAAGACATGGTCGTTTCCAGCCACGTGCGCGCTGAACACCAAATCGTTTGTGGGTTCGCCGTTGAGCACCGTCCGCTTTCCCAGACCGAATCCTGCCTGCGCCTCGATCACTGTGCTCCAACCTCCCACTATCTCCGCCCAATCAGAACATATGATACAGCAGGGCCGATGAGGTTGTTGGTGAAAGGTGTCTCTCGCTAATCCCTCTTCCCCCACCGCAACACCGGCCTCCGCGCCGCCAACGCCTCATCGATACGCCTAACCGGCGTCGTGTGCGGCGCTCCGCGCACCAGGTCCGGGTCTTCCGATGCCTCCTGTGCAATGGAAATCATCGCGTCGATGAACACGTCCAGCGTCTCGCGGCTCTCCGTCTCCGTCGGCTCAATCATCAACGCCTCTTCGACGATCAACGGGAAATACACCGTCGGCGCGTAGAATCCGTGGTCGAGCAGCCGCTTGCAGATGTCGCCCGCCCGCACGTCGTGCTGCCGCCGCTGCCGCGTCGCCGAGAAAACTGCCTCGTGCATGCAAATGCGATCGTATTGCAGGTGGTAGTGGTCCTTCAGCCGGGCGCGGATGTAGTTGGCGTTCAGCACGGCCGCCCCGCTCACCTCTTTCAACCCGTCCGCCCCGTGCATCCGGAAATACGTGTACGCCCGCAGCAACACTCCGACATTCCCCGCCGCTGAGCCGATGCGCCCGACAGACTGTGCCGGCGCGGCAAGGTGATAGAGACCGTCGGCACGTTGTTCCACGTGCGGCGTCGGCAGGAACTCCGCCAGGTGCTCCTTGACGCAGACCGGCCCCGCGCCCGGGCCGCCGCCTCCGTGCGGCGTCGAAAACGTCTTGTGAACGTTGATATGCACGATGTCGAAGCCCATGTCGCCCAGCCGCGCGCGGCCAAGCAGCGCGTTCAGATTCGCCCCGTCGCCGTACACCAGCCCCCCCGCCTCATGGACGAGTTCGCAGATCTCGGCGGTCTTCGGATCGAACAGCCCAAGCGTCGTCGGCATCGTCAGCATGATGCCCGCCACCTCAGGCCCCAACACGGAACGCAGCGCGTCCATATCGACGTTTCCGACGGGATCGGTCGGCACGGTCACGAGCGTGAATCCCGCCATCGCCGCCGACGCCGGGTTCGTGCCGTGTGAGGAGTCCGGCGAGAGGACGACAGTCCGCTTGCTGTCGTTGCGACTCCGGTGATACGCGCGGAACAGCAGCATCCCCGTCAACTCGCCGTGCGCGCCGGCTGACGGCGCGAGACTCGTCGCGTCCATCCCCACCACGCTCGCCAACATCTCCTGCAGACTGTAGAGTGCCCCCAGCGTCCCCGCGCACACCTCAGGCGGCAGATACGGATGCGCGTTCGCGAACCCCGGCATCCCCGCCACCGTCTCATTCACGCGCGGGTTGTACTTCATCGTGCAGGAGCCGAGCGGATAGAAGGTCGTATCGACGGCGTAGTTCGACTGGCTGATGCGCGTGAAATAGCGCATCACGTCCAACTCGCTGATCTCCGGCAGCAGCAGTTCCTTGCGAAGCGTCGCCTCAGGGAGCGGTGGCTCCACGGGCGGCACCGCCGGAACGGGCGTCGTGACCCCGCGCCGCGCCGGTCGTGAAACATCCAGCAGCAACGGCACACGCTTCTCTGCCGCATCACCGATGGCAAGGATGGTCTCCTCGCCTGCGGGAGCCGTTTCGATGGTAGGCCAATCCGATAGGGTAGTGGCCGCCGATTCGTCTTCCGCGTCCTTCTCTTCAGATACGCCTGCAATGCCCGCGAGAGCGCCCACAAGCCGATCAATATCCGTCGTTGTCGACGTTTCAGTGATGCAGAGAAGAAGCCCGTTGGGGACGCGATCGGACACGTCGATGCCGCCGATGATGCCGTGCTGCTCCCACAGCCGCTGATTCACCTCCGCAGGCGGGATCGGACACTCAACAACGAATTCCTTGATGAACAGCGCATCTTCGCCGCCGTGAATAGCAAAACCCGGTAGTTTTCCGATGCGCCGCGCCGCGTTGTGCGTCGCTTGGTAGCAGCTGAACGCCACCTCCCGCAGCCCTTGCGGGCCAAGAGCGGCGGTATGGACGGCCACCGCGATGGCCGCCAGCGTCTCAGCCGTGCAGATATTGGATGTCGCCTTTTCGCGCCGGATGTGTTGCTCCCGCGTCTGCAGCGTCAGCACGAACGCGTCGCGCCCGTCCGCGTCCACGCTGCGACCCACAATCCGACCCGGCATCTGCCGCAGGTACTCGTTCTTGGACGCGAAGAAGCCAACGCCCGGCCCGCCGAACCCCAGCGCGATTCCAAGCGGCTGGCCCTCTGCCACGACGATGTCCGCGCCGTACTCGCCCGGTGGCCTTATCAGCGCGAGAGACACCGGTTCCACGGCGACAACCAGCAGCCCACCGCGCTCATGAATCGCGTCGGCAAGCGCGTCGGGAGCGTCATCTATGAGGCCGTCATATGCAGGCTGCTGCACAATGAGACAGGCAGGCTCTCCATCCGGCGCATCGTCGATCCCGTCAATAACCGTGATTTCCTGCGCCCCCGCATACGTCTCCAGTGCGGCCCGATACAGCGGCGATACGCTGGAATGCACGGCCACGCTGCGGCGGCGTGTCAGACGGCATGCCATCAGCGCCGCCTCCGCCAAACCGCTCGCCCCGTCGTACATCCCCGTATTCGCGGCGTCCATGCCGGTCAGCTCACAAACAACCGTCTGGAACTCGAACAGCGCCTGCAGAATGCCCTGGCTCGCCTCCGGCTGGTAGGGCGTGTACGGCGTCAGGAACTCGCCGCGGGAGATGATTGCCCCCACTGCGTTCGGCACGTAATGCCGCGCAAATCCACCACCCAGGAACGACGGCGCAGCGTCCGCTGACACGTTCAGCGCCGCCATGTGCCCCATGTGCGTAACCACGTCGTGCTCGGACAGCGCCGGCGGTAGGTCTAGTTCCGGATTGCGGAACTCGGCGGGAATATCTGCAAACAGATCGTCAACCTCGTTGACGCCGATAACATCGAGCATGTGCTGCCGGTCGGCAGCGGTCATGGGAACGAAGGGGGCGGGATTGCGCTGCTCAGTCACCGCCGCTCAACTCCGTCAAGAATGTCTGGTACTCATCGTGCGAGAGCAGGCTCTGCAACTCGCGCTCGTCCTCAATGGTCACGCGCAGCATCCAGCCCTCGCCGTACGGGTCCTCGTTCACCAGTTCAGGCTTGTCCTCAAGCCCTGAATTGACCTCGGCCACCGTGCCGCTGACCGGCGAAAACAGGTCCGAAACCGACTTGACCGACTCTACCTCCCCGAACGTCTCAAATTGCTTGACTGCCGCGCCGACAGCAGGAAGATCGACATACACCACGTCCCCCAACTCGCCCTGCGCGTAGTCCGTGATGCCAACGGTGGCTGTCTTCGGGTCCGCATCGTCGCGCGCCACCCACTCATGCTCTCGGCTGAATACCAGGTTGGCCGGGTCAAATGGCATATCACGTCCCCCTCCGTTCACCCTGAGCCTGTCGAAGGGTGAACCCCAATCTTTGCGCCTCCGCCCGGCGGAGAGACAAAGTGCCCATTCATTCTAGCCGCAGAAAGGGGTGGCTTGCCCAGTACTTGCGTGGCGTCGTCAGCCCCGATCCGCCTGCAAGAACGGCAGCGACACCGTCGTCGCTCGAACAGTACGCCCTCTGATATCAACATCCACTTCGTTTCCGGGTTCAGATATGTCGATTGGCAGATACGCAAGCCCAACGCTGTAGTCCAGCGACGGCGAATACGCCCCGCTCGTGATGACGGACTCCCCGCCGTCCCCCGTCCGCACCGTGTACCCATGCCGCGGCGCAGAACGACCCTCCACCGTCAAGCCCGTTATCCGTTTCCCGACGCCGTTCTCTGCCTGCTCCCGCAACCTCTCAACCCCCAGAAACTCCTTATCGAGATTCACGAACCGGCTAAGGCCCGCCTCCAGCGGCGTCACCGTGTCGTCCATGTCCTGCCCGTACAACATCAGGCCCGCCTCGAGCCGCAGCACGTCCCGCGCCGCAAGCCCGCACGGCACAACATCCCTCTCCTCAACAAGCGTCCGCCACACGCGCTCCGCATCCGCAGATGGCACAATCACCTCAAATCCGTCCTCACCCGTATACCCCGTACGTGAAATAAGCGCCGATGCGCCCGCCACTGTCGCAGAACGACACCCAAACCTGCCCACCTCCCCAAGCTCTAGGGCAGTCAGCGCCTGCAGCGCATCGACCGCCCCCGGCCCCTGCACGGCCATCATTGATGTCTCATCGCGTTCGTGATTGATAGTTACACCCTCGCAATGTTGACCAAGCCACCCCGTGATGCGGTCCCAACTCGCCGCGTTGCACACCATCAAGAACTCGTCGTCCGCGAGACGCATGACCACCACATCATCGAGAATGCCGCCCGACTCATTACAGATGAGCCCGTAGCGAGCGCGACCGGCTCGTAGAGTCCCCACATTGCTGGTTACGACGTGGTCAAGCGCAGTAGCGGCGTTCTCCCCTGTCAGCCGAATGCGCCCCATATGCGAAACGTCGAACATCCCCACCCGCTGCCGGACCGCCGCATGCTCCGCCAACACGCCGTCTGAGTACTGCACGGGCATATCCCAGCCGCCAAACTCCACAATCCGCCCGCCAAGCGCGACGTGCGTGTCGTAGAGAGGTGTGCGCAAGTTGGCCATCAGTCTTCTGAGTTGGCTGCTGCCACCCGCTCCCGCAGCTCCTCTTCCCGCGCCGCCTGCTCCTCGGTCATCTCCGGAGAAAAATCCTCCGTCTCATAGAGCGGACGAATCTCGATCTCGGCCATCCCCGGCATCGGCTGTGGACACTTCTTCACCCACTCAACGGCCTCATCCATGTCCGCAACCTGCCAGATCCAGAACCCGGCGATGAGTTGGTTCGTTTCGGAAAATGGTCCGTCAGTAACGGCGTTCGTGTCCCCGTCGAGCACGACGCGCTTACCGTGCTCAGAAGGCTTGATGCCCTCGCCGCCCAGCATCACCCCCGCCTCCACCAGCTCCTCGTTGTACCTGCCCATCGCCTCCAGCAACTCCATGGGAGGCATGATCCCCGCCTCGCTCTCGGCGGTCGCCTTGATCAGCACCATAACGCGCATCGTCTCAACATCTCCCGTCCACTATCCCCTGTACTGCCATGATACCGATGCCGCCCGCCCCCCGCCCGTCATTCCGGCGCAGGCCGGAATCCATCGCGTGGCCCGTAAGGCCACAATTCCCCTCACCCTGAGCTTGTCGAAGGGCGAGCGGAGCACCACCACTTGACGATGCATTCCCATACTGCGAACCTAGCGCAGGTACAGCTTCTCCGGTGAGAAGCAAAAGAGTGGGGGCACACAATGGCTGATTACGCAAATCCCAATGCACTGGTAGACACGGAGTGGGTCGCGCAGAACCTTGATGCTGCGGGCGTCCGGTTGGTCGAGGTCGACGTCGATACGGCGGCATACGACCAAGGACACGCGCCCGGCGCCGTCGGATGGAACTGGCGATCTCAACTTCAACAGAGCGTCGTTCGCGACGTCGTCTCCAAGGAGGAGATTGAGCAGCTGCTCGGGCAGTCCGGCATCGGCAATGACACGCGCGTCATCCTCTACGGCGACAACAACAACTGGTTCGCCGCGTGGGCGTACTGGCAGTTGAAGTACTACGGGCATGCGAACGTCCAGTTGATGAACGGCGGGCGCGCCAAGTGGTTGGCAGAAGACCGTCCGACAACCACCGATGTTCCGTCCTTTACGCCGCAGACGTACGCCGCCAATGACCCGGACACGTCCATCCGCGCCCTGCGTGATGACGTGCGAGCCGCTCTCGGCTCCTCGGTTCTCGTGGACGTCCGCTCCCCCGCGGAATTCAGCGGCGAGCTTCTCGCCCCGGAGAATCTCCCGCAGGAGGGTTCACAGCGCGGCGGCCACATCCCGGGCGCCGTCAACATCGGCTGGGCGCAGGCTGTCAATGAGGACGCCACGTTCAAGTCTGCCGACGAACTCAACGAGATCTACGGCGGACGCGGCGTGACCGCGGACAAGGATGTCATCGCCTACTGCCGCATCGGTGAGCGATCCTCGCACACGTGGTTCGTCCTTAAGGAGCTGCTCGGATACCAGAACATCCGCAACTACGACGGCTCCTGGACCGAGTGGGGCAGTGGCGTCGGCCTCCCCATCGAGCGCTAACCGGAGTGACAACCACCGAACAGCTTTACCGAAACGCCGCCGGCCTCGCCGAGATTGGCGAGGTTATAGAGTCCGAAGACGCCGTCTACGCCGGGGAAATCCCCATGGCGGCGTTGACGGAGGCGGATCGTCTGCGCCTGCTCGCCTACCCCGGCTCCCTCGCCCGCCGCGTCCGCAGACGCAGCCAGTCCGCGAGGCTCCGCGTCATCTACGTCGTGCCCGATTGGGCGACGGATGAGGCTGCCTTTGAGCCCGGTCGACCCTTCAACCTGACACCCCGCGGACGCGCATATGATAGGCAGCCGGACCCGGAAGCGGCCGACCCGTCCCGCGCCCAACACTGGGAGGCGCTGTTTGACGCCCACGTGGAGGAGCTGAAAGACTCCGCTCGCGCCGCCGATGTCGAAATCGTTCGAACGTCCCAATTGGCTGACAAGCCCGGCTTCCTCTCCGTGCTCCGCCTTGCCCTCCGATCCCCCGGCCAGATAGCGGACGCGATACGTGAGTCAAACCCGGTGGCAGAGATCGACGATGAGCCGCTGACCTTTGCGGGCGCAGCCTGCCGCGAATGTGGATCGATCAGCGGCTCGACCGACTACGATCCCGATTGGGATCGCGCCCAATTCCAGTGCGCCGATTGCGGCCACACGCAGGAGGCAGACATCCGCGAGCAGCCCATGTGGATGCAGGAGGACGTTCTGCGCGCCGCCACCATCGCCGCCCTCAACCCGGCAGTCGTCATTCGCCGACCCGGCGCGAAGTGGGACGCCCGCGAAAGCCTGGTCGATTCTCTACTGATGCTCGCGATCGGAGACGGCACGGAGCTGCCAACCCGACTCGTCCCCCCAAGCCTGGACAGCGAACAGGGCGGCACCCCCCTCAAAGACCTCATCCGCCTTGCAGATGACTGGAACGAAGACTACGCCGAACTCCCGTAACCCCCGCTCACCCTGAGCCCCCAC
>CAYOPL010000048.1:0-8738 GCA_964405845.1 uncultured Dehalococcoidia bacterium | reverse complement strand
GGATTCCGGCTTTCGCCGGAATGAGGGGATGAAGTGGAGAGCGTATTTGCTACACTATGGCGCGGCTTATGAGACAGATTTGAAATAAATAGCGACAGGATAGCTTTCGATGACTAACGAGGATGTTTTCTCGGCGCGGCGAACACTGGAGACCGACTCCGGGCCTGTGACGTATTACGACATCAATTCGCTTGAGGAGCAGGGCGTCGGGCAAGTGTCACGGCTGCCGTTCTCTATCAAGGTGATGTTGGAAAGCCTGCTGCGGAACGTGAACGGGTACGACGTTCTTGAAGATGACGTTCGCGCGTTGGCGGGCTGGCAGGCGGAGCCGGGAGAGATTACGGTGCCGCTCAAGCTGGCGCGTGTGATCCTGCAGGATTTTACCGGCGTGCCGGCGGTGGTTGATTTGGCGGCGCTGCGGAGCGCGATGGCGCGAGCAGAAGCGGACCCGTCCGTTATCAATCCCGTGGTGCCCGTTGATTTGGTTATCGATCACTCGGTGCAGGTGGACTTCTTTGGCACGGCGTACGCGCTTTCAGGGAATGTCGAGAAGGAGTATGAGCGGAACGGAGAGCGGTACAAGCTGCTCAAGTGGGCGCAGGGGTCGATCGACAATTTCCGCGTTGTTCCGCCAGGGGCGGGCATCGTCCACCAGGTGAACCTTGAGTACCTAGGCAGCGTGGTGATGACGAAGGAGGAGGACGATGGGGGGCGCGTGGCGTTCCCGGACTCGCTGGTGGGGACGGACTCGCACACCACGATGATCAATGGGCTTGGAGTGCTGGGCTGGGGCGTTGGGGGCATCGAGGCCGAGGCCGTGATGCTCGATCAGCCGTATTACATGCTTGCGCCACGAGTGGTGGGGTTCAAGCTGTCAGGGAGCCTGCCGGAGGGCGCGACGGCGACCGACCTCGTGCTGACCGTGACGGAGATGCTGCGGGCGCATGGCGTGGTTGGGGACTTTGTTGAGTTTTATGGGTCGGGTTTGACCGGCCTGCCGGTGGCGGATCGCGCGACGATTGCGAATATGTCGCCGGAATACGGCGCGACGATGGGCTATTTCCCGATTGACGATGAGACGCTGGCATATCTGAGGCTTTCAGGACGGAGCCCGGAGCTTATCGACCTGGTTGAGAAGTATGCCAAGGCGCAGGGGCTGTTCAGGACGGACGATACGCCGGACCCGGTGTACTCCGACACACTGGAGCTTGATCTGAGCACTATCGTGCCATCGTTGGCTGGGCCGAAGCGACCGCAGGATCGCGTTGAGCTGGGCAGTGTGAAGTCGAGCTTCCAGGAGCACCTGACGCTATCGCCGGCAGAGCGGGGTTTCGGGTTGAGCGAGGAGGAGGCTGAGAAGACGGCGGTTGTGGGGCACGGAGTGGAGGCGTTCCAGCTTCAGCACGGCTCCGTGGTCATTGCGGCCATTACGTCCTGCACGAATACGTCCAATCCCTCGGTGATGATCGGGGCAGGGCTGCTGGCAAAGAACGCGGTTACGTCGGGGATTACGACGAAGCCGTGGGTGAAAACGTCGATGGCACCGGGGTCGAAGGTTGTGACGGACTATCTTGAGGCTGCCGGACTCGTGCCGTTCCTGGAGGCGCAGAAATTCCATACGGTAGGCTTCGGCTGCACGACGTGCATCGGCAACTCGGGGCCGCTCCCGGAGGATATCGCCAATGCCATTGAGGACAGCGACCTTGTGGCGGCGGCCGTGCTGTCCGGCAATCGGAACTTTGAGGGCAGGGTGAATCCGCACGTCAAGGCGAATTACCTTGCGTCGCCCATGTTAGTGGTGGCGTATGCGTTGGCAGGGCGGATGGACATTGATTTCACGTCGGAATCGTTGGGAACAGACCCGAATGGACGCGAGGTGTTCCTGCGTGATATCTGGCCGTCGCAGCACGATATCCAGCAGGCTATCTCCAACAACGTCAGCCCGGAGATGTTTGAGCAGCAGTACGGCGCGATCTTTGACGGGGACGATCAGTGGCGTGAACTGGAAGCGCCAAGCGGCGAGCTCTACGAGTGGGAGCTGGACTCGACGTATCTGCAGGAGCCTCCGTTCTTCAAGGATTTTCCACTCGATCCGCCGCCGTTGCCCGTCATTGAGGATGCGCGTGTGCTGGCAGTGCTGGGAGATTCTGTGACGACGGACCATATTTCGCCGGCAGGCAATATCGCGGCGCGAAGTCCGGCAGGGCAGTTCCTGCAGGGGCGGGACGTGCTGCAGGCGGACTTCAACTCATACGGCTCGCGGCGCGGCAACCATGAAATCCTGATGCGCGGCACGTTTGCCAACATTCGCATCAAGAACCAGATGCTGGACGACGTGGAGGGTGGATTCACGCTCAAGCTGCCCGAGGAAGAGCAGATGCCCATCTATGACGCGGCCATGCGCTATCAGCAAGAGGGCGTGCCGACGGTCATCTTCGGTGGCAAGGAGTACGGCTCCGGGTCAAGTCGCGACTGGGCGGCAAAGGGACCGTATCTGCTGGGCGTGCGTGCGGCAATCGCGGAGTCGTTTGAGCGCATTCACCGCTCCAACCTGGTGGGGATGGGCGTGCTGCCTCTGCAATTCCACGAGGGCGAGAACGCGGCGACCTACGGGATCACGGGGCGGGAGACTGTGACGATTGGCAGCCTTGATGACGGCATCGAGCCGGGGCAGGACATCGATGTTACCGTGTGGCGCGAGGACGGGTCAGAGACTACCTTTGCGGCGACGGTTCGGATCGATACACAGGTGGAGGCGGACTACTACCGCAACGGCGGGATTTTGCACACGGTTTTGCGGAAGTTGCTGAATGAAGCGCGGACGTAGGGCTTAGGGTGAGGGGATGGGCAGGGACTCGGTTTCGAGGGTGGAGAGATCCAAGTGGCGGGATGCGTGGTCGATGTCGAAGCCGACGACGTTGCCGTTGGCGTCCAGATCGACGTTCAGTCCTTCCGTGACCTCAACTGTCTCGGCCCCGGGCCGAGCAGAGAACTCGACGTAGAGGCTATCGGTCTCCGGATAATAGTGGAGCTTCATGCATCTTCCCCCAATCGAAATCGTCGATCAAAGAATGCGTTGTGGATGGTTTCTCCGTCCTCTAGTGTAATCACTCGAAGATAGCGCGTGCGTGTTTCCCCGGGCAATCTGATCTCTCCCCAGAATCGTACACGGCCGTTCGCCTGTGTTTCCCGACGGAGCGGAGAGGCGATGACGTGGGCGCACCACTCCAATTCGATGTAGGGACGCTTGCGACGCACCTGCTCATCGAAATAGCGTGTGGTTTTCATCGAGCCGTTCATGCCACGCCATCATAGTGGGGACGGGCTCTACTCCCGTCTCTCTTGCTCTCGCCGCACTTCGATCTCCGACAGAGCATTTCTCCTTCAGTGACGCGCTGAACCGTCCCCCAAGGAGCGCCGGTGTGATGCCTACTCCATCTTGGTGAAGACGACGCAGGCGTTTTGGCCGCCGAAGCCGAAGCTGTTGGAGAGGGCGACACGGACATCGGCGTCTCGCGCCTCGTTCGGAACGTAGTCGAGATCGCAGGCCGGGTCGGGAGTGCTCAGGTTAATGGTCGGATGGATCGCTCCCGTCTGGATGGACTTGACGACGGCGATTGCTTCCACGCCGCCCGCCGCTCCGAGGGCGTGGCCGATCATGGACTTGGTCGAACTGACCGGAATCTGGTAGGCGCGGTCGCCGAAAACGGCCTTGATGGCAGTGGTTTCCGCAGCGTCGCCGAGCGGAGTTGAGGTCCCGTGGGCGTTGATGTAGCTGACCTCTGAGGGGTCGATGCCTGCGTTGTCGAGCGCCCATCGCATGGTGCGGGCAGCGCCTGCGCCATCATCGCGTGGCTGCACGAAATCGAAGGCGTCATTGGACGCTCCGTATCCTGCGACCTCGGCGTAGATGGTCGCGCCGCGCTCCTGCGCGTGTGACAGGGACTCCAGCACAAGGATGCCTGCGGCCTCCGTCGGCACGAAACCGTCGCGGTCCGTGTCGAAGGGACGCGATGCTCCGTGCGGATCGTCCTTGCGCTGTGAGAGGGCGCGCATGGCGCAGAACGCAGCAAGGCCCTGGGCGCAGATTGAGGACTCAGACCCGCCGGAGATGATGACGTCCGCGCGCCCGGCGCGAATCATGTCCGCGGCGTCGCCGATGGCCTGCGTGCCCGCGGCGCACGCGGTGATGACAGTGTTGTTGTAGCCGACAAGGCCGAGCGCCATGGCGACGTTTGCAGCGGCCATGTTGGGGAGCATCTTGGACATATAGATGGGGCTGACCTTGCTCCACCCACGCTCATAGAAGATCTTGCTCTGCTCCTCCGTGTCCGGGTAGCTGCCAATCCCGTTGCCGAGGAGGACGCCGATGCGCTCCACGTCTGCGGTTTCGAGGTCGATGCCGGCGTCATCAATGGCTTGGCGTGATGCCGCGACCGCAAGCTGAGAGAAGCGCGCGAGCCTGCGAACCTGCTTGGCAGGCATGTACTCGCTGGCGTCGAAATCACGGACTTCGCCCGCGACGACGCAAGGGAACTCGGATGCGTCAAAGCTCTCAATGTATTCGATGCCACTGCGGCCCTCGACAAGTCCGTTCCAATACTCATCAATCGAGTTGCCGAGCGGGGTCAAAGCGCCCATGCCGGTGACGACCACTCGCTGATCCGGGGTTCGATCCTGCGCTGCCATTCCTGTTACTCCTTCCTCCGTCTTTCATTCGTTGGGTTGTCGGCTCTCAATAGGCGGATTCGTCCGGCTTGACGCCAAGCACATACTCGCGCGCCTCAGCCACGACGAACAATGACCCCGTGACGAGAATGAGCGCTGAAGGGCCACCCTCCAATTTTGCCCGTTCAATGGCCGCAGCGACTGTGTTCTCCGGCCGCACGGGGACTCCCGCCTCCCATAGTGTATCTGCTATGTCATCCGGAGACATGGAGCGCGGGCTGCGGGAGCTTGTTGCGAATGCGCCGGTGGCCACCGCGCCGATTTCTCGTGCTATGCCGCTTACGTCCTTATCCGATGCCGCGCCGAGCACCAACTGCACCTCACGCCCCGGAAACGTTTCCCGTATTGTCTCAGCCAGCCGCGCTGCCGAGTAGGGATTGTGCGCCCCGTCTGCAACGATCAGGGGCGATTCGCTGAGAATCTCCATGCGGCCGGGCCACGTAACACCGCTGAAACCTGTGTAGATGTCATCGTAGGGAACGGGGTAGTGGAGGTCACGGAGGCGCTCCAGCATGGCCATGGCGAGGGAGGCGTTTTCAAGCTGATGCTCGCCGAGGAGGCTTGTTCGGAGCTGGTGCTCGATCGGGCGGTCGCCGATCTGTCCCCACATTGCGAAATCCTGGCCGGACAGAGTGGCCTTTTCGGGCCGCCAGAACACATCGCGGCGGAGCAGGGTCAGGGGCGCGCCAAGCTCATCAGCGCGGGTGATGATGACGTCCGCGGCGTCGGATTCCTGCGGGGCGGAGACAACAGGGATGCCGGGCTTGATGATGCCTGCCTTTTCCGTGGCGATTTCACGGATTGTTGAGCCGAGGAACGCCTCGTGGTCGAGGCTGATGGACGTGATTCCGGTGACGGCGGGTTCGACGACGTTGGTGGAGTCGAGGCGCCCGCCAAGTCCGACCTCGATAACCTGCATCTCGACGTTCTGCGCCCGAAAGGCAACGAACGCCATGGCCGTCAGCGCCTCGAATGTCGTTATCGTGCCGAATGAACCATCCGCGTTGACGACATCAACGGCCGGTTTGACCATGCTCGCAGCGTCCACAAAATCCTGCTCGGAGCAGGGGTAGCCGTTGACGGCGATCCGCTCGCGGATGGTGTGGAGGTGAGGAGATGTGAACAGGCCGGTCTGGTAGCCCGAGGTGGTGAGGGCGGCGGCGAGAAGGGCGCAGGTGCTGCCCTTGCCCTTTGTGCCCGCGACGTGGAGCGTTACAGGGCCGATGTGCGGGTCATCAAGGTGGCGTAGCAGTTTCCGAACGCGGTCGAGGTTCCAGCGGCGGGTTGCTATTGGCGCGTCGGCGTTTTCGGTGTCCGTTGGACCTGAGGGCGCGACGGGGCGCTCAAAGTTGGTCATGCCGAGGAGCCACGCGACGGCTTGGGAGTAGTTCATGAATTGAGTATAAGGCGCGTCGCGGCGCAGATTCGCTCGGCTACAATAGGATGCGTACATATTGATTTGGAGTTTTGCCTGCCGCTATGACGTCTGAAGTGCCGCAATATCGAACCGGGCCGGAGTTGCGGGAGCTCTTTTTGAGCTTCTTTGAGTCCAAGGGGCACAGTCGCATGCCGTCGTCGTCACTTGTGCCGCAGGATGATCCGACGCTGCTGTTCACGACGGCCGGCATGGTGCAGTTCAAGCCGTATTTTTTGGGGCAGTCCGAGCCGCCGAATGTCCGCCTGACGACGGTGCAGAAATCATTTCGGACAACTGACATCGGCGAGGTTGGGGATACGACGCACCTGACGTTTTTCGAGATGCTGGGCAATTTCTCGTTTGGCGATTATTTCAAGCAGGGCGCGATTGAACACGCATGGGAGTTATGCACGGAACATCTTGGACTTAGCGCGGACCGCCTGTGGGCGACGGTGTACACGGATGATGACGAAGCGGCGGGACTGTGGGAAGAAACTGGGGTGCCCCCAGAGCGGATTCGGCGTTTCGGAGCGTCCGATAACTGGTGGGGGCCGGCGGGAAACAGCGGGCCGTGCGGGCCGTGCTCCGAGATTCACTACGACCTGACACCGGGCGAGCCGTTCCATGACGACTGCGGCCCGAACTGCGAGTGTGGTCGTTTCGTGGAAATCTGGAACCTCGTGTTCATGGAGTTCGACCAGGCTGAGGACGGCACGCGGACGCCGCTTGAGCAGAAGAACATTGACACGGGAATGGGGCTGGAGCGGCTCGCGGCAATTATCCAGCGCGCCGAGAATATCTATTCGACGGACCTGTTTCAGCCGCTCATCGCGTCTGCGGCGTCTATTGCAGGGGCTGAATACGGCAAGGACGCCGAGACAGATCGGGCGCTGCGTGTGATGGCGGAACATGCGCGGTCAGGCGCGTTCCTGATCATGGATGGTGTGACACCCGGGAATGAGGGACGTGGGTACGTGCTGCGGCGGATGCTGCGGCGCGGGATCCGGTTCGCGCAAAACCTGGGCGTGAATGACCCGTTTCTGGGTCGGATTATCACAGATGCGGTTGTCCCGCTGATGGCGCCTGCATATCCGGCGCTGAATGACGCTCTCGACCACATCGTGCAGACAGTGACGCGTGAGGAGGAGCAGTTCCAGCGGACGCTTTCCGTGGGAACGGCGCTGCTTGACGAAGTGATGGCGCGGATGGAGTCGGACGGCGAGTCCGTTGTGCCGGGCGACGCGCTTTTCAGACTGTATGACACCTACGGTTTCCCGGTGGAACTCGCCGAGGAGATTGCTCTTGCCCGGCAGATGAGCGTCGACCGGGACGGTTTCCAACGTGAGATGGAGGCGCAGCGGGAGCGGGGCAGGGCGGCTACTTCGTTTGGCGGAGGCGCCGAGGGGTCTGAGGGGTATCGGCTGCTGTCGAGCCTGTCGACGCAGTTCACGGGATATGAGGTTGCGCGGGATGAGAGCAATGTTACGGGCCTGATTGTGGGCGGGGGCGTGACTGAGCAAGCCTCGCAGAATCAACAGGTAGAGATTGTGACGGCTCGGACGCCGTTCTACGCGGAGGGCGGTGGGCAGGTGGGGGACGTTGGCGTGATTCGCGGGGCTGCCGGGCTTGCGCGGATTACGGACACGCAACGGCCCGTTGGAGAGCGGCCTGATTTTGTTGTTCATATCGGCGTGGTGGAGGAGGGGACGCTCAGTGTTGGGGACTCCGTGACGCTTGAAGTTGATCCCGCGGCGCGGGGGCAGGCGACTCGTCACCACACGGCGACACACCTCTTGCACGCCGCGCTTCGCTCCACGTTGGGCGGGCATGTGCGGCAGGCGGGGTCGTATGTCTCGCCGGATCATCTGCGGTTCGATTTCTCGCACACGGCATCTCTGAATGAGCATGAAATTGCGGCGATCACTCACGCGGTCAACGCGCGGGTGATTCGGAACATCGTTGTGGAGTCGCAGGTGCAGCCGATCCAAGATGCGCTGGCGTCCGGGGCTCTCGCGTTCTTTGGCGACCGGTACGGCAGCGAGGTGCGGACTGTTTCCATCGACGGGGAGGATGACGACACGCCGTTCAGCCATGAGCTATGCGGGGGCACGCACGTTCACGCGACGGGCGAGGTGGGGTTTATCTATGTTGTCGCCGAGAGTTCCATCGGCGCAGGGATGCGGCGCGTGGAGGCGGTGGCGGGTTCGAACGCGGACCAACTGTTGCGTGATCGCATGTCAGTGCTCGAGCGCCTGTCACGGCAGTTGACGGTGCCAGTGGAGGAGATTGAGACGCGAATTGCGGACCAGATGGCGGAGTCGGAACGGCTGCGTCGGCGTGCTGAGGAGCTTGAGCGGGAACGAGCGAGGTCGCAGATCGAATCACTGCTTCCACAGACAGTGCAGGTGGGTGAACCACCGGTGACGCTGCTCGCTGCGCGGGCGGAGGACATCGCCTCTGCCGATCTGCTGCGGGATGTGGCGGACAGGACACGCGCGATGCTTGGCTCAGGAATCGTTGTGCTTGGGGCGGATGTTGACGGGAGGCCGTCGTTAGTGTGCGCGATTAGTGCGGATATTGTTGAGCGGGGCGG
>CAYOPL010000047.1:0-10354 GCA_964405845.1 uncultured Dehalococcoidia bacterium | reverse complement strand
CTGCGCGGGGCTGTATCCGAGTTGGGGACGGCGGGGGATGTTGTGGCGGTGTCGTCGTTGTATGAGACAGACCCGGTGGGGTACCTGGATCAACCTGCTTTCCTTAATGCGTGCGTAATTCTGCAGACGGAACTTGGACCTGAGGAGTTATTGGAGTTCGTCAAAGGGATGGAGTCGCGGGCGGGGCGAGTTGAGAGTTTTAAAGACGCGCCGCGACCGTTGGATATCGACATTCTGTTGTATGTGGATGATGGCGGGGAGCACGTGGTGATGGAGTCGGAGCGGTTGACGATTCCGCATCCACGGATGCATGAGCGGGGTTTCGTGCTGGTTCCACTAGGAGAGATTGCGGCGGACATGCAGCATCCGGTGCTGGGGCGGACGGTTGGAGAGTTGAAGGATGCGGTGGGGGATGAGGGCGTCCGTCTATTTACCGAGTGAGAAGATTCGCCCAGCGGGTGAAGATTTCGGTGGCGACGGGTTTGATGGTGGCGGCGCGGGCGGGGGTTTCTGAGAGCAGGGTTTCGGGTGAGAGGCCGCCGCGGCGGACATCGTCGGGGAAGAGCGTTGCCATGTCTGTGATTTGCTGCTCGGTCATTTCGAGGTGGAAGAGCGGGGCTAAGGTTGTCTCGCCGTAGGTGAAGCCCTGACAAGGGGTCATTTCAGAAGCGCCGATGGGAGTCGCGCCGTTGGGCAGGTCGTAGACGTCGCCGTGCCAGTGGAGGGGTGTGAAGGTCTGCGGGAGGGCGGAGAGGACGGGGTTGGCGGCGATTTCAGAGGAGCGGGTTATGTCTTTCCAGCCGATCTCAACGCCGCCGCCTGGATGGACGTCTGCGCCGAGAACGTCGGCGATGATCTGACTGCCGAGGCAGACGCCAATGAGGGGGATGTTGTTGTCGATGGCTTCGCGAGCGAGTTGTTTCTCGGCGCGGAGGTAGGGAAACTTGTCCTCCTCGTAGACAGACTGGGGGCCGCCCATGATGATGAGGCCGGCGTAGCCGCCGAGAGTGGTGGGGGCGGATTGGCCGAGGTCGCCGCGGATTGTTTCCAGTGTGCCGCCGACTGCATGGACGGCGTCGGCGATGAGGCCGGGGTGTTCGGGGTCGGCGTGCTGGAGGACGAGGACGCGAGGTGCGGGGTTAGGTCTGTTTGAGGCGTTCATAGTTGCAAAGTGGCTCCCCATTGATCCAGGTTGGCAGGGTCGAGCCTTTCGACACCTTCGATGCGATCATAGTCGGTGTCAGCGGAAATGATGCGAGCTATGCCAAGGCGGCGCATAACGGCGGTGTGAACAAGATCCTGGGCATTTACATTGGGATGCAGGCCAGCCAGTTCCGCTGCCAAAGCGGCATCATCTGCATGAACGGACTCAATGCGCCCGCGCATCGTTTCCACGAATTCACGAAAAATCCCGCGTCCTTCCGACCACCGTCGGGAGGCCAAATAGTAGTGAATGATCTCCTGGAGTACTGCTGAACTGGTTACGAAATCCTGATGATGCTCTGCGACAAGCAAGATTATGCGTTGGCAGAATCGCTTATAACGATGCTCTCGCCCCGCAGCGTATATCGGAATGTTGGTATCAATAAACAATGCGAGGGTTGTGGGCGTCACTCAGAATCCGGGAGAGTTCCTGGGGGTCTTCCGGAACATCAACCTCATAGGATGCGAGGCGCTCCGCCGCCATGAGGCGGCGGCTACGATCAAGTTGTTCATAAGCATCATCGATGAGGCTGCGGACGACTTCAGAGATGGGCGCCCCCCGTTCGCGAGCGATTTCCTCCAAATGCGAACGACACTCAGCATCGAGACGAACTTCAAGGCGATGTGACATGGTGTCTCCTGTACGGATATCTACGTACGTACAGTATCAGCCGTACGGCCTTGTACGTCAAGGGGTGGATTCCGGCCTTCGCCGGAATGAGCGAGGACGGTTCGCCCTTCGACAAGCTCAGGGCGAACGGGGGAGAGGCGGCCAAGGTGATGCGCCTGCGAGGACTCTATAATACGGGGGATGGCTGGCACCGACCCTCAGTTGATTCGCAACTTTTCGATTATCGCCCATATCGATCATGGGAAGTCGACGCTTGCTGATCGTTTGCTGGAGCGGACGCGGACGGTGTCGCAGCGGGAGATGCAGGACCAGCTACTCGACCAACTGGACCTGGAGCGCGAGCGGGGCATCACGATAAAGTCGCAGGCCGTCCGCATGATGTACGAGGCGAAGGACGGCAACACGTATCAACTGAATCTCATCGACACGCCCGGGCACGTGGATTTCAGCTATGAGGTATCGCGGAGCCTTTCCGCGTGTGAGGGTGCGCTACTGGTGGTGGACGCGTCGCAGGGGATACAGGCGCAGACGCTGGCGCACGCGATGCTGTCCATGCAGCTGGGCCTGAGCCTTTCGCCGGTGCTGAACAAGATTGATTTGCCGGGGGCGCGGCCCGATGAGGTGACGGCCGAGCTGGAGGACATGCTAGCGATTCCCGGCGAGGACGTAGTGTTGGCGTCGGCGAAAGAGGGCGTCGGCATGGAGGAGGTGCTGGAGTCCATCGTTAATGGGATTCCGGCGCCGAACGGGAATCCAAATGCGCCGCTGCGGGCGCTGGTGTTCGACTCCAAGTACGACCCGTATCGAGGCGTGGTGGCGTATGTGCGCGTGTACGACGGGACGGTGACGCCGGGGGCGCGGCTGAAGTTGATGTCCAACGGCACGGATGTTGAGCCGCTGGACGTTGGGGTGTTCACACCGTGGCTGATCTCGACGCGTGACGGGCTTTCCATGGGCGAGGTGGGATACATCGCCACCGGACTCAAGGACGTGCGGGAATGCCGGGTGGGGGACACAATCACGCTGGCCGAACGGCCTGCCTCTGATCCACTGCCGGGGTATCGTCCGCTGAAGCCGATGATTTTTGCGGGGTTGTATCCGGCAGGGGACTCGGAGTACGGGGAGCTGCGGGACGCGCTGTCGAAACTGCAGTTGAACGACGCGGCGCTCACCTATGAGCCGGAGAACAGCATGGCACTGGGATTCGGTTTCCGGTGCGGGTTTCTCGGACTGCTGCACATGGAGATTGTGCAGGAACGGCTGGAGCGGGAGTACGGGCTGGAGATCCTGATCACCGCGCCGAGCGTGGCGTATGACATTCTGCGGACGGACGGCTCCACGCTGACGATCCACAACCCGGCCGAAATGCCGAACGCGACGACCATCGACACGATGTACGAGCCGTGGATTCGCGCGACGATTCTATGCCCGAACGAGGTTGTCGGACCCGTGATGGAGTTGATGTCCGAGCGTCGCGCTGAGTACGAAGAGATGGAGTATATCCAGTCGGGCGCGGGGTCTTTGAGCGGGCAGGCGCGCGTCTCCATGCGGTACAAGATGCCGCTGGCCGAGATGCTGATCGATTTCTTTGATCAATTGAAGTCGCGGACGCAGGGATATGCGTCGCTGGACTACGAGATCATCGACCCACGCGAGGCGAATCTTGTGAAGCTGGACATTCTCGTGAACGAGGAACCGGTGGACGCGCTGAGCGCGATCTACCCGCGCGAGGCGGCATATCAACGGGGGCGGGCGCTTGTTTCGCGGTTGCGAGAGACGATTCCGCGCCAGATGTTTGACGTGCCAATACAGGCGGCGATTGGCGGGCGGATCGTCTCGCGGGAGACGGTGCGCGCGCTGCGGAAGAACGTGCTGGCCAAGTGCTACGGCGGCGACGTGACGCGGAAGCGGAAGCTGCTGGAGAAGCAGGCGGAAGGGAAGCGTCGGATGAAGCGCGTGGGGCGCGTGGAGGTGCCGCAGGAGGCGTTCTTGGCGCTGCTGAAGTTGGGTGACGAATAGCTGCGCTATGGCTCGCGTGAATGAGGTCAAGGCGAAACTGAATAGGGGCGAGGCCGTTGTTGGCTCATTTTGTAATTTGCCGAGTCCGGAGGCGGTGGAGCTGCTGGGCTGGGCGGGTTTCGATTTCGTCATTATCGATGCGGAGCATGGGCCGCAATCGCCGGAGACAGTTGTGAATATGGTGCGGGGAGCGGAGGCGTCAGGGACGACGCCTCTCGTTCGTGTTGCAACTAACGAGCCTCAGAATATTCTCCGATACCTCGATACGGGCGCGCAGGGCTTGCAGATGCCGATGGTGAATGGGCCGACGGACGCGCAGCGAGCGGTTGCGGCGGCGTTGTATCCGCCCAAGGGTAGACGGGGGCTGGCCGGAGTGCGAGCGGCCGGATTCGGACTGCGGGAGTCGGTGGCGGATTACGCTGCCACGGCGAACGACGAGATGCTCGTTATCGTGCAGGTCGAGACCATGGAGGCACTGGTCAATCTGGATGCCATCCTTGGCGTGCCGGGGATTGACGTTGTGTTCTTTGGGGCGACGGATTTGTCGTCGTCGATGGGAATTCCGGGGCAAACGCGAGATGATCGTGTTGTAAATGCCATTGCCGACGCAGGCAAGGCCGTGATGGACGCGGGTCTTGTCGCAGGGACGATTGTTGGCACGGCGGAGCAGGCCGTGGAGTGGCAGCAGCGGGGATTCCGGTATATTTCGACGAACTTCGCGAGTTTGGCGGGGCGGGCCATGCAGGCCTTTATGGAAGGGGCCAAAGTGTGATCCAGGACATTATTGGGGTGAATATCTTTACGACGCGGCTGGGCGCGATGGCCGCGTTCTACCGAGATGTGGTGGGACTGGAACAGCATTCCGACCACGGAGAGTTGATCACCTTTGACGTGCGGCCGGGGCTTCGGCTGAATATCGGCCGGCACAGCCAGATATGGGCAGAGGAGGCTCTGGACCCGTTTCGAATCATGCTGAATCTGGGCGTGGATGATATTCATGCCGTTCATGCGCGAATGGTCGATAATGGTGCGGAGTTCATCCGTCCGCCGGAGCAGGAGGCGTGGGGCGGGTGGATCGCGACGTTCAAGGACCCGGACGGGAATACGCTGCAGTTGATGCAGCAGCCCAAGGGGGAATGATGGTGCAAGCAGTTGAGTTGACGGGGCAGAAGTGCGTGGCGTGCCGCGCGGATTCGCCGCGGGTGACGGAGGAGCAGATCGCGTCGTTTCATCCGCAAGTGCCTGAGTGGGAACTGCTGGACGACGACGGTGTTCTGAAGCTGCGCCGCGTGTATCGATTCAAGGATTTTGCAGGGGCGCTCGCGTTTACGAATCGGATTGGCGACATTGCGGAGGATGAAGGGCATCATCCGCTTATTTCGACTGAATGGGGCAGGGCGACGGTGTGGTGGTGGTCGCACAAGATCAAGGGGCTGCACGTCAACGATTTCATCATGGCGGTAAAGACGGACGGGATATTTGGTGAGGGGGATGCACGATGACACAGGGACCGGCGCCGAAGCCGAATTCGTGGCAGGTGACGGATGGGGTGGAGCGCGCGCCACATCGCTCGATGTTCTACGCGATGGGGTTCACGCCGGAGGATCTGCGAAAGCCGCTCATTGGCGTGGCGAGCACGGCCAATGAGGTGACGCCATGTAATTTGTCGCTGGGTCGGCTGGCGGAGAACGTCAAGCAGGGCATTCGAGCGGCGGGTGGAACGCCGATTGAATTCACGGCGATTGCGGTGTCGGATGCCATCGCCATGGGTCACGAGGGCATGAAGGCTTCGCTGGTGAGCCGCGATGTCATCGCGGATTCCTTTGAGCTGGTGGCGATGGCGGAGGCGCTGGATGGGATGGTCACGCTGGCGGGGTGCGACAAGTCGCTGCCGGGCTCCGTCATGGCGATGGCGCGGACGAATATCCCCTCGATCTTCCTCTATGGCGGCACGATTCTGCCCGGGAATTACGAGGGGCAGGACGTGACGATTGTTGACGTGTTTGAGGCCGTTGGCGCGTATGCCGCGGGAACGATTCCGCTTGAGGCGGTGACCGCGCTAGAGGAATGCGCATGCCCGGGCGAAGGTTCGTGCGGCGGTCTGTTCACGGCCAATACGATGGCGTCCGTGTTCGAGGCGATGGGCGTGTGCCTGCCGGGCGGGGCGTCCGTGCCAGCTGTTGACGCGCGGCGCGAACAGCTCGCGTTCCGCAGCGGCGAGCAGGTTGTGAACATGGTGCGGGACAACCGCCGTCCGCGCGACATCATCACGCGAGAATCGCTGGAGAACGGCATAACGGCGGCGATGGCGATGGGCGGGTCGACAAACGTCGTGCTACACCTGCTGGCCATCGCGCATGAGGCGGGAGTGGAGCTGGACATCGAAGACTTCGGTGAGATTAGCGACAAGACGCCGTATATCACTGATATGAAGCCGGGCGGGCAGTACGTGATGTCCGACCTGGACAAGGCGGGCGGCGTGCCAGTGGTGCTGAAGCGACTGCTGGACGCGGGGTATCTGCATGGCGACTGCCTGACGGTGACTGGCAAGACGCTGGCGGAGACGCTGGAGCCGGTGAAGCCGGGCGGGGGAGCGGGCATCCTGCATGAGCCGTCTGAGCCGCTGGGGCCGACGGGCGGCATCGCGATTCTCAAGGGCAACCTCGCGCCCGAGGGCGCGGTCATCAAGATCGCGGGGACACCGATTCGTCACCATCGCGGGCCGGCGCGTGTCTTTGACCGTGAGGAAGATGCCTTCGACGCCGTGCAAGCGCGTGAGATTGTTGAGGGCGACGTTGTCGTGATCCGCTACGAGGGTCCGCAAGGCGGGCCGGGGATGCGGGAGATGCTCGCGGTTACGGCGGCGATTACGGGACAGGGTCTTGGCGAGAAGGTCGCGCTGCTCACGGACGGTCGGTTCTCCGGCGGCACGCATGGACTGGCCGTTGGACACGTCGCGCCTGAGGCGATGACGGGCGGGCCGATGGGGCTGCTCGAGGACGGCGACATCATCGTGCTGGACGTGGAGAGCCGCGAGATCAACGTTGAGCTTTCGGAGGCCGAGTGGGCCGAGAGGCGGGCACGGTGGACGCAGCCTGCTCTCAAACATTCGACGGGGGCGTTGGCGAAGTATGCCCGGCTGGTGTCTTCGGCGTCGCGGGGGGCAGTGACATATTAGAGGGGTTATGTGTTGAAGATGTCTAAGACGGGGACGCTGAATTGAGGTAGGACGTCTTCCGCAGTTAGGGTGTCGTTTTCAGCGAGCGTCACAACGGGCTGGCCGGGACGGTAGATCTCGACCATCTGGGTTTCGGGCCAGATGACCCATACGAGTTGAACACCGGCGTTGAGCCACATGTTGGCCTTACCGGCGATTTCTCGCACGGAGTCGCTGGGCGATACGACTTCGACGACGAGATCGGGCGCAACTTCCGCGTAGCCAGGCACGTCCGTATCCAGAGGGAGGCGCTCCCTGGAGAAATAGGCGATGTCAGGTTCGCGAACGGTGTCGGGATCAGATTCTATCTTGATGCCGGAATCCGAGCCCGTAATCCTGCCAGCGTTTTCCGCTTCAATGACATTGCCAAGCCTTCTGCCCAGCTTCATTACAATTTCGCCGTGTTTCATTCCCGCAGCCATAGTCGGACAGAATACCCCCCGAATCAGTTCCCCGCGCATACCCTTGCCGTACATCTCCAGCAGTTGGTCTGCGGTGATGGGCTCCGTTCCGAGGACCGTCCTCTGTACCTTTTGAGTTGTTGCCATGGTTAACTCCCGATTTCCTCTATGATACGCCCAGAAGTGACTACGAGGGGGCTTTGGTGATGAGCGGGGATGGTCAGGCGGGCGGCGGGTTCGATGTGATGGAGGCGACGATTGCCGACATTCACGACGCGCTGGAAAAGGGTGAGATCACCTGCCGTGAGTTGGTCAAGACCTACATCATGCGCATCAGCACGTATGACAAGTCAGGCCCGGCATTCAATTCGATCATCTCCATCAACCCGGACGCGCTGAGGCTGGCCGAGGAGCTGGACGGCAAGAATCTGCCCCGCAGCCAGTGGGGGGCGCTGCACGGCATCCCCGTCATCATCAAGGACCTGATGCACACGGCAGATCGTATGCCGACAACGGGGGGCAACCTGGCGCTGAACGGGATGATCACGCCGGATGACGCGACGATTGTCGCGCGAATGCGTGATGCAGGGGCGATCATCCTGGCGAAATCGAATCTTGACGAGATGGCGCGGGGCATCAACGGAGCGAGCGGACTGGGCGGGCAGACGCGCAACGCGTACGACACGAGCGTGAACCCGTCGGGGTCGAGCGCGGGTTCGGGCGCGAGCATCGCGGCCAACTTTGGCGTGGTCGGCATCGGCACGGATACTTGAGGCTCGATCAGGAACCCGTCGGCGTACGGGTCACTTGTCGGCATTCGGCCCACGTATGGGTTGAACAGCAACGCGGGGATACTTCCTGACGCCCCGACGTCTGATACGGTTGGGCCGATGACACGCACTGTTCGGGACGCTGCTATTGTCCTTGAGGTGATTGCGGGGCCTGATCCCAAAGACCCGGTCACTGCGCAGGCGGAGGGACACGTTCCCTCGTCCTATACGGAAGGGCTGAGTTCTGAGGGTCTGCAAGGCGTTCGGCTCGGCGTGATCCGGTCGTTCTTCGGGACAGGGGCGGAGGCCGACAAGGTGACGGCGGTGATGGATGCCGCGATTGCCGATTTGGAACGGCTTGGGGCGACGGTTATCGACCCCGTTGAGATCCTGCATGCGGAGGACATCGTTTCTCAAGGGAACAATACGTGGGGGCGCTGGCTGTATGAGAATGGCGATGCACTTGACGCGTATCTGAAGGGACTTGGCGACCTCGCGCCGGTGACGTATGAGAAGCTGCGGGAGATGGGTTCAGGCGCGCCGCTCATTATGCCGTACACGCCGACGGGAGGGATGGACACGCCAGAGTACCGGAAGGCGCTGACGGAGAGTACGGAATTCACGCAAGAGGCGGTCCAGACTGCTCTGGCAGAGCATAGTCTGGATGCGCTGATATACCCGACGCTAAGTCTGCCGCCCGCGCAGATTGGGCAAGCCCAAACAGGGAGCAATTGTCATCTCTCGGCATGGAGCGGGTATCCCGCCATCACGGTGCCGGCGGGGTATACGGTGGACGGCCATCCGGTGGGGCTGGAGATGCTTTCAGCGCCGTGGTCGGAGGCGACGCTTCTCAACTATGCGTATGCCTTTGAGCAGGGGACAAATCATCGGAGGGCACCGTCGTTAGCGCCGGGGTTGACGTAGTTCTAAGTGATGAGGACGCGGACTTCTGTGATGAGATCTGCTTCCGGGGTTTCGGCGGGGTCTGAGAGGTAGACCTCCATGGGTGGGGCGGCGGGCTGAATCTGCTGCTGGGCGAGCCATGTGAAGAGCAGACCGTATGAGGCGGGGATGCCGTCGTAGGGGCCTTTGTGGAGAACGCTGGCGTATCGCCCGGCGGGGACGTTGATGACGCCGATACCATCGGTGTTCTTGTCCTGTTCGGGGGTTGTAGGGGCGATGGGGGCCCATGCGTCCCAATCGAGCTGGTCAGGCGGGGTAGTGGAGGGATCGTCCTTGTAGGTGCCGCCGGGCGGCGCGATAATCTCCGCGCCCACGGATTCTATCCATGCGAGGAGTTTCCCAATTGCTTCCGGGTACTGCTCATATGGGCCGCGCATGTTGATGTATGCGATGCGCTGCTCCGGCAGCTCTGCAATGCCGGGCTCTCCGATCTCTCTGTGTGCTGTCATCCCTGTCCCCCGTGCCCCGTGTAAATCGATTCATCGATGCGTCAATTGTACGGCGTGACGTACACTGAGCGCATGACGACGCGACAGAATCCTGAGCGAGTTCCGGGGATCACGCTGCTGCGGCTGGAGCCGGACGGCATCCACGCGGTGTGGGAGGACGGGCACGGCAGTCACTATCCGTATCGGTTCCTGCGGGGGAATTGCCCGTGCGCGATGTGCGTGCTGGAGGGGACGAATCAGCGCGTGGTGTTCGAGAAGGACGTGCCGGAGGACGTGATCGCGCTGGACTGGATGCAGGTGGGGCGATACGCAGTGCAGTTCCTGTGGTCAGACGCGCACGAGACGGGCATCTTCACGTTCCAGTATCTGCGGCATCTGGACGGGGAGTTGCGGGGCGCGGGGTAGAGCACCCGCTCACCCTGAGCCAGTCGAACGGTGAGCGGAGGGATTACTGCCAGGTGACCGACACGGCATCAGAGGTCAGTGAAGTGCCATTGGTATAGGTCACGGTTGCCCTGAATTGCAGCGTCTCGCCCGCCCTGCCCAGGTATCTCAGGGTTGAACCAGTACCCTGCTTGGCCCAAACGCCGCTGAAGGCTATCTCCCAATAGAAGGCCGGTTGAAGGCCCGCGAGGCCGTTGTGCACAGTGGCCGTCAGGTTGACGGGCTGATTGGCAGGGGGGGTGGAGGGGGCCGCCGAG
>CAYOPL010000046.1:0-1856 GCA_964405845.1 uncultured Dehalococcoidia bacterium | reverse complement strand
GGCGAGACCCCGGCTCCGCTTGCCTGCGGGCAGAAGAGCAATCCCAGCTCGGATCTCCGCCTCGGTCACCGCCGTCACGTACAGATTGGGCACCAACTGGTCGTTCACCCAAGCGAAAACAGCGGGCCGCGGATTGTCATGCATCAACTCCGAGACGACATCGGTGTCCAGAACAATCATCAGCCGCCCCCTCAATCGAATCCAGGCGGCTCACGCATCGGTTCGCGCGGCGGAATATCCAATTCCAGGCCGCCAAAGGGCCTGAACAGTTCCTGGAGCGCCGCGCCCAGCCCCTTCTCCGGGGGTGCCTCCAAGTCAACCGCCTCACGCAGAATGATCCGTGCTTCTTCCTCCATTGAACGCCCGTTCTCGGCTGCCCTGATGCGAAGCCGTTTTTTCACCTCGTCATCAAGTTTGCGGATCGCAATGCTCGCCATCGCTGCGCCTCCACTTCTTCAGATTCCGCTTTTAAGCTACGCCATGATTGCACTGCAATCACGTTCGAGGTGTGTAACTGGCCGTTCTCCCCAAGGAGAGAGGAGGTGACTTTCCCCTTCTCCTGATAAATCTCCATGTGAATCAGATCAAGTCGTCCACGTCGACACCCAGCGCCTCGGCGAGCGCGGCCAAGGTTCGAGCCGAGCCGGTGCGGACTCCCCTCTCGATTTGCGACAGATAGAGTGGGTTGATCCCAGCGGCACCGGCGAGCTGCTTCTGGGTCATGCCACGATGGTCCCGGTATACCCTGACGGCGTTCTCTCCCGCTAAAAGGCGATCCGCCAACTCAATTGGAAAAGACTCTCCCCCCACAGACTTGGCGTGATCGTAAAGCTCTTCGTCGGTTAGCCCCGCGGCGACATCCAACATCGCCAAACGAGTGTACTCCCGCCACGGGATCACGGCGAATGCGGGTTTCCCGCCATCGTCAAGGATAACCTGTGGTTTGGTCATGACCCCCTCCTAGCTTTTGTAAATATCGCCGCGTGGGCCGATGCGCAAGATGTCTATGATTCGGGCCTCTTCGTTCTGCTCAAAAATGATACGCCACGGGCCAACCCGCAGCCGAAAGCCAGGACGGCCCCGCAACCGTGTGACGTCCACGTCCCGGCCCCTGGGATTGTGCGCCAGCTTGTCCAACTCGTCCCGTACGCGGCGAGCATCCCGAGGTCGCATTCTTCGCAGGGTCTTGATGGCATGCTTCCGTATCGTCAATCGGTACATGTTCACCCTGCTCGCGACCTCATTATATATAGCATATCGCTTTACTTAATTTCAATCTTATAGCTTTACATCTGATGAAGGACCCTACAAGAAAGAGGATGTGACTGTCCCCCTTCGCGGGGCGATTGGCAATCGCCCCTCCCGGGTCGATCACGCAATGATGTCGTGGACGACGTTGCCGTAGACGTCGGTCAGGCGGAAGTCGCGGCTGTTGTGGCGGTAGGTGAGCCGTTCGTGGTCCAGGCCCAGGAGGTGGAGGATGGTGGCGTGAAAATCGTGATGGGAAACGCGGTCCTTGACGGCGTGCATGCCGAGTTCGTCGGTGGCGCCGTAGGTGATTCCCCGCTTGACGCCGCCGCCCGTCATCCACATGGTGAAGCCGTAGTGGTGATGGCTGCGGCCGATGGTGGTCTTCGTCAGCGACCTGTCCGCCTCCTCGAACGGCGTGCGGCCGAACTCGGTGGCCCAGACGACGAGGGTCTCGTCCAGCAGGCCGCGTGACTTGAGGTCGATGATGAGGGCCGCGATGCCCTGATCGGTGCGCGCCGCGTTGGTGCGGTGGTTCTTGATGAGCCCGCCGCGGTTGCCGTGGGCGTCCCATTGCCGCCCGTGGGCGCCGTCGAGAAGCTCCACGA
>CAYOPL010000045.1:0-45417 GCA_964405845.1 uncultured Dehalococcoidia bacterium | reverse complement strand
TTGGATTCTTCGCTACGCTCAGAATGACACTTGGCCCCCTTTAGCCATGCCCAGGGCGGGTGGGCTCCGGGATGTTTGGCGAAGCGTTAAGAGCATGTCCGGGAACGGCGTGGGGACGCGGTTCCTGACGGTTGAGGCATGGCCTCTGGATTTTTGAACGGGATTTGAATTTCTGGTAGAATAGATACAGGTTGCGGCCGTATCTGCGAGAGGGGCTGAGTCGTATTTGAAAACGGCCTTTCTGAAGATGCCGAGAGCACATCTGAAACGGCTCCGCCAAGAGGCTGAGGGGTCGTACGGAATCGGCTCTGCGGAAGGAGCGGATCGGGCGCAAAGGCGCGGGGAAAGGCAGGCGACAAATACGGCGATTCGCGGGTCGCATATAGGTAGCGTACATATAGCGAATCCAGGGCCACTGCCCGCTCGTGTGATTTGCCGCTCACTAAAGGGGTGAACTAGATGGTAGAACGGTCGGAACGGCGCGATGCAGCCGCGACTGACACGTCCGAGTACACGTCACGTAATATCGAGGTCCTGGAGGGGCTTGAGGCGGTGCGTCGCCGCCCCGGCATGTATATCGGCTCCACGGACGAGCGGGGCCTTCACCACCTGATCTATGAGATCGTCGACAACGCCGTCGACGAGGCGATGGCTGGCTATTGCAGCCGCATCATCGTCACGATCCAAGCGGACGGCTCGGCGCGCATCGACGACGACGGTCGCGGCGTGCCAATCGACAAGCACCCCCAGACGGGGCTGACGGGCCTCGAAACAGTGATGACGACGCTGCACGCGGGCGGCAAGTTCGGCGGCGGCGGATACAAGGTCTCCGGCGGCCTGCACGGCGTCGGCGCGTCGGTCGTGAACGCCCTCTCGGAAACTCTTCGGGCAGAGGTGCGGCGCGACGGGCAAACGTACATGCAGGAATACTCACGGGGCGACACGGTCGCGCCGGTTGAGGCCATCGGCCCGGCGGACGGCACGGGCACCACGGTCTGGTTCAAGCCGGACCCCAACATCTTCATGCAGGACACCTCGTTTGAGTTCCCCACGCTGGCGGCGCGGTTCCGGGAGATGGCGTACCTGAACCCGGGGCTGGAGATTCGATTCGTCGATGAGCGCACGGAGAACGAGACAACGTTCTATTTCGAGGGCGGCATCCGCTCACTGGTACGGCACATGAACTCGGCGCGCTCAGCACTGCACCAGCAACCCATCTACGTGGAGAGGGACATCGACGGCACACATGTCGAGGTTGCGCTCCAGTACAACGACGGCTACCAGGAGAATGTGTTGGGGTTCGCGAACTGCATCCACACGGTGGACGGCGGGACGCACCTGACCGGTTTCCGCGCGGCGCTGACGCGGGCGATGAATGACTACGGGCGCAAGTTCAAGATCCTGAAGGACGGCGACAACAACCTTCAGGGCGAGGACGTGCGCGAGGGCATCGCCGCAGTCATCAGCGTCAAGCTGGCGGAGCCGCAGTTCGAGGGCCAAACGAAGGGCAAGCTGGGCAACGCCGAGGTCAAGAACCAGGTTGAGAGCACCCTTGCCGAGGGTCTGTCCTCGTATTTGGAGGAGCACCCGCAGGACGCGCGGCGCATCCTTGAGAAGTGCATGAACACGGCCATCGCGCGGGAGGCCGCGCGAAAGGCCAAGGAGAGCGTGCAGCGCAAGGGCGCGCTGGAGTCCACCACCCTGCCCGGCAAGCTGGCCGACTGCTCGGACAAGAACCCGGACAACTGTGAGATCTTCCTCGTTGAGGGTGACTCCGCGGGCGGTTCCGCCAAGGGCGGTCGTGATCGGCGCTTCCAGGCCATCCTTCCCCTGCGCGGCAAGATTCTCAACGTCCAGAAGGCGCGGCTCGACAAGGTGTACGGGCATGAGGAGATCAAGGCCATCGCCTCCGCGCTCGGCGTCGGTTTCGGCGGGCTGAACGGCCACGCCAACGGGAACGGCGCATCGGAGGACGAGGCGGAGATCGACGAGAACGACGGTCTGGACCTCTCCAAGCTGCGGTACAAGAAGGTCATCATCATGACGGACGCGGACGTGGACGGCGCGCATATCCGCACGCTGCTGCTGACGCTGTTCTACCGGCATTTCCAGCCGTTGCTTCGCGCCGGGAATATCTACATCGCGCAACCGCCGCTGTACCGCGTGCAGATTGGCCGCAATGACATCCACTGGCTCTATACCGACAAGGAGAAGGACGACACGCTGACCAACCAGGCGCTCAAGGACATGACGATCCGCGAGAGCTCCGAGCAGGACGCGGAAATCGTCTACACGGAGGCGCAGGTGCGGGACGTGCTGCCGTCCGTGCAGCGGCTCGGGCGGGCCATGTCCGACCTGCAGTCGACGGGGTATCCGTGGCCTCTCCTGACGGCGACGGCGCTGACGGTGCGGACGGGCGAGCGTGATCTTTCCTCCGAAGAGACGCTGCAGGAGCTGATGCGGGCGCTGCAGGATTTGGGCAACGTTCGCATCCTGGAGTTCCAGTACGACGATACGCCCATCGCGCCGCCACCCGCGCCTACGGCGCCCACGGCGATGCCGAACGCTCAGCAGCCGTCACTGCTCGACTTCTCCAGTGATTCCGAGGAGGGGCAGGATGAGGAATCGGCGGACGACAGTGACGCGGAATCCGCGCTCCCGGCTAAGAACGAGACATTCATCCTGATCCAGGACACGGAGAGCGGCCGCACGCTGCGGCTTGACCACGACTTCTTCAGCCTGGACGCTTCGCAGCGCATGACGGAGCTGGCCACGGCGCTGAGCGATCACCTGCCCAAGGTTGGCACTGTGTACAAGCGGGAGCGCGCCGTTGGGCGGCTGAACTCCATGATCGACCTTGCGGAGATTGTGGAGGACGTGTCCACGCGGGGCGTCGGCATCCAGCGGTACAAGGGCCTCGGCGAGATGAACCCCACGCAGTTGTGGGAGACCACGCTCGACCCGGAGACGCGGACACTGTTCAAGGTTGAGATTGAGGATGCTCAGCAGGCGGCGGAGTTGTTCGAGATGCTGATGGGCGAGGAGGTTCGCCCTCGCGCGAATTTCATCCGGACGCACGCGCAGGAGGTCCAGAACCTGGACGTGTAGCTCGCCCTTCGACAGGCTCAGGGCGAGCGTGGGCGAATCGTCGCTTTACATTCCTCGGCTACGCTTGGAATGACAGAGATGGCCATCGTCGTCGGTTACACGGTTCTTGAGCTGCGCCTGCCTGAGGCGATGTCGTTGAAGGACAAGCGGCAGGTGGTCAAGAGCGTCATCGAGCGGGTGAAACGCCGCTACAACGTCTCCATCAGCGAGGTTGGCGAGCACGATTCTCCGCGAATGGCGCTGCTGGGGGTGTCCTGCGTCGGGCAGTCCGAGGCGGGATGCCGCCGGACGATCGACAACGTTGCCGAATACGTCTACACCTCACGCCCGGACGCGGAGATTATGCCGCACGTGGTGGAGATATTGGGGGTGGGGTGAGGTTCACCCTTCGACAGGCTCAGGGCGAGCGGGAGGTTACTGGATTCCCGCTTTCGCGGGAATGACGGTCGGGTAGGTAGTCGTAAGGCGCGATACAATTTTAGCAAGCAGGTAGTGGGGTGTGGGTATGCCGATTCAGAGATTTGTTGTGGGGCCGATGGGGAACAACACCTACGTGGTGTTTGATGAGGCGTCCAAAGAGGCGGCGCTTGTCGATCCGGCCAAGGGGTCGGGGCCGGTGCTGGTCTGGATGCAGACGCACGGGCTGCTCCCCAAGTACGTCCTCAATACGCACGGCCATTCCGACCACACCTTCGACAACGGACTGGCAATGGACGGGTCCGACGCGGCGCTGATGATCGGCGAGCCGGACGAGGCGATGCTGGAACAGCTGGCGAAGGGTGATGGGTGGCTGGGCAAACCGGAGATGCCCTCCCCGATGGCGGACGCGTACCTGGAGCACGAGCAGGAGCTTGTGCTGGGGTCGACGGCCATTCGCGTGCTGCACACACCGGGCCACACACCCGGGAGCAGTTGCTTCGTCTACGAGGACGCGGTGTTGACCGGCGACACGCTGTTCCAGGGGTCCATTGGACGGACCGACTTCCCCGGCGGGTCGTTCCCGGAGATCGTCAAGTCGATCGAGACACACCTGTACACGCTTGCGCAAACGACGCGGGTTCTGCCGGGTCACATGGAAGTCTCGACAATCATCGATGAGAAGCAGCACAACCCGTTCGTCGGCGAGGGGGCGCGGATTAATCTTTCCCAAATGCAGCAGGACTAGCAGGCGCCGGCAGGGTCATGAGCACGCCGGAGGAAAGAGCCGGGGACGGAGATTCGCCGCAGCTGCAGGCGTTGAAGGCGGCGCAAGAGCGGGTGAACGCGCTGCGGGCAGGGCTTGAGCGGCCGCCGCTGAAGAACGGGGACTCCGGGGACACGTACGCGCAAGAGTTGGTGACGGCGATGAATCGCCTGATGTCACTAATCCGGAACGCCTCGCCGGAGGATGTAGCGGCGTTCGACGAGTGGCGGAACAGTCTCTAGCGGGTTCGTGGTATACACTGGAATGGCTGACCGGACGGGCATCTCGAGGCTTCTTGGTGGGGAGCGGCAGTCCGGTAATTCCACCTAACAAGCACCGCCATGACAACGAACAAGAAAGACTATTACGACGTTCTTGGACTGTCTCGCAACGCCTCTGCGGAGGACGTGAAGCGGGCGTTCCGTAAGCTCGCCTTTGAGCACCACCCGGACCGCAATCGTTCCTCGGACGCCGAGCAGAAATTCAAGGAGATCAACGAGGCGTACGAGGTCCTGCGCGATGAGCGGAAACGGGCCGCATATGACCGGTTCGGCCACGCAGGCCTGAACGGCGCGGACGGGTTCGCCAACGGCGACGCGTTCTCCGGATTCGGGGGCTTCGGTGACATCTTCGACGCGTTCTTCGGCGGGATGCGCGGGCGGCAAGGCCAGCGCGGCGGACCGCAGCGCGGCGATGACCTCGCCATGCGGATGCAGCTGCCGTTTGCGGACGCGGTGCTGGGTGTTGAGAAAGACATCAAGGTCTCCCGCAATGAAATGTGCCAACCCTGCAAGGGCTCGGGAGCGGAGCCCGGGACGCAGCCGGAGGCGTGCTCCGCCTGCAACGGATCCGGGGAGATTCGTCGCAGCCAACAGAGCATCTTCGGCCAGTATGTGAACATCAGCGCCTGCGGACGATGCCACGGCGAGGGCAAGGTCATCACAAGCCCGTGCGGTGAGTGCCGCGGAGCCGGGCGAATCAAGCGGGAACTCTCCGTGCGCGTCACCGTGCCGCCGGGGGTGGATACTGGCAACCGGATCCGTCTCGGCGGCGAGGGTGAGGCCGGCACGAACGGCGGGCCGCCCGGAGACTTGTATATCGAGCTTGATGTCGCGCCGAGCGCCGTATTTGAGCGTGAAGGGCGGCACCTGTTCCATCGCGTGCCCATCAACATCGCGCAGGCCGCGCTCGGGGCGGAGATTACCATCCCGACACTAGAGGGCGATGAGCCGTTCCATATTCCGGCAGGCGTGCAATCCGGGCAGTCGTTCAGGATCAAGGGGCGCGGCGTGACCGACCCGAAGAACCAACGCGCCCGTGGCGACCTGTTTGTCGTCGCATCCGTCCATGTGCCTGATCAACTCACGGACGAACAACGACAACTTCTGGAGCAGCTTGCCGCGACGCTGCCGGCCCCGCCCGAGAACGGACAGGATGGCGAGCGTGAGGGCGGCGGCTTTATGGACTGGATCAAGAACACGTTTCGCTAGTCAGCGGAGGATGGGGAGATGAACGGCGTACAGGTGTTGACGCGGGAGATGCGGGAGATCCAGACGAGCCTGCTGCGCGAACTGGAGCCGCTGACAGAGGAGAACATCTACTTCGCGCCAATCCCCGGCGCGACGACCATCGCGTTCATCGCTTGGCACATCACCCGCACGCTGGATGACGCCGTGCATATTTCCATACCCGTGGAGCCGAAGCCGACAATCTGGGCATCGCAGGGATACCACGAGAAGTTCGTCATGCCGGCCGGAGAGGGCACGGGCACCGGGTTCACTGCAGACCAGGTGGGAGACTTCCGTCCCGGACTTGAGCTGCTACGGGCGTACGCGACGGAGGTAGGGCCGACAATCCCGGCGGCGTTCGAGGGCATGACGGACGATGATCTGGATCGCGTGATGGACGAGGAGCGGCCGGATCGGACGCTGGCGCGTCTGCTTCAGACGTTCATCATCGGGCACACGTTCTACCATCTGGGAGAGATCAGGTACCTCAAGGGCATGCAGGGAATGCCCTTCCCGCTTTAGGGCTGGCGGAACGCTGTCGTAAGGGGGCAAAGCGCCCCTTCTTACTCCTCTACCACTGCACGAACATGGGCATGACGACGTGGATGTATTCCGTGCCGTCGTCCGTGGAGGCGGGGCGGATGGTGCCTGGGCTGGAGGGGCCGGAGACCTCAAGCGTGGCCGTGGAGTTCAGGACGCCGAGAACATCCTCGAGATAGCGGTGGTTGAAGGCGATGTGCGCCTCTTCTCCGCCGATGTTGGCGTCAATCACACCCTCGTGATCGCCGATCTGGTCTGAGCGCGCCTCAAGGCGCATTGTGCCCGCCATCTCGTTCTCGCCGGGCGTCATGTACAGGCGGACGATGCCATTGCCCTCGCGGGCGAAGACGGCGGCGGTCTTTGTGGCGCGCAGGAAATCCGCGACTTCCACCGACGTCTGCGTGTTGGATGACTCCGGAATGAGCTGCCGATAGTTGGGGAAGTTGCCCTGGATGAGCTGCGAGCCGAGCACGATGTTGCTCAGGTGGAATTGCACCTGCGTCTTGGCCTGGTTCACAGTGACGCGGACAGGCATCTCCTGCTCCGTCAGCATGCGATTGAGCTCGCGCAGGGAACGCGCGGGGATGATGAGGTCGACGCTCTCACCCACCCCTTGCGGCAGTTTTGTGGTTTGGACGGCGAGGCGGAAGCCGTCCGCCGCGGCCATGGTGATGCTGTCGCCTTCGATGGACGTGTGAACGCCGGTCAGCACCGGGCGGGAGTCCTCCGTGGCGGCGGCGATGATGACGCGATCAATCCCCGCGCGCAGGACATCCGGCGGCACTTCCGCGTTGATGCCGTCATCGGCGACGGGGGTGGGCGGGAAATCATCCGCGTCCAGCCCGCTCATGTGCGTGTTGAATCGGCCGGAGATGATATTCAGCTGGCGTGTGCCCGCATCAAGCTCAAGGTCGACGCGATCTCGCTGGAGTGATGAGACGTAGTCAGAGAAGAGGCGGGCGGGGATAGCGACTGAGCCCTGGGTCTCCACGCTGGCGCTAATCCAGCAGGAGATTGAGAGCTCAAGGTTGGTGGCTGTGAGCCGTAGACGGGACTCCTCCGTCTGGAGCATGACGTGGGTGGTGATGGGCATCGTCGTGCGTGTTGCCACCGCCGGCATGACCGTCGCGAGTCCGCGCTGAAGATTCTCCTGGAGAACCGAGAATTTCATTTGTTGTGTCTCCTGAACAGGGCCAATGGCCCCCCGTACCCCCGATATGGTGCGAGTATCCCGCGTTGAGCGGACTTGGGTCAAGTCGCGGCACAGTCTATGTAGTGCATAAACGCATGGAATCCTCGCATGTTGTGGGGAGCTTGCGAGGTCTCCCGCAACATATGCGGCGCAGCAGGACGAGAATGGCGCGAATGGGGCGTGGACACGGTATGATGCAACGGAAATATGAGCGGAACGACGGCATACAGGGGGATGGGAATGAAACTGGTGATGTACAACGATTTCCGACCGGGCCTGCTGGTGGACGGCAACGTCATTGGACTGGGCAGCCTGGTGGATGAGTATATGGGTTCACACGTCGAGGACGTGATGATCAACCTCATTGAAGACTTCGCGTCAGTACGGGACGACCTTGAGGACATCGCGGATTCCGGCGGCGGGGTGCCTGTATCGACAGTGCAGCTGCGCGCGCCGCTGCCGCGACCGCGCAAGCTCATCTGCTGCTTCGGCAACTACAAGGAGGGCCAGGATCGGGACCCCTTCCCCATCGACATGTTCCTGAAGTCGCCTGAGGCGATCATCGGCCCGGGCGATACCGTCGTCCTGCCGAACACGCCCTTCACCATCTGCCACCACGAGGCGGAGTTGGCGCTGGTCATCGGCAAGCGCAGCAAGCACGTATCCCAAGAGGAGGCAATGGACTCCATCTTCGGCTACACGGCGTTCATGGACGTTTCGCCTCGCGCGGGCATCGGCCGCGGGCCGACGATGATCCAGAAATCCTATGACACGTGCGCCCCGATGGGCCCGTGCATTGTCACGGCGGACGAGATCGAGAATCCGCATGAGCTCGACATCAAGTACTGGGTGGACGATCAGCCGCGCCACGACTACAACACGAGCGACCTGGAGCACACGGTCCCCGAGCTCATCGAGTGGGCGACGAAGGTGATGACACTGCTGCCCGGCGACGTTATCGCCCTCGGCACCAACCACCAGGGCATCGGCCCGCTACAGGACGGCGAGACCGGCACCATCGAAATCCAGGGCATCGGCGCGTTCAGCATCAAGGTCATGGACCCAAACAAGCGCTCGTGGCCGAAGGAAATCGACCAAGAGATGGCGGGCCGCGTGCGAGAGGCGCGCCCATAGCTGTCGCAACGTTCAGGCGGGGCGCGCTCGCAGCATGAGCGCGTCCTGCTACTGATGATGGCCTGCCGCCATGAGCTCCACTGAGGCTCTCGCCCAGACAATCCGCGTACCGGAAGCGACGCTGCGGGAGTTTGCCGTGGCGGCATTCATGGCGGTCGGGGTTTCAGAAACCGATGCCGCCGACGCCGCCAATACGCTTATCGAGGCGGACTTGCGCGGCATCGGCTCGCACGGCATGGCGCGGCTGGATCGCTTCTATCTCACCCCGCTGGAGTCGGCGCTTGTGAACCCGCGCCCTGAGTGGATTGTGCGCGCTGAATCACCGTCAACGGCCACCATCGACGCGGACGGCGGACTGGGGCTGAGCGTGGGTGTCCGCGCGATGAACCTTGCTATCGAGAAGGCGCGTGAGTTTGGCTCCGGATGGGTGACGGTGGCAAACAGTCGTCACTTTGGAGCAGCGGGCGTATACGCGACACAGGCGCTTGCGCACGACATGATCGGCATCAGCATGACGAACACAGGGCCAATCGTCCTGCCGGCGGGCGGAGCGGAGCCGCGTCTGGGCTCGAATCCGATTGCAGTGGCGGCGCCAACGGCTGACGGGACGCCGTTCATCTTTGACGCGGCGACATCGGTCGTTTCAGCAGGGAAGTTCGACACCTATCATCGACAGGGCAAGCTCGCGCCCGAGGGGTGGGGGCTGACGGACGACCTGCAGCCGATACGGAATCCGGCGCGCGGGCCGGGCGGGCGTCGCATTTTACCGTTGGGAAGCGACCTGGAGCATTCGTCGTACAAGGGCTACGGGCTGGCGATGATTGTAGATATTCTCTGCGGCGTGCTGTCCGGCATGGGGCCCGGTCTCGCGATAGCAGGCTCCGGCGTCGCGGGCGGTTACCAGTCCGCGCACTTCTTTGGCGCGATGCGGATTGACGCGTTCACGGACGCCGACGGGTTCAAGCAGTCCATGTCGGACTATATGGCGGCGCTTCGGGCAACACCGCCGCTGCCGGACGTGGAGAGCGTGCTTGTACCCGGGGATATTGAGGCCGAGACGATTGAGGATCGCAGGCGGAATGGCATACCGTTGTACATGGACTCCGTGGAGAGTCTGAAGAACGTGGCGCAGAGGCTGAATCTGCGCCTGGATCTGGGATAACGCGCGGGTTCCTTATAGGGACGCCGAATCAAGGGGAGGATTGAGATGCCACACGTGAAGGCTAATGGGGTGGAACTGTTCTACGAGCTGTTCGGAGACTCGTCCAAGCCGACGTTTGTGATGACGCACGGCTTGGGCGGCCACGGACGGGGGTACGAGAACCAGATAGAAGCGCTTTCCGCCGAATTCCAGTTGATGCTGTGGGACATGCGCGGATTCGGCCAGTCGGAGCGCGTGCCAGTGACGGACGGGGCGTACTCCCGCTGGACGATGGCGAAGGATCTGTCAGAGCTGTTGAAGGCGATAGGGATAGGCGCGGCGCACATTCACGGGCACTCGCTGGGCGGCCTCGTTTCACAGCAGTTCGCGATTGATTACCCGGAGCAGACGCTCTCGCTCGTCATCCAGGACACGTCCGCTGAAATCAAGCAGGAGTACCTGTCCGGGTGGGACGGGATGCTCAAGACTGTTCGGGAGCAGGGCATCGGCGCCCTTCCGTTCGATCCTCAACGAAGCTGGGGCGACCCGTACATCGAATCCAACCTCGATGACATCCGGGCATTCACCACGGCGACGGCAGAGCGCAACGCCCCCGAGGTCTATGCCGAGGGCGTGCGTATCTCAGGGCCCGAACTTGGGGCGCATCCTGTCGCGCCGTATCTACCCGGCATAAAATGCCCCGTACTGGTCATCTGCGGCGAACAGGACCGCTTGACGCCGCCGGGGGGCTCGGTACGGATTCATCGGGCCATTCCGCAGTCGAAGCTGGTGATTCTCCCGGGCGCGGGGCACTTCCCGAACATTGAGGCCACGGATGCGTTCAACGACGCGCTGCTCGAGTTTTTGCGGGAGGCTACGGCAGACTAGCCGACGCACGGCTTTTACTTGAAGCAGATAGTTGATACTTGCTTTCAATAGCCCTCGTTGGCTGCATGAGTAAATCCTAGCTCTTTCTACGAAGAAAACGCCATGCCCATACGTGGAAGGCAGGATCCAGTTTGTTATTTTTCTGATACTTGCTTTCAACAATCTTTTCGGCCTCTTGCGATGAGTTCTTGATACTTACTGTCATTTGAGGGCTCAGAATCGCGAGATTTGAGTAAAGCGGGCTCATACAGGGTATACTTAGCACGTTCCGACAACAGATTGCCGGCCGTCCCCGCGCGGAGTGGCAGTAGCTGGGGTTTGGGATAGCAATAGTTAGAGACGGGGAGACCGGACGCATGAGGATATATGTCGGCAACCTGAGTTTTCAGGCGACAGACGCAGATTTGCAGGAGCTCTTTCAGCAGCACGGCGAGGTCAGTTCAGCGCAAGTCATTATTGACCGCTACTCAATGCGCTCGCGTGGCTTCGGATTCGTGGAAATGCCAAACGGCTCGGAGGCTGAGGCCGCCATCGCGGCGCTCAATGGCAACGAGCACCAGGGCAGACAGCTGACAGTGAACGAAGCTCGCGATCGCCGCGAAGGCGGCGGTGGTGGTGGTGGCGGACGCCCGCGCTACTAGCGCGCTTCGAACAGCCCTTACCTCTCCACACTAATTCTCTCCTGACGGAGAGGGGCCTTTGAGAATTCTCCGCACCTCAACTTGCCTATGGCAAGGAGGATGTGTTCGTGGAGGAAGTTCGCCTTAGCGGATTCTGCCGCGGGAGTAGCGGTTGCGGCCGTCCGTTCCGTCAATGGAGTATTCGGTCAGGTCGATGATGCGGGCCTCAGGCTCCTTGCCCTGCTCGATGTCCAGTAGAACGACGTGGCCGAGACGGGCCTCACGGTTATGGGGGTAGGTGGCGCTGCCGCCGTTGATGATCAGCATCCCGTCTTCGTTGCGGATGAACTCAAAATGGCTGTCACCGCAGACGACGATATCCGGCAGCAAGCCATCCGGTGTCGTGCCGAGGTAGGTCTTGACGAGGTCGGTAGCAGTGCGTGACCCCCAGCCGTCGATGATATGGATCAGTCCGAGGCTAAAGCCCTCGAATTTGAAGAACCATTTGGGGCGGATGCGCTTGTCCACATCGCTCAGGCCGTAGTCGTGGTTGCCCTCTGCGGCGTACGTCGGCGCGATGCGCTCCAGCCAGTCCACGACGCCGGTGGTGATGAGGTCGCCGGCGTGGAGGATGATATCGACGTCCTTGAAAACGATCTCCACTTCAGGCCAGAGCTCCGGGATTGAACTCGGGATATGGGTGTCGGAAATGATACCTATTCGTGTTGCCATAGAAGTTAGGGGTTATTCCTCCGGAGTTTCGTTTTTGTTTGAGCGGCGAATCTGCGCCTTGATGCTGTCCAGCGCCATGGTGGGCGTGGGGTCGACGCCGTTCACCAGCGCCAGGTAGTAGCTGACGTAATCGCCCAGCAGCACCGCCTCCAGCAGGCGCGCAACAGGGGCGGCCGCGCTAAGGGTGGGCCAGTGAACGGATATGCCTAAATCACTCAGGATATGGCGCGATATGTTGTAGCGGTCGTGGAGGCTACGCGGCCCAGCTGTCGGAGGGCCAAGCAGGACAACGGTGAGGTTGTCGCTGAAATCGGGCTGTTCAAAGCCGACGATGGCATTGTGATGCATCTCCGGCAATTCTTCCGTCCATGCGGGTGTCTTGGCATTCTCGTTGAGCTGCGTCTTCCACCGGCGCGCGGCGGAATCAAGGCCACGCGCGCTGACGATGACGGGAATGCGCCCGGAAAGCGCGCGCGCCAATTCCTTGGCGGGGTTGGCACGCCCTGCCTCCGTTTGATTGCAGCCGGTGTCGAAGTCCGCTTGCCGTGTTTCGAGTTCGGCAACGGCATCAGTCAGGGCACTCTCCGTGCCGGGCGGGGCGATGCCAAGGTCAACAAAGATCCGAAGCATCGCGCCGAGCGCATAGGGAAGGTAGGTGCGCGGAGGGCCGCCGTTCTCCGGCATCATGGCAATCGGGATGCTGTTATCGCGAGCCGCCTCTTCAAGCGGTCCGCCACCGGTCATGACGATCAGATGCGTGCCGCGTTCGCGCGAGGCTTCCACACCGGACAGCGCCTCCTCCGTGCGGCCGGAGTGGCTCATGACAATCACAAGGGTGTCAGGTCCGGCGGCGGGGTGCGCGCCGTAGTCCCGAAAGACGTCGATTCGTGGCCCTGTCGTTCCCGGCTCACGGAGGGCTTCCACAGCCTCGGCGGCGATGTCTCCCGCGATGGCAGAGCCGCCCATGCCCTGTACGACGACGCGGCGAACGGCGCGGTACTCGTCAGGCAGCCGGAGGGAGGCAGCGCCGTTCCATCCCTGGATAATGCGTTGGGGAAATGCCGCTATGTGCCCGCCCATCCCGGAGGGGTCGCCTCTGCCGTCAGCAGATAAATCGTCCAGATCGATTGAGGCTACCTGCATGAAAGTCGATTCTTTTGTATTTCGTGTTCGTGTGCCGGGGCGGGGGCTGGGTGAGACGCCGCGGCCATGTGTGACTGCCTCTAATACTACAGGATGCCGACACGCGGCGCGTGTATCTACTCGCTACAGCGTTTCGTCGGGGTATTCGGTCGTGGCGGGGCGTCCCATGAGGGACTGTATCGCCTCGCGGGGGTTCAGCCCCTCATGCAGGACGCGGTGAGTCTCGAGTGTGATGGGGGTCTCCACGTTGAGGCGTTCCGCCAGGCGAATCGCGGCGGGAGTGGTGTTGTACCCTTCGCAGACCTCGTTCAGTTCCTCGATAATCTGCGCGATGTTCCGTCCCCGCCCCAGCTCCTCGCCCACACGCCGGTTGCGGGACAGCCGACTGTAGCACGTCGCGACGAGGTCGCCGACACCGGCGAGTCCGCTGAATGTCAACGGCTGAGCGCCCGCGGCGATGCCAAGTCGCGTAATCTCCGCGATGGCGCGGGAGATGAAGGCCGCCTTGGCATTGTCACCAAACTCCATACCGTCAATCATGCCCGCGCCGATGGCGACGATGTTCTTGAGGGTGCCGCCAAGCTCGACGCCTGCGACATCGGTACTCGTATAGACGCGGAAAACAGAGGAGGTCAGCGCCCCTTGCACGCGTTCCGCCATTTCCTCCGTGGCAGACGCGACAACCGCGGAGGACGGGAGGCCGGCGGCGACCTCATGGGAAAGATTTGGGCCGGAGATAACACAGTATTGGCGCAGAGCGTCCTGCCCCATCTCTTGTGCAAAGACCTCGCTCATACGGGAGCCATCGGCGCGGTCGAGGCCCTTGGTGGCGCTCACGATAGCAGCATCAGGCGATGGATTCCCTTCCCTGAGCCATTGCAGGTTCTGTCGGAAGGTGGGGGATGGCACGCAGACAATGATCACGTCGGCGTCCGAAACGGCTTGGGTCATGTACGGAGTGACGTGCAGATTGTCGGGAAAGGGAAAGCCGGGGAGGCGGTCGATGTTCTCTTTGGCATCATTCATCCGCCGCGCGGTTTCCTCGGTGCGCGCCCAGAGGAGGGTGTCCGCGCCCGCGCGCGCGAGCAGGAGGGCGAGTGTTGTGCCCCAACTCGTCGTGCCGATGACCGCTGCCCGCCGCGCCTGCCCGCTCACACGAGACCTCCTGCGCCTGGTGTCCTTCTAATTGTCCCATATGGGACTAGGGAGAGCGGATCATTGCTGCGATTCCTCGGTAACGTCCTTGAGAACACGCGCAAGTTCCTGTTGCAGTCCGGTCAGGGCGAATCGGACGAATGGCGTCGCGTCCGGGTCTGAGCGGAATCTGACGTGAGTCAAGGCGTCGATGTAGGCGTCACGCTCGCGATAGTAGTAGCTTGAGAGCGAATAGAACCCGCGGGAGTTGATCCCCGCCTGATACAGCAGAAAGCTCTCCACGGCGCGGGACAAACGTCCATTGCCATCCCCGAAAGGATGAATGCTGACCAGCAGGAAATGGGCGACAACGGCACGCGCGACGGGGTCCAATTGCGCTCCCGCCCCCACGTGTAGCCACTCAATGAACCGTTCCATAAGACGTGGGAGGTCTTCGGGGTCTGGGGGCGAATACGTGTCGACGCGAACAAGATGCCTCCGGTAGCGCCCGGGCGTGTTGCCTTCATAGTCGATGCCTCGCGTCAAGGTGTCATGAAAGGCGCTAATCAGGTCTTCAGACAGCGGTGTGTGGATATCCTGCGAGAGGATCTCCTCAACGCGCTGAAAGACGTTGTGAGCCGCGCGCGCCTCATGCTCCTCGCGCGCCCGATGACTGGGCAGGACGGGCTGCCCAATTGGCGCGGCGATGATGTCACGAACCTCATCATCGGTCAGGATGATGCCCTCAATACCGGTGGTGCCCCGCACAGCGCCGGCGACGTTGAGCATATGCAGCCGTTCCTGCGCAGTGTGCGGCAGCGAAACGGCGGCAATTGCCTCCGCAGTCGAATACACCGCCTGCGTCAGCCTTGCGACATCACGCTCGTACCGGACGTATAGGTTGAAATTAATAGGCCAGCGGAACACGGGCGCTCTTCACGTCGTCGGTTCTGCGGGTTGGCCGAATCGGCGCTCGGTACCGCGAATCAGGCGCTGGATGTTGTCGCGATGGGCATAGATGATGATTGCGCCGCCCACGAGAGCAAGGGGGGCAACGACAAAAGGCACAACCTCCAGGAACGGCGGCGCCAACCCGAGGCCTGCAAAGGCAACCATGATACCGACGCAGGTCAAGGTGCCCAGCAGGGAGCCGAGCGAGACGTATCTCGTAAGGGCGATAATCAGGATGCCGACGATCGTGCCGACGATTGCGGCGGGCCAGACGAGGGCAAGCGCTGCGCCGCCCGCCGGTATGACGCCTCGCCCACCACCGAACCCAATGAAGATCGATCGGCTGTGGCCCACAACGACGGCAACAGCGCCTGCAACCTCTCCGGGCGTGTCCGCGATGAACCCGCTCACGATGACTGCGACGGAACCCTTGAACAGGTCGAGCAGGACGACGGGGACGGCGGCTTTCCACCCGAGCGTGCGAAGGACGTTTGTTGCGCCCGTGCGCCCGCTACCGGACTCTCGAACGTCAACCTTGCCGAAGGCTTTGCCCACAAGCAGGCCAATAGGTATCGCGCCGAGCAGGTAGCTGCCAAGCGCGGCGGCGAGGGTGAGGGCGACGCCGGTGAGGGTGATGTCGTCAAGGAAGTCCACTAGTCCGGCTCCTCCTCGTCGCGGCTGCGGCCACGGAAAATCAGGTGGATCGCGGTGCCATCGAATCCAAAACGCCGCCGCAGGACGTTCTCAAGATAGCGGCGGTAGGAGAAGTGAACCAGAGACGGGTCATTGCAGAAGAACACGAACGTGGGCGGGTTCACCTCCGGCTGCGTGGCGTAGTAGATCTGCAGCCGCCTGCGCCCGGAGGAAGGGGGCGGGTGATTGGCAAGCGCATCAAGTAGCGCACGGTTCAACTGTGCCGTCGTGACGCGCGTCATGCGCTCCATCTGGATACGGGCGACGGCGTCGAGAACAGCACGCACGCCTCGGCCCCGCAGGGCAGATGTGAACAGGATCGGCATCGACGGGAAGAACTTTAAGCGGGCGCGGACGAGCATCTCGACCTCTTGCCGGTCGATCTCGTCCTCCTGCGCAAGGTCCCACTTGTTGATGACGAGCGCGAGACCCTTGTGCGCCTGCTGGACGAATCCGGCAACGTGAAGGTCCTGCGCGGTCAGATATTCCGTGGCGTCCACGACGAGGACGGCCACGTCCGCGCGTTCGATGGCCTGCATGGCGCGGGCGACGCTGAATCGCTCCACGCCGCGCTCAATATGGCCACGGCGGCGAACGCCCGCCGTATCAATGAGCAGATACTTGCGGTTCTCGTATTCGAAGAGGGTGTCAAGCGCGTCCCGGGTGGTTCCCGGCTCGTCCCGCACCATCGCGCGCTCCTGGCCTAGGATGGCGTTGACGAGAGAGGATTTACCGACGTTGGGGCGGCCCACAATGGCGACGGGGATCGATCCCTGCGGCGCGGGGGGCGGGTCCTCCACGTCCGGCAGAGCCGCCATGATGCCGTCCCACAACTCGTTCAGGCCGCGTCCGTGGTGGGCGCTGACGATGATGGGGTCCCCGATGCCGAGCTCGTAGAATTCTGCTGCGAGCCGTTCACGCTGGATGTTGTCCGCCTTGTTCGCAATTAGCACGACGGGCTTGGAGACGCGGCGTAGAAGGTCGGCAACTTCCTCGTCGGCAGGGAGAAGGCCGGCATCAACGTCAACGACGAAGAGCAACACGTCCGCCTCGCCGAGGGCAACAGCGACTTGGTCACGGATCGCGCCAATCATGCCCTGCTCTTCCCCGAGGATGAGTCCGCCGGTATCGATGAGGGCGAGGGTGCGATCGTCACGCGTAACGTAGGCGGTGACGCGGTCTCGCGTGGTGCCCGGCTCATCGGCGACGATGGCGATTCGCTCGGCGACCATGCGGTTGAAGAGAGATGACTTGCCAACGTTGGGACGGCCAACGATGGCGACTGTCGGCAAGCCGCGCGGCACTCCGGTGCGTGTTTCAACGAGGGCTGTCATGGATTTTTCCTATGAGGCGGCGGGGATCGCGCCGAGCAGCATGGCAATAAGCGCGGCCTGCGCGTGCATCCGGTTCTCGGCCTGGTTGAAGACAATCGACTGCGGGTGCGTGAGCATCCCTTCGGAGACCTCCTCGCCCTCATGGGCGGGCAGATCATGCATGAACACGGCCGTCGGGCTGGCCAGTTCCATGAGGTGCGGGTTGACCTGGTAGCCCGTGAAATCGCGGGCGCGCTGCTCGCGTTCGGCCTCCTGTCCCATGCTGGCCCACACGTCCGTATAGACGACGTCAGCGCCCTCAACAGCATCCTCGGGTCTTAGGAGTAGCTGCGGGGCATGTCCGGCCGCTCCTGCCAGTTTCGTTGCCTGAGCGACTATGTCACTCGGCAGTTCATAGCCCGACGGCGAGGAGATGCGGAACTTCGCGCCGACGAGAGCGCAGCCAAGCGCAAGGCTAGCCGCGACGTTGTTGCCGTCTCCGATGAACGCAATCGTCAGGCCCTCCAGCGTGCCGAAGTGCTCACGGATGGCCTGCAGGTCGGCAAGTATCTGGCAGGGATGCTCCACGTCCGAGAGCGCGTTGATGACGGGCACATCGGCGGCGTTGGCAAGTTCAATGAGCGTGTCATGCGAGTTGACGCGGGCGGCGATGACGTCCGCGTAACGGCTGAGGACACGCGCGACATCCTCCGGCGGCTCACGCCCGCCGAGCCCGACCTCCTGCGGCAGCATGCTGAGGCTGTGGCCGCCCATCTTGCGCATCCCAAGCTCAAAGCTGACACGTGTGCGCAGGGACGGCTTCTCAAGCAGCAGGACAAGGCTGCGGCCGGTCAGATTCGGTCGCAGTTCGCCTGTCCTGATAGCCATGGCGGCATCCAGCACGGCATAAACCTCGTCTGAAGAGAGGTCAGCCAGGGACAGGAAATGGCGGCGCGGAGGCGCTTCAGTGAGTGTCATAGTCCGTTAATTTTACCGCGCAGTCGCTAGAAAGTTACGTTTCACAGAATTCAGAACGTGCGCGAGGTGTTCTCCAACCGTATGCTTGAATCTGACGATAGACATATAAACCCGGGGATCAGGCAATTCCATGAATAAACAGGGCTCTCTCTCCGCACGATTTCTGCCGTTGATTGCGTCGGTGGCGCTGATGCTGGTTCTAATGGCTGCGGCATGTGGCACCGGCAGTGAATCGGACGGTGATGACGGCGAGGCGGATACGGCGACTGCGACGGCGACATCCGTTCCCACAGCCACCTCGATACCGTCGGACTCATCGCCGGCGGCGGACGCGCCAATGTCTGAGGATGTTTCCATCGTCCTGCAGGCGGGCTTGGCCCGCTACCTGATCCGCGAGGAGCTGGCAAGCGTCGAACTGCCCTTTGACGCCATCGGCGAGACATCTCAAGTGACAGGAGCGCTCACGTTCACGGCAGACGGCAACGTGGTGGCGGAGAGTTCGAGCATCGTGATGAACGCGGCGAGCCTGCGGAGCGATGAGGCCAATCGCGACAGATACCTGCGCGGCAATGCCATTGAGACCGCGACGTATCCGGAGATCATATTCGTCATGACGGGGGTGAGCGGGATTGAGTGGCCGCTGCCTACGTCCGGTGAGGCCGAGTTCACGATTGAGGGCAATCTGACGGTACGCGACGTCACCCGCCCTGTGGAATGGGAAACGGTCGCCACGTTTGACGGCAATAACGTCAGCGGCACAGCCAAGACGAATTTCACCTTTGGCGAATTCGAGATGGAGGTCCCGGACCTCTGGTTCATCGTCAGCCTGGAGGACAACATCCGCCTGGAGCTTGAATTCGTGGCGGGGTGGTAGGCACCTGAACCAGCCCCTCCACTCTCACCCATCCCTTATCACCCCCTACAATCTATAGCGCAGGGGGTGCTTACACGGGATGGCGTTGGAGTTGATTACAACGATTGAGGAGTTCCGCCGTGTGCGTGAAGAGGCGCGCACGGCGGGATCTCTTGGGTTTGTGCCGACGATGGGTTTTCTGCACGAGGGCCATGTCTCGCTCGTGAGGATGGCTCGGGCAGAGAACGCGGTGGTTGCAGCGTCCATCTTTGTGAATCCTGCTCAATTTGGCCCCAATGAGGATCTGGCCGCCTATCCGCGTGACCTTGATCGAGACATGGAGATGCTTGAGGCGGCCGGGTGCGACCTGCTCTTTCACCCCTCGCCAGAGGAGATGTATCCGCCGCCGGAGCAGGATGTCTACGTTGTGCCGGGCGAGATTGCCTCTCGCCTTGAGGGGGCCGCGCGGCCTGTCCACTTCAGGGGCGTCGCCACGGTCGTGACCAAGCTGTTCAACATCGTGCAGCCGGATCGCTCGTATCTGGGCCAGAAAGACGGCCAGCAGGTGGCGGTCGTGCGCCGCATGATGCGTGATCTCAACGTGCCGGGGGAATTGGTTGTGGGGCCAACAGTACGGGAGCCGGACGGCCTCGCCATGTCGAGCCGCAACACGTACCTGACCACGGAGGAGCGTAGGGCCGCGCCGGTCATTTATCGGGCGCTGACGGAAGCGCTGGACCTCTATCGCGCCGGTCAGACGAATGCGGACACGCTGCGGGACGTGATACGCACAACGCTAGAATCGGAACCTCTCGTGGCATCTATCGATTACGTTTCAATTGCCGATCCCCTGACACTCGCGGAGTCTGAGGGCAAGGTGGTGGAGGGGGCGATGGCGTCGACTGCGGTTCAACTGGGCAAGCCGCGGCTGCTGGACAACATTATCCTCACGAAATCCGCGGGTGACGGCGCATGAGAGCCCCCATGGATTGGGACGACCTCCGCCGTGAGACGGGGGCGCTGCAGGACGAGCGGTCGGGGACGGCATCCAGCCTGGCAGCGAGTGGCGCGCAACTGTTGCACCGCGCGCTTTCGGAGATGTATATCGGCGAGCCGGAGCCGTTGCGGGAGATTGCCCTCACCATCGCGGACGCGCGCCCGGAGGTGGTGGCGATACGCAACGTCGGCGTATCCGCCTATCGCACGGCGCGGGAGGCTCGATCCGGAGACCGGATGGCGGCGGCGGCGCGGAGCGTCGCGCGGCTGGCGCGGCTGCTGGGAGACACCCCTGCGTCACTTGGGCGGCGTGGTCAGCCCCTGCTGCCCGAGAATGCCATCGTTGTGACGATGGGGCGGTCAGCAAGTGTCCGCGCAGCCATTGCGCTGGCAGGAGGCCGCATTGCCGAGACGCGAGATGCCACAACGTCCTCAACTGACAACCGGACGGTTCTTGACGGCGCAGACATCGTACTGCTTGGTTGCACGGCGTTCCTGGCGGACGGTTCGATGGCGGCGGACCCGGGGACGCTGGCGCTGGTGGAGGCCGCTGCGGAACACGATCCGCCTATCCCCGTCCACTTCTTCGCGGACACGCTCAAACTAGCGCCATGGCTGCCTGCAGGTAGCAACGGCCAATCCCCGCGTGAGCTGGACATCATCCCGCCCAAGTACGTCGACCACGTCATCACGGAGGACGGTATACGGCGTCCGGAGCAGTTGCTGCAAGCCGCGGCGGACCTGGCCACGTGGTGGCGGATGCTTGAGACGCCGGAGGGGTGAGGGTTCGGCACTAGGTCAGTTCGTATGCCTGCATCGGAGTGTGTCGGGCAAGGATATCGTAGTCGCGATCCATGTGAAGCACCGGCGCATCGACCCTGATGGCGACAGCGGCTACAAGGCAATCAATCATTTTGCGAACCGTCTCGCCTTGCCGCCGGCATTGGCGGTAAAGAAGAGCAGCATAGTCATAGTCCGATGGTTCAGTTCGAATGTACTGGGGCCGGGCCAGCAGGTCTCGGAGATATTGGGCGTGCCTATCGTTGCGAGCACCGACGAGGATTTCCATGCGAATGGCATCACAGACGACTAATTCGTTGCGTATGAGACCGTTTCGAACCGCATGGCACGCAGGTGAACCTGTATCCCGCAGAAATTCAATCCATGCGGAGCTATCCGCAAGAATCACGGGGCTTGGTGGCCTTCCACTTCGTCGTCATCAGGGGACGAAGACAGTTCCTTCTCCAAGCCCGGCAACCCTTCATCCGCAGGTCTGTTGAGCCAGGCTTCAAGCTGCGGGGAGTTCCGCCGCATCTCCTCCAAATCGCCGTCCCAACCGGTTCCTTGCATGGCCAACGCTTCCTCAAGCGTCATCGGCCTTCCGGCCACAGATCGCAATGCCAGATTGACCGCCTCCCGCTTGGTGGAGAGGCCATAGCGGCGCATCACCTCGGCGCAAGCCTCATCATCAATATCAATGTTTGTGCGTGTCATACACCAATCATACACCATGCTGTATTGGGTAGAGCCTTTATAGCACCCGCCCAAGGCGAGCGACTGGCTTACAACGTCAAACGTGAGTAGAGCTGCGGCAGGCGCTTGGGGAGGAGTTCGATGTCGGCGAGGACTTCATAGGGAAGGTCACCGCACATCTCTTTCATGTAGTCGTGGCCGGCGCGGTCTACCGTCAACAGGAACGGGATGATGCCTTTAGCCTTGGCCTGCACGAGCGCATCATGAGTATCGTGGACGGCGTATTCCTTCTCCGCGCCCTCGCGGCTGTAGCCGCGATCCTGCGGGCGGCCGTCCGAAATCAGGAACAGCACCTTGGTCTTGGCGCTGACGTCGTCCAGCTTGGCGGTGGCGTGGCGGATGGCCGGGCCCATGCGGGTGGCATGAAGCGGCGTAATGCCGTCAATGCGCTTGGCGACGCGGTCTGAGAACTGCTCTTCCAGGCCCTTGACGCTGTAGAACTCCACGTTCTCGCGGCCATAGCCGGAGAAGCCGTAGATGCCGTACTGATCGCCGATGGTCTCAAGCGCGCGAATCAGCAGGACGGTCGATTCCTTTTCGAGGTCGATGATGCGGAGATAGGAGCGTTTCTGCTGTTCGCGGCGAGAGCGCAGCCAGAAGAGGTATTGGCGGGGATCGTCCGGGATGTCCTCATCGTCATCGTCGAAGTCCGAGCGTTCTTCAATGGCCTCGGCGGTGGAGGCGCTCATATCCAGCAGGAAGATGACGGCAACGTCGCGCTCTGTCTTGTTGCGACGCCAGTAGACCTTGTCGTCCGGTGTCGCGCCCGCCCGGCGCTGCACGATGGCATCGATAACGGCGTCGAGATCAAACTCTTCCCCGTCCGTCAGGCGCTTCTCCTTACGGTACGTCTCCGGCACCATCATCTCGAACTGCCGCCGCACCTCGTTGATCAGGCCGGCGTGGCGCTCGATAGTCTGCTCATAGAACTCGGCAGAGCCTTCCTGCATGGTGGACTCGCGCACACGGCACCACGCGGGCTTGTAGTCGAGCGCCACGAAGTCCCACTCGTCGTAAAGGGCCGTCTGTTCCTGTTCCTCCAGCGATTCCTCGATCTCGTCGCCGTCTCCACCGCCGCTTCCGACTTCGCCCATCTCGTCATTGAACTCGGCGTCCGGGCCCTCGATGGCCTCGCTCATGAGGCTTGAGATAAACAGTCCACTGGGGTCATCGATGTCGCCCTCGACGACGCTGGATAGATCGATCTCCGCGCTCTTTTCAAGAAGTTGGCGAACCATCTCCTCCGTGAGCGGCGGCGCCTGCACGCTGTCCTCGGCGCGCTGCTGTCCCTTGCGGAGGTTGGCAAGCGTCTGGACAAGCTCCGGCTTGAAGTCGCCGCGATAGTCCACGTCCTCCGGTGACTGGTACGGCACATCCTGTTCCGTGCCTGAGCCGGGCACAAAGTCCTCACCGCCCATCTGGGCGCTGTCCGCCTCCTGCACGCCCTGCGCGGCCTCGCCGCCAAGCTCATCAAGGTCCATGTCTTCCCAATCGAGATCGGGCTGCGGCATGGTATTCGGCACGTTGATCAACAGGCGATAGAGGATGACGGTTGCCTCGGCCGTGTCCTCCACGGTCGCCTCGTCATGGCGCAGGCGAGCCAGGATGACGGCCATGCGCTCCACCACGTCGCGCAGGCTCTGCGGAACGGGAATCTTCTTGTCGCCCTCGAGCAGGGTCATGCGGATGAGCAGCTCAATAAGCGCCATGCGGAGAGGAAGCTGCTGCGGAGCGGGGCGACCAATCACAGCGGCGGCCTGCACCATTCCATAGGCGCGGCGCAGTCCGCGGTAATGCTGCCTGACGAGGTGATCGACGCGGGCGTCCTCAAGCGCGCCGAAGAGGTCGGACGCGAGGCGACGCTCGGGGAAAAGGTCAAAGAACCGCTCATAGTCCGAGAGAACGGCGGTGTTCACACCGGTCATCTCCGGGTTAGGCGCGGCGGCAACGGGCTCACGGGGCGTAGCGTCCGCGTTCTCCTCGGCCGCCCGGGCGGCGAGCGCCGGGCGGGTGAGGGGGAAGATATTGCCCGCGCGGTTGAAGTTGAATGTGAAGCTGTCGAACTCAAGGTGTCCTGTCTGGTGCGTGCAGAGGACCTTGAACCAGCCGAAGTTATCGTCCTTGGTCTCAAAGAGCGCGATTTCCGGCGGGAGGAAGACGTTGGTGCCGTCCGTGGATGCGCGATCTTCCGTGGCCCAGCCGATGCTGCGATTCGCGAGTTCCGGTGTGGGCCGCAGCTGCATGTCACCGCCGGTGAGGCCGCGGGCGTACATCTGCAGGATGGGGGCGACATCCTCAAGGCTGACGGTGGCGGAGAGTTCCTGTATTAGGGCTTCGCCGCGCGCGGATTCCAGCTTGAAGAAGGCGATGCCGGCGGCCTCGTTCCGCTCCAGCATCGTGACGCCCTCCTGGAACCACCTGGAGAGGTTGTCGTCGTCTATGCGCTCAAGGACCTGCGGGGCGGCGCGGAGAAACTCCACGGCGGCTTCCTCGGACAGGCCGCACAGCACTTCAAAGTCATCCAGCACCTGCCGGTGCATGTGGAGGGGCAGATCGCTGATGGCGCGAGAGCCTTCGGCCAGGAAAGACAGGTAACGCTTGCCGCCATCATCAGACAGGTTGATGGCAAACGTCAGGAATCGCTGACGTTCCGACCGGACGATGCGCGGCAGGGCCACGGCCGCTGCGCGCTGCGTTTCCTTGGCGTACTTCCAATTGCGGTTGGCGGTCGCGTCCAGCAGCTCCAGGTACGTGTCGATGGTCTCGTCATCAACGTACGGCAGTGAGTCCGGAGCCATCGTCAGGCACTCTTCGGCGAGTTCGCTGGAGTGCTGCGCGACGCTGTCGAGGAAGTTCGCAAAAACGGCGAGGTCGCTCAGCCGTACATGATCCAAAAGGCCGGGGCTCACCTCAAAGAACCGGGCGGCCAACGCGCCGGATTTCCATGTCCCGTGGAAAAGCGTTTCAGCGGCTGAAATCCACGCGGGCAGGCGTTCAACGTCGCGGCGTTCGAGGAAGCCGGCACTGGCGCGGAAGAAAGACGAAGCAAGGGCAGCGGAGTGCGCCGACAACGCCCGGCCGCTCTCATACCAGCTTGTGGCTTCCTGCGGCCTCTCCAGCGCGTCAAGGACGGCGGGGGAGGAGCGGACATATTCTGCGGCGGCCTCCCATGCGCGGAACGAGGCTCCCGCGATGCCCAGAGCTGCCGACAGCCACTGGTCATAGTGCTCTGCACTACCGAGGCGATGCTCAACGTGCTCGGTCGCGCTGTGATAGGCTTGCCCGACCGCGGCGGGCAGGGAGAGCAATTGGGCAACCAGCTCATCACGCGTTGGTGATGCGTCGCCTGTTCCGCCTTGTTCCGATGTCATTCGTTCTCGGGTTCACCACGAGGGCGCAGCCGCATACATGCGGTCCTGCCGTCGTCCTATTCAAAGATGCTTGTTGTAATCTCCCGGATGCTGCGCTGTACAGAGGGGTCGTCAGTCAGTGCGTCGGAGATGGCCACGTCGCACGCGCGGCGGGCAGGCACGCCCCGGGAAATGAGCTTGCCGGCATAAATTAGCAGGCGCGTCGAGACGCCCTCCTGCAGGCCGTGCTCCTTGAGGTTGCGAACCTTCTCACCGAGGCGGGCAAGCAGGTCGGCGGAGTCCTCATCAACACCGCTTTCCTGGAGGACAATCTGCGCCTCGTATTCCCTCGGCGGGTAGTCGAACTCCATCGCAACGAAACGCTGCCGCGTGGACTGCTTGAGATCCTTGAGAGCGCTCTGGTAGCCGGGGTTGTAGGAGATGACGAGCAGGAACCCGTCTGCGGCCTCTAGGATTTGGCCGCGCTTCTCAACGGGGAGGAGGCGGCGGTGGTCTGTCAGCGGGTGGATGAGAACGGTGGTGTCTTTGCGGGCCTCCACGACCTCATCGAGGTAGCAGATTGCGCCGGTCTTGACGGCACGAGTGAGCGGGCCGTCGACCCACTTGGTCTCCTCGCCCTCGAGCAGGAACCGGCCGACGAGATCGCTGGCGGTCAGGTCCTCATGGGCGGCGATAGTAACAAGCGCCTTGCCGTGGGAATCCTCTTTGCCATCCTGCCTGACGGTGGTTATGGGGCGTCCAAGCCGCCATGCCATGTATTCCACGAATCGCGTCTTGCCGCAGCCCGTAGGGCCCTTGAGGATGACGGGTATCTTTTCCTCGTAGGCTGCCGTGAACACCTCAACCTCGTCCCTGATGGGCAGGTAGTAGGGCTCACTATCAATGGTGTATTCCTCGATCTCGTACTCGGAGTACGACATCACGGTGGCATCTTTGAGAACTGTCTGTTCGGTCATTCCAATCCCTTTGAGTGGTTTCGATCCGTATAAGAGGTCAGCCTACAGGAACGGGCGGATGCGGGCGTGCCAGAGCTCGCCGACGCGGATGCGGAGTTCCTCGATGGTGCCAGTGTTCTGTAGAAGGACGTCGGCTTCGTCCGCGCGTTGCTCGTTGGAAAGCTGGGCGTTGATTCGCTGCTTCGCCTGCTCTTCCGTGAGGCCGTTGCGGGACTGGAGCCGCGCAATGGCGTCTGCTTCAGACGCCTCCGTGACCCACAGTTCGTCGCACATATCCGTCCATCCCGCCTCAATCATGATGGCGGCTTCCAGGACAGCAATCTTGGCGCCGCCCTCGCGCAGGTCTGCGATGGTCTTCTCAGCCAGCGCGCGGATCCTCGGCCATGTAATCTCGTTGAGCGCCGTGAGTTCCGCCGAATCGGCGAAGACGATTGCGCCGAGCTTGCGACGATCAATCTCGCGCGTGTCCGGATTCATCAGGTCGTCCCCCCACCGGGCCAGGATGTCCTTCCACGCGTCCGTATCAGGTAGATACGCCTGATGCCCCAACTCATCGCCGCTAATAACAGTGGCTTCGTACTCATCACGAAGAATCTCGCTCACGAGGCTCTTGCCGCTTGCGATTCCACCCGTCAGGCCAATGACCTGCATCCCTTTACCCCCTCACCGTTCGGTCAATGCCCGAACCAATGGTTGTGTGGCCGCGCGTTTCGCACGCGCGCCCGAATTAGTAGTATACGGCACGACTAGCGCCCCACGCACAGGGGCCTCAGCCCGTTCAGGCACACACATAAGCGATAATCAGGTATGGCACAGTCACGTGAGGAGAACTCAGCCGACGGGCGGCAGCGGCAATCCGATGCCCTGCGCGCGCTGCCGAGCGTGGATCGACTGGTCGGCAGCGAACCGCTTGGCGCGCTCGCTGAGAGCGTCGGCACAGACGCGGTAACGCACGCTGCCCGGCAGGCCATCGACGATGCGCGCTCGGCGATTCTTGAGGGTATAGCGGATGCCGCGCCGGACCTGGACTCTCTAGCGGAACAGGTTGCAGCCTCTATTGACGACCTGTTGGGGCTGCGGCCTCGTCGTGTCATCAACGCGGCCGGCGTCATCATCCACACGAACCTGGGACGCGCGCCGCTGAGCCGGGCCGCCATCGAGGCGATGGGAAACGTGGCGCGGGGCTACTCCGACCTCGAATACGACCTGCAGGCCGGAGAGCGCGGCTCTCGCCACGCGCACCCGGAACGGCTGCTGCAATTCCTGACGGGCGCAGAGGCAGCCATTGTGGTCAATAACAATGCCTCCGCCGTGCTGCTTGCCCTGGCCGCCATCGCCGGTGGGCGGGAGGTCATCGTCTCGCGCGGCGAGGCGGTGGAAATCGGCGGGCGGTTCAGAATACCGGACGTTCTGCGCCAGAGCGGGGCGACACTTGTCGAGGTCGGGACCACCAATCGCACCTACGCCGCGGACTACGCGGAGGCCATCACCGACAACACCGGCGCGTTGCTGCGGGTGCATCGCAGCAATTTCCTTGTCGTCGGATTCACGAGCACGCCGGACGCGGCGGAGATCGCGGAGATTGCGCGAGGGCGCGGCGTTCCCCTCATCAACGACCTTGGTTCGGGCTGTTTGCTGGACACCGCGCAGTTCGGCCTTGCGCCGGAGCCGACGGTACGGGACACGCTGGAGCGCGAGGGATCGGACATTGCGATGTTCTCCGGAGACAAGCTGCTGGGCGGGCCGCAGGCCGGTGTTGCGGTGGGTCGCAAGGACTTAATCGACAAGATGAAGTCCCATCCGCTCGCCCGCGCCGTGCGGATCGACAAGCTGGACCTGGCGGCGCTGACGGCGACGCTCCAGGCGTATGCGCGGGGCGCGGCGCTAGCGGAAGTGCCGGTGTGGCGCATGATCTCCGCGGACGTGGCGGCCCTGGATGAGCGGGCGCTGCGGTGGCAAGAGGAAATCGGCGGGGAGGGCCTGCGCGTGGTGGAGGCGGAAACTGCCGTTGGCGGCGGGAGCCTGCCGGGCGGGACGCTGCCGACACGGGCGCTCGCAATTGAGCCTTCACGGGCAAATGCGGACGCGCTGGCGGAACGGCTGCGCGTATCAGACTTGCATCCGGCCATCATTGGCCGCATTGATGAAGATCGGTTGCTGCTTGACCCACGGACCGTGCTGCCGGAAGAGGACGTTGAGTTAATCCTGGCAGTTCGGGCGGCGCTGGGGGGCAGCGGCGAAGGGGCCTGATGCGCGGGCTGGTTGGTCGTGTGGCACTGACGATTATGGCGGCTTTCATGCTGGGGATCAGTTGTACCACCACTGAGCCGGAATCCGGGTCTTTTTGCTCAAGCTCCAACCCGTATTCAGAGACGCCTGACAGTACCAGCCTGGAGGTGGAACCGCCGCCATTTTTTGTGGCCTTCGGCAATGGTATCGCCACGAGCGCCGACGGGATTCTGTGGACGAGACGAGAAAGCGCGTTCGGCAACTTCAGCAGCGCCGCATACGGAGACGGCCAAATGATTGCCTACGGCGGCGACTTTGGCGGGTGCATTGGGTTGAGTGAGAACGGCGCAGTCTGGACTGAGTTGGTTAGCGAATCCTTAGGAGGCCAATCCTTTGCCCTGGCCTACGGCGCGGGCAGGTTCGTTGCGATGGGCGCCAATTCCGACCCTCTGGCTGGCGGCGGCAGCGCCTTTGCCAGTGATGACGGAGTGACATGGACGAGCACATCAGGCGATATCCCTGAGGCGCGTTCCGTCATCTACGGGGACGGCACATTTGTTGCGGTAGGAAACGCATCAATAGCGACAAGCCCGGACGGACTCTCCTGGACGAGCGCGGCCTTTGATGCCCCGAGGCAGCTGTTTGACGTAGCGCACGGAGATGAGGGATTTGTGGTCACGGGGAACTCCGGTTCAATCTTCACGGGATCCGACGGCCTTCAGTGGAGCGCGCAACAGTCCGGCCTCACAGACGGTTATTTCCTGAGAGGCGTCACGCACGGCGACGGCCTTTTCGTCGCCGTGGGCGATAGATACGCCCCCTCTAGCCGGATGAACACGAGCATCATCATTACGAGTCCGGACGGCGTCGCGTGGGCACCTCGTCATTCAGCCGCCGGCCAGGAGTTGCTGGATATTGCGTATGGCAACGGTCGCTTTGTTGTCGTGGGGGAGAATCTGACTACCGATGCGCAGGGAAACACAACGGACACTGCGGCCATCGCCCTCAGCAGTTCGGACGGCATTAACTGGACGACGACAGCAGTGGACGATGCCGCTTTCCGGTTTTCTACAATTGCGTTTTGGCCCACACCGGCGGTCTCGTCGCCATGATCCGCGCCGGGCATGTTGCCATTGTTGGGCGTCCCAATGTCGGGAAATCGACACTCGTCAACAATCTGGTGGGGACGCAGCTCGCCGCCGTCAGTCCCAAGCCGCAGACCTCGCGCTATCGCATCCTTGCCGTCCTGCACGGGGATGATTTCCAGGTTGGGCTCTTGGATACGCCGGGGCGTCCGGCCGAGCCGCGCGTTGACGCCCTGAGCCGCCGGATGCTGCGCGAGACACGGCAGGCGTTGGAAATTGCCGATCTGGCGGTGCTGGTATCCGCGCCACGCACCGCGGGAGATGTTGAAGAGACGCTGCTCGAAGAGATCAGGGCGCAGAGCACTCCGGTCATCGTTGCAATCAACAAACTTGATACTGTGCGCAAGGGCGCCCTCTTGCCGGTCATCGAGGACTACAACGAACTCTACAACGGGTTTCGAGACATCATTCCCGTCAGCGCCCTCACGGGCGACGGGCTGGACAGCCTTTTGGAGCGCATCATCGCCAATCTGCCGGAGCAGGAGCCGCTCTTCGACCCTTCAACCCTGACTGACCGCTCAGAGGCTTTTCTGATCGCCGAGCTGATACGGGAGGGCGTGTTTGCGGTCTACGGTGACGAGGTGCCTTACGCGACCGCCGTGGAGGTGGAGAAGCACGTGCCGCGGGATCCGGAGCACGGAGACAAGGACTTTATCGAGGCGAGCGTCTACGTGGAGCGTGTCTCGCAGCGGGGGATCGTGGTTGGCAAGGGTGGGCAGGCGCTCAAGGACGTGGGTGTGCGGGTGAGGCCTCTCATCGAGGAATTGTTGGGCCGCCCGGTGATGCTGTCACTGTGGGCACGCACGAGGCCACGGTGGCGGCGTGACGACCGTTTTCTCAGGACGCTGGAGGAATAAAGCCTACTCGATCCGCCCGTATAGGCGATGGGCGGAGATGTACTTCAGGACCGCCTCCGGCACCACCCCGCGCAGGTCTGCGCCGGTCTCAAGCATCTCACGGACGGACGAGGAGCTGACATCCATGCGGGGGGCGTCCTCGAGAACGGTGACCTTTTCACGTAGGCCGGGAATGGCGTCGTAGGCCACGGTGAGGTCGGGGCGCCCCGCGCCTCCCGTACGCGGCATGGCGATGAAGCGGCACAGGGTCACGAGTTCTTGCGGGTTATGCCACCGCGGGAGGTCTGCGACAGAGTCTTCGCCCAAAATGAAGTAGTACTCCGTGTCCGGCGGCGAGTTCTCTCGAAGTTCCCGGAGCGTGTCCACGGTGTACGTTGGGCCGGGGCGCGTGATTTCCATATCTGACACAACGAAATCGGTGTTTGGGCCAACCAACAGATGCGTCATGGCGAGGCGATGAGCGGCAGGGGCCACGTCCTGCCCTTCCTTGAGCCACTGCTCTCCGGCAGGCATGAAAAGCACGCTATCCAGACCGACGCGCTCTTTTGCCTCACGCGCAATCATCAGGTGGCCTGCGTGTGGGGGATCAAAGCTGCCGCCCAGGATGCCGACGCGGCTCACCGCCACATCACCTCGGTTTCGCCGATGAGCACCCAATCGCCGGGTTCCGCGCCCGCTCGCTCCAGCGCATCGATTGCTCCGATATGGCCAAGCTCCCGCCAGAACTGCGCGGCGACGCCCATGTCCGTGAGGTCGATGCCGTCCGCGAGCCGCTCGATGCGGGGGTGCTTGAGCCGCCACACGCCCTCTTCTTCAACTTCCACGACCGGCATGATGCGATCCGGCTCCGGCCTCAGGATGACTTCCGGCTCCTCCGTCACGGGCATCGGCGTTCTCTTCCGCGCCTCTCTCTCGGCCTCAACGCGGGTGTACGCAGCCCGCATCAGCTCCGTCACGCCCTCGCCGGTGACGGCGGACATCGCAAACACCTCGTCGACACCCTCCGCGGCAAACGCTTGCCGGAGTTCCTGCAGCTGCTCCTGGGTCTCGGGCATGTCGATCTTGTTGATTGCGACAATCTGCGGCTTCTCCTCAAGCTGAGCCTCGTGGAGAGCCAGTTCGTTGTTGATGCTCCGCCACGCGTCGAGCACATCCGGGGGGCTGCCGTCGATGATGTGAATGAGGACGGCGGTGCGCTCTACGTGGCGCAGGAACTGATCGCCCAGCCCCTTCCCCTCATGCGCCCCCTCGATGAGTCCTGGTATGTCCGCAAGCACGAAGCTGCTCCAGCCGATGTCCACAACGCCCAGGTTCGGCTCTGTTGTCGTAAACGCGTATGACGCAATACGCGGATTCGCGCCGGAGCTATTGGCCAGCAGGCTCGACTTGCCGGCGTTTGGAAGGCCGACGAGGCCTACATCAGCAAGGAGTTTCAAATCCAGTTGGACATCAACCTCTTCGCCGGGCTCGCCACCCTCCGCGAGCCGCGGCGCGCGATTCGTCGAACTCGTGAACCGCACGTTGCCGCGGCCTCCGCTCCCGCCCTTCGCGACAACAACCGTCGCGCCATGTGATTCCAAATCCACAGCGCCGCCGCCCTTCTCTCCGATCCACGTCACGATTGTCCCAACAGGAACCGCCAACACAAGATTCGTCCCCATCTTGCCAGTCTGCTTCTTACGGCGCCCGGGTTCACCGCTCTGAGCTACATATTGAAGCTGGCGGCCATAGTCCTGCAGCGTCATCAGATTCTCGTCCGCCCGAAACACCACGCTGCCGCCCTCGCCGCCATCACCACCGTCAGGCCCGCCGAACGGCACATACTTCTCACGTCGAAAAGACACAGCGCCGCGGCCACCGTTTCCACCACGGACATGGATTTGAGCTTGGTCAATCATTCTCAAAGGATATATGTAGATGGTTACTTACAGCTCAGTTAACGTCGTGGACATAGTGGAATAGGTATTGAGTTGAGAAGGGGATGGGTGGTGGATTCTGCGTGGAATCCGTGTGGAAAAGCGGTGGAAACGCGTCGCGTGCGGCGCGGGGTTGGTGGAAAGATTTGGGCTATTAGCCGGTGAATGTGGAAGAAGCGATCTGGATGATAGCTTCGGCATCGGCGCGGAGGCGTGCGTCTGTGGACAGCGCACGCTCCATGCGGCGAATGCTGTGCATGACGGTTGTGTGATCGCGGTTGCCGAAGGCCTTGCCGATGTGCGCCAGGGAGTGGTCGGTGTGGCGGCTGGCGAGGAAGACGGCGAGGTGTCGTGCTTCGGCTACGGGGCGGGCGCGGCTGCGACCGGTGATGTCTGCCGGGGTCAGTTGGCGATAGGCGGCCGTGGTTCGGATGATGGCCTCGATGGTCAGGGGAACAGGGTCCGGGTTCGTCGACGCAGCGGAGAGGGCCTGACGAGCGAGCTCGAGCGTGAGTGGTTCGTCAAGAAGAGTGGCGTGCGCGATGACGCGAGTGAGTTCCCCCTCCAACTGGTTGATGCTGGAGAACTGGCGCGTGGCCAGGTAGGCGAGGACATCGTCCGGTGTATCGAGGTCGTACCGCGCCGCGTTGAAGGCGAGGATGTTGAGGCGGGCGCGCCTGTTTGGCGGCCTGACGTCAACGGCCAGGCCGGCGTGCAGTCGGGCCGCGAGGCGGGGGTTCCTGAAGGTGAGGGCATCCGGGGCCCTGTCCGCTGAAACGACAATCTGCTGACCTGCCCGCAGGAGCGCGCCAAACGTGTGCAGCAGCGCCTCTTCGCTCTTGACCTTGCCGCAGATGAACTGGACGTCGTCAATGACCAGGATGTCCGGAGAGCGGTAGCGTTCCCGGAACCCTGCCGTCGTCTTTTGCTGGACGGAGGTGACGTAGTCGTGGACGAATTGCTCTGATGGCGCGAGGAGCGTGGTGCGGCCGTTCCCCTGCGCCTCGTTGGCGATCGCGTGAAGCAAGTGGGTCTTGCCGAGGCCGGGCGCGCCGTACAGAACGAGGGGGTTGTAGTCGCGGATATGATCATTCGCGACCTTCGTCGCGGCGGCATAGGCGAGCTTGTTGTTATCACCGACGACGAAACGGTCAAAAGTGAGCTGCGGGTCCGGCCTCACGCCGATGGCGAAGGAGGAGCCGGCGCGAGCAGGTTTCTCAACCATCGATTCCTGTGCCGCAGGCTCAACGGGTTGTGGGAGGGGCGCATCGGATGCGACCTCCAGGATGACTGTCACAGGTCGTTTGAGGACATCTGAGACAGTGCGCTCCATGATGGGAAGCAGGGAGCCCTGGATCCAATGCTGGGCATATTCGCTTGGAACGGAGACTGTGAGTTCATCGTGTGTGAGGGCAACACCGACAGTGCCCGCCAGCCACATGTTGTACGCGGCTGCGCTCATCTGCTTGCGAAGGCGACCGAGGGCCTCCTCCCATATGTCGCGCACAGACGGATCGGGCATCGAAACGCTGTCTCCTCCCCCACCGAGAACGGCCTCGATTGTCCGTGTGACAGCCCTACGCGAGCGTGGAGGGCACGCCGTAGACGGGTAGTGTCGCTGGCGCATCAAGCCGCAAGAACCTACGTTAGCACCCGCGTAGCGAAGGGCGTCGAGACGGTAGAAACGCAAACCGTCATGGTGCCCACGAATGAGTCAATGGGGCGGGCATCCGTGCCATTGCGGCAGGCTCCCAATACCTCAATAATTCGAGGGTACCCGTACTGAGGAACCCGTCTGCGGCGGAGAAAAATGGCAGAAAATTCTCGGATCATCTTTTGTGGCACGGCGGAATTTGCCGTGCCGACGCTTGACGGGCTGATGACCTCGGAGAATCGGCCGGTCGCCGTGCTGACGCGCCCGGATCAGCCAGCCGGCCGCGGCCGCCGCCCACGGCAATCGCCCGTGAAGGAACGCGCCGTGCAGTATGGCCTCGACGTGCTGGAGCCGACAACGCTCCGCTCGGAGGAAGAAGCCAAGCGGATACGAGCGCTTGAGCCGACCGTCATCGTAACGGCGGCATACGGCCTGATCTTCCCGCGCAATGTGCTGGATATCCCAGCGCGCGGCGCAGTCAACATCCATCCGTCGCTCCTGCCACGTCACCGCGGGCCTGCGCCGGTGGTCTGGACGCTCCTCGAGGGCGATGAGAACGCCGGCATCAGCATCTTCCTGTTGGAGGAGGGGGTAGATACGGGGCCGTTATTGAGCCGACGCGTGGTGCCGATTCGCTCCGGTGAGACCGCAGGTGAGCTGACTGAGCGGCTTTCGCAGTTGGGCGCGGCACTCTTGGTAGAAACCTTGGGAAACTGGCTCGACGGGTCGATAACACCGGAGGCACAGGATCACGGCAGCGCTACGCAGTCGCGCATGTTGAACAAGGCAGACGGTGAACTCGATTGGCAAAGCCCCGCGCAGGAGCTAGAGCGGCGCGTTCTGGCAATGACGCCGTGGCCGGGCGCGTACACGACGCTCTCCGGAAAGCGGCTCAACATTCGCCGCGCCATTGCCCTGCCGCCGGAATACGATCCGAGAGGAGCTGCTCCCGGACAGGTGGTGCGGCTTCGGCGCTCGGAGGACGGCGGCGGCATGGGTGTTGCCATCGGCACCGGCGAAGGGCTACTGGAGTTGCTTGAGGTGCAGGCGGAGGGACGAAGGACGATGCCCGCCCGTGATTTCGCGCGGGGTAGCGCGGATTTTATTGGGGCAACGCTGCCGAGTTAGCCGGTCTTTTCCACCCCGATGGTGACGGTGGCTTCGTCCAGCTTGACCGTGTTGGTGGCTGCGCCGTCGCCCGGCGCGGTCTGGAGGATGTCCACCGAAAGGGTTTCCTGTCGAACATAGTCGCCGAAGTCGGACAGCGCGCCCGCGACAGCACCCCCGTCGCCGGAAACGTAAGCCGTGATGCGGTCTGAAACATCCAGGCCGGCGGTGCGGCGCAGTTCCTGCAGATGCCGCACGAGTTCGCGTGCCAGCCCCTCTCGTTCAAGCTCGGTCGTGATCTCCGTGTTCAGCGCGACGGTATAGATGCCCTCCGCGCCGGAGATGAATCCCTCGCGGTCCGACGTGTCGACCAGCAGGTCCTCATGCGACAACTCGAAACCGGCCAGTTCCTGCGACTGCTCATCACGCACGCGGGCGGCAACCGTGTTGAGGTCAGCGTCGGACAGGCCTTCGATGTGGCCGGTCAGTTTCGGCAGTTCTGCACCGAGGCGGCGTCCAAGGTTCTGCAGATTCGGGCGGACGCGGACGGAGAGGAACCCGGACTCATCATCGACGGGGCTGACGGCTTTGACGTTGAGCTCTTCAAGCAGCTGGTCCTCGATGCGCGCCAGTGATTCGCGGTCGGCACGCCCGGGCAGCATCACCAGCATCTCCTGCAGCGGCTGGCGAACCTTGATCTGAGCGCGGCCTCGTACAGCGCGTCCAAGACTTGAAAGGCGCATTGCGAGGCGCACGTCCGCCTCCGTCTGCTCATCACGCAAAGCGGCGTCCACCTGCGGCCATTCGGCGAGATGGACGCTCTCCGGCTCATACTCAGCGAGCGAGGAGACGAGGTTGCGGTGCATGTGCTCGGCGACGAAGGGCGTGAACGGCGCGAGGAGGCGCGAAAGCGTCGTCAGGGCCTCGTAGAGCGTGTGATAGGCCGCAGCCTTGTCGGCATCGTTGTCGGATTTCCAGAAACGACGGCGGTTGCGCCGCACGTACCACGTGGAGAGCTCGTCCACAAACGACTCAATCGCGTGCGTCGACTCCATCACCTCATATCGCTCCATGGCGTCCGTCACGGCGGCGATGAGGCTCTGCAGGCGGGACACAAGCCACCGGTCGAGCAATGGACGGTCCGCGATTGGCGGCGCGGGCGTGGAAGCGGGATCAAAGCCGTCTACGTTGGCATAGGTCACAAAGAAGCTGTAGGTGTTCCACAACGGCAGCAGGAACCGGCGTACGGTGTCCCCAACGAGGTTGGCGGAGAAGCGGCGCGCGTTGCCCGGCGTGGAGGCCGTGTACATGTACCAGCGCAGGGCGTCCGCGCCGCGGGCTTCAAGAATGTCCCACGGCTCCACCACGTTGCCGCGCGACTTGGACATCTTCTCGCCGGCCTCGTCCAGGATGTGGCCGAGCGAGAGAACGTTCTTGTAGGCGGGACGGTCAAAGAGCAGGACGGCGAGCGCGTGGAGCGTGTAGAACCAGCCGCGTGTCTGGTCGACACCCTCGCAGATGTAGTCCGCCATCTGCTGCTGCTCAAAAACGTCGGTGTTCTCAAACGGGTAGTGCCACTGGGCTATGGGCATCGCGCCGGAGTCGTACCACGCGTCCATCACCTCCGGGATGCGGCGCTTTGTGCCGCTGCACCTAGCGCAGCTGAATGTCACGTCATCAATAAACGGCCGGTGGAGATCCATACCGGCCTCGTAGCCCGCAAGGCCCGCCTGTCCGGCCAGCTGCTCAATACTGCCGATGGGCGTCGGGTCTCCGCAGCCGTCACAGAGCCACAGCGGGATAGGCGTGCCCCAGTAGCGCTCGCGGGAGAGCGCCCAATCGACGTTGTTCTGCAGCCACTCGCCGAATCGCCCCTCGCCGATGTGCTCCGGCACCCAGCCAATCTCACGGTTGGCGGAGATGAGCCTGTCCTTGAGCGCCGTCGTGCGGATGTACCAGGACTCCTTCGCGTAGTACAGGAGCGGCGCATCGCAGCGCCAGCAGAAGGGATACGTGTGCGTCATTGTGCCGCCGCGCAGCAACAGGCCGCGCTCATCAAGATCAGCGGCGATGTCAGGGTCGGCGTCTTTGAAGAATTTTCCGGACCACGGGATGCCCTCAAAATCGAGCATCGCGCCGTCGATGTTGACGGTATGGACGACAGGCAGGCCCTCGGCATTGCCGACGCTCAGATCCTCCGCGCCGTACGCGGGCGCGATGTGAACGATGCCCGTGCCCTCGGTGAGGAGGACGAAATCAGCGGAGACGACCTTGCCCGCGTAGCCGTCCGGCACGGCGTAGTCAAAGAGCGGGTCATAAGTGAGGCCGACCAATTCCCTGCCAGAGAACTCACCGACGATTTCGTAGTCGCCTTCAAGCGCTTGATTGGTGAGCGCGTCGGCGAGAATCAGCCGTTCCTTGCCGCCGTCCTTGCCCCAGGGGCCTTCTGCAATCACATAGCGAGCGCCAACTGCGACGGCAAGGCCGGTGTTGCCGGGCAACGTCCATGGTGTCGTCGTCCATGCCAGCAGGTAGGCGGGCGAGCCTCCCTCCCCCAGCAGCTCCTGCGCTTTGGCGGTGTCTTGAATGCGGAACTTGATGTGGACGGACGGGTCTTCTGCGTCGTCCTTGTAGCCCAGCGCGACCTCGTGAGAACTAAGCGATGTGACGCATCGCGGGCAGTGCGGCGTGACGCGGTAGCCCTGGTAGATGAGGTCCTTGTCCCACAGCTGATTGAAGATCCACCAGCCTGATTCGATGTATTCGTTGGAATAGGTCACATACGGGTCGTCCATGTCGACCCAGAAGGCGATGCGCTCGGACAGGGACTCCCAGTCCTGCACGTAGCGAAAGACGCTCTCCTTGCACTTCTCATTGAATTTCGCGATGCCGTAGGCCTCGATGTCGCGCTTGGTGGAAAGGTTCAATTCCGCCTCGACGGCAAGCTCCACCGGGAGGCCGTGCGTGTCCCAGCCGCCCTTGCGGGGCACCTGGTAACCCTGCATGGTCTTGAAGCGGGGAATCACGTCCTTGAAGACGCGGGCGAGGACATGGTGGACGCCGGGCGCGCCGTTTGCCGTCGGCGGGCCTTCGAAGAACGTGAAGATCGGACCGTCCTCGCGCTCCTTCATGGAGCGGCGGAAGATATCTTTGTCCTTCCAGAACTGCAGAACGTCCCGTTCCATGTCCGGAAACGAGACCTTGCTCGATACGGGCGAAAAGGGCATCAGCCGTCTACCTGCCTGCTATTTCTTGAGTCGTTTGGTCTCGGGAAAGGCCCGAATTGACATTCCATTGTGGAAAACGGCAATCGACAACGTCAAGCGCGAACACACGCGAGCTATCTGAGAGGACTTCCTGTCACCACGAGGACGGGCTTTGCGGCGGGAGTGTTGATGGTTCCTCGTCGGGCAGGCGTCCGAACGCAAAATAGGTCAGCGCCCCGGGGAGCAGCAACAGGATGACTATCACCCACAGCCAGCGATTGCCACCCCGCACCCGCTTGCGTTTGCCAAGGTCGCGCCCCGCCGCGATCTGAACGGCGATCTGAACGGTGACATAGGCCAGCAGAACCACCAGGACGAGGACGGCATCAGACATCGTAGCGGTGCCTACTCCACAACGACAGCGGTGCCGTAGGCGAGCAGCTCCGCCGCGCCGGACATGACCATGGACGTTGAGAAGCGCAGGGCGATGACGGCGTTCGCGCCCATCTCCTCCGCCCGCTGCTCCATCCGATGCAGGGCCTCTGCGCGGGATTCTGCCATGAGCTTGGCGTATTCCGGCACCTCGCCGCCGACGATGTTCCGAAACGCGGCAGTAATGTCACGCCCCACGTTGCGTGCGCGCACAGAGTTGCCGTAGACGATGCCCTTTGTCTCCGTGATGGTCATGCCGGGGATATCGTTCGATGTGACCGCAATCATGGTTGCGCCTCCTCATATCGACGAACGTCGGCGCTTTTTCGCTCACGCAGCCGATCCCAGATGGCCTTGACCAGGAGCACCAGCGCGCCGATGACAATTGTCGGCAGGCCGATTCTCATGATGATGGGCACCTCGTCCGTGAGCACGATGAAACGCACCAGTGCATATGCCCCATAGCCGCCGACCATCACGAGGCCCACCAGGAGCAATGTCAGGCCCAATTTCATAAAAGCGTTCCCTCCGCCTGTGTCACATGATACGCGGCATACGCGGGTGAATCAGGAATTGGCTTCGGCTGCGGCGATTGCCTCGCGATCGGGAAGGCTCTCTGCCGAGAACTCCGCGGGTGGTGGCAGCAGTGCGGCAGCGGCCGCCGCGAACCGTGCTGCGGAGAGGGCGTCCCGCGTTTCTGTCAGCCGGACCAGGAATATAGCCGCCAGAGCAGAGAGGATGCGCGAATCGGCATCCAGCGCGATCCCAACCACCTGCCAGCCCCCCTGCCACCAGAGGCGGACGCCTGCATCCGGCCCAACCGAGAGCGCGATGGGCGCCGGAATGGTCACGGACGGCGAAGGCAAGTCGTCTTCATTCAGAAAGAGAGTGCCGACCCCGGGCGGGGCAACGCCTCCGACAAAAGACAGCGAGCCGCTGTGCAGAAACGGTCGTGCGATGAGACCGATAAGTGAGCGGCTGAAGCGCCCCAGCGTGACGGAATCCACCTCGTCGCCTTCCGGAGCGACCAACAAGACTTCCGTGTCCAGCCATGTGTACGGTACGTGTTCCGAGCCGATGCGGGCTGTGTCTGCGGTGACAACCTGGACGGCGGCCAAGTCCGCCGGAAAGGCGCTATTCGTCAGCAGCCCGGCTGAGCGGCCGAGTTTCGCGGCGGCTAACGCTGCAAAGAGGGCGGGTGAGCCGACGCCGCCCACAGCGACGAAATCAGGAGGACTGGAAGCCACGACTACCGAGGGGGAGGCTCGTCTTCTTCCTCTTCGTCCTCGTCGATGTAGTCCTCGTCGTCATAATCCTCATCGTCGTAATCATCTTCATCATCGTAGTCGTCATCGTCATATTCTTCGTCGTCGTACTCATCGAGGTCTTCATCCTCCTCGATATAGTCATCGTCCTCGTACTCACCCTCATCGACGGGTGGAGCCGACATGGGAGGGTCCTGGACGGCGGCCCGCCCGCCGCGTTGGTCACCGCCGCCGCGCGGAGCCTGTTGAATGGTGACGCGTCGATTCTCGCCGTGGCCCGTGCTGCCTGTGATGACGGCCGGATTGTTTGCAAGGGTCATGTGGATGATGCGACGGTCAGCGGGCGACATTGGGTCGAGGGTGATGGGACGCCTGCGCCTGCGCACGTGATCCGCGGCGCGAAGGGCAATCTGCTGGAGACGGTAGATATGGCGCTGCTGGTAACCCTCCACGTCAATGCGGAGGGGGACGTAATGTCCAACAGAACGCGAGACGATGGTGTTGAGGAGCATCTGAACGTGGCGGAGCGTCTGACCGCGCCGCCCGATCAGCAGGCCGGCGTCTTCCCGCTCAACGTCGAGGACGATGGGGTCCCCGGGCTCAAAGGGACGGGTGGGGTCACTACCGGGAACATAGACGGAGATGTCGGCATCAACATCCATGTGTCGGAGCAGCTCGGCGAGGATCTCCTGCGCGCTCTCTGCATCCTCGGAGAGAGAGGCGAATGACGCGTACTCGTCCTCATCGCCTTCCTGCCGCACTCGCAAGCGAACCCGCGCATCTTCTGAGCGGAGCCCCAGCAAGCCGGAGCGTCCTTCGCTAACGACGTGGACGTCGACGTCTTCGCGGTCGAGTCCGAGTTCGTCTAGTCCTCGCCGAATCGCTTCCTCGACGGTCCTCCCCGTCCATTCCAGACTCTGATCCATCATTTGACCTCGTCTCCACCTGAGGGGTTGGAGGGACAGCGGCATTTGCAGTGACTCTTGGCCGACCAGGAATCAGGTTCCCCCACCCGGATATGAATCCCTGCATGCCAATCGTTATGAAGTTAGAGACGAACCAGTATAGGGCTAAGCCCGATGGGAAAGTAAAGGCAAGGAATCCCAGCATGATGGGGAACAGGAACAACATGATTTGCTGCTGCTGTCTCTGCTGGTCAGTCATGGCGGGCGGCTGCATGATTCGCTGCTGCGCCCACGTGGATGCCGCGACAAGTAGAGGCATGAGGGGCGTGGGGTCAGGCGCGGAGAGGTCCAGCGTGCCAATGATCCACGGCATCTCCGTGTTCAACGGCAGGACTTCACCGCCAACGGGCAGCCATGAGTAGAGCCGCTGCGAGAGATAGACGAAGCTGCCGGGCAGGTTGCCCAAACCCTTGATGATTGCCCAGTACAACCCGATCCAGATCGGGAACTGCACAACCATCGGTCCCAGGCAGCCAAGTGGGCTGACACCGGCCTCCCGGTACATCTTCATCGTCTCGCGCTGCTGGAGCTGCGGGTTGTTCTTGTAGCGGTTGCGAATCTCCTGCATCTGCGGCTGCAGGGCCTGCATCTTGGCGGAGGATTGCAGCTGCTTGATGGTCAACGGATAGAACGCCACGCGGACAACGACGGTGAGAGCGATGATAGCGAGCGCCATGCTGTCAAAGAGGAAGCTGTAGAGCAGCACCAGCCCGTTCAGCATCGGCTGCAGAAGAAGGAAGATGAAGATATCGCCAACGACTTCCATAGCTGCTGCCTAATTCTCCACAGGGAATACCCGCACGGGCTGTCTCAGCGAGGGTGATGCGCGGTAGATTGCGCCGTCCTGGGCAAAGAACAGCGCATCGGCTTCTCCGAACGACACAATCGGCGCGTAGACGGGATCGGGCAGTTTGCCGCCCACGACGCCTTGGCCGGTCTCAGGATCGATCCACCACGTCTCTTTCTCTTCATTGGCGATGCTGATGTGGCTGCCGGTCAGGGTCGGATTGCTCTGTATTGCGCCTCCGGTCATCACGGGGTCCAACACCTGCACGCCCGTGTCCTTGTCGAGGATGTACAGGGAGTGATCAAGCGATGGCGCGAAAAGACGATCACCGATGACAAGTGGAGCAGCCCAGAACCAGTTATCCGCAGTGAACGGTGCCGACCAACGCGGCTCACCAGTCGCGGCGTCCAGCGCATAGAGGTTGTTGTCGAACGCGCCGGCGTATAGGATGCCTTCGTGCAGCGTCATGCCGCCGATGCCGGCCTCGGCCTGATGCCGCCACGCCTCCGTGCCGCGGCTCTCGTCCATGTGAACTGCGTGCAGCGTGCCGCCCAGCGTGGCCACGTACACCAGTCCGTCACCGAGGACGGGCGTGCCCCAGATCTGGGAGTCGGCCTCGAATGTCCATAGCGTGGATGCGTTCGTGATGTCGATTGCGTACAGCGTCCCGCGCTCCGTTTCCGATGTGCCCTCCGTACCAAACAGGAGTACGCCGTCCGGCGTCAGTGCCGGCCCGCCGACAATCGGGGAGTCGGCTTCAAAGAACGGGATACACTCAGCCTCGGACTCAGGTAACAGCGAAGCGGGGTCTACAGCGTATAAAACGCCATTAAAGCCGCCCGCATAGATGCGCCCGTCATGCAGCAAGGGCGCGCCAAAGATTGCGCGGACACTATTGCGGCCCTCCCCTGTCTCGCACCGGCCCAATTCACGTCCGGTGATGATGTTGCCGACGACGATGTGTCCGGTGTCCGTCCCGATGACGACCGTCTCGTCGCCCAGAAGAACGGGCGCCGCCCACGGTTTCGGGTCGTACAGGCTGCCCGCCGTGCAGCCGAATGCTGCGAGCAGCGCGAACATGGCAAAGAGCAGGAACGTTTTACGGAACAGGGTCAAAGCCCCCTTCCCGGAACGGATGGCATCGTGCCAGCCGTCGCGCCGCCAGGACCGTGCCGCGCAGCGCCCCATACCGCCCGACCGCCTCACGCGCGTAGTCGGAGCAGGTGGGCTGATAGCGGCAGGCGGCGGGTAGGAGCGGCGAGAGGACGAACTTGTACAGCCGCAGGAGGCCCAAGGCCAGATACTTCATGTGCTTTGCTTAGTCCCGATGAAAATCTGTCGTGTCAGTGGAGCCTGTCGCGATTTCTCTATCACACAGCCCGGCGCGTTTGAGAACGTCGGCAACCGCATCTTCGATGCCTCGGTAGTCCGCTTGGGTGATCTGCGGTCTGGCGATGAACACGAGGTCGACTCCTGATTCGCGTGGCCCCAGCTTGCGGACCGCGACGCGCAGGCGCCTTTTGACTGCGTTGCGCGTGACCGCGCCGCCCACGCGCTTACTGACGGCATAGCCGGCCCGCATGGTGCTCACGTCGTTCGGCGCGTAGCGCAGGACGACAAGCTCATTGGCGCGGCCCTTGCCGATGTGGGAAACGCGGTCGAAATCGGAACTCCGACGCAGCCGGTGATCCGTCGTCCGGGGCATGGCGAGAATGTTAGACGCTGAGACGGTGACGCCCCTTGGCGCGTCGACGCGCAACAACGTTTCTGCCGCCGGGTTCTCTCATGCGTAAACGAAAGCCGTGGACACGCTTGCGGCGGCGCACTTTGGGTTGATAGGTTCGCTTGGGCATAGTGTTTGACAGTATAGGGGCGGCGGCAATAGACGGGCAAGGATGGGAGGTGGGGCTTTGCCCCGCACGGCTGGCTTTCGTAGTATGGATAGAGGTACTGACCTGTCCCTTATTCTGTGTCGGGGCGTTTGGAGGTGGGGTGTCGGAGAGCCGGAAGGCCGTTATTGATGTTCGCAGTCTCGTAAAGGTCTATCCGGGTGGGACACGCGCTGTCGACGGTATCGACTTCACTGTTCATGAGGGCGAGTTCTTCGGCTTTCTCGGCCCGAACGGCGCGGGTAAGAGTACCGCACTCAAGGTTCTCTCGACCCTGCTCAAGAAGACGTCCGGCCAGGTCAGTGTCGCCGGCTTCGATGTCGACCACCAGGCCGAGCAGATCCGGCGCAGCGTCGGCGTCGCCATGCAGACGGCCGGCCTGGATGATCTGGCGAAGGCGCATGATTTCCTGACGCTGCAGGGCCGCCTCTATGGGCTTCGTAGTTCGGATGCTCGGGCACGGTCTGCTGAACTGCTGGAGTTCATTGGGCTGGCGAACGTGGCCAACAAGAAGATCGGCACGTTCTCGGGCGGAATGCGGCGCCGGCTGGATCTGGTCGCGACTCTTGTCCATGAGCCGAAAGTTCTTTTTCTGGATGAGCCGACGACGGGTCTTGACCCGCAGAGCCGCAACACGCTTTGGGATCACCTCCGCCGCCTCAACACGGAGGAGGGCGTCACGATCATCCTGACCACGCAGATGATGGATGAGGCGGACCGCCTGTGTGAGCGCCTCGCAATCATCGACCAGGGCAAGATTGTCGCGGAGGGCTCTCCGCGCGCCCTCAAGGAGCAGGTGGGCGGCGACGTGGTCACCATCACCATCGCGGATCCGGAAACGACAGACGAGCGAGAGCAATTGACTGCGCGCGCGGAGGAAATCGCGGATGGGCAGCCGTACGTGTCCGCAACCGCCCGCGTGCAGGACGGCCTCGCAGTGACCGTCGCCAACGGCGGCGCGGCGGTGCCGGAGCTGCTGCGGCTGCTTGCCAATAGCGATATCCCCGTTTCCAACCTGTCCATCTCCAGCCCAACGCTGGATGATGTCTTCCTCCAGCACACCGGCCGAACGATCCGGGATGAGGAGACGGGCGGCGACGAGATGAACAACCAGTTCAGGCCCTTCCTGGGTCTGAGTGACGGCAGATAGCGTCTCGTGGTTAGTCTCGCTCTCCAAACCTGGTACATCTACCTGCGCAATTTCCGCGCGTGGATCACGCAGCCGGGTCAATTCCTGCCGACGATCTTCATCAACATCATCTTCATGGTCGTCTTCGTGGCGGCCTTCGACAATGTGTCGATGTTGCCCGGATTCCCCACGGATAGCTATGTCACGTACCTGATGCCGATGATTATTGTGCAGGCGATGATCTTCAGCGGCATCGACGCCGGTTTCAACCTGCTGACGGACGATTTGTCTGGCTACCTCAACAAGCTCCTACTCGCGCCCATCTACCGCATTTCCATCCTGCTGGGCGTGCTCCTCGTTTCCGCAACACGAGGCGCGATTCAGGGAGTCACGATCATCGCCGTGGGGCTGCTCATGGGGGCGAGCTCGGAATCCGGCATGTTGGGACTGCTGGCCGTCCTGCTGCTGGGAACGCTCTTTGGCGTCGCGTGGTCATGCCTGGGGCTGATTATCGCCATCAGGACGCGGAGCGTTCAGGTGACGCAGTCGATGTTCATCTTCTTCTTCCCAGCGGTGTTCATGACCACGGCGTTCATGCCGAAAGACCTCATGGCGGAGTGGTTCCAGGTCGCCGTGTCCGTCAACCCTGTGAACTACGTGATGGAGGCGATCCGCGCCATCGTCGTGGTCGGGTGGGAGTGGGAACATATCCTGCCCGGAATGTCGATCCTTATAGCCATGACCATCGCAGCCCTGACGGCCACCACCATCATGTACCGCCGCGCAACGGCGTAGGGGCACGTCTGGCCGGGCGCTAGAACCGCCCTCGCCTGACCCCCTCCCGCCAACCCATAGCCACTGCCCCCAAG
>CAYOPL010000044.1:0-2534 GCA_964405845.1 uncultured Dehalococcoidia bacterium | reverse complement strand
TCGCAGGGCCGTTGCCGTTGAGGATGTCCTCGACGGTGGCGATCTGGACTCTCGGGAATTGGCGGTCCGGGTAGGCTTCAGGCGTGTAGAATCCGGCGGACGCAGCTTCATCAAGCATCGGTTTGGTGGGCGGGCGCAGCGTGATCAGCAGAGACATTTCGGCGTTCTCGCGTTCCATGTCGCCCTTTAGGGTGGCGATTACGTTACGGCCAACCTGGCCGCTCTTGACCTGGACGATGACGGACTTGGCCTTGCCGGTGTTGTCGTCAAAGAAGTTGATGTAGCCATCGATTCCGGCGTCCGCGCCCTTCTTCATGTCGCGGGCCGGGCGGGCTTCAACGAGTCCGAGCGCCCAGTATTCGAACTGGTAGCGGCCGGTATTGCCTCCCTCAAGCGAGAGGGCGCGGGCACTTTCCGTGTCTGCGGGGGAGCCGACGACCTCGTAGTCGGACAACTCATCGCCGAACGAGTCGCGCAGTCGGCTGCGCATGAGGGAGATGGCGAGATGGGTGACATCGATGCCAATCCATTTGCGGTTCAGGCGTTCCGCGACGGCGACGGCGGTGCCGCAGCCGCAAAACGGGTCAAGGATGACATCGCCCTCGTTGCTGGAGGCGGAGATGATGCGCTCAAGCAGGGCCTCGGGTTTCTGCGTGGGGTAGCCGAGGCGTTCGGCCGCGTGCGAGCTAATTGGTCTGATATCGTCCCATACGTTGCCGACAGGAACGCCCGGCATTTCATCGAGATACTGCTTCAGCCTTATTCTCCCGTCCTTGTTCTTGGGAAATAGCAGCCGTCCCTCTTCATCAAGTTGCCGCATTCTTTCAATCGAAACAGTCCAGCCATTCGGATGAGGTTTGTACCCCTTGTATTCGTAGGTAAGATTCGGTCGGGGATTGGGGCTCCTCAGATTTCCTGTGCTGAATCGCCTGCCGTTCTCGTCAACGTACTTGTACGTACTCTCAAGGTGTTCTTCGGAGTAAGGCGCGTACTGCCTCTGGAATAGAAATTCGTTCCCTTTGCTGTAGAACAGCAAGTAATCACTTACGCCACTGTAGTTTCGACGCGCATCATTATGACTAGTAGTCCGTTTCCACGTGATTTCGTTCCTGAACCTTGTCGGGCCGAACACGGCGTCCATGAGGAGCTTGAGGTAGTGGCTGGCGGTGGGATCGCAGTGGAGGTAGATGCTGCCGGTGGGCTTGAGGACGCGGCGCAGCTCCACCATGCGCGGGGCCATCATGGTGAGGTAGGCCATCATATCGTTCTGGCCGAGGAATTGGCGCATGGCTAGGAGCATTTCCGCGAGTTTGCGCGGGCCTGTGGTGACGGTCTGCTGGTAGTGCCATTCCGCGTCCGTGCTCCAGTGCCAAGTATCGTCGAATGCCTGTATCTGGGCGGCGGACTCCGAGGAATCGTGCTCGCGGAAGAGGACGTTGTAGGTGGCGTTGGAGTTGAAGGGTGGATCGAGGTAGATGAGGTCGACGGACTCGTCCGGGATGTGCTCCCGCATGATGGGGAGGTTATCGCCGAAGTAGAGTTTGTTTTTCCAGTCTGTGGTCATGGGTTAATGATAGCGGGGTGGGGGAGGCCATTAGCGCACTAAATGCTTAGAATATATGTATCACAAACCTTAGAAGTATGTCATGACGGATAACGGAGGTGTCATGAGATTTGCCGAACTAGCCCCGTGGACAATCGCATGGCACAAGAATAAGGCCCATCTATTTGAAGATGGCGAGACGTCAGTGGCGCTCTGTGGTAACGAGGTGCCGCGAGTGACCGATCGTCGATTGCTTGTGAATCCAAATCAAATTACGTGCGTCTACCTAAACGATACGGCTTTCTGCTTCGGCTGCGTTAGAGCAACACGAAAGCGCTTTGGACTGAGGATCGATTATCTTCAGCTCTGTTACGGTGACGTTCTCGGCTGGTCTGATGACCCTAAGGACATCACCATCTGGACAGGCCCTGTTGATGTACGCCGCGCCCAATCGCACCACTACCATCCTATAGTCGATCCGCAACCGGACTACGTAGAGGTGTTCCGTGATGCTAACGGAACCCAATACGCATGGACGTTTTACCAGAGGATGCCGGTTCAATATGTTGCTACCGAGATCGTGCCAATCAACAAGCAAGATGATGTCAAGTTGAGAGAAGCGCAAAGGGCTATCCGGGCCGCAGGGTTGGGCAACAATCTCGTTGGGGATTCCCTAGAGCCTGTTACACGTTCCGATATCGCCAAGCTGGCGGATGCAGCGGCACACCAGACGAAGATGGCGCGGCGGCTTTCCTCCATCTTGCCAACTCCGCAGACGAAGACCTGAACCGCCGAACGCAAGGGAAATTAACGGGCATCTGCCCTGACCTAGCTGCCAAATTCCGTGCGCCTAATGCCTCTCGCACGGGAGACCTGGGTGTGTTGTGGCCCTGTCGGGCCACGGGGTGGATTCCGGCCTACGCCGGAATGACGGTTGCGTGTGTTGTGGCCCTGCGGGCCACGGGGTGGATTCCGGCCTGCGCCGGAATGA
>CAYOPL010000043.1:0-2074 GCA_964405845.1 uncultured Dehalococcoidia bacterium | reverse complement strand
GGAAGAAACGCAGCCCGCGCCGGTGACCCGGCAGGCTGAGTGCGGGTGACTTATCAACGGACGTGACCGGTCTCTATCGCGAAGCGATGGAGACCGGCCCTATCGCCAAGGCGCTCGTCAGGAATAGTGCCCGTAGCGCACCCCGCTGACGTGGGGCTCCTTGTGCAGCAGGTTGCGGAGCCGTCCGAGTTCTTCGGCGTCCCAGCCCATGGCCTCTGCTACCGCTTCGTCCCACAGGCGGCGCACCTCGCATTCTCCCTCTCCGAACTGAGGGACTTCCATCTCCTTGGTGCGCTCCCAGCAGTCTGCGAGGATGCCCATGATGCGCTCGTCGGATGGGTCGGGGATGCGGACTGACCATATGCCTTCGTGGCGATACTTGGGCCAGGCCAGTGTACGACCGGCGTATCTCATGAGTTGGATCCTGCCCGGTGTCGAGTTGATGAACACCGCAAGCCCTTTCGCAACTCCGGGCGACGCGACTGGCTCGGGGAACCATCCGTTAGCGACGAAAGCGGCATCATCCGCAACAGCAGTCAGGCGGGCTGACCGAGCGTTCTGGCCAGACGTGACCAGCAATCGGCCTGCCTTGTTCAATATCGGGTCACGCCCTGATCTACTCGTTGAGGAATCTTTCAGTTGACCTGAAATCCCGCTGTCTCGAATCCACCACTCTTCGACGCGACTTTGGATTGTCATTTGCCCCTCCATGCCGGTCGAGTTAATGATCGGAAACGCGCCGGGTTCCTGCCTGTCACATTGACGGAAACCCGTTGACTTTCCAATTGTCGTCTGGCGTGGCAGTAGGCCTGCCTCTCTCATAGTCCCCATCCGATCATCGGAAGCAAAGCGATGGCTAGCTTCCGCCAGATCCGGAGAACGCCAAATGCTAGGCGACCAATCACCGGCGCGTGTCTGTTCTGCATCTATGCGGGATACTTCGCCCCACCCACCATCGATGACTCCTTCGTTGCAACGAAGGATCGCGCTGTGCAGTTCATGTGCTTCGTCCTCAGTTGTTGGGAATCGATCAAGCGCGATGAATCGCGTCGAGCCCCCCCGGGGGGGGACGCGTTTCATCACCAAGAGACTCTCGTTGATGCCCGTGCTCTCACTGAGGTTAGGTTGACGCGGGTCATGGCAGGTCAGAACAGTGTGTATATGGAATCGGTCTGCCAACACGCGTCGTTTTTCTATCTGCGTTCCTGCGGACAGCATGATGGTCGGTATAACCATCGCCATTACGCCGTCATCAGCGGCCGCAGACCGCTCGGCAAGCACCATGAAAAGAGGTGCTATCGACCTGGAATTCCCCAGTTCTGCGAGCCCGGGATCGACGTCGTCCAGGTCCTTTCGCAGCATGTCCACTTTCTTGCGCAGCCTCTTCTGCACCTCCACCGGGAACTTTTCGCCCATCCGCTCCCGGTCAGTAAACGGCGGATTCGTGATGACGATGCGCGCGTTGATGGCGTCATCCACCGCCTCTTCGAGCTCGACGTCTTCATCATCGACCTCCCACGTCCGACTCGACTCCACCTTGTCATCGGAGAGGTTCAACTTCCCATCGTCTCCTACCAGTTTCCGCTGGGTCAGCAGTTCCAGCGTTCCTGCCGCAACACTTTCATCCCGCCCGGTCGGCCCGTACTCCATCAGGTGCAGGCCCATCTTGCGGAACTTGATCTCATGGTTGCCTGCAGTTAGACGCGATGCGGCGAGCTGCAAGGACACCGCGTTGATGTCCATGCCCTTCAGCGTCTCCTCCACCGCCAGCCGGTGAAGCTCTGCCAGCTTCTTCTCGCTTGCGCTCTGCTCCTTGGCCCTGCGCTTCATGTCCGTCAGCATCGCCTGCAGCAGCGTTCCGCTGCCGCAGGCCGGGTCGAGAACCACGTTCTTCTTCCACGTGTTTTTTTTCGTCCAGTCCGCTCCCTCTTCCTCGGCGGCGTCCAGCGTCAGCCGCGCCAAGAGCGAGCCGGATGTCGGGCGCGTGAAGAAGGCGCCGTCCGAGCTTTGGTCGCCCATCACCTTGTTGAAGAGGGCGCCCGCGTGGTCCGCGCCCATGTCGGCGTAGGTTTCG
>CAYOPL010000042.1:0-15675 GCA_964405845.1 uncultured Dehalococcoidia bacterium | reverse complement strand
GGGGTTTTGAGGTAGGGGGAGGGGAACTTCGGGCTAGCTGCATACCCTATAATTTGACTATGGCTACCAGTGACGAACTACTCAAACGCATTACGGCGCGCCCCGATGTCTTTGGGGGCAAGCCGATTATTCGGGACATGCGCATCTCCGTGGAGTTAATCCTGAGTCTGCTAAGTCAGGGAGAATCTGCGGAGGACATTCTTACCGATTATCCGAGGCTTGAGACGGACGATATCCAAGCCTGCCTCGCCTACGCCCACGCCGTCATTGCAGGCGATAGCCTATCGGCAGTGTCTATCACAAATTCGTGAGATTCCTTATCGACTCATGCGCCGGCAACAGCTTGGCCACTTGGCTGCGCTCTCAGGGACATGATGTGTTGGATGCCGACGAATTGAGACCGGATCCCGGCGACCGCGCGCTGTTACAACTCGCACATACTGAGGATCGAATCCTCGTGACCATTGACACTGACTTTGGCAGGCTGATCTTCGTAGAAGAAACCGCCCATGCGGGTTTGGTGAGATTGCCGGACATACCCGCCAGACAACGCATTGAATTGATGTCACGCATTCTGGGCAGATATGCCACCCAATTAGAGAACCAAGCCATCATCACGGTGAGCGGCAATCGTATACGAGTAACCGACAACGCAACGGGGTAATCCGAGCGTGTACGGCCTACTCTAGACAATAGTGACAGTTAATCGAAGGAGACCCACCATGCCAAACATTGAGTTCTATCACTGGACGACTTGAGGGACGTGCAAGACGGCGAAGGCGGCGCTTTCGCAGGCAGGGCATGAGTTTGCCGAGCGTGACTTCTTCAAGGATCGCTTCAGCAAGGATGAAATCGTCGAGCTTCTGAACGGGGAGCCGGCCAGCGCGCTGTTCAATCCGCGTTCGCAGGCTCTCAAGAAGGCGGGTATCGATCCGGCCTCACTGAACGAGGATCAGATGCTGGATCTGCTCGTCGAGGAGCCACGCTACTGGCGGCGGCCGGTAGCAGTCATTGACGGGAAGCTCATCGCGGGGGCAAACGCCAAGACGCTGGCGGCGGAATTGGGACTATAGGCGCGTTTTAGCCTCTGCGGGGTAGCTCCACGGTTGCCGTGCCGGGGGTGACCTTTTCGCCTTTCTGGTTGGTAATCAGCATTTCAACGTCGACGACGTGGCGGCCTTCATCGTCAACGCGCTTATCCGTCACGTGGCCGGTGCATGTCAGCACATCGTTCTTGAAATTGATGCCGCGCAGTTGGGCGTTCAGCGTCAGAATCGCGCCCTCTTCGCCGATCCACTTGCGAACCAGTGTGTGCAGGTAGGAGACGCGGATACGCCCCTGGCCGATGACGGCAGGCTGGCCATTCTCTTTCGCTCCTTCGTCGTCCATGTGGTAGGGCACGAATTCGTCATAGGTGGCTGCCCAGCGATTCCAGTTCATCAAGTCCGTCACACGCTCGAACGGCGGCAGTTCCTGCCCGATTTCTACATCGTCCCAGTACAGTGTCGCTTCTTGTGTAGTCATGTCGCTGTCTCCGTATCGACTACCACGCGATGTTGGTAGTGCGAGTGGTCTTTACAACCTCGCCGGTCTGCTTTGTCCACGTCTCCTCGGTGATGTAGAAGAGCATGGGGCCGAGGCGACCGCTGCGTTCATAGATGTCCGTCGCCGTGATAACGCTTGTAACCACATCACCGGGCCGCATCCGCTCGTGGTAGACGGTGTCGACTCCCCCGAACAGGAAATTCGGCGGCGCGCCGGGAGGCCGCAGGTTACGGGCGTCCTCCAAGGTACTTTGATCATCGTCGAGACGGTCCGGCTGCGGGCCGACGTGCGCGCGACCAATCATCCATGCGAAGGGGTTGAACTCCTCCGGCGCGATGATGCCGCCCCAGCGGGTCTGCGCGGCGTGGTCCGCGTCCCAATAGATGCGCGGCGGCACTTCCGGCCAATAGATTGAGATGGCGGCGCGGCGGATATCACTCTCGGAGATGGGTGGCGAGGTCAGCGGCGGGGCTGCTGATCCTACCCACTCACGCATCGCATCGGTGATCAGGGACTGTCCATCGCCGTTTGTCGTCATAACCGCCTCCGGCTATAGCTTACATGAGTGTCCGCATTCCCAAACAAGAAGCCCGCTCTCACAATCGTGAGGGCGGGCCCTTCAGTTGCTTTCAGTCCGAGTCGCTGACTACGTCTTGAGTTCCTTTTCCAGGTTCTTTATGAAATCTTTCATCTGGGAGTTGGCTTTGGAGCGGATGAACGGCTGCCCCATCGTGCCCAACTTGCCCATGAACTGGATATCTGTCGCCACTGTCAGCGTGGAACTGTCCGCGCCCTCATCGGCGATGGCTGCGTCAACGATCACGCGCAGTCCGCCCCCAGCCAGGGCTTTCGCGTTGCCCTCGATGCGCCAGGTGTAGTCCTCGGCGTTCTGTGTTGTGGTCAGTTCACCGTCAAGGCTGATCTTCATCGGGCCGACGCGTGTCGTCATCTTGCCGGAAAAGGTGTTGGGGCCTGTCTCGACCACATCACTCACACCCGGAATCAGCCCCGCGGCGCGCGGCACATCCTGCAAAAGGCTCCATACGTCGTCACGCGACGCGCCAACCTTTGATTCCTGTTCAATCTTCATTCCCTGTGATTATCCTTTCGCCGGTGATGGCCGGCTGCTACTCAAGCCCCAGAACGCGGGTGAGCGCGCGGCGCGTGAACACCACGGCCATGTCCGTCTTGTACTCCGCGGAGCCGCGGAAATCGGGGGTTGGCGCGCAGAGATCGCGAACCGTCTCGGCTGCTTCTCGCACCAGGTCCGCCGTCGGCTCTTTGCCCACCAGCACGCCTGCAACCGTGTCTGCAAAGACGGCAGTCGAATTGACCGCGCCAAGCCCGACGCGCACGTCCGTGACGACACCGCCGTCAACGACGCCGAGCGCGGAGACCGCGACGGTCGGATAGTCATCCGCCGTGCGTGGCAGGAACTTGATGTACGTGGTCTTGGCATTGGCAGGTGCGGCCGGAATCGTGATACCGGTGACGATCTCACCCTCTTCAACGCCAGTCGTGTAGTAATCGACGAACCAGCCGTCGCGAACCTTGACCGTGCGCTCACCGCCCTTGGAGGCGACGTGAACGCTGGCATCGAGAACGAGCAGCGTGGGAGGCGGGTCCTGCGCCGGGTCGCCGTGAGCGACGCCGCCGCCAACAGTCGCCGCATTGCGTACGCGAACCGTTGCGACTTCACCGTAGGTCTCGGTCAGAAGTGGATTGTTCTCATGGACGACGCTCGACGTCGCCACCTCCTGCTGTGTTGTGCGGCCGCCAATCTGCAGGCCCTCACCCGTCGATCGGATGTAGTTGAGGCCGTCGACGTTCTGGAGGCTGACAAGGTGGTCAACGTAGATGAGGTCCTGCTTCATCATGTTGATGAGGCCAGTGCCGCCGGAGATGACGCGCGCCTCCTCGCCGTAGTCGCTCAGAAGGTTATGAGCTTCCGCTAGTGTGGAGGGCGTATGGAACTGAAAATCTCTCATTTCGCCCTCCCCTAGTTGCCCAGCCGGATCATTTCACCGGCCTTCTGAATCGATTCGATGATCTTGTAGTAGCCCGTGCAGCGGCACAGGTTGCCCATCATCCAGTTCTTGATCTCGTCCTCTGTGGGATCGGGATTCTGCTCAAGCAGCGCGCGCGATGCCATGATTTGGCCGGGCGTGCAGATACCGCACTGGAACCCGCCATAGTTCATGAAGGCTTCTTGCAACGGATGGAGCTTGTCGCCGTCCGCCACGCCCTCGATTGTCGTGATCTGAGAACCGTTGGCCTGGACGGCAAGGAGGATGCAGGATGAGACGATTACGCCGTCAAGCTCCACCGTGCAGATGCCGCAAACGCCGACGCTGCACGCTTCCTTGGTTCCCGTCAGCCCGAGGTCATACCGGATGAAATCGACGAGTGTTCGTCGGGGCGGGACCTCCGCCGTGTATTCGGTGCCGTTGACAGTGACCGTCACAGGCACGCGAGCAACTGTATCTGTCGTCATTTACTCCTACCCCTCTGTGTGGCTTACCCCTTTTGGGCGCAATAAACACAGCGTCCTGCTCGACCATTCCGCGTGACGCGGGCAACGAGCCGACGCTGCTAAGTGATTATAGCAGGGGAACGGCTGTTGCCGCCCGTATAACGTGATGAATCCCTGTCACGGGGGTCACGGTGATGGTAGATTGAGTCAATGGAAGCCATTAGGCGGGTAATCGGCGTATTCCTCCTGGTTGTGGCAGTGATCATCCTGGCGCAGGCGATCATTCCCGGAGGCAGGCATGAGCTCTGGGCGTACATCAATCCACTCATGGCGATCAGCATCGTATCGGTAGTGGGATTCTGCATCTGGAGCAAGCTACAACCGTCAGACGACTCCGCGCCCGCGGGATTCCCTGAGTTCGATATCGTTCTCTACGTCGGGCTGTTCATTGCGTACCTGTTCTTCTTCAACTGGTCCGTCGAGTTGAGCGAGGGTGAAGGCTATAGCTGGGCGTGGATTGTCATCAACGGAATGATCCCTGTTCTGAACATATGGGCAGGCACGCGTCTCTTGACGCGGCGACGGCACAACGACGGACAATAGCCTGACGACAAGGAGGTGCCAGTACATGTCTGCCTATCTGATAACCGACGTTGAGATTACGGACGAAAACCTCTATGCACAGTTTCGTGAGCAGGTGACGCCTGTGATCGAATCCCATGGCGGCAGGTTCGTGGCGCGGGGCGGCGAGATTGAAGTCAATGAGGGCAACTGGATGCCCAAGCGTATTGCCATCATGGAATTCGACAGCATGGAGCGGATTCGGTCGTTCCTGGCATCGCCTGAGTTCAAAGCGCTCGACGATATTCGTACCAGGTCTTCCAACATCAACCTAGTGCTTGTCGAGGGCGTGTAAGGAGGGATGAGAACATGTCTGCCTATTTGATCACCGACGTTGAGGTTACCGACGAGAGTCTGTACGCAGAGTTTCGCGACAAGATGACGCCTGCCATCGAGTCCTATGGCGGCAAGTTCATAGAGCGCGGGGGTGAGATTGAGGTCATTCAGGGCACCTGGACGCCGACGCGTCTCGCCATCGTGGAATTCGAGAGCATGGAGCAAGCGCGCGCATGGCTGAACTCAGCCGAGAACCACGCGCTTGATGACATCCGCACCAAGTCTTCCAACATCAATATGGTGCTTGTGCAGGGCGTCTAGCTAACTTCGTAGGCCCACATCTCTCACGAGACATCCGGAATACGATGTTTGTTGACACTCCTTGAGAGACATTTCACTATGGCGTCTGATTGCGGAATCCCTGTTGTATACGAGGAGACCCATGGAAATTGAAAACCTGGTAATAGATGATCGAGAGGGAGGCGTTTTCAGGGTCCACCGATCCTCCATGACCTCCGACGAACTGTTCCGCCTGGAACAAGAGCGTATCCTTGACTGTTGCTGGATATACGTTGGCCACGATTCAGAGGTCGAGAACCCCGGCGATTACCTGCGCCGCACAGTGGCCGGGCGTCCGATCTTCGTGGTACGCAACAGGGACGGCCAGGTCAGGGTCTTCTTCAATTCCTGCACCCATCGCGGCGCGCTGGTCTGCCGTAGGGACACCGGGAACAGCCTGGTCTTTCAGTGCTTCTATCATGCCTGGACATTCAATACCAATGGAGAACTCATCGGAGTCCCCGGCGAGGACGCCTACGGGCCTGCCTTCGACCGAAAAGAGCGGGGCCTTATGGAGCCGCCACGGGTGGACAGCTACCGGGGTTTCCATTTCGTGAGTTTCAATCCCCAGGTGGAAGACTTAATCACCTATCTGGGGGAGGCCAGGGAGTACATAGACCTGGCATTGGACCAGTCGAGCTCGGGGATGCGAGTGATTCCAGGTTCCAACAAATACACGGTGAAGGCCAACTGGAAACTCATGATGGAGAATAGCGTTGATGGGTATCACTTCGCCCCGGCCCATCGAACTTATATCGACTATATGGCCAGTATCGGAACGGATGCCAGCGGGAAAACGATGTATGATCGCATACCCAGCACCGTGAAGGCCCTGGGCAACGGACACTGCATGGCGCAGACTGCAGCCGCTAACGGGCGCCCCATTGCCCACTGGCATCCCCTGTTCGGGGAGGACACCAAGGAAGAAATCGCAGAAGTCCGTCAACAGTTGGTGGAGGCTTATGGGGAGAATCGCACCGCCCAAATGGCCGATACCTACCGGAGCCTGCTCATCTATCCCAACCTGATGATCAGTGACATGATGATCACCACGATCAGGTATATCGAGCCCGTGGATGCCCAGCAGATGGAAATCACTGCCTGGCACCTTGTCCCGAGAGAAGAGTCGGAGAAAATGCAGTCCATTCGGCTGGACTCATTTCTGACTTTGCTGGGGCCGGGAGGATTTGCTACTCCCGATGACGTGGAGGCCCTGGAATCCTGCCAGGCCGGCTTCCGGGCGACCGAAACCGAATGGTCCGACATTTCCAGGGGGATGCTCAACCCCGTTCCCCAGGGGACGGATGAATTGCAGATGCGGGGCTTCTGGCGTCAATGGCACGCCAACATACAGGGCTTCAGCAAGACCAACGTGCAGGACAGGATTCCCACGGATAGCGAATCGGCAACTGTCCCGAACGTGGGTAGATGAATGCGGGCTGCGCGAGGTGAATGATGGCACAAGCCAGCAACTCCACATTGCGCCAGCAGGTTGAGGATTTCCTTTTCAGGGAAGCCACCCTTCTTGATGAATGGCGACTGGACGAATGGAGCGAACTCTTCACCGAGGATGCTCGTTACGTGGTCCCCAGCACCGACCTTCCTGAAGGAGACCCCGAACACGACCTGGTGTTCATCGACGACGATATCTTCCGGTTGCGTGCCCGTGTGAAGCGGCTGAACAGCCGCCATGCTTACAGGGAATATCCCTGGTCCCGAACACGCCGATTTATTTCCAACGTCCAGGCCCAGGAAAGCGATAACGGCGAGATTTCAGTCAAGGCGAACTTGTTGGTCTACCGGTTCCGCAGCGGTGAAGAGGCTCCCTACGTGGGAAGCATCAACTACACGTTGCGTTGGGAGAACGGAGACTTGAAGATTGCTTATCGCAGGGCGGTCCTGGATCAGGAAAGTCTTTCCTCGCATGGAGCGGTGAGCATCATCTTCTAAACTGCCGGGTTGACGGTATTTACCCCAGGCGGCTCAGGTTGTACGGACCTCGTACGCCCACATCTCGTGCCAGACGTCCGGCTCGCCGTTGGGCATCGGCTGGAAGCGCTCGCTCCGCTCAAGCAGGCGCCATTTGCCCTCCGCTTCGAGCGCGGCCTGCTTCACGTCGAATCCGGCCTCCGTGTAGTAGTCAGTCCGTATTGAGAAGACCACCGCGCCGCCCGGCTTCGTGACGCGGATGAGTTCATCCAGCGAATCCGGCAGCGCGTGGGCGTAGGTGAACACTCCGACGCACGTTGTGCCAGCGAAGGCGTCCGTCTCGAAGGGCAAGGCTTTGCCAAGTTCGCCTATCACGAAGTCATCGTAGACGCCCTTCTCTTTCGCCGTTGCAAGCATGCCCGTCGACATGTCCAGTGCAGTGATTCGCGTGAAGCCGCGGTGGGCCAGCTCAACGCCGACCATGCCCGTGCCGGCCCCGGCGTCGAGCACCTTGACTTCCTTATCGGGCACGTACTTATCCAGCAGCTCAGCCGCAGCCATCGGCGACCTGAAACCCAGCGCTTCCAGATCAGCGTCGTACTCGGATGCCCAGCCGTCGTACTCGCTCCTGAGCTCCGCGTAGTCCTTCACCCCATGGATGCGCTGAAGGCGTTCGGTCCTCGCCTTGTCGCTTGTCATGCACAACCTCCCGGCAGTGGCACTCAGTTGTCGCCCGCGATGTCGAAGCGGTCCAGGTTCATCACTTTGTCCCACGCTGCGACAAAGTCAGCGACCAGTTTCTCCTGGCCGTCATCGCTGCCGTACACCTCGCAGATGGTGCGGAGTTCGGAACTGGACCCGAAGGCGAGATCAACCCGCGTTGCCGTCCACTTTAGGTCGCCTGACTGTCGGTCACGCCCCTCATAGACTCCGTCCGCTGCGGATGTCTTCCACTCGGTATCCATGTCGAGCAGGTTGACGAAGAAGTCGTTGGTCAACGACTCAGGCCTGTCCGTGAAGACGCCGTTCTGCGATTGACCCGTGTTCGCGTTGAGGACGCGGAGGCCACCGACGAGCGCCGTCATCTCCGGCGGCGTCAGCGTCAGCATGTAGGCCCGCTCCACCAGCAGTTCCTCAGCCGTTTCACTGCGGCCGGGCTGCAGATAGTTGCGGAAACCGTCAAATGTGGGCTCCAGAACGGCGAACGACTCGACGTCCGTCCATTCCTGCTCTGCGTCTGTGCGGCCCGGGGTGAAGGGCACCCTGATCTCATGCCCGGCGTCGCGAGCCGCCTGCTCGACACCCGCGCAACCGGCGAGGACGATCAGGTCGGCAAGCGAGATGCTTTTGCCGCCGGCTTGCGCGCCGGTGAAGTCTGTCCGAATCTGCTCCAGTGTCTCCAGCACGCCAGTCAACTCGGCGGGATTGTTGACCTCCCAGTCCTTTTGGGGCGCGAGGCTGATGCGGGCACCGTTTGCGCCGCCGCGCTTGTCCGTACCACGGAAGGTGGCCGCGGACGCCCACGCCGTCGAGACCAGCTGCGAGACGCTCAGCCCCGAGGCGAGCACACGGGCCTTGAGGTCCGCGATCTCCTGCTCGCCGATCAGCTGGTGGTCGACCGCAGGCACGGGATCTTGCCACAGCAGCGGCTCGGTGGGAACCAGCGGGCCGAGATAGCGACTCTTGGGGCCCATGTCGCGGTGGATCAGCTTGAACCACGCCCTCGCGAAGGCATCCTCTAGCTCTGCCGGATTTTCAAGGAATCGCCGGGAGATCCGCGCATAGTCCGGGTCGGCAGTTAGCGAGAGATCGGTTGCCAGCATCATCGGCGCGTGTGTTCGGGATGGGTCGTGCGCGTCCGGCACGGTGGCGACGGCGGCGGCATCCTTGGGTGCGAACTGCGATTTGCCCGCCGGGCTGGTCGTCAGCTCCCATTCGTAGTTGTGCAGGTTCTCAAGGAAGTTGTTGTCCCAGGCGACCGGGTTGGTGGTCCATGCGCCCTCCAGCCCGCTGGTGAACGAATCGACGCCCTTGCCGCTGCCGTGACTGTTCTTCCAGCCGAAGCCTTGCTCTTCAATGGAGGATGCCTCCGGTTCAGGGCCGACATGCTCTTCCGCGACAGCCCCGTGCGCCTTGCCGAAGGTGTGGCCGCCTGCGATGAGGGCAACCGTCTCCTCATCATTCATGGCCATTCGAGCGAAGGTCTGTCGGATGAACTGCGCGGCGGCCACCGGGTCCGGGTTGCCGCCTGGCCCCTCAGGGTTCACATAGATCAGCCCCATGTGGTCAGCGCCCAGTGGCTGCTGCAGGGTGCCGTCGTCGCTGTGACGCTCGTCGCCAAGCCATGTTCCTTCGGGACCCCAGTAGGTCTCGTCCGCTTCCCAGGCGTCCGTGCGTCCGAATGCGAACCCCATGGTCTTGAAGCCCATCGATTCAAGGGCGCAGTTACCAGCGAAGATGATCAGGTCCGCCCACGAGATGCTGCGCCCATACTTCTGCTTGATGGGCCAGAGGAGGCGTCGAGCCTTGTCCAGGCTGGCGTTGTCCGGCCAGCTGTTGAGAGGGGCGAGGCGCTGATAGCCGGAGCCGCCGCCACCACGCCCATCGCTGATGCGATAGGTGCCGGCCGCGTGCCAACTCATCCGGATGAAAAGAGGGCCATAGTGCCCGTAGTCCGCGGGCCACCAGTCCTGCGAGGTGGTCATCACCTGCTCGATGTCCTGCTTCAGGGCATCAACGTCCAGAGACTTCAATTCCTCCGCATAGTCGAAGTCTTCTCTCATCGGGTCTGAGACGGGCGACTCTTGGCGGAGGGGCTTCAGGCTAAGTTGATCGGGCCACCAATACTGATTGGAACTCACTGTTTCTCTCCTTCATCATGCGCAGTCAAAAAGCGTAGCAGTTTCGAGTTTCTGCGGACAACATCAGGGGGAGGTAGCGGGGAATTGAGACGCTGCGATCAAGATAGGAGCCAAGAAGAAGATCGACTTCCAAAACGTCAATTGGAAGGGGATTGGTGGGCTGGACTGGACGAAATCAAGAACCGAGGCCGACTCCCTGGTCACCCCGTCGCTGGGCATGGGCACCGTGTACGTCAGCGTCGCCTCGTCTCCCTCCACCTCGATGCCCTCAATGAAGTTGCGGATGAGCGCCTTCTTCTCCGGTATCGTTCCCTCCTTCAGGAAGTCCCGGAAGTCCGCCACGTACCGGGCGATCTCCTCGGTGCCGGGAAGGGCAAACCGGCGCTGCTCAAGCTGGGTCTCGGCGTCCTCTCTCGCAGCCTCCAGCTGCTCCTCCCGGTGCCTCAGAGACATGATGCGGGGCGACAAAACCTCAAGGGTCAACTCGCTCGTCTCGATGGCCTCGTAGAGCTTCCCAAGCCGCCTCCGCACATCCCCTAGCTCCGCCTCGACGACCTCCAGCCTGCCGGACAGCTCCCCGGCCATGGCGTCGATCTCCTCCGCCACCAACTGCACCAACTCGGTGATGGTCTCCTCGGTCAGTATCCGCTCCCGTATCTTCTCCACCACGAACGTCTCCAGCCTGGGGGCGTTCAGGTAGCGGGCGCTGCACGTTCCCGCGCCCTCCCTGAACAACGTCCCGCAGATGTAGTAAGCGAACTGGCCGCTCTTGGCTCCCTGGGCCGAGTAGGGCCTGCCGCACACCCCGCACTTGAGCAGACCGCTCAATAGATAGGGGCTTCCCACCCTGGCTGGCCTCTGCACCTTCGGGGCGCGCTCACTCATCGCCTGCTGCACGGCGTCGTAAAGCTCCCTGGACACCAGGGCGGGCCACGCTCCCTCGACTCGCACCGGGTCCTGGGCCTTCTCGTTCTTGCCTTTGACTCCCCACACAGCGGCGCCAGTATAGGCTTCGTTTCTCAGCACGTAGTGGAGTCCGCCCTTGTACCAGCGCTTGCCCCGGTTGGTGACGCCCCGGTCGTTCAGCTCCCTGCATAGTTCCTTGAGGCCGTAGCCGCTCAGGGATTTTTCAAAAATCTCCTTCACTACAGGAGCTGTGGCCGGGTCAACCTCCAGGCTGGGGCGCTCCTTCGCCCCGTCCTGCACCTTGATCTTCCTGTAGCCGAAGGGAGCCTTGGAGCCGAGGAAGAAGCCTCTCGACGCGGCCTCCCGCATCCCCCTGACGACCTCCTGCGCCAAATTCTCCGAGTAGTATTCATCGACGCTCTCGATGATGCCCTCCAGCAGCCTGCCGGTGGCGTTGTCCTCGGCCTGCTCGGTGATGGACACCACCCGGATGCCCTTGCGCCGCAGCTGGGACTTGAAGGCCACGGCGTGCTCCCGCTTGCGGGTGAACCTCGAAAATTTCCACACCAAGATGACCTCAAATGGAGCCTTGGGCTTGGAGCCCTCCTCGATCATCTCCCTGAACTGGGGCCGGTCGGCGACGCGGCCGCTCTCGGCCTCGTCCACGTACTCCCTGGCCACGGAGTAGCCGTTGGCCTTCGCGTACTCCTTGAGCGCCCGCAGCTGGGCGGACACCGACAGGTCCACGTCCTGGCGGTCGCTGGACACCCTGGCGTAGAGCGCCGCCGGCGTCAGCGGCTGTAGGTGCTTCTTCATGTCTTCCTCCTTGATATCTGAACATACTGAGTCTTACTCAGTATCATGACGGACATAGCCGGTCATTGTCAATCGCCTTCACCCCTCCAGCGTCGACAGGAACCGGGGGGCGTTGAGGATGGTTGTGCCCTCATGCTCTCCAAGGGGTAGCAGATGCCTCCTGTCGCCGGTGACCAGATAGTCGGCTGAAGCCTCCACAGCACACTCCAGGATGCGGTTGTCGGCATGGCCTCCCCCGATGACCTCGGGACGCCTGCGAGGGTAGATGACGGTGGCAGCGTTCCCCAGCACCCTGAGAGCCTGCGAGGAACGCTCTTCGTCCCAACCGAACTTGCGCACAAGCACCCCGGCGGCCTCCTCCAGGATGAAGGTGGATAGGTACAGCTCGAACCTTCCCCTGATAGCCAGTTCGAGCACCAACCGCTCGTTGCCGGGGAAGTTCAGGCCGGAGACGATGACGTTGGTGTCGAGGACGACCTTCATGCACGGGCCGGGCCGACCTCGGCCCGGTACTCTTCCACCAGATCGGCCACGTCCTCAGGGCCGATGCCCTTCGCCCTGGCCCGCTCCTCTCCATACTGGAGAATCTGCCGCCACTCCAGCTCCTCGATGTAGCGGAGCAGCGCCTCTCGAAGGAATTCACTTCGGGACCGTCCCTGCTGCTTCATCACCGCGTCCACCCGGTCCGCCATCTCCGGCGGCAGCGAGAAGGTGATGGTCTTGGTGGTTCGGGACATGAATCACCTCTTGTTAGTGAGTCTTACCAGAGTATGGCCCTATCTGCGGCCCCTGTCAATCGGTTCACGCACCGGTCCTGTCTCGTGCGCATACCAGCCCATTCTGAGTGTCCTACGGTTCCTGGTCATTGACATCCAATTGCCTCATGGGGAAGCGTTCTTCCTGCGGAGGCGAGGACTCTCCACCTTCGCCCGCTCCCCAGCAGACTGCTCTCCCATCCGACCTCAGTCCACATGTGAGCGCTGCGCCGCCGTCGACCAGCACGAAGCGTTCTTCCTCGGGCGGTGAGGTCTCACCATGTTCGTCCGCTCCCCAGCAGTCAACCCGTCCATCATGGCGCAGTCCGCACGTATGCCAATAGCCACAGGTGACTGATGCATATCGCTCTCCGTCCGGCGGCGACAATTGACCATCGGTGCGTCCCCCCCAACAAACGACGCTGCCGTCAAAGCGCAGCCCGCAAGTGTGCCACCTGCCACTGCTGATCGACGCTAACCGCTCTCCTTCCGGCGGCGACGACCGGCCGCCTTCATTCCTGCCCCAACAGGCGGCACTCCCGTCATGCATCAGAGCACACGTATGCCAGTATCCCGCGCTGATGGATGCGAAGCGAACTGCCTGGGGTGGTGTCAGCTGACCTTCGCTATCATTACCCCAACAAACGACGCTGCCGTCATAGCGCAGCCCGCAGCTGTGCAGCCCACCACTGGCTATAGACACAAAGTGTTGTCCAACTGGAGGCGACGCTTGGCCCCATTCGTCATACCCCCAGCAGACAGGGCTCCCATCCACTCTTAGGGCGCAAGTGTGAACCCCCCCGCTGCTGACCGACACGAATCGCTCGTCTTCCGGCGGCGTCAGGTCACCCCACCGATCATCACCCCAGCAGACAGCCCTCCCATCGTGTCGCAGCCCGCAAATGACAACTCCGCCTACGCTGAACGAGCTTTGCTCAATGGCATGGGGCTTCGCGGGTAAAGAGTGAGGCATCGACGTTGAGGATGAAGTCGGCGCTAACGTGGGTGTACTGAACAGCGTAGCCGTAGGCGTGTTGGTTGGCGGAAGGGTAGGACTGGACAACGCGTGTGTGGCGGTGGGAGCTGGTTCTGAGGATACGACTGTCGGTCCCTTGGCCGAATCCTGCTCAGGGTCGCCGCAGGCGACAACTGCCAACATTAGGAGCACTGGCAGCCCTACCGCCCTGGTTGAACCGCCGGTTCGCTTTAGCAATGCCGACGCCAAGGTCGCTGCACTTCTTCTCACTCCTTCACTCTCCAACTCACCCTCTCGGCTGCCTACCTCACCACAAACCACCAAATGAGCAAGCCGACGACGGCGAGCAGCACGACCACGGCCAGGCCGAGCCTGATCGCCAGCCGCCTCATCCTTCTGCGGGCTGCCTGCTCCTTCTCGTACTTCTCCTCCATCTTCTCAAGCGCCTGCCGGTCGGCTGACGCGGCGTGCACGGCCTCGTCACGCTCTCGCTCCAACGCCTGTGCTCGCTGGTCCGACTCCCACAGCCTTCTCCCAAGCTTCCCCTCCCTATCGAGAGCACGGCGCAGCAGTTCCTCGTCGCTCACCCGCTCCGGCCCCTCCATCCGCACGTGGACCCGGCGGCCCTCCCTGCGGACCTCGACCTCTCCCCGCCTTATCATCCGGTCCAGGGTCGAGATGGAGACCTCCATCTCCCGCGCCGCCTCTGCCTTCGCCACCCAGCGCACCCGCTCAGCCATCGTTCCCGTCCTTGTGTTGCGGCTTGCGCCTCCGCCACCGGTCGAACAGGCCCAGCCCGCGACCTCCGGCGTCGTCTTCCTGCTCCTGCGCCGCCTCCAGGGCCTCCACGCGCTGGGTCAGGTCACCGACCAGCCTTCGGAGGTCATCCACCCCCTTGATGGCCTGCCGCATCCTCGTCTCCAGCCTGTCCAGGGGCGTCTCCCTCTCCCAGTCGGGATCGTCGAGACTGGCCATGAACCTCTGCACGGCCAGGGCCATCCTCCTCGTCAGCCGCTCCCGGCTTAGCGCCAACGCCACCGTCTTTCGGTTCACCCCCAGGAGGGCCGCTGTCCTGCGCTGCCCCTCCCGCTGCACGAGGTATTCCACGACCCACTTGAGGTCGGGCGGCTTGTTGTCAGCCCTTGGTCTCCGAGAAGTCATTTTCATCCTCTACATGGGAGGGCCGCTACTGCAATTTATCGGTGGAACCTGCCCTTGACACTGACCTATCACCAAACTTAGCCAAAACACCCGAATGTTGCATAAATCCAAAGCTGCATGGCCCAGGATGTCCGTTCCTGCCCGACACCCCATTTCGCGTCATGCACCCCCACCTCAATTCCTGCAATATCCGATGGGCCAGCATGGGCCGCAGACCCCGCCGAGACCCCGAGTCTGACGCTTCAGACTCCCCGGACAGGGGCATCCGTAGCTAAATCGACCCGAAACGGCTGACCGGTCGCGGTGGTAAAAGTGCAATTTTGGCGTCTTGGGAGCGCGTCCTAACTTTAGCACAGCTTCTACGTCACTTGCATTTTTTCAAGTTGACCGATCAAGGGGTCCGGGAGACCGTTTCCTAGCTGAATCAGGGTGAATTGAGCGGTCAACGGCCTCCCCCAGACCCCGCCGGTTGGGGCGTTTGCCCCATTTTGCGGCCCCCAGACGGCAGGGAGGGCAGATAGCGTTGTGTCAGGGTAAACGACGTGTCGTGTCAATCCCCTACAGGATCAGCCCTCTATAGGACTCCTACGGGATGGGACGCATCCGGTGGTAGAGACTGTCCCACTGGTAGGCGCGCAGCCCGGACAACGCCAGTCGGGGGGAGGACGGCTCCCACAAGGGACGCCAGGACTCCCCCAGTATTCCCCTGCGTGACAAGACGGACATGCAGGACACCAGGACGGGCACGGTCATCAGGGTCATGTCGGCGGCGGTGCTCACGTAGGTGTCCTCGACATCCTCGTTATCCACGACGAACAGCGTGGTGGGGAACGGCGGCTGGTCGTCCTTCGGCTCGGTGGAGTGGTAGTACATCGTGTAAGGTCTCAGGCGGGCCATGACTCCCTGCGGGTGGCGGGCTCTCAGCTCGTGTTCGAGGTAGAAGGGCACGTGAAGGCCCCCGGCCAGCAGGTGCCCCACGGCGTCGGGGGCGATGGCCGACTGCCCCCAGTTGTAGGC
>CAYOPL010000041.1:0-18796 GCA_964405845.1 uncultured Dehalococcoidia bacterium | reverse complement strand
AACTTCTTCCAGCCGCCGTGCCGCCATCTCCACATACTCTTCCACCGACTCAAACCCGATGAACGAGCGGCCAAGCGCAAGCGCCGCCACGCCCGTGCTCCCCGACCCCGTGAACGGGTCAAGCACCACGTCGCCCGGATTCGTGCTTGCCCGCAGACATCGCTCAATCAGCGCGAGTGGCTTCTGCGTCGGGTGCTTGCCGTGCTTCTTCTCTGCCCGCCCCGCAGCCCCAAACTTCCACACGGTCTGCATCTGTTTCCCGCCATTCTCGGCGCGCATGTCGGCGTAATTGAAGATGTACTTGTGCTTGCTGCCCTTTTCCGCCTTGCTCGCCCAAAGCACGACTTCTGTGGAATGTGTGAACGTCCGCCGGCCCAGATTCGGAGGCGGATTCGTCTTCTCCCAGACGATGTCGTTCAGCAGTCGAAAACCGTTCTGCCGAAGCGCCATCCCCACGCTCGGATAAACGTGCAGCGTCCCTGAAACCCAGATCGTGCCGGTCGGCTTCAGAACCCGGTACGCCTCCGCCGTCCACGCAAGATTGAATTCGTGATCGGCGTCCAGACCCTGGCTACGGTCCCATTCGCCCTTGTTGACGCTGACCATGCGGCCGCCGACGCAGGTGATTCCGTCGTTGGAAAGCAGGTACGGTGGGTCCGTCCAGATACAGTCGATGGAGTCATCTGGAATCTGCGCCAACAGTTCGATAGCATCGCCTTCAAACAATGCGGCTTGAGAATCATCTGATGACCACGTCGGCGTGGCAGTAGCTCGCACATCTCGTGCAATCGAAATAGCGGAAACAGATTGCATGATGATCGGATCGTTGATCACATGTGCGAATCCGTCAACCCTCAATCCGTCATTCCCGCGAAAGCGGGAATCCAGTGCGGCGCACTGCGCCGCCTGTCCTCCCCCCCTCAAGAAAGAATGTCAGAACCCGGGTAGCGGCCGCTCCAGTTCCTCAATCAGCCGATCAGCAAAGTACAGCCGGGGACGCCCCCTCGTCGCGCGCCGCAGAATGTCTGCCTCCACAAGCCGGTCCAGCACCCGCCGCGCGCCCACTGTCGTCACGCCCAGCGCCTCCGCGGACCCACGCACTGTTATTACGGGGCGTGCGAAGATCTCGTTGAGCAGCCGCGCGTCATTTGCGGAATTCCGTCGCGACAGCAGCTGGTCTCGCCATTCATCCAGAAGCTCCCGAAGCCGCCGGATTCGCGCCACCATATCCCGCGCCTCGATGGTTACTCCCTCCAGAAAGTAGGTTCCCCACCGCTCCAGGTCGCCCGTCATGCTCACGTTGAGCAACTCATCGTAATACCGCCCCCGATCACGCTCGAAATACGCGCTGAGATACAGCAACGGCGCTGGCAACGAGCCGACCGCCTGTAGAAAAAGCGAAATCAACAGCCGACCGATGCGCCCGTTCCCGTCGCGATATGGATGAATCGCCTCGAACTGGTAATGGATGAGGGCGCAGCGCACGAGTACAGGCAGCGGCGAGGCGGTGTCGTTGATGAAATCCTCGAGGTCGCGGAACAACTCCACCAGGAGATGAGGCGGTGGAGGCACATACCTGGCATCCTGTATGCGGCTGTACGCTCCGCCGATGTAGACCTGCAGATCGCGGAACTCGCCCGGCCTCATGTCTTGCCCGCGTACGCCGCGCATCAGGATGGCGTGCAGCTCATTGACCAGCCGATACGAGATCGGCAGTTCATTCAGCCGCTCAATACCGTGCTCCAGCGCAACGACGTAGTTGACCACCTCCTGCGCGTCATCGATGAAGCGCGCTTGCCGTCCCTCCTCATACCCCAGCACGTCGGTCAGCGTCGAAACGGTGCCCTCGATCCGGGACGATAGCGTGGCCTCGCGCCGCATCAGGGGCCGGAGCAGCAGGCGCGGATTCGGCATGGTCTCGCCGACGCCCGCGAGAATGCCGACAGCCTCCGACGCCTCGGCAATGAGGCGAACGAACGGCCCACCCAACGACATCTCCCGTGGCAACGGATGAGGCACGAAGGCGTTAATCCCCTCAGGTATGGGAACTAGGCGTCCTCTCGGACTGCCCGCCAGCCGCTGCATGATTGCCGCCCTTTCGTGTGATTAGTCAGCACTTGGAACATTTTGCCAACAAAAGTTTCATTCCGACACCGCAAAGAACCTTTTGTAACATTCCGTCACTGATTGTAACAGTTTTGCCTCAAAATGTTCCTTCGCTCAACCAAAAGAAACTTTCGGTTCCTTTTCCCAGCCCTCGCTAAACAAATCGCCCCGGAATGTTCCCTTACCTCTCCAACCACACCGTCGCAAAATCCGTGTGCGTGTGCCCGTCCTCCGGCGGTATCACCAGCCCCTTCACGTACGTCCGATAAGGCACCACCTGCACCGACCCCGCAATGGGCACAACGTACGTCTGCTCCCGCACCACGTAGCTCTCCAGCTCCCGCCACGCCGCCACCCGCTGCCGATGCGTCCTCGTAGCCCGCAGCTCCTCGTACAACAAGGTCACATGTGAGTCCTCGTGCTTGGCGTAGGCGTCGGGGAAACGGCTGTACACCCCGTACGCCGCCTCCGTGCCCTCCGGTATCGGCGACGTGAAGTTGGAGCCGGGCTGCGAATCATAGTCGAGGCTCACCCGCCCTCGATTCCACTCCGCCTCGTCAACTAGCTGAATCTGCAGATCGATGCCCATACCGGAGAGTTGGTTATGCAAAAACTCACAGCGCGCCGTGAGCCGTGCGCGACATAGGTAGTCCATCTCGAAACCGTCCCCATGCCCCGCCGACTCCATCAACGCCAGCGCCTCATCCCGCCGCTCCTCAAGAGCGCCCCGGTTGAATCGCTGCCACGTCGTGAAATCGGCCGACGTGAACGGGTTGGCGGGGCTGAACGTCGGCGAGATATACCCGAATCCGCCCAGAACCGTCGGAATCGCCGCCTCGCGATCGATCCATAGTGAGATCGCCTGCCGCACGTCCGGGTCCTGCCACGGCCCCTCGCGCAGCACGTTGAACCCCAGCCGGAATATCCCGCCCTGCATCTCCCCGTAGAAGACCTCATCCGGCCCCAGCTGCTCATCGATGGCCGCCTTGCGTTCCTGCGTCAGGTAATGCCCCTCCCCACGCGCGCCCCCGTCGATGCGCCCGGTCCGAAACGCCGCGTCCATCGCCGTCGCGTTCGGCATGATCACGTAGTCGATCCCGTCCAGGTATGGCAAATCGCCGCCCGCCCCGCGCTCCCAATAGTCGTCGTTCCGGACGACGCGTATCAGGCTGCCGGGCTCATAGCGGGCAAGCCGGAACGGCCCCGTCCCGACAACTCCGACATCCAGCGGCCCGGCGCTGTACTCCCCGTCCTCGAACAGCGGCTCAAACACGTGCTTCGGATGAGCGATGCGCAGGCGCGGGTTTGCCAGCACGGACAGATAGTGTGGATTCGGCTCCGCGAGCGTCACGCGCAGGCGATTGAATTCCAGCGCCTCAACCGACTCAATCTCGCCGAGCTCCCCGCGAAAATAGGCAGGCGCGCGAACCGGAACGCCGCCCGATTCCCACCCGTTCGCCGCCAGATCGAACCAGAACGCCGCGTCCTCTGCCGTGAACGGCTCGCCGTCGTGCCACGTCACGTCGGGACGAATCGTGAATTCCCACTCCGTGAAGCCGGGATTCGCAAGCCAACTCGACGCGAGGTCCGGGCACGCAAGGTACATGTTCTCCCTGCACCGCCGCACCAGGTTGCCCGCCCCGAACAGCGCCCCGCCAAGGTGATGCAGCGCGATGCTGGACGTCCGCATCGTGTCGAACGCCGCCGGCGGATCCCCCCGATTCGCCAGCGTCAACACCCCGCCATACCTCGGCGTCTCTACTCCTCCGTTCGCCCTGAGCTCGTCGAAGGGCTCTTCCCCACCCGCAACCGCCGTCCCGTCCGAACCGACTATGGACGTGCCCGTCTCATCGCTGTTGCACTCAACAAACACGAGACTAAAGACAACAAAGACCGCACAACAGACAACAAAAAGGGCAACAAACCTCATCCACCCAGTATGCCGACCACCGCTCACCCTGAGCTTGCCGAAGGGTGAGCCCAATCAAGGGCCACCCGTCGTTATACTGACGTGGCGGGGAGGAGCGGAGTCGGTTTGAAAACCCTTGATGAGGTTCGCGCGCAGTTGGCGGGCGGAGAATTTGAATACACGCGGCACGCCGCCCAGCGTGCGTTGGAACGGGAAGTAACCGACGAGGAAATCATTGAACTCGGAGCATCCGCGCTTCTTCTGGAAGCCTATCCGGACGACAAGTACGGCCCCTCGATGTTGTTGCTGGGATTCACCCTTGGCGGAAGGCCTCTACACCTGCAGGTTTCCGTTGCCGACACCCCACTGGTTAGAATAGTAACCGTGTACGACCCGGATCCTGAGGAGTGGGAAGATTACAGGAGAAGACGATGACCGCGTGCCTCGTCTGCCATGAAGAGAAGCATCGGACGGAGCTCGTCGAAGAGATTCTGAAGATTAATGGGCACTACGTGCTGGTAGAGGGTGTGCCAGCCACGGTGTGCCAGCGATGCGGCGAGCGTACCTTCAGCCGCGAGGCGGTGGAACGGATGCGGAACATCGTCGCGAATGACGCCAAGCCCGCCAAGACCGTGCCACTCGAAGTGTACGATTACGCATAATCTGCGCCGCCTCTCACGTCATTCCAAGGGGCAACTAAGAGCCCTACCCCCCACCTACTCCACAGACCGCAACTGCGGAAACAACACCACCTCGCGAATCGTCGTCTGACCCGTCAGGATCATCACCAACCGGTCGATCCCCAGCCCGAGTCCGCCCGCGGGCGGCATCCCGTGCTCGACCGCGGTCACAAAATCCTCATCCAGCCGGTCGAAGTCCTCGTCGCGGAACTGCTCGCGTTGGGTTTCCTGCGCCTGCAGCCGCGCTGCCTGCTCGATGGGATCGTTCAGCTCCGTGAACGAGTTGGCAACCTCCATCCCCCCGATGAATCCCTCGAATCGCTCCACCAGCCGCGCGTCACCCTCCGTTGCCTTGGCCAGCGGCGTCATCTCAATCGGGTAGTCGAGCAGGAAGGTCGGCTGAACCAGTCGCGGCTCCACCAGGTCGCCGATCAGTTTGTCCACCAGTTGCGGCCATGAGGAGTCCTCCGCTGGCGTCAGCCCCCGCTCGCGCATCGCGGCCCGCAGCCCGTCCGCAGTCCGCATCTCCTCGCTGAGCAGGTCAATCTCGCTCCACTCCCAAATCGCGTCAACGAGGGAAAGTCGCTGCCACGGCGGCGACAAGTCGATTTCCTGCTCGTCATACGTCACCGTCGACGTGCCGAGCGTCAGTATCGCGAGGTGATGAACCAGCGACTCCACCATCTCCATCACTTCCGTGTATGACGCATATGCCTCATACGACTCCATCGTCGTGAACTCTGGGTTGTGTGCCGCGTCGATCCCCTCGTTGCGGAAGATCCGGCCAATCTCAAATACCTTCTCGAACCCGCCCACCAGCAGCTTCTTGAGGTTCAGCTCCGTCGCGATGCGCAGGAACAACTGCCGATCCAGCGCGTTGTGTCTCGTGACGAACGGCGCGGCCATCGCCCCCGCCGCCACCGGCACCAGCACCGGCGTCTCCGCCTCGATGAACCCCCGGTCCTCCATAAACCGTCGAATTGCGGACACAACCGTGCTGCGAAGTTGAAAAATCTCGCGCACCTCGTCGTTCGCCATCAGATCCAGGTAGCGCTGTCGATACCGCTGTTCGACGTTCCGCAGCCCATGCCACTTCTCCGGCGGAGGACGCAGCGCCTTGGCCAGCACGGAGTACGATGCCGCCTGCACAGTCACTTCGCCTGTCCGCGTCCGATACAGCGTCCCCGTAACGCCAAGAAAATCCCCCAGATCGAGGTCGCGAAGCGCCTGGTAGTCGTCCGTGTCGAGCTGGTCCCTGGCGAAGCTGACCTGTATATCCCCGCTGCCGTCCCGCAGCGTCGCGAACGTCAGCCGCCCCATACCCCGGATGGTCATCAACCGCCCAACAACGGCCACGCTCTGCCTCGCGGCCTCATCCGCCTCAAAGAGCGCCCGCGCCTCCAAGGACGTGTGCGTCCGCTCCGTCCGGCGTGGATACGGGTCGATGCCCTGCTCGCGCAGCCGTTCCAGCTTGGCCAGCCGTGACTCGAAGTGGGCCTGCGCGGCCCGTGGCTCCTGTTCGTTACTCAACGGACACTATCGTGTAGCTAATCGTGCCGTTCGGGACCGAAACCTCAACCGTGTCGCCAACCTTATGGCCAATCACGGCGCCGCCCACCGGGGACTCGTTGGAGATGCGTCCATGCGCCACGTCCGCCTCCGTCGTGCCGACCAGCGTGTACGTGTCCTCCTCACCGCTCTCATCGCGCACCCTGAAACGCGTGCCGATGGAGATCAGCCCGTCCTCCGCATGGTGCTCGTCGATAATGACGGGGTTCTTGAGGATGGACTCCAGTTCGAGGATGCGTCCCTCCACGAACGCCTGCTCCGTCTTGGCGTCCTCGTAGTCCGCGTTCTCCTCCGTGCCGGTCAGCTCCTTGGCGCTGTGCAGCCGCTCAGTGATCTCAATACGTCGAACGTTGCGCAGGTGGTCCAGTTCACTTTCCAGCTTCGCGAGCCCCTCGTGGGTGAGATATGTTTCCTTCTGCGCCATGGTGATGACTCCTTTTCAAGGATATTGCCCATGTCAACTACGAAGCCCCAGTTGATCCGGTGGTATGCGCAGCACGGAAATGATGCTCGGAGCGCCGTCAACGTCATGTGGGGCCAGCCTCGCCACCACAACCTCGTCTCCGCTTTGGACGTACCCGCGTTCCCGTGCCTCCGCCAGCATGTAGTCCAGCATCACGTCCGTATTGTCGTAGCGCGTGCCGAACTGTGGTTGAACGGCGTGCAGCAGCGCCATGCGTCGATACAACGCGCGGCTGTCCGTGTACGCAAGCACTGGCGCAGCCGGACGCTCAAGTGACAGCATCCGCGGCATGAGTTCGTCAGGCGAGTAGACGATGAGCGCCGCCGCATCCAGGTCCGCCAGCAAACTCACAACCGCCCGCGCGATCTTCCTGTCCTGCCCGTCCAGTCCGCTTTCCTCCGAAGCCCGCCTCGATACCTCCAGGTATTCGTCGCTCCACTCAACCTCGCGGATGATCCGATCCATCGTTTCCACGGATTCCACCGGATACGCGCCGATCGACGTTTCCCCGCTCAGCATCACAGCGTCCGACCCTTCAAGCACTGCGTTCGCCACGTCCGATGCCTCTGCGCGGGTCGGCCTGCGATTCCCGATCATCGACTCCAGCATCTGCGTCGCCACAATCACTGGCACACGTCGCTGCGCTGCGCGATTAACCAACGCCTTCTGGACAACGGGTACTCGCGCCGGGCCCAGGTCAACACCTAGGTCTCCCCGCGCCAGCATCACGCCGTCCGAAACGTCCAGGATTGCGTCCAGGTTGTCCAAAGCCTCTGACCGTTCAATCTTGGCGATGATCGACATCTGCGGCGCTCCCAACGACCGCAGGGCGTCGCGGGTGGCCTCGATCTCCTCTGGCGTCCGCACGAACGAGAGCGCCACGTAGTCCACGCCCAACGTCACGCCCCGCGCCAAATCCTCCCGGTCCTTGTCCGTGGGGGAGACCACGCTTACGTTGATGTTCGGCGCGTTGATGCCCTTCCGCTCGCCAAGCTCGCCACCATGCACAACGACGGTATGGATATCCGTGTCGTCGCTCCGAACAACCTCCAGTTCCAGCACGCCGTCTGCGATCAGAAGCCTGTCGCCCGCCTTGACGTCACGCGGCAGCCCCGCATGACTCACCCACACCTTCTCATCGGTGCCGTCCGGCCACTCCTCCGTCGTCAATACAAGAGGATCGCCGTCCACCAGGATCACGGGCCTGCCTCCGGCAAGCGTCCCGGTCCGCAGGCGCGGCCCCTGCAAGTCCTGCAGGATCCCCACCGCGCGGCCCATGTCCTGCGCGATGCGGCGAATGAGGCGAACCACGGCCTCGTGCTCATCCGGCGTCCCGTGGGAAAAATTGAGCCGCGCCACGTTGACGCCGGCCTCAATCAGTTCGCGAAGCGTACCCTCATCCGACGTCGTCGGCCCAATGGTCGCGACAATCTTTGTACGGCGGACGTGGCGCTCACGCCGGTCTGATGGGACATTCATGTCCCTACCTACAGATCAACCGATAGTTCAAGCCCAACCGGGCAGTGATCGGAGCCCATCACGTCGGACAGGATGAACGCATTGGACACGCGGTCCATCAGCTCCTCGTTGACGAAGAAGTAATCGATCCGCCACCCAACGTTCCGGTCCCGCGCCCGCGTCATCTGGTCCCAATAGGAGTAGTGGCCGTTCTCGTCCGGCACGAACTTGCGGAACGTATCGACGTACCCGTTGCCGACTAGCTGATCCATCCACGCCCGCTCCTCAGGCAGGAACCCGGACGTCTTCTGGTTCTCCTTGGGTCGAGCCAGGTCGATCTCGTTGTGCGCCGTGTTCACGTCCCCACAGAAGATGATGTTGAGCCCGGCCTTTCTCTCCGACTCAATATGCTCAAAGAAGGCATCGTAGAACTTCATCTTGTACTCAAGCCGTTCCTTCGACGACCGCCCGTTGGGGAAATAAACGTTGTACAGGACAAACTCGCCGTAATCGAGCCTGAGCACCCGCCCCTCGTTGTCCCAACTGCCGTCGCCGAACGTGGTGGATACATCTTTGGGCGCAGCCTTTGTGTAGACGGCGACCCCCGAATAGCCCTTCCGCTCCGCAGAGGCGAAATGCGCCTCGTATCCCTCAACCTCCAGCACGGCCTTCGTGAGTTGATCGGGCTGGGATTTCGTCTCCTGCATACAAAGCACATCCGGTGAGACGGCCGACAGTATCGCCGGGAATTCACCCTTGCGATGCACGGCCCGCAGGCCGTTCACATTCCAAGAAAGCAACGTCGTACTCATGCCCGAATCATACCTGACCCTCTCCTCCTTCGTCATTCCCGCGAAAGCGGGAATCCAGTGCGGCGCGCAGCGCCGCCCTTCTCCTCCGTTCACCCTGAGCTTGTCGAAGGGTGGGCGCTACACTATACCCACCGCCGTGACTACCGGAACACGCCATATCCGCTACCTGCTCATGTTTGCCGTATCCGCCCTTGCCGTCATAGCAACCACCGCCTGCGCCTCAGACAGGCCGGAGAACGCCACCACCCTCCGCGTATTCGCCGCATCATCTCTCACAGACGCCCTCACGGAGGCAGCAGAGGCTTTCGAAGCGGAAAATGGCGGTGTGATGGTCGAGGCGCACTTCGCAGGCAGTTCACGACTCCGCGCCCAACTCGAGGAGGGCGCAGAGGCCGATATCTTCCTCTCCGCAGACCCCCGCCACGTCGATGCAATCACCCATCTGCTCGAGGAATCATCAATCACTAGCGTCGCAACTAACGAAATGGTCGTTGCCCTCGCCGACTCCAGCGGGCCAATTCAATCCCTTGAGAACCTTGCCGAGCCGGACGTGAACATCGTAATCGCGCTCCCGGACGTTCCCGCAGGGCGCTATGCCCGTGCCCTGCTTGCAGACATGGCCCAACAGGCAGATTTCCCCGCCCATTTCGACGATGCTGTGCTCGCCAACATCGTTTCCGAAGAGACCAACGTCCGAGCCGTTCTTGCCAAGGTGCAGCTCAGCGAAGCCGACGCCGGTTTCGTCTACCGCTCCGATCTCCGCGACACCGGCCTCCGCTCCCTCACCATCCCCAACCAGGACCCCGGTGACATCGCCTACGTCGCCGCAGTCCTGCGTGATTCTCCGTATCACGACGCAACCCAAGCCTTCCTGGACTTCCTCCTATCCGAGGCAGGCCAGCGCATTCTCGCCTCCCACGGATTCCTCGTATCGGTGGCGGCAACCCCATGAACCGCCGCGCATTCCCCGTCGGCCTCCCTCCCGGCGGCATCATCACCCTCGTCTACATCGCGTTCATCGCGCTGCCCCTCATCGCCCTGTTCATCCGCGCCGTCTCCTCCTACAGCCTCTGGGACAGCCTCACGAGCGACATCACCCTCACCGCTCTTCGCCTCTCCCTCGTAACAAGTCTCATCAGCATGATTATCGTGGTCGGGGCGGGCGTTCCCATCGCGCGCTACCTTTCCCGCCGCACAGGCCCTATCTCCCGCGTTATCGATGTCCTGATTGACGTTCCCCTTGTCTTGCCCCCCGTCGTGGCGGGCCTGGCCATGCTCATGGCCTTTGGCCGCATGGGAATCCTCGGCGACGCCCTCGACGCCGCGGGCATTCGACTGCCGTTCACCACCACGGCTGTCGTTCTCGCGCAGATATTCGTCTCCGCCCCGTTCTTCATCCGCGCCGCCAAGCTCGGATTCCAGGCCGTCCCGCGAGAGTTGGAGGAAATCTCTCAGACCCTCGGCATCTCTCCATGGCGCACCTTCTGGCGCGTGACGATCCCTCTTGCATGGCCCTCCATCGTGGGCGGCCTCGCCCTGTCGTGGGCGCGCGCCATCTCCGAGTTCGGCGCGACAATCATGTTCGCCGGCAATCTCACCGGACGCACCCAGACCATGCCGCTCGCCATCCTCAGCGCTATGGAAAGTGATGTGGGCGCGGCTTTGGCCCTCGCCGTCATCCTCGTCACCGCGTCCGTCATCGTCCTCTTCGTACTCGCCCTGGCCGTCACGCGCGCCGCCGTACCTGCCGGGAGACTCGAATGAGCGCCCGCGGCTGGGTCCGGCACCGCATCGGCGCGTTCTCGCTGGACGTGTCATGGGATGTCCAACCCGGAACCGTCACCGTGCTCTACGGCCCCTCCGGCGCAGGCAAATCCCTCACGCTCCGCGCCATCGCCGGCCTCGTGCGACCGGACGAAGGACGCATCGAGCTCGACGGCGCGGTCGTCTTTGACCACGAGGCGGGCCTCTGGATTTCGCCCCACCACCGCCGCGTCGGCCTAATGCCGCAGGAATACGGACTGTTCCCCCATCTGACGGTCTCCGCCAACATCGCCTACGGCGCTCACAACCTCGACTCGCAAACACGCGCCGCCGAACTCACTCGTGCGCTGGATCTGCACGAGCTGCAGGCCCGCCGAATCTGGGAACTCTCCGGCGGTCAACGACAGCGCGTCGCCCTCGCCCGGGCATTGGCGGCCCAGCCGCGCGTCCTCCTCCTCGATGAGCCGTTCGCCGCCCTCGACTCTGAGCTCCGCCGCGCTGTGCGACAGGAGATTCGCCAGGTCCTCACCGCATCCCTCGTGCCGGTCATCCTCGTCACCCACGACGCCGAGGAAGCCCTTGCCTTGGCCGACCACGTTCAGATCATCGACAACGGCCGCATCGTCGCCGAAGGCGATCCCGTCACAACGCTCCGTCAGCCCGCCGCCCCGCGCATCGCCCGCTTGGCCGGCGTCGAGAACCTCCTGCGGATGCGCGTCGCCCGCCTACAACCCGAAGACGGCGCAATGCTATGTGAGACCCTTGAAAGTCCCTCAGTCACGTTGGAAACCCCCCTTGCCGAAGCGCACGAGGGAGACGAGGTCACCGTCGGCATCCGCTCCTCGGACGTCATCCTTGCCAACAACGAACCGCAGGGACTGTCCGCCCGAAACGTCTTCGCAGGAACCGTAGCCTCCATCGAGCCGCGATCACCCGGCCACGACGTAACAATCGACTGCGGAGCGGGACTGTCGCTCGTCTCTCACGTAACCCGCCACGCCATCACACAGCTGGGCATAAGTGAGGGAGCGCGGATGTGGGCGGTAGTGAAAGCGTCGAGCTGCTTCCTGCTGTCAGAGGAGTAGCTGCGGTTCAACGGTGCCGCTAAGTGGCGGAACTGTGGGAAGAAGCATCCGGCTCAACCTGCCATTCCCCTTCCAGCAGGCGTCTGCGCTGCATCCGTAGCCGGACCACCTTCCACCAGAAGAGAACCCCACCGCCCGCCAGCGCCAACAGCGGAATCACGCCAAACACGGCGCTAAGATGAACGACGGTATACAGAGACGCGGTTTCCCGCAGTGGCATGTAGATGAAGATGATCACGCCCAACACGATCTTGATCGCGATCATGATGCCGACGAAGGCCCACGCGGCCGACCAATCGTCTTTCATGCCGCTCATACTACTCGCATCCGCCCCCGCCCGCACCCCCAACTCCAATTGACGAGTTTCCAGATACAACCCTATACTGGGATTTCTTGCGGCGGCACGGCCTCCGGGTCTGTGCACACGCCCGAATCCTCAACAATCTATGATCTAACGGGAGGTTAAGTTAGAGTCATGGCGAACCAGATGGGCAAGCGATACGGATGTGCGTCCTGCGGTGTCGAGGTGGTCGTCACCAAGGGCGGTGACGGCACCCTGACGTGCAATGGTGGGGCGTGCAACGGCGCGCCGATGGAACAGAAGTAGAGCGGTACCTGGGCGCCCAATTCATCAGGCGTATCACACCGGAAGGACAAGAAATGGCAATCCAACTTGGCAAGCGCTACGAATGTGACGAATGCGGAACGCAGGTTTTGGCGACAAAGGCCGCCGACGTGGTACTCTCCTGCTGCGATAAGGAGATGGAACTCCAGGGCCAGCGCCGCGTCCCCTCCGCGGACTAGTCTCGACTAGCACCCAACCTTTTCCGGGCCTCGCCTTTGATGCGAGGCCGGTTCTTCATTTGCAAATCGGGGGTCTAACGGCCCCTTTGCTTTCTCTCTTATTCGTACCGCCGAAGCACACCGACCACGCGCCCTCTGATCTGCACGTTGCGTGCGTCCACGTAGATGGCTGACATGGTTGTATTCTCTGGCTGAAGCCGCACGCGCTCCCCCTCCGGGAAGAACCGCTTGAGTGTCGCCTCTTCCTCTTGCACCACCCAGGCCGCCACCATCTCGCCGGGCTCCGCCGTCTCCTGCGCCTCAAGGACCACCATGTCCCCGTCCCTGATCAGCGCGTCGATCATCGAATCGCCCTTGACATGAAGCGCGAAGAGCTTTTCCTTGTTGGCAGCCTTGGCGGCCATTCCCGTGTCAATCTCCATCGAATCCTCTTCGATGGCCGTCGCGATGTCCTGCGGGAACACGGGCAGAGGCTCGCCGGCGGCAATAGCGCCCAGCACGGGAATCGTGACCCCGCGCTCACGCTCGCGCCGCCCCACAACCTCAATGCCGCGCGAGACCTCCTTGGACCGCCGCAGGAAGCCGCCCCGCACCAGCCCCTTCAGGTTGTAGTCCACCACGCTCGTCGATGAGATATTGCAGCCGTATTGGATGTCTCGGACCGTCGGCGGATACCCGTTCTCGTCCAGGAAATTCTCGATGAATTTCATGATGTCCTGCTGCCGTGGCCTCAGATTCTCTACCATCAGCCGCCCTCCCTCGCATTCGTGCGGTCAACTCGCAAAAAGCGAACGAACCCATGTTCGCGCTGGCGAAAATATAGCACGCGTGAGCGACCCCGTCAAACGAGATGCCTCAGATTCTAGTGGGGAAAGATGGGGATATCAGCCCGAAGCGGGAGCTAGATCAGTTCTTCGAGGGCTCCCAGGGCGTTGCGAATATGGGAACTCATGACGATCTCGTTATGGTACACGCCCTGAACGACACCCTCTCCATCGATGACGTACGTCACCCGCGATGTGCCGAGTCCGAAGCGGCGCTCTACGTCATAGAGCTTCCTCACCAGCTTCGTCTCGTCGCTCCCGAGCGCAAACGGCGCCTGGGTCGATTTCGCGAACCTGCCGAGCGTCTCCACGGAATCCGCGCTGATCCCTATGACGACGGCGTTCTTTGCAAGGATGTGGTCATGCACGTCGCAGAAACCGCCCACTTCCTGCGTGCAGCCGTATGTGAACGCCTTGGGATAGAAGAACACCACGACATTCTGGCCGCGATAGTTGGATAGCTTGAACTGTCCTCCACCGCCAAGCCGCACAACGAAATCAGGCGCTATGTCTCCAACGTTCAACATAACGAGCCTATTGTGCCACAACGTTGCCGCTTGATAGGGCGCGAGCGCTTACCGTCCGGCCGGCCTCCGCCCAACGGAATCCGGCGCCAGCAGCCGCGCGATGATCAACGCCACCCCAGCAACCACGCCAACCCGAATCGCCTGTGATTTCACTCTGTCTGACACGCTTTCAAGCAGGGCCGTAATCAGCGTCTCAACCCGCATCACCAGCTCCACCGCCGCAACATCCGTGAAGTCCGCAATAACGCTGTCCGCCCACTCCTCCAACGCGGGCCGAACGATGAGCTCAAGCGGTACCGTCGCCAGCAGCCACGCCAGGATCGCGCTGACGCCAAGAACGATGGACGCCCACGTCAGCCGCCCCTCCCAACCTCTCCCGCCCACGAACGCGAGCAGGAAAAGCACCAATGCGGCAATGGCCCAGAGCACGATCTGGACGAATCCGCTTGAGGCAAGGAATGCCCGGAGTTCGTCCAGCGAAGCCTCATCTCCCTCCCCCATCGCATCCTCAAGCGTCTCTTCCGAGAGCTCGAATCCCGTGCGAATGGTCTCTCGCAGTTCGTCCGGGTCCTCGTACAGTGCCTCGCTCAACGCCGCCGTCAGGTTCGCCGCATCCGCCGTTACCCCCTCGGCCATCACTTCCATCACCCGATCCATGAGGTCCGTTTCCCCCGTATCGAACGCTGCATACACGTCGTCAGAGGTGATTGAAATGGAAGGCGGAATCATCCGCTGCGTTTCGTCTCGCACGAACTCCTGCACATCAAGCCCCACCACGCCCTGGTACTCCTCGTAGGTCATGCCTTCAATCACGCACGGGGGAAGAATGTCCTCCAGGGACTCCGCCATCCGGGGATTCGGCGTGTCTAGGAGCGGGCAAATCGGCACCGCGTTGTATTCGGCCTCAAGCCGCCTGTCCGCCTCCGCCGCAATCGCGATGGGAGCGGATAGTTGTGCCTGTGCTAAAGATAATTCCACATCGGAGCTCAACGGCTCATCGGCCAACCCGACGGCATACGCGGATACGTCCTGTATCACCTGTGCCTTCACGCGACTCAGTTCCGCAGGCGAAATTTCGTCCAGGATGTACTCTCCCACCACCTCCGCGTCCACGTCGCCAAACCCCGGCACAAACAGCGCCTCCATCGGCATTGACGCGTCCAACCCCGCCACAATGGCTTCCATCAGCGACGAATCGTCGATATCGGCTTCTGTGAGCACGTCGATGATCGCGTTCTGGACCGCCCACGCCCGATCCTCGATAGGAATCGTAATCTCGGAGTTCTCTGTCTCTCCGATGTAGTACGCGCCAACGTCGTCCACCGCCTGTCCAAGACGTGGAAACAGCCAGTCGCTCGGCGCGATCTCCGGCAGGTGCGATTCCGCGATATCACCCAGATCCACCGAGGTCACGGCGTATTCATCTGTTTCTTCCTCTACTCGGTCTTGAAGCAACTCAATCAGACCGCTATACACCTCCGCGTTCTCTCGCGAAATCCGGCTCGATAGCTCGTCGAATCCCCGCCCCGCCCGCGGCGCAATGGGAATGACAACCTCAAACTCGTCCTCCCGCCCCCACACGTACGGCCATACCGCCCGCAGGACGTTCTCCGTCTCCTCCTGAATCTCTCCGGCAGGGAAAGCTGCCTCGATCGAAGCCGCAACGTCCTCACTCCACGGCTCAGCCACACCAATAACGTCGTTGTCGGTTTCCAGGAACAGGTCATCCAACGCCGAAGGAACAAGGTGGTCGTGCGTGTAGCTGTAGAAATCCGCCTCACTCAGGGCCTCAATCAGGTCATCCGGCTCGGAAACGGACGACCGCACCCCTGAGAACGTGATGGCAAAGATGGCAATAGGCAGAAAAACGGCCGCAATCAACGCGGCTGCGGCGCGGCGCGCCCACAGGGAAAATGACGTTCTGTCAGTCTGCATTGGTTCGGGGGGGACCACGTTTCGTATGATACTTGTGATACTTGAAACTGACCAATCTCAAAGTGCTGAAGAGATATGCACGGAGGCGATATGACCGAGACTGTTGCGCAAAAGGAGCGGCTCATCGAGTGGATGGGCGCGGAGCTGACCTCAAAGGGGGACGGCAAGGCCGTTGCCACCCTGCCCGTGGAGCGACACGTCCTCCACGCCGACGATAATCCCCGCGTGGCCGGTGGTGTCGTCATGGCGCTCATGGACTTCTGTATCCACCACGCCGTCCACAGCCTCCTCGCGCCCAATGAACTCCACGCCACCATCGAGATGAAGCTCAATTTCATCCGACCCGGCCTCCCCGGTGTTCTTATCGCCGAAGCCAACGTCGTCAACAAGGGTAGCCGCTTCGCAATCGTCGAAGGCACAATCACGCAGGAAGAGACCGGCAAGCTTGTCGCCCAGACCCTCACCACCGAAACCTGGGTCGTGATGCAGCCCACGGGCAAGTAAAGGCCCGCTGCCAACACTGAACGATGGCTATCGAGAAACGAACCTGGACGTGCCGCTCATGTGGTCACGTGGTCACGCCGCGCTGCCCCGCCTGCCGCGTGGTTATAACAGGTCAGGAGGCCAACGCCGGGCGCTGCAACATGTGCGGCACGCCCCTCACCGCTGCAATCTACACCTGCCCGGAATGTCAGACGGAGAACGGCCTCCGCCCACCCCCCGAACAAACGCTCATCCCGTGGCGCGGCAGAGACTTGGGCATCAAGGGACTGCAGGCCCTCAGGCTGATCGTCGGCATGATCCAGATGGCGGGCTTGATCCTGTTGGGTGTCAGTTGTTCCGCTGCCGCCGGTGGCGCAAACCCGCCCACTGATGGCCCTTCATTCCTTCAATTCCAGTTGATGGGTGCCGGGGCACTGCTTGGGCTGATCCCCGTGCAAATCATCATCGCCCGCGTCATCAAGTCCCTCAGCTACGGCACCGTCACCATCGGCGAACGCCGCCGCCGCAACCAATCAGAAGAGTAGCTCGTCATTCCCGCGAAAGCGGGAATCCAGTGCGGCGCGCAGCGCCGCCTCCTGTCCACCCTGAGCCCAACCCCGTTCACCCTGAGCCTGTCGAAGGGTGAACCCCCGAAGCCGCCCGCACCCGATCAAGAATCGCCGCCGTATCCAGCGGCGCCTCGAGGATGTACCGGAGATACCACCGCAGCAGCGCCTCTAACTCCGCCGCTGACTCCCCATTCGCAGAAAGAGAGTCCGCCCCGTCCAGTCCCTCCCGCTGCAGCGCCTGCAGATCACGCACTGTCCCCCGCGGGATCTGCCGCGTCCATCCCGGCTGTGCTGAAGAGCATGACGAGCACACCAGCCCGCCAAGCTGAGCGCTGAATGACGACTCCCCCCGAGACCCGTTCACGTCCCCATCGCAGGACGCGCAGCGATCCAGCACAGGCTGGAATCCCGCCCAGCTCAGTACCTGGATCTCAAACGCCCGCGCAAGCGAATCAGTCCGGTGTCCCGCATCAAGTCGCCGCAGCGACTCAAGCAGCAGCGCGAATAGTTCCTCCTGCGGCTCCTGCTCCTGCGTGAACCTGTCCACCAGTTCCGCCATGTGCAGTCCGTGGAGCAGTGTCAGAAAATCCGCACGCGCCGTGTGGAACACCTCCACCGCCTGCGCCTGTGTCACCACATCCAGAGTCCTGCCCCGCGCGATCTGCACGGACGCCCGCGTCAGCGGCTCCAGGTGCCCGCCCAACCTGCTCTTCGGCTTGCGCGCCCCCCGCGCGGACACCCGCAGTTTGCCGTGCTCCGCCGTGAACAGTGTCAGCACCCGGTCGGCCTCTCCCAGGTCTCTATGCCGCAGCACGATGGCGTCGGCCCGATAGAGCGTCGACTGCGCCAGCGTCGAGGGCGGCCGTCCGGAAGTCATTTGCCAGGTTGCGAACTGCGCTACGAACCGGTCCAGTTCGGCGGGCGCTTCTCCACAAAAGCCCGCCGCCCCTCAACAACGTCCTCGGACGCCATGATCTCCGCGCTGATCGGCGCAGAATGCGCCTTCACGTCGTCCTCATCATTCCACCGTTGAAAGAGCGCCATGGCCTTGGACCCGCGGACGGCCATCGGCGCGTTCCGCGCGATGAGTCCCGCAATCTCAACCGCCCTCTCCATGAGCTTCTCCGGCTCCAGCACCTCATGCACCAGCCCAATCCGATGTGCCTCGTCGATGGGGATGTTCTCCGCCGTCAGCAAGTAGAACATCGCCTCTCCCGGCGCGATCATCCGCCCCAAATACTGGCTCCCATAGCTTGCCGCGATGCCTCGCTTCGGTTCAGGCAAGCCGAGATACGATTCCGACGATGCGATCCGAATATCGCAGTCCATCACGAAGTGCATCCCGCCGCCGACGGCAAGGCCGTTGATAGCCGCGATGAACGGCTTGGGATTCGGGGAGAACAGATCGAACTTCACCGGGGCCGGCGGCGCAAGCGCGGCAACCTCCGCCTTATATTCATCCTCCGTAATCTCACCGGCGTCCCGCCGCGCCGCAAGCGCCTTCGTCGCCGCGTCACGGTCCGCGCCCTCACGCATATCCGCCCCTGCGCAGAACGCCCTGCCTGCACCCGTCAGGATGCCGACACGCATCTCCGAATCGTTCGTGAAATCGTCCAGTGCCTCAAGCAACTCCACCATCAGCCGCCCGCCGATCGCATTCAGCCGGTCAGGCCGATTCAACGTGAAAACGGCATAATGCCCCTCGGCATTCTTCTCATAAACCACATCCGGCATAACTTCTCTCCCCCGCCCTACCTCGTCATTCCCGCGAAAGCGGGAATGACGAGGTAGGGCGGGGGAGAGAAGTT
>CAYOPL010000040.1:0-4464 GCA_964405845.1 uncultured Dehalococcoidia bacterium | reverse complement strand
CCCCTAGGTTCCCCCCAAGTCCAAGGTAGGCTGTCCTCAATGGCGAACCACCGCATCCGTCATCCGCGCCACCCGCGCCATCTCCTTAACGTCATGCACCCGCACAATGTCCGCCCCCTGCGCGATCCCCAGCGCCACCGTCGCCGCCGTTCCCTCCACCCGATCATCCACGGGCAGGTCCAGCACACGCCCAATCGTCGATTTCCGACTCGTCCCCAGCAGCAGGGGCAGCCCCAGCGCCGACTTTATCTCCCCAAGCCGCCGCAGAACCTCCAGGTTATGCTCCACCGTCTTCCCGAACCCGAACCCCGGGTCGATGATGATCCGATCCTTCTCAACACCCGCCTCCACTGCCGTCGCCACGCTCCGACGCAGGCTCGCCACGATGTCCGGGATCAGCCGTGTATATCCCGGCTCCGGTTGGTTGTGCATCAAGATAAGCGGCACCTCATATTTCGCCGCCACAGCCGCCAGCCCCGCATCCTTCTTCAGCCCCCAAACATCATTGATAATCCGCGCCCCTGCCTCAATCGCCGCCTCTGCTACGGCTACCTTGTATGTATCAACGCTGATCGGCACGTCACAGACTCTCGCGATGCCTTTGATAACAGGCAGAACGCGCTCAAGCTCCTCTTCAACGGAAAGCTCCTCATACCCGCTAGCAGCCCCGCCCGCCTCAACGCTCGCCGAATACCGGGGTCGTGTCGACTGCCCACCAACATCGAGAACGTCTGCGCCCTCCTCCACAAAACGAAGCGCCTGCATCACGGCCGCATCCACGTCCGTCACACCGTCCCCGGAAAACGACTCCGGCGAGACATTCACAATCCCCATCACAAACGTCCGCCGCCCCCACTCAAACATCCGTCACTTCACCCCAATTGAAGCCACACTGTACGGAATAGACTGGCTCTGCTAGCATAAACCCCACGCTTGAACGGAACTGGGGGGTGGGTTCAACTAGCCTATGACCGCGCAAAATACGCCCGCTGACCTTGAAGAAGGCAGCGAAGAACCTCGTGCCGAAGCAGGCACGATGGAACAGAAACTCGAGGAACTGGCCCAGCTCCACGAGGCCTCCCGCGCAGGTGGCGGCGCGTCAGCCGTTGAGCGGCAGCATGCCCGCAACAAGCTAACTGCGCATGAGCGCATCGAACGCCTCTTTGACCCGGAATCCTTTGTTGAGCTTGACGCCCTGGCCACCCACAACGTCCTTGAATTCGGTCTTGCCAGTCGACGCGTACCCGGCGACTCCGTAGTCACCGGCTACGGCACAATCGATGGCCGAACGGTCTTCATCTACGCCTTTGACTTCACCGTTCTCGGCGGCACCCTCTCTCTCACCGCCGCCCGCAAGATCAACAAGGTGCAAGACATGGCCACCAAGACCGGCGCGCCCATCATCGGCGTCATGGACTCCGGCGGCGCGCGCATCCAGGAGGGAGTGGACAGCCTCGCGGGCTACGGCAACGTCTTCGTCCGCAACGTCCTGGCCTCCGGCGTTGTCCCGCAGATAAGCCTTGTTATGGGGCCGTCTGCCGGCGGCGCGGTCTACAGCCCCGCCATCACGGACTTCATCATCATGGAGGAAGGCGTCGGCCAGATGTACATCACCGGCCCCGACGTCATCCGAGCCGTCACCGGTGAGGTTGTCACGCATGAGCAGCTCGGCGGCGCGACGCCTCACACAACCCAGAGTGGCGTAGCCCATTTCGCTGCTCCCGGTGAGGACGAATGTCTTGATCTCGCTCGCCAGCTTCTGAGTTTCATGCCCTCCAATAACGAGGACGACCCTCCCGAGTTTGCCTCGGACGATCCTCCCGACCGCCTCTGCCCGGAACTCCGCGAGATGGTGCCGGTGAATCCGAACGAGCCCTATGACGTGAGGGATGTGATCCAGTGCATCGTCGACAACGGCGATTTTCTTGAGGTCCACTCTCGATGGGCTGCCAACATCGTCGTTGGTTTCGCGCGATTCAACGGCCGCTCCGCCGGAATCGTCTCGCAGCAGCCGATGGTTCTCGCCGGAACGCTGGACATCAACGCCGCCATCAAGGCCGCCCGTTTCGTCCGATTCTGTGACGCGTTCAACATCCCCATCGTTACCCTCACTGACGTCCCCGGCTACCTGCCCGGCGTCGAGCAGGAGCACAACGGCATCATCACCCACGGCGCGAAGCTCCTCTACGCCTACGCGGAGGCCACCGTGCCCAAGGTCAGCGTCGTCACCCGCAAGTCCTACGGCGGCGCGTTCCTCGTCATGTCGTCGCAGATGCTGCGGGGCGACATCGGCTACGCGTGGCCCGGCGCGGAGATGGCCGTCATGGGTTCGGAGGGCGCGGCGGACATCATCTTCCGCGACCGCATCCGCAGCGCGGAGAACCCTGATGAGGAGCGCCAGAAGGCAATCGCGGAATACAACGACCAGTTCCTCAACCCCTATATCGCCGCGGCCCGTGGTTACATCGAGGACGTGATCGATCCTGCGGATACGCGTAAGCTCATCATTCGCGCGCTTGATATGCTGCGCAATAAACGCGATACTATGCCACCGCGCAAGCACGGGAATATTCCCCTCTAGATGAGAGCGGCGCGGAGCAAATTAGAGAACATATGACGACTAATGGCATAAGTGAAAGCCTGCGCGCGGCAATCATCGCGGCCATCGAAGCCTACGAGCAGGACGAATCGCCCAGGCATAACCTTGCGTCCTCATCCACGGACGCGTGGCGGAACCGCGGTCGCCGCATGCTCATGAACATGCGCTATGCCTCCGGCAGGACCCTGCCCGCACTGCCCTACCGCAAACGCCTTTCATCTCATACTCAGGGGAGAACATCCTGATGACATCTAACGGCGCTAGTCCGTTCGCCGCCAACGCGGCGCCCGTCCGCATTGCGGACATCACCCTGCGTGACGGCCACCAGTCCATCCTCGCCACGCGCATGAGGACGCCGGACATCCTTGAAATCATCCGCATGTTGGATGATGTCGGCTTCCACGCCTTTGAGGTCTGGGGTGGCGCAACCTTTGACGTCATGACGCGGTTCCTCAACGAGGACCCCTGGGAGCGCGTCCGCCTCCTCAAGTCCGTCGCGCCAAAGACGCCGTTTATGATGCTGCTCCGCGGCCAGAACCTCGTCGGCTATCGCAACTACCCGGATGACGTCGTCCACGCGTTTGTAAAGCAGGCGGCGGAAGTTGGCATCGACATATTCCGTGTGTTTGACGCCCTCAATGACACCCGCAACTTTGAGACCGCCTTTGAGGCCATCGCGGACAGCGGCAAGCACATCCAGGGCACCGTCTGCTACTCCGTCACGGAGCGCCACATGGGCGGCCCCGTTTTCACCCGCGACTACTTCGTCGACAAGGCGAAGGAGATCGAGAAGATGGGTGCCCACTCCCTCTGCGTCAAGGACATGGCCGCCCTGCTCGCGCCCTACGACGCCTACGACTTGATAAGCGCCCTCAAGGATGCGGTCTCCATACCCATCCACCTGCACACCCACTACACCTCCGGCCTTGGCCAGATGACTCAGCTCAAGGCCATCGAAGCCGGTGTCGATATCGTTGACACGGACCTCTCGCCACTCGCCCTCCGGACCGCCCACCCTGCTACCGAGCCTCTGGTTGTCGCGCTTGAGGGCACGCCGCGCGACCCCGGCCTTGATCTCAACAAGCTGATTGCCGCGAGCGACCGTCTTGAGCAGATTCTGCAGGAGAAATATCTGCACCTGCTTGACACCACCAAGTTCAGCATCATCGACACCAGCGTCCTGACCCACCAGGTGCCGGGCGGCATGACCTCCAACCTCATGTCCCAGCTCGCAGAGGCCGATGCCCTCGACCGCCTGCCCGAGGTGTTGGAAGAACTGCCGCAGACACGTAAGGACCTCGGCTACCCGCCCTTGGTAACACCGACAAGCCAGATCGTGGGCATCCAGGCCGTTCAGAACGTCCTCTTTGGCCGATACGAACTCGTCAGCCAGCAGGTCAAGGACTACGCCTACGGCCTCTACGGCCAGCCGCCGCTCCCCATGGACAAGAGCGTCCAGAGGACAGCCCTCAAGGGCTATGAGCGCGGCTCCCGACCCACGAAGAAGCGCCCCGCGGACATCCTCGACCCTGAGATGGACGCCGCCCGCGAGGCCACAAAGGATGTCGCGAAGAATGATGGCGATGTCCTCATCTATGCCCTTTACCCCGTCACGGGTGAACGATTCCTCCGTTGGAAGTACGGCCTTGAAGAGCCGCCGCCGGAGGTCAGCCCGGACTATCGGCCGCCTGCTGACAACGCTCCGGCCACTGCAACGCCGCCCGCTGACCTCAGCGCGGCTGCGCGCACATTCAACGTCCACGTCGGCACGGAACGATTCCAGGTCATTGTTGACCCCGCTGACGGCCAGGCGAACCCCCGTGTTCGACCCATGGCCCCGCGCCCGGGCGCGGGGCCATGGGTCG
>CAYOPL010000039.1:0-2916 GCA_964405845.1 uncultured Dehalococcoidia bacterium | reverse complement strand
GGACGTCCAGCAGGACGAAGTCCGCCTTGATGGGCTCATTCAGGCTCATGCGACCGCCTACCCCGTCAGCCAACTCGCAACCGTTGACCGCAACGCCATCCGCCTCGCGCTCTCAGAGATAACGAATGAGCGCGTGCCCGCCGCCGTCGCCATTGACGAGGCCGTTGAGCTCGCCCGTACGTACGGCGCGGAATCCTCCGCCCGTTTCGTTCACGGCGTCTTGGGCGGCGTGCTTGCGGAACTCACGAATGCCCCCTAATGTAAAAGCAAAGGAAGAAACACTCAGCGCAGGGAGGAATTGTTACGTGGCTACCGTTGAAGAGAGAGTCAAAGAGGTCATTGTCGCGCAGCTCGGCGTCGAAGCGGAAAACGTCACCCCTGGAGCGTCCTTCACTGAAGATCTCAACGTCGATTCGCTCGATATGGTTGAGCTTGTGATGGCGTTTGAAGAGGAATTTGAGAAGAGCGCCGAATTCTCCATCTCGGACGAAGACGCGGAAAAAATTCTCACGGTTCAGGACGCGGTCAACTACTTCAAGGATGAGGTTGGGATCGCTGACGAGTAGACCGGGAATCCACCGTAAGGTCTTTGGGACGCGGTTCATGACGAAAGTCGAACCCGTCCCAATCTGTAATAGCTATGGCCTCTCCTGCTGCTGACGCCGCGGAGGCGCTCCGTGTCATTGCCGGCGAAATCGCGGTCTGTGCCGAATGCCGACTTTCCGAAGGACGCACCAACGCCGTCCCCGGTGAGGGCGCGCCGGATGCGGATGTCATGTTCATCGGCGAGGGGCCGGGCTACTACGAGGACCAACAGGGACGCCCATTCGTCGGCGCAGCCGGAAAGTTCCTTGACGAACTGCTTGCCACCATCGGCTGGGCGCGCAAGGACGTCTATATCACCAATACCGTCAAGTGCCGCCCGCCTGACAATCGTGACCCTCAGGCCGATGAGCTCGACACTTGTGAGTCGCTCTACCTCCGCAGGCAGCTCCAGGTGGTCAACCCCACCCTGCTCGTCACGCTCGGGCGCTTCTCATTGACCCGCCTCTTTCCAAGCCAGTCGATCTCCCGCGCACGCGGCCAACTCCTCTACAAGGACGGACTCGCCGTCTATCCCATCTACCACCCCGCCGCCGCCCTGCACCAGCAGCGACTCCGAGATGTCATCGTTGAAGATTTCAAGAACCTCCCCACCGCCCTTGAGACCGCCCGCCGCCGCCTGACCGGCGCCGTCGCGGATCAACAGGCAGGGTATAGCGCGGATGATTCCGGCCAAAGCGACAGTGCCGGAGAGCAGCCAAGCCTTTTCTAATGTCCACCTCCTCCTCCAATCTCCGTATCATCCCGCTCGGCGGGCTTGGTGAAATCGGCAAGAACATGATGGCCATCGAGTTCGGCGATGACATCTTAATCATCGACTGTGGCCTGATGTTCCCGGATGAAGCCCATCACGGCGTCGATATCGTTCTGCCGGACGCCCAATATGTCATCGACCGCGCAGAGAACGTCGTCGGCGTCGTCATAACGCACGGCCATGAGGATCACATCGGCGGCTTGTCCCACATCCTCCCGGAGCTGGGAACGTCCGTCTATGGCACTGCCCTCACTATCGGCCTTGTCTCCGTCAAGCTCCGCGAATCTCGCCGTCTGCGTGGCGTCACCCTTGAAACTGTCGAACCCGGCGACACGTTCAGCCTTGGCGTCTTTGACGTCACCCTGTTCCGCGTCAACCACTCCATCCCTGACGCCACCGGAGTCATCGTCGACACACCCGTGGGTACCATCGTCCACACTGGCGATTTCAAGCTGGATCACACCCCCGTTGACGGCAAACCGACGGACTTTCAACGCCTCGCGCAGGCCGGAGAGGACGGCGTGCTCCTGTTGCTCTCCGACTCCACCTACGCCGATGTCTCCGGTCACACGCCCTCGGAAGCCGTAGTTGGCACTGCGCTCACCCGCTACATCGGCGAGGCGGAGGGCCGTGTCATAGTCGCCAGCTTTGCATCGCTCATCTCACGTATCCAACAGGTGGCGGACGCTGCCGCCGCGCACGGACGCAGACTCGGCATTGTCGGACGCAGCATGGTCGATAACGTCCGCCTTGCAACGGAACTCGGCTACCTCCGCATTCCGGACGGCCTGATGATCCCCGCCAACCAGCTAGACTCCAGCGTGCCGGAGGAAACGGTCATCATGACGACCGGCGCGCAGGGTGAGCCAACCTCCGCCCTGGTCCGTATGGCGCGCGGCACCCATCAGCAGGTCCACATCGAGCCCGGCGACACCGTCATCATCTCCTCCAACCCCATCCCCGGGAATGAGGCCGTCGTCGGCCAAACCATCGATGGCCTCTTCCGCCTTGGCGCGGACGTCCTCTACAGCCGCACGGAGCAGGTCCACGTCCGCGGCCACGCCAGCCAGGAAGACCTGAAACTCATGATGCGCCTGACCAAGCCGCGCTATTTCGTTCCCATCCATGGCGACTTTCGCCACCTCGTTCACCACACCCGCCTCGCCGAGTCCGTCGGCATCCCGGACGACAATATCTTCCTCATGACGGACGGCGATGTGCTTGAGATCGACGAAATGGGCAATGCGGAGATCACAGAAAACCTCGACCTGCGCGATCGTTTCGTTTCAGGCCTCCACGTTGGTAGCGTCGACAATGAGGTCCTGCGCGAACGCGCTGCCCTCTCCCGCGACGGCATCGTCACCGTCTCCGTGCCAATAGACTCCGAGACCTATGACCTGGTGGGCGATCCGGTCATCTCCATGGTCGGATTCCTCGATCAGGAACGCGCCGATGACCTCTGCGCCCGCCTCATGGAGGTCGTGGAAGACGCTGTTGCCAAGGCCCAGGACGCCGCCGTCTCCAACCCCGCCTCGGGCCTCAACAAGATAGAATCCGCC
>CAYOPL010000038.1:0-36774 GCA_964405845.1 uncultured Dehalococcoidia bacterium | reverse complement strand
GCCGGGGATGGGTCGGGCGACTGCCCTGCTGTGCGCGCAGGAAGGGGCGACGGTTGTGCTCGTGGCGCGGCGCGCGGAGCATCTTGAGGAGACTCTTCAAATTATCCGCCGGCTTGGGACGCCTGCGGCGGAGGCTGCCGTCGCGATCACTGGAGACGTGGCGGACGCGGCGGACGCTGAACGCATTGTGCTTGCAGCGCGTGACGCGGGTGGGGGTCGCGTGGAAGTGCTCTACAGCGGCGGGGGCGGATTCTTCGATCCGTCGGTGACGCTGAGCGAGGTGGAGCCGAGTTTCTGGCGGGAGGCTATCGGGAACACGATGGAGGGGCCGTCCAACCTGGCGCGGGCCGCACAGCCGGTGATGAAACGGCAGGGCGGAGGGTCGATGATCTTCGTCACGGCGAGCGAGAGCGTTCAGCGTGGATCAAACGTGGCGTACGGGGCGGCGAAGGCGGGGGTTATCGGGCTGGCGCGCAACCTGGCACGGGAACTGTGGCAAGACAATATCCGGGTTAACGTGGTTGCGCCGGGGTTGATTCGGCAGCGGCTTGGCGCGGATGCCGATGGCATCGGCGTGCCGGAGCAGGCGCTGTCGCGGCGGGGGCACGTGTCGGACGTTGCTCACGCTGCGTTGTATTTCGCGTCGGACGAGTCGGCGTGGGTGACGGGGCAGTTGCTTTCGGTGGACGGCGGTGTCGACGCCGGCGGGCGGGGGCTGTGGGATTTGGAGCGGTAGCTGCGCTCGGAATGACAGGGGGTACGCTCTTTCGCGGTGGGGGTGGCTAGTGCCATAATGCGGCATCCATTGGGGAGGATGGGTGGCGAGTCTATGACAAGCCAGCAAGGGACTGACCGGCGGGATGCAGGCACGCTGCCGCTTTCAGGCGTGCGGGTCATCGACCTGACGTGGCACGCGGCGGGGCCGTTTGGGACGCGTCGGCTCGCGGATTACGGCGCGGACGTCATCAAGATCGAACGGCCTGAGACGGGCGACCCCGGGCGGGATATGCCGCCGTTCTACAAGGACGAGCCGGGCCCGGAGCGCAGCGGGTTGTTCCTGTACACCAACCTGGGCAAGCGCTCCATGACGTTGAATCTGAAGTCGGAGCGGGGGCGGCAGATCGTTCTCGATCTCGTGAAGGACGCGGACGTGCTGGTAGAGAGCTTCAGCCCACGCGTGATGCCGTCACTCGGACTGGACTATGAGACGCTGAGCGGTGTCAATCCGCGCCTCCTGATGACCTCCATCAGCAACTACGGACAGACCGGCCCGTACCGCGACTGGAAGGCGACGGACATCACTTCCTACGCGATGGGCGGGGCGATGATCAACACCGGCCATCCGGAGCGGGAGCCGCTGCACTTCGGCGGCCACGTGGCGGCGTTCCAGGTGGGCGCGATGGCGGCGGCGGCAACATCGATGCATCTGCTGGGTGTGGAGGCAAGCGGCGAGGGGGATCACCTGGACGTCGGCGCGCTTCCTGTGTGGATGGGCGCGATCGACCGTCGCCAGAGCTATTTGATGGGCTACCAGTACGGCGGCGGGAACTCAACACGCCCGTATCCAGCGAATGCAGTCGGTTCGGGGACGTGGATTTGCCAGGACGGGTATTTCATGACGACGGCGGGGCCGGCGATGTTCCCGCGCATGATGCAGATGGTGGGGATGGGTGACCTGCTGCAGACGCCGGAGTGGTCGACGCCACTCGCGCGATCGGCTCCAGAGCGGCTGGATGAGTCGTTGGCGGTGATTGTGCCGTGGATGCTGGAGCGCACCAAGAAGGAGATCCGCGCCGAGTGCCAGAAGTACGGCGTGCTGGGCGGGCCGATCAATTCGTTCGATGACCTGTATACCGATGAGCATCTCCAGCACCGGGAGTTCTTCCAGGAGATCGATCACCCGACGACGGGGCCGATTGCCTACCCGGGCTATCACGTGAAGATGCACTTTGTGGACGGCAGTGAGCTGCCCGCCCGAAAACGCGCTCCCCTGCTGGGCGAGCATACGGACGAGATTCTGCGCGACGTGTTGGGGCGCGACGAGGCAGAGATTGCCAGTCTGCGCGCGGAGGGGGTGGTTTAGGCATGGTCAGCACCGGATCACGTCGGCTGCCCCTTGAGGGGGTGCGAATACTGGACATCACCGTTGTGTGGGCGGGGCCGTACGGCACGCAATTACTCGCGGACTGGGGGGCGGAGATTATTCGCATCGAGTCCATCAAGCATTTCCCGCCAACGACGCGCGGCATGATGCCCTATCCGGACAGAAACATGCCGAGTCTGGGAGGCGGGTCCGCGCAGTTTCCGGACCATGAGCCCGGCAAGAGGCCGTGGAATCGGTGGGCGTCCTTCAACGCACATGCTCGCAATAAGCGGAGCATGACCGTGGACCTGCGCCGGCCTGAGGGGCAGGAGGTTTTTGACCGCCTGCTGCGGATATCCGACGGGATCATGGAAAACAACGTGCCCATCAGCATGGAGCGCGTGAACGTGACATGGGAGCGCGTGCATGAGGTGAATCCTCGCGCCATCATGATCCGGCAACCCGCATTCGGCATCGACGGGCCATATAAGAACTACCGCACGTTCGGCAGCCACATGGCGGCGGTTGTCGGCCACTACTCGTTCATGGGGTATCGGGGCGAGGACCCGAGCATGACGGGGAATACCCTGACAGCGGATGCGGCGGGGGGCGCGGCGGGCGCATTGGCGTTCTCCGCGGGGCTGCGACACCGGGACAAGACCGGCGAGGGGCTATTCATCGAGTTGTCGACTGCCGAGAATTTCATGACGTATCTGGGCGATCAGTTCATGGACTATTCCATGAACGGCAGGCAGCCGGGGCACCAGGGCAACCGCGACCCGATGTACGCGCCGCAGGGTGTTTATCCGTGCATGGGTGACGACCGGTGGATCGCCATCAGTGTGCAGTCGGATGAGGCGTGGCAGGCGTTGGCCGGAACCGTGATGCAGAGGCCTGATTTGGCAGCGGACAGCCGCTTTGCGACGCTCGCAGGACGGCAGGAGCACCATGACGAGCTAGACGTTGAGCTGCTGACGTGGACGGTGACACAAGACGCCATCGAGGCGATGAACGTTCTGCAGGAGCACGGTATTGCCGCAGGAACGGTGATGGCGGAATCCGACGCATACGCGGACCCGCACATGCAAGAGCGCGGCTTCTGGGAGGAGTTGACGGCGGAGGAGGTCGGGACGCACCTGTATACCAGCACCCTGTGGACGGCAAAGAACACGCCGCGCCGGCACCGGTGGGGACCGCCGCGCATGGGCGAGGACAACGAGTACGTGTACAAGGAGCTTCTGGGCTTCTCGGACGCCGAGTACAAGGAATATGAGGCGGCAGGTCATATCGGGATGGATTACGATCTCGATCCCGCCGACTAGGCCGAGCAGGGCGATTCGAACTGGGGGAGCGTGCTGAGATGACACTGGAACCGACCTCAATCATGCCGCTGGACGATGTGCGGGTCATCGACCTGACGCACAGGACGGCCGGCCCGTTCGGCACACGCATCCTCGGCGACTACGGCGCGGACGTCATCAAGATTGAGCGGCCCGAGACGGGTGATCCGACGCGCTCCATGCCGCCGTTCTATAAGGACGAGCCGGGGCTTGAGCGCAGCGGTCTGTTCATGTTTTTAAACACCAACAAACGCTCAATCACGCTTGATCTGAAGTCAGAGCGAGGTCGCGAGATCGTCAAGGAGCTTGTGAAGGGCGCGCAGATTGTCGTTGAGAGTTTTTCTCCGGGGACGATGGAGGCGCTGGGGCTGGGCTATGAGGAACTCAAGAAGATCAATCCCAAGCTGGTGATGACGTCCGTGACCAACTACGGGCAGGACGGGCCGTATAAGGATTACATTGGCCTCGAACTGAACCTGTACGCGATGGGCGGGAGCATGATCAGCTCCGGCGACGTCGACAATGAGCCGCTCAAGACGGCGGGGCGCATGGTCAGCTATCACGCGGGTTATGCCGCCGCGCTAGCGTCCGCGCTTGGGCTGTTCCAGGTGGAGTTCCGCGACGCGGACGGCGATTACATGGACGTGAGCATCTTCGAGGCGGCCATGCACTCCATCGATATGCGGCTTGGCCGGTTGATGGGCTACCAATACACCGGGCATCTTGGGACGCGGCCGGGACGCGCGGTGGCAGTGGGCGGCGGCGTGCATCCATGCTCGGACGGTTATTTCCTGATGACGGGCGGGCCGCGATTCATCCCCAACATCATCCGGATGATCGGCATGGAGGAGCTGCTTGAAACGCCGGAATGGGGAACGGCGGAGGGACGGGCGAATCCGGACCGAATCGACGAGTTTCTGGCGCACATCATCCCGTGGACGCTGGACCGGACCAAGGAGGAGGTCCGGGCGGCGTGCGAGGAGTTCGCAGTGCTGGGCGGGCCTCTCAACACAATCGAGGACCTCGTCAACAATCCGCAGTTCGTCGCTCGCAACTATTTCCAGGAGATCGACCATCCAACGACGGGGCCGATCAAGTACCCGGGCTACCACAACAGGATGCACCGCGAGGGCGTGGACTTCCCGAAACGGCGGCGGCCTCCGTTGCTCGGCGAGCATACGGACGAGGTGCTGAGTGAGCTAGGTCTGAGCGCGGACGATATAGCGGGACTGAGAGCGGATGGTGTTGTTTAACCACGAGGTTCGGTGCGCCTGATGTGGCATTTCAACCGAAAATTACCAACCGTGCCAACTGCCGGTCACATATTTTGGCAAATTCTCTTCGTCACTATCCTTGCCAGCGCCACAATGGGATGTGACCTGGTGGGAGCAAAAAGAGACACTTCCTTTGCGGAAAGCTCAGGTAATCAACTCGCATGCATTGCCTACTCAGATTTCATTGATCGCCACGCACGACGTTTTGCTCAGCACGAGCAAGTTTATTCTATGCTTCAGAACGCCTCCCTTGAGGCAGATAGCTTCGCGAACCTTAGCATGAGCTTCCTCCTAGACTTAAAACAAGAATCCGTTCAGGGCTCCCTCATTGTCTCAATGATTGATGCGGATCCACGCTTGCAAGATGCTCTCTTGCGGACTAGGGATTATGGTCAACAGATTCTTGGCAAACGCAATTCCGACGATTTCTGGGCAAATGCATTCGAGTTCAGTCATATTGACAACACTCTCATTGGAGATGCCGCGTTTAAAACGCCAGGTCCGCAGGCACCACACGGATTTGCTCTGCCAAGGACATTCGGAGGGCCAAGCTTAGGCCAACTATGTTTGGCAGCAGGATTTACTGTACCCAACACAGTTACTTTCGCTGACGCCTCCAATCGCAATAGCTTCACGGGGGACACCGAAGATAGGCATTTTGACTACTGTGTTCGATATAAGGAAGGAGTAGAAGCTTCCTATGATTCGATTTCTACGTCAGTAGCAGATTTTTCCTCTACAGAAGCACATAGGTTGGCCGCAACTGGCACCCCCACGCAAATCAACCAGATTACCCTTGCTCTATTTGACATTTCTCGCCGTGAGTCTACTTTCTCTGCAGAGCTTTTGGAGCAATTCGAGAATATGACTGCTGACGAAAGAGCAGACTTTATCGATGCAGGTGGGATTACTGGTTCATGGCGGTCGAACTTTCAAGTGACAGCGGAGCAGCTTAGCCGCAGTATGGCCACAGCGCGGGATGCCATGTTACAACTTAGGCTCGTAAGATTTGACCCGAATGTCGAAGGTGCCCTTGCAGACGAATTCTATGCTGCGACCGATGCGGCAACCATGGACATGCTTCTCCTGTCGTCAGTTTGTAAGGCTAGTGGATTTCCCTACGCTGACCAACACGGGGAAATAGTTTAGGAACGGAGCAGACGGTCATGGTAGCAGACAACTCAGGCGTGAATAGTCTCGGGTCGCCGAATCCGGGGAATCCGACGCAGCCCGACCCGAGCCTGCCACTGGCAGGATTGCGGATCATCGACTTCACGGTCGTGTTCGCCGGTCCGTACGGGACGATGCAACTGGCGGACTGGGGCGCGGAGGTCATACGGGTTGAGTCGACGACGCATTTTGCGTCCACGACGCGGGGGATGCTGGCGCGGCCGGCGCTTGCAACCGTGCAGGCTCAGACAGGCATGGGCATGGGGATGCCGGACAGCGAGCCGGGAGAGCGCCCGTGGAACCGCAGCGCCGTTTTCAACGCGCATGGCCGCAACAAGCTTGGAATGACGGTGAATCTTCGGACGGAGGAGGGGCAGGAGGCGCTGGAGCGGCTTGTCTCTGTTTCGGACGGGCTGGTTGAGAACAACCTGCCGCAGAGCATGGAACGGCAGGGCATCACGTGGGAGCGACTCTCAAAGATCAACCCGAAGCTGATCATGATCCGGATGCCGGCGTTCGGGCTGGACGGACCGTACAAGGGCTATCGCACGTGGGGCAACCACATGGAGGCCATCTCAGGGCATCCACTGATTCGGACATATTCGGACCTGTCGCCGGAGTACGCGCCGGCGGGCGTGCCGTCGGACGCCGCGAGCGGCATCGGGTCGGCGCTCGCGTTCCTGATGGGCAAGCGATATCTGAAGCGGACCGGCAAGGGGCTGCTCATCGAAGCGCCGACGGCGGAGAATTTCGTGCCGCTCCTTGGCGATTTCATCATGGACTACAGCATGAACGGGCGCGTGTGGACGCAGATGGGCAACAACCATTTCTATCTCGCGCCGCACAATGTCTATCGAACTCAGGGCGAGGACCAGTGGGTAACGATCGCCTGCTGGAATGAGGAGCAGTGGCAGGCCTTGTGCGAAAGGATGCGCCGCCCGGAGCTTGCGGACGATCCGCGATTCTGCGATAACGAGTCGCGCTTCAAGAACAAGGCGGAGCTTGACGCGATTATCGGGGAGTGGACAGCGGACAAGCATGCGTCATGGGTCCTGGACCAACTGCAGATTGTGGGGGTACCGTCCGGTGCGGTGATCAACGAACGTGACGCGATAGAGGACCGGCACCTGGAGCATCGGGGCTTCTTCAAGCACATGACGCATCCGGAGGCCGGCACGCACAAGACGCCGAAGACACCGTTCAAGTCGATGAACAACCCCGGGGTGGGGCCACGGCGTCATTCACCGCGTCTTGGCGAGGACAACGAGTACGTCTATAAGCAGGTTTTGGGCTACTCAGACGAGGAATACGCGGAGTTCGACAAGAAGGGTCACATCGGGATGGACTTCGATCCTTCGATACCGTGAGGTAGTTACGCTACGGATGTAGGCCTCTCCCGTAGAGGGGTCTATCCCTACTTCTCGCCTACCCGCCTACAAGTACTTCCCCTCATTCTGGCGAAAGCCAGAATCCATCAGAGGTGACAGACCCATCTGAAAGCGGAGAATCAACACATGACCAGGGAGCGCAGATTCCCAACTGTGCCACGCCCTCATTACGTTTACATATTGGCCAGCCAGAAAAATGGAACTATCTACACCGGTTCCACGGCAGACCTTATACGCAGAGTCGTGCAACACCGCAGGGGTGAATTTGACAGCTTTACGAAAGAGCACAAGGTTTACCGGCTTGTGTGGTTCGAAGAGCACGGGTCAAAGATGGCCGCCTTTGACCGTGAACGCGCCATCAAGAGGTGGAAGCGGGCATGGAAGATTGAGTTGATCGAGTCCAGGAATCCCGAATGGCGAGACCTCTTTGATACAGACTGGGGGACATGACGGACTTGGGAATTGGCTTGACTTTCCGGGGCACGATGGATAGTCCCGATGGATTCCTGCTTTCGCAGGAATGAGGGGAGGGCCTAAGCGCTGGAATGCATAGTGTGGACGGGATAAGTTCACACTCCCAGCAGCAGATTCCGAAGCTCCATTACTGAGTTCGCTGTGTGATCAGGGTTTGCCTGCTTTAGTTCTTCGTTGTTGCCAAAGCCGTAGGTGACGGCGATTGAGGCGATGTTGTTGGCTTTTGCGCCCATGATGTCGAGGGCGTGGTCTCCGACCATGACGATGCGGGGGGACGTGGCATCATCGGTCGAATCGGGGGCAGGGCCCCCGCCTTCGCGGGGGATCTGGAGGGCAGAGAGGGCGGCGGCGATGAGTTCCGGTTTGCGGATCATTGTGCCCTCGCGGTCGCTGCCGATGACGACCTCCAGGAACGGCATGAAGTCGGCGTTGAGGGCAATCTCCCGGCCGAAGACTTCGTCTTTCGTTGTGGCGATGGCCATGCGGACGCCGCTGGCGCGCAGCAGCCATAGCATCTCCGGCACGCCCTCATAGACCTCAAAGCCCTTGATGCCCTCCACGGCGAAGTAGTCTTTGTAGACGGCGACGGCGCGTTCGGCGTCCGATTCGCTCATGCCGCAGACGAACTGGAATGAATCTATCAGCGGCGGGCCGATGAATTGGGTGAGCAGTTCCTGGTTCACGGCAGGAACTCCCATCTCCTTGAGGGTGTGGACGATGGAGGAGTGGATGCCTAGGCGGGAGTCGATGAGGGTGCCGTCGAGATCGAATATGACGATGTCGTAGTTGGCTTTGGCGGGGTTGGGTGTGGTCATTACGGTGAGCTATTCAGGTTGAGTTTCACTTTCGGAACGATGAGCCGAACAGGCCGCCGAGGAACGAGAATCCGAAGACGTAGATGGCGGAAAAGAGCGCGACGAACAGGAGCACCTCGCTGCCGAAGTTTCTTTGCTCGTCGATGTTGGCGGCGACCGTGAGGCCGATGGCGGTGAACACCGTGATGGTAGTTGCCAGGACGAGTGTCATCACTCCCGCCATGCCGGCGATGGTGGCGAGCGACGGTCTGCGGCCGGGCAGCTGCATCCCGCCAACGAATCCGCCGATGGCAGGGCTGAGCGGCCCGGTGATGAAGTGGAGTATCGGCGGGAGAAAGCACAGGAGGGCGACGCCGGCGCCGATGAACGCTGCGCGTGACATGTCTTACTGATTGTAAACTGACAGGACTATGGACATGACCCAATTCGCTGAGCTCTTTCCCGTTCCACGGCCTCTCATTGGGATGGTGCATCTTGCGCCGCTGCCAGGGACGCCGCGGTGGGGGGGCAACATCGATGACGTTATCAAGCGGGCGATGGACGATGCGCGCATCCTCGCCGAGGAGGGCATCGACGGGATCATCGTTGAGAACTTCGGTGATACTCCGTACGCGGCGGGCGGCGCGCACCCGGCAACGGTCGCCGGCATGACGATTGGGGTGCTGGCAGTGCATGGAGTGGTGCGGGAGGTGGATGCGGAATCGCGCATCCGGGTGGGCATCAATGTGCTGCGGGCGGACGTGATCTCCGCGCTGTCCATCGCAGCGGCCACCGGAGCGTCCTTCGTGCGGACGAACGTCCTGACGGGCGCGCTGGTGACGGACCAGGGAATCATCGAAGGGACGGCGCACGAGGCGCTTCGGGAGCGTCGGCTGCTTGGCGTCGGCACGCCGATCTTTGCGGACGTGATGAGCAAGCACGCCTACCCCGTCGGCGCGGGCGTGGTGATGGAACTGGAGGCGCGGGCGACGGCGTATCGGGGGCTGGCGGACGCGCTGATCGTGACGGGCGATGAGACGGGCGCGGCGACGTCAGCGGAGGATCTGCGTCGGGCGCGGACGGCGGTGCCGGACAGGCCTATTTTGATTGGGAGCGGGCTGGACGCGGGCAACATCGGCCATCTGTTGCCTCTCTGTGACGGAGCAATCCTGGGAACGGCGCTCAAGGTGGACGGGGTGACGGAGGGGCCGGTCGATCGTGATCGGGTGCGGGAGATGGTTGGGTTGGCGCGGGGGTTGCAGTAGGGGCGGTTAGAGAGGTCGGAGTTCCGACTCAAACGTGAACAACGCGGCAGTGGGAACATCCATTGCCCTGGCGATGGCGCGGATGTTCTTAAGTGACGGGTTGCGAACACCTCGTTCGATGCCGGACAAGTAGGTTACATGGACACCGGCGCGGTGAGCCACATCTTCTTGTGTGGAACCTTGTCGCACCCTTAGTTCGCGTATGTGTCGACCAAATGCGGTCTGATAATCATCCACTTGACGCGGACGCTACCAAGACATAGACTATGCGTCCATAGACTATAAGTCTACTTACCCGGTTTGAGGAGCCTGTGGCTACGCTCAACGTCCCCAACCGAACGCTCTTTATTGCGGACAATCTGCCTGTTCTTCGCGGCATTAACTCCGAGAGCGTCGATCTCATTGCCACCGACCCACCGTTCAACAAGGGCGTGAAGGCGTTCGAGGGGATCATTGACGCCGGGGTGGGCAAAGGCGGCAAGAAGGTCAGCTACAAAGACGTGTGGACGTGGAATGATGTCGATGCAAAGTGGCTCGACGATATCCGTGAGCAGCATCAGAATCTTGCGTCCGTGATCGACGCTGCAAACGTAGCTGCCGGTGAGGATATGGGGGCTTTCCTGTGCTGGCTAGCCGTTCGCGTGTTGGAATGTCACCGAGTGCTCAAGCCGACAGGTTCGATGTATCTACATTGTGACCACACCGCAGGCGCGTGGATCAAGGCGATGATGGACGCGGTGTTCGGGCGTAAGAACTTTCAGAATGAAATCGTGTGGTACTACGGAGGTGGTGGAGCATCCAAACGGCGGTTCGGACGCAAGCATGACACTATCTTGTTCTACTCTAAAGCGGCGGGCTGGATATTCAATTTGGATGACGTGCGCGTTCCACATAAATGGGTAGACGGTCAGTTGCGGGCCGATGGGACGGAACGTAATGAGAAGGGGAAGATACCCGACGACGTTATTGAGTTGCACGGGATTATGCCTTGGGCTGGTGAGCGCACAGGCTACCCTACCCAAAAACCCCTTGCCTTGTATGAGCGCATCATTAAAGCCAGCAGCAAAGAGGGCGCCATTGTGCTTGATCCGTTCGCAGGCTGCGCTACGACGTGCGTGGCTGCGGAGAGTCTGGGGCGACAGTGGATTGGCATCGACATCAATAGCGAGGCGAGGGGGGTTCTTCGTAAGCGCTTGCAGAAGGAAGTCAGGCTGTGGTCGCGGGGACGCTATAAGGTCAATGTGAAGAGTAAGCCGCCCAAGCGGACGGATGATGGCCAACCTGCCGCGCCTGATTTAGTACTTGTCGCACAGACTCCAAAGGGTAAGTCGCTCAACGCGCAGCAGCTCCGTACGGAGTTGATACTCAGGGATAGCATGAAGTGCCAGGGGTGTGGATGGGTACCACATTATGCGGACTATCTTGAAAATGACCACAACGTACCGAAGGCACACGGTGGGCGCGATGATATTCGCAATCGCGTTCTGCTCTGTTCGCCATGCAACGGTGTTAAGAGCAAGAAGCTCACACTTGCGGAGCTGCGCGAACGTCGTATCGACGAAGGGCGCATGATGGATACCACGTGGAATAAGGAATGGTATGAGAAGGTTGGGCGGCATGGAGCACCAGCGTGACGGTGCTCGGCTGCATATTTGAGTCTTTGGATTCTTCGCTGCGCTCAGAATGACATAGGGGATTCGCCCTTCGACAGGCTCAGGGCGAGCGGGGGAGACGGCGCTACGCGCCGTACTGGATTCCCGCTTTCGCGGGAATGACGAAGGCGGCAGGAATGAGGGAGGTTGGCATCCGCCACATCCTGCCGCGTCTGTCGCATCCTGCCACGTCTATACTGTTTCTGGTAAAGCGCAAGCAGTTGCGCGGCGCGGATAAGAACGATGACTACTCAATCGGATAACTCTTCAGCGTTAGGGAATCCGGCTATCATCGGGCCGCTTGAGACTCTCGAAAGCAGATTCGAGGAGCTTGAGGCCGAGATGGCCCAGCCGGACGTGGCCGCCGATTACAAGCGGCTGGAGGGCCTGTCACGGCAGCGGGCGTCGATTGAGCCGACCGTCCAGGCGTTTCATCGGTACCGGAAGGTTCTCGACGACTTGCAGCAGGCACGCGACGTGCTGGCGTCCGGCGATAAGGACATGGCCGAGCTTGCTGCGGCGGAGGCGGAGGAACTGGCGGCGACGGCACAGGATCTGGAGCATGAACTTCGCCTCGCGCTGACGCCGCGCGACCCGCTGGATGACCGCGACATCATCGTGGAGATTCGCGCCGGGGCAGGCGGCGATGAAGCGGCGCTGTTCGCGGGAGACCTCTTCCGGATGTACACGCGCTATGCGCAGGCGCGGGGGTGGTCGACGGACCTGATGAACACCAACGAGACGGGCGGCGGCGGGCTGAAGGAGGTCACGTTCGGCGTACAGGGCGCATCGGCGTACGCGTGGCTCAAGCATGAGTCCGGCGTGCATCGCGTTCAGCGTGTGCCGGAGACGGAATCACAGGGTCGCATCCACACATCAACAGCGACGGTGGCGGTGCTGCCGGTGGCGGAAGAGGTGGACGTTGAACTGAATATGAACGACGTGCGGGTGGACGTGTTCCATGCGGGCGGCGCGGGCGGCCAGAACGTGAACAAGGTGGCGACGGCGATACGGCTGACGCATGCGCCGACGGGCATCGTCGTGACGTGCCAGGATGAGCGGTCGCAGCTGCAGAACCGCACGAAGGCCATCGCGATTCTGCGCGCGCGCCTGCTGGAAATCGAGACGCAGAAGCAGGAACAGGAGTTGGCGAGCACGCGGCGCTCGCAGGTGGGAACGGGGGACCGATCCGAGAAGATCCGCACCTACAATTTCCCACAGAACCGCGTGACGGACCACCGCATCGGGCTGACACTGCATTCACTTGAGCGGCTGACGGACGGCGAACTTGATCCGCTGCTCGATGCCCTTCGCAACGCGGAGCAGGAACGACTGCTCGCAGAATCCGTCTCTTGAGCCCAACTCCCGCCCGCGGGTTATTGACGGAGGCTCGCGCCCAACTGCAGACGGCGGGGGTCGACTCCGCGGCGCTTGAGGCGCGGCTACTGTTGGCATACGCAATCGATGTTGTTCCTGAATCGCTGCTGGCCGAGCCGGATCAGATAGTTTCAGGGGATGCTGAGGCGCGGTTTCGGGAGGCGCTAGGGCGGCGGCTGAATCGTGAGCCGCTCTTCTATATCACCGGGGAGCGGGAGTTCTATGGACTGCCCTTCTACGTGGACGCGCGGGCGCTGATACCGAGGCCGGAGACCGAGCTACTGGTTGAGGAGGCTATCGCGGCGGTCGCGGACATGGGGGATGCCCACGAGAAGGGCGCGGGGCTGCTGATTGCAGATATCGGCACGGGGTCGGGCTGCATCGTCGTAGCGACGGCGACGGTTCTCACGGAGGCGCGATTCTTCGCGTCGGACATTTCGGTGGAGGCGGTGGAGGTTGCGCAGGGCAACGCGGAGCGGCACGGCGTGGCGGAGCGAATCACGTTCGCCGTTGGCGACCTGCTTGAACCGCTGACGGGGCCGGTGGACATCATCATCGCCAACCCGCCGTACATCCCGGCGGAGAATCTTCCCGAGCTGCAGGCGGAGATACGCGACCATGAGCCGCGCGTGGCAGTGGACGGCGGCGACGGGGGCATGACGATTGCGGAGCGGCTGGTTCGCAGCGCTCCAGCATATTTGAAGGCGGGGGCGCGGCTGTTGATGGAAGTCGGGTATGGGCAGGCGCCGTTGATGGTGGACGTGGCCAAGGAGGTTTTCCCGGCGGGCACGGAGGTGGATATGGCGCTCGACCTAGCGGGGATACCGCGCGTGGTGAGGGTGCGGCTGACCAAGTGACCCCGTTCGTCCTTCGACAAGCTCAGGGTGAACGTACCCTCGCTTGTAGCCGCGTATTGACCAATCGGCTACACTTAGTTCCCCACCGTGCATAAATGCGCGGAACATACTCTCGACGAGGAAGTGACTACGGCTATGACACTTGCGGAAGCGACTATCTCCGGCGTGCGCGCCCAATTCAATGTCGTGCTGAACGATCTGCGGCAGGCCTTGGACGGGCTGGAGGGCGAGGCGCTGAATTGGCGGCCCGTCGGCGACGAGAGCAGTTCAATCTACATGCTCGTTTCGCACATGATGGGCATGGCGGGCGGGATGTGCGCCGTCGCGCGGGGTGAGGAGCCGCAGCGTGACCGCGCGGCGGAGTTCGCGGCGGCCGGTACGAAGTCAGCGGACCTTCTGAAGCTAATCGACGATACGCAGGCGAAGGTTGAGCAGGCGCTTTCGTCGACAACGGACGAGATGCTGGCCAGCAAGCGGGAATTCGTCGGGAATGAGTCGACGGGGGCGGGGATGCTGGCGGTGATGATCCGGCATTTGGGGGAGCACCTGGGACACGTGGCGCTGACGCGGCAGCTGTGGGAGCAGTTGGAGGCGGATAGCGGGTAGCGAACACGCGGGTGACGAGAGGCTTGATGCAGTGATGCAGCGTTGTTATTCTGTGCATCATGCGAACCACAATCTCATTGGATGATCAGCTTGCCCGCCAGGTGCGCCGCGCAGCCGCAGCACGTGGTGTGAGCGTCAGCGCCTTTATCGCCAAAACGTTGGATGACGCGCTGAAGCGGCCGGCGCCGTCGGGTTCACCACCGTTTCAGCTGCTAACGGTAAGAGGGGTGCGTCCTCGCCCCGGCGTGGATTTGGACCGTCCCAGAGCGCTGGAAGCCCAGGATGATGAGCTACAACGAGGGGAGAGGGGCCAGTAGCCCAGGATGTTGCTGCCGGATGTCAATGTCCTAGTCTATGCCTACGTTGAGGATTCCACCGCCGATCACGGGGCGTATGCCAATTGGCTGACCAGGCTGGCAACAGGGCCCGAGCCGTTCGGCCTCTCCGTGCTGGTTCTGGCGGGTTTCATCCGGGTGGTGACGAATCCCCGCGTCTTCGATCCTCCATCGACTCTTGATCACTCTCTTGCGTTCGTGACGTCCCTGCTGGAACGACCGACAGCGCGCGTGATTGGCCCGGGCCCGGATCACCTGAGGATTTTCGAGAGGCTTTGCCGTGACTCCGGGGCTAGGGGAAAACTGGTCGCCGACGCACAGCACGCGGCTGTCGCGATTGAACACGGCTGCACGATGGTTTCAACCGACAGCGATTTCGGGCGGTTTCCCGGATTACGTTGGCAGCACCCGTTGCGTCCTGACTTGCTCTAAAGGAGGGAAGGGCGACCCTTCGACTGCGCTCAGGGCGAACGGGGGTGGGGTTAGATTTGGCGGAGGCGGGGGGTTGTCATGGTGAGGATGATGACGACGACGATCAGCATGAGGCCGTTGAAGATGATGGCGAATTGGGGGCTGGTGAAATCGGAGAGCGCGCCGACCTCCAAATGGCCGGCAGGGCCCGCGCCCACGCCCATGACCCAGATGCCCATCGCCCTGCCCCGCTGATCACCGCCGACGGCGAGCTGCAGGGCGGCTTGCTGGAATAGATCGAATATCGAGGCCATCATTCCCGCCACGCCCAGGAAGAACAACGCAGTGACGAGCCATGGCTGAGTCCCGAATGCGGCCAGGCTGAGGCCGAACAGAGCGCTTGCAACCAGCAGGCTCTTGCCCTTGGGAAGACGGTCGCCGATGGAGGCAAGGACTGCGACGCCCACGACTGAGCCGACGGCGCGGGCGGCGACCATGATGCCGAATCCCTGCTCGCCGATCTCCAGCACATCACGGGCGAAGATGGCGATCATGACGGTGTGCGAGAAGGCGAAAATCTCCGTTGCGACAGACAGCAGCAGAAGCGCGCGAACGGACTGGTTCCTGCCAACCAGGCTGAGCGCTTCGCCAAACGATTGTCGGACGGTCGGCTGCTCCGGTGTGCCGAAACCCGGGCGAGATGCGGTCCGCGTGAAGAACAGGATCACCAGGGCCGTCGCGTAGCCTCCCGCCATCACGAGGAGCGTGCCGCCGATGCCCAGGAAGGCGAGCAGCACGCCGCCCATGAGTCCGCCGAACACGCCCATGAGGCGCTGCGCGAACTGGTTGAGGGCAAGTCCGTTGACGACGTATCGGCTGCCGACGATGTCATGCACATACGCCTGCAACGTGGGCATGAGAAAGGCGTTGACGGTGCCGTAGAGGAATGCGCCGACGATAGCGATGGGGACGGTAAGCATCCCGTTCAGTTCCAATGTTCCAAGTATGACGCTGAGGAAGATGTTGCAGGTGACGATGACACGGAGGAGGATGCGGCGTTCGAGTCGGTCCGCGAGGGTGCCGGCGACGAGGCCAAAGAGGAGGAACGGGGCGAGGCGGGCGGCCTCCGCGACGCCCACCCAGAAGGCGGAATCGGATATCTGGAGCACGAGCCAACCCAGGGTGAGCTGCTGCATCCAGAAGCCCATGGACATGGCCATGGTGGCGACCCACAGGATACGGAAATCGCGAAACCGTAGTGTGCGGACGGGGCCCGCGAGCAGGGGATGAACGGGCGCCCGTGAGCGTCTACCGGTACGAGTTTCCACAGCGCACTTTAGGTGCTTGCGCCGTCAAATACGGTGCCCGGTTCGACTGTCGCACCGTCCGGCAGGACGGCGTTCTGGGCGACGATTGCGCCGCGGACGGTCACGCCTGCGCCGATGCGCGCATTTGCGAGGATGACGCTGTCTTCGACATGGGCGGTGTTGCCAATGGTGACGCCGTCGCCGAGCACGACGGGGCCGATGAGGCGGACATTTTCGCCGACGGTCACGCCATCGCCGTAGCTGATCGAGCCGTTTATGTGGGCGGAGTCGTGGATTGTAGGAGCGGTTGCGGGTTCGGCGAGAGCGCGGCGAGTGGGGGCGGTTTCCGTAAGGACATCACGGTTGAGCTGCAAAAAACTCTCAGGCGTGCCCATGTCCATGAAATAGCCGTCCCACGGGAAGGTGCCGATCTCAACGCCGGACATGAGGGCGGTGGGAAACAGGTCCTTTTCGAACATGGAGAAGCCGTCGCCGATGAAGTTGAACATCTCCGGTTCCAGCGCGTAGACGCCGCTGTTGACGGTGTAGGCGGGAAAGCGGGGGCCGGGCGGCTTTTCAATAAAGCGGTTGACGTAGCCGATGCCGTCGATGACGACGACGCCGTAGCGAGAGGGGTCATCGACAGTGTGGACGGCGAGTGTGGCGTATTCGCGGCGCTCAACATGCTGGTCAACCATGGCGGCGATGTCAATCTCCGTTACGCAGTCGCCGTTGAGGACGATGAAGGTCTCCTTGAGTTCCGGCAGGAGGGCGCGAACTGCGCCTGACGTGCCAAGAGGCTTGTCTTCGACCACGTAGTCGATCATCAGGCCATAAGCGCCGCCGTCGCCGAAACTCTCAATCAGTGGCTCAGCGCGGTAGCCGAGGGCCATGATGACGCGGGTGACGCCCGCCTCCTTGAGATGGTCGAGCATGTACTCAAAGAAGGGGCGGTTGGCGACGGGGAGGACGGGCTTGGGGAGGTCATTGGTGAGGGGGCGGAGGCGCGTGCCCTCGCCGCCCGCAAGAACGACTGCGGTGAGGCCATCCAACATTGGGGTGTTCTAACCGAGCGACTAATCGCCCTGCTCGTCAGCAGCAGGGAGGCCGGCTTCCTTGCGGAGGGTGGCGGCCTTGTCGGTTCGCTCCCACGGCACCTCAATGCGAGTCCCGTCAGTGCGGTTGATGTGGTTCCGCCCGAAGTGGCCGTATGCGGCGACACGACGATACCGGGGGCGGCGAGCCGCATCCGCGCTCATGAGCTCAAGCTGCGTGATGATTGCGCCCGGAGTCATATCGAAGTTCTCGCGAACGAGCTCTGCAATCTTGTCGTTGGAGACAGCTCCCGTGCCGAATGTCTCGATGGACACGGACGCCGGTTCCCGCCGGCCAATGACATAGGCGAGTTGAACCTCACAACGCTCGGCGAGTCCGGCTGCGACGACGTTCTTAGCCACGTAGCGGGCATAGTACGCGCCGGAGCGGTCGACCTTCGTCGGATCCTTGCCTGAGAATGCTCCGCCGCCGTGCTTGTAGCCTGCGCCGTATGTGTCAACGAGAATTTTGCGGCCGGTCAGCCCGGCGTCCGCCATGGGTCCGCCAATCACGAAACGACCGGAGGAGTTGATGTGGAACTTGGTGTCCTTGTCCATCAGGTTGTGCGGCACGACTTCTCGAATGACCATGTCATGCAGGTCACGGCGAAGCGTTTCATTACTCACTTCCGGGTCATGCTGGGCGGCTAACGTGATGCTGTCGACGCGGCGAACCTTGCCGCCTTCGTATTCGACGGTGACCTGGGACTTCCCATCGGGCCTGAGGTACGGTAGCGAGCCGTTCTTGCGGACTTCGGACAGCCGCTCCGCCAGTCGATGGGACAGGTAGATAGGCAGCGGCATGTAGACGTTGTCAGTTCCGAGGGCATCTTCAGTCTCGCGGCAGGCGTAGCCCACCATTGAACCCTGGTCTCCCGCTCCGAGGTTCGCAATGGCGTCAGCAGCTCCTTCGCCGCGGACTTCCTCGGCCTCGTCCACACCACTCTTGATATCCGGCGACTGCTCATTGATGGAGACAATGACGCCGCACGTATTCGCGTCAAAGCCATAGTCGTCTTCCGTGTAGCCGACTTCACGGACGGTGCTGCGAACAATGTTTTGGATATCAACGTACGAAGTAGTCGTGATTTCGCCGGTGACGAAGACCAGGCCCCTGGTGACGAGGGTTTCACATGCGACGCGAGCGGTGGGATCATCCGCGAAGATAGCGTCAAGAACCGCGTCGGAGATTTGGTCACATAGTTTGTCCGGGTGACCTTCAGTCACAGATTCGCTCGTCTGCAGGAACCTCGTCATCTATCTTTTTCCTCCCTATTGGCTGCTCTAGCTGTTGTTGTTCGTCGTGTCCGTCAGCGGAATAAGGCCGTATTCCTGCTCCTGTTTAGCGGTGAGGAGGAGAAGAGTGGCCTCCGCAGTGGCGATTTTCTCGTCCTCAAGAGTTGTGACACGGGCTTCTATGGTAAGCATGCGCCGTGTGTCTTTCACAAGGGCTGCGGTCACGCGCAGGGGCGTGTCTAGCGGCGCGGCGCGACTGTAGCGGATATTGAGGCGGGCGGTGGCGGCGTGTTGGCCACGCGCGTAGGCGACGTAGGCAGCGGCTTCATCCAGCAGGGTGGCGACGATGCCGCCATGCAGGACGTTCGGCCAGCCCTGGTAACGCTCCTGTGGGGCGTAGAGGGCGGTGACGCTTCCGTCGTCAAGGGCGTCGAACTCCAGATTGAGGCCGGAGTCATTGGCTGCGCCGCAGGCGAAGCAGTGGCCGTATCGCTCCTGTTCCTCAAGGGACGCGGTCGCTCGAATAGACACTGCTCCGGTCCTGCCCGCTGTGTTCGCCGGGGCTGTCGTCGGCTGATTCAGGTGCCCATCTCCCAACTGCCGAGGTATTTGGTCTGCTCTTCGGTTGGGGAATCGATGGATATGCCGACGGAATGCAGCTTGAGCCTTGCAACTTCCGCATCGAGCTCTCGCGGCAGGGTGTGAACATCGTTCGACAGGTCGCTGGCCTCGTTGCCGGACAGATACTCGGCTGCGAGCGCCTGATCAGCGAACGAGAGATCCATGACGGCAGACGGGTGCCCCTCGGCTGCGGCCAGGTTGATAAGGCGTCCCTCAGCCAGCAGATTCACCGTGCGGCCGTCTTTCATGTCATAGGCCACGACGTTCGGTCTTAGTTCGCGAGAGCCGTTGCTGGCCTCTTCCAACGCCGGTATATCGATCTCGACGTTGAAATGGCCGGAGTTGCTCAGCACGACGTTGTCCTTGAGCAGAGGGATATGGCTGCGACCGATGGCGTGGATGTCTCCGGTGACGGTGATGATAACGTCGGCCTCGGGCACGGCGTTCGCAGTGGTCATGACGCGGTTGCCGTCCATGAGGGCTTCCAGGGCGCGGATGGGGTCGATCTCGCTGACGATGACCTGCGCGCCCATGCCCTTTGCCCGCATGGCGACGCCACGCCCGCACCAGCCGTATCCGGCGATGAGCACGGTCTTGCCTGCCCAGAGGATGTTGGTGGCGCGGGTGATGCCGTCCAGCGTGCTCTGGCCGGTGCCGTAGCGGTTGTCAAAGAGATGCTTTGTGTCGGCGTCGTTGACGGCGATGACGGGGTACATGAGCTTGCCCTGCTGGGCAAGGCTGCGGAGGCGGATGACGCCGGTGGTCGTTTCCTCGCTGCCGCCGCGCAGGCCCTCGATAAGGTCTGTCCGCTCACCGTGAATGGTGGCGACGAGGTCTGCGCCATCGTCCATCGTCATGGTGGGTTTGCCGTCAAGCGCCTGGTTGATGTGCTTGTAATAGGTTTCGGTGTCCTCGCCGTGGATTGCAAAGACGGAGATGCCGTGATTGGCGACGAGGGCCGCTGCGACGTCGTCCTGCGTGGAAAGGGGGTTGGAGGCGCATAGGCGCACCTCCGCGCCACCCTCCTTGAGGGCGAGCATTAGATTTGCTGTTTCGGATGTGACATGCAGGCAGGCGGCGATGCGTTGGCCCTCAAGCGGGCGCTCTTCGCGGAATCGCTCCTGAATCAGCTTGACGACGGGCATTTCCCGCGCTGCCCACTCGATACGGCGTTGACCGCTATCAGCAAGGGACAGGTCGGCTATGTCATGGGTGATATCGGTAACGGTCATTGTTGGCAGGCTCTCCTAACTGAACTGACTGATGGTGGCACGGGGGACAGTGCCTATTCTATCGAATCTGCATCGAGGCGTGAGACGAGGGTCTCGATGACGGATTGGGGGGAGGGGGAGGTGTCGAGGCGAATGACTGAATCCGCGGGAGGTTCGTCAGGGGGTTGGAATGAGTCGCGCTGGGCTGCGTAAATCTCCCAGCGCCCATCGGTGGGGACACCGCCCTCTTCGACGCGAGCGTCAAGACGTTGACGGGTTTCCTCTTCCGGGAGTTCGCAGATGACCATGAGGAGTGGGACACCTGTGGTGTTGGAAAGGTCGGTAAAGCGTTTACGCTGTTGGAGGTTGGAGAAGGAGCCGTCGATAACGACGGAGCGGCCCTGTTGGAGGGCTTCGGCGGCGAGGCGGGCGAGTTCATCGTAGGTGCGTTCAGTCATCTCAGGCGAGTAGATCTCGGTGTTCCACTCAACGAAGTGACGCTCATTCTCGGGGACACCGGCCAGTTCCTTGCGGACGACGTCGCTTGAGAGGTAGGCGTGGCCGCGCTCACGGGCGAGGCCCTCTGCGAGGGTGCTCTTGCCGGTTCCCATGAGTCCGCCGATCAGGACGATGTTGGGGCCAATCATCGTGCGGGCGTATTGTTCAGCAAGGCGGAAATAGCCTTCCGCGCGCTCCTTCACGGCGGCGGCCTCTTCATCGGTGAGGTCGGGCTGATCCAGCCGAAAGCCCTCAACCTTGCCGCGCACGTAGGCACGATAGCACTGGTAGAAGGGCAGAAGCTCGGGCATGCCGGGATCATCAGCCTGTTCCAGGTAGCCGTCGACGAAGGCGCGTGCGAGGTCCGGGTGGCCGCGGGCTTCGAGGTCCATCGCCATGAATCCCACGTCCCAGGCAACGTCGCCGTAGCGAAAGCGCTCGTTGAAATCGATGCAGTCGAGGACGGAGATACGGCCGTTGGCCTCCATGCAAATCTGCTGGGCGTGGAGGTCTCCATGGGTGTCACGGACGAATCCATTCTGTGACCGGGAGTGGAAGAGCGTTTCACGGTCTCGCATGAAACGGCGGGCGTATTGGGAGACGGTGTCATACGTTTCCTGCGAAATGGTGCGGCCGATATAGGGAGCCGTCTGTTCAAAGTTCTCTTCAACGTTGAAGCGGACGCCTTCGAGATCGCCTGCGGCGGCTATCTTGTCGTTCGTCTCCGCATTCGCGTGGACGTTTGCCACGACGCGGCCGAGTTCGGCCATCATGTCCGGCGTGACCTCGCCGCGTTCCAGCCGCGCGTTCAGCATCATGTCTTCCGGCAGGCGGACCATCTGGACGAGGTATTCAACGGCTGCGGGGTTCTCCTCCGCGACGATGCGATAGCCGCCCCGCCCATTCGGGATAACAGCGCGGACTTCACGGTAGATCTCCGGGGCTGCGCGCTGGTTGAGAAAGAGTTCCTGGTAGCAAAAGAAGCGGCGCTTTCGGAGGGTTGTGAAGTCCAGGAAGCCGTAGTCGACGGCTTTCTTCATCTTGTAGGCGCGGTTGCCTGCAAGGAAGACGACGGCGGAGTGGGTCTCACGGACTTCGACGGAGTCGACGCCGTCGCGGGGGGGATAGGTTTCAGGGGAGCTTAGGGCGTCGACTATGGGACGCTGGGCTTCGTAGGGGTCAGTGGTCACCGGACGGCGCAGGTTCAGTCCTGCGCGGTGGGGTGGCCGGCCTTCTTCCAGGCGTCAAAGCCACCCTCCATGCTGTAGAGCGGGCCGGGGACGCCGACGGAAGCGGCGAGTTCCGAAGCCAGGGCGGAGCGGACGCCGGCGGCGCAGTAGAAGACGATAGGTTGATCCTTGGGGAGGTCATCGACGGCGGACATGTTGATGATGTCGTTCACGGAGATGCGGGTCGCGCCTTCGATGTAGCCCTCGTCCCATTCTTCCTGCTCACGGACATCAATCAGCGCGACGCTGCCGCTATCGATAAGCTCTTTTGCCTGATCGATATCAACTCGCTCAAAGGGCTCTGCCGTTGAAGTCATTTTGTGGGTCTCCCGTTCGCGTGAAGGATACGTCGTTCCTACAAACTATAGGGAATTTTGAGGCATGGGGGTAGTAGTGAGCCATTCGCCCTTCGACAGGCTCAGGGCGAACGGGGGCGGCGCTATGCGCCGCACTGGATTCCCGCCCCGTATCAAGTACGGGACATGCTTTCGCGGGAATGACGAAAGAGGAGTGGTCAAAAATGGCGTATCCGCGGCGGGCGCTGCCCGCCGCGGATACGTCCCCCACTTGCCTTTCTCCCCGTCAGATGGCATCCTCGCCGGTTTCACCGGTCCGGACGCGGATCACATCTTCCACGCGAGTGACAAAGATCTTGCCATCGCCCACCTCCCCGTCGCCAGGGCTGCGGGCACCGCGAATGATGGCGTTGATCACGTCATCTTTCATGCCGTCTTCAATGACGGCCCGGACAATGGTCCTCGGCCGCTCATGCCGCCGGGTCATCTGCCCCGCACGGCCAACGAACACTTCAACTCCACCCTGTCGGCCTGTGCCAGTGACGTTGGCGTAGTAGAACTTGCGGCAGCCAACGGCTTCCAGCTCACCCACCACGTCCTCAATCGTTTCAGGTCTGATTATCGCCTCTATACTCAGCATCGTTGTCTCCTATTCCCTCCTTGGGCGGTCAGCCGGTGGTCGACCGCCGGGCCGCGGAATCGCTCCCCGCTCTCGCGCTGCTCACGATTGTAGCCATTCCTGCGCGCAGGTCTAGTCCGCGCCGTCCGCGACGTATGCGCGCTCACCGTGGGCGGCGAGGTCAAGGCCCTCATCCTCAGCTTGCTCAGGCTCCCTGAGTCCGAGTCCGGGGATCAGATCCAGCACCTTGAGGATGACGAAGGTGGCGACGCCTGAGTAGGCGAGTGTCGCAACAACGCCGATAACCTGCGTGCCCATCTGCTCAGGGTTGCCCTCAAGCAGTCCCGCCGTGCCGCCGATGGCCTCAACAGCGAAGACTCCGGTGCCAAGCGCGCCCCAGATTCCTGCGACGCCGTGCACGCCAAAGACATCAAGAGCGTCATCGAATCCCATCCGCGGCCTGTAGAGGACGAAGAGGTACGGGATGATGCCGGCGCCGATGCCAAGCACAAGCGCGCCCATGACATTGACGAATCCGGCAGCCGGGGTGATGGCAACCAATCCCGCTACGGCACCCGTGGCGATGCCGACGGTGCTCATGCGTTTGGTCTGGATGTAGGAGAGGATGCCCCACGTGAGCGCTGCAGCCGCCGCCGCGGTATTTGTGACAAGCAGCGCGTTCGCGTCCTGCCCGTTGGCGGCGAGGCCGGAACCGGCGTTGAAGCCGAACCAGCCGAACCAGAGGATGCCCGCACCCAGCACAACGTACGGGACGTTGTGCGGCTCAAGAGCCGGCCTGCGCCTGCGTCCCACAAGGACGGCGGCGATGAGGGCCGCAACGCCCGCGTTGATGTGGACGACAGTGCCGCCCGCGAAGTCGAGCGCGCCCATCTCAAAGAGCCAACCGCCCTCGGCCCAGACCCAGTGGCAGATGGGGGCGTAAACGAGTGTCAGCCAGAGGACAAGGAAGATGATGTACGTGGTGAACTTGAACCTCTCTACGATCGCCCCCGTGATAAGGGCGGGTGTGATGATGGCGAACATCATCTGGAATGCAACAAAGAGGAGATCAGGTATGTTTCCTCCATCATTGATTCCGATGCCGGAGAGGCCGATGTAGGAAAGATCGCCCACAAACGCGTTGAGGTCGCCGCCATCGCCGAATGCCAGGCTGTATCCCCAGAGCACCCAGACAAGGCTTGCGACGGCCATCGACACGAAACTGAGAGAGATCGTGCTGATGGCGTTTCGTCCACGCACCAGTCCGCCGTAAAAGAAAGCGAGGCCCGGCGTCATGAACAGCACCAACGCTGTTGACATCAACATCCAGGCGGTATCGCCGCTATTGAACTCGCCCATCCTGTCCTCCTTCCAGAACCCAGAACGACGCGGCTTTGGCCGCGTATCACCATCAATGCTGTGGGGGTTCTGTGACACTCCAGTTACACGAGGGTTACAATCGTGTTACGCGGCGTGGACAGCCGAACACAACGCATGAGCACTAACGATTCGATCACACTTCGGCCCGAGGGCCGCCTACTCATCGCAGTCCTCAGTCGCCCTCCCGACAACCACATCGACCGCGCAATGGCTTCCTCTTTGAAGGAACTATGCGCGACGCTGCGCGAGGACAGCCCGTTCGACGTGCTAATCATTACGGGAGAGGGCGAGGCGGGCGCATTCTCGCGGGGTACAGACCAGTCTTTTCTTTCTGAATCCGCGGAGGCTTCATCAGGGAGCACGGCTCAGACGGTGTTTGACGGCTATCGATGCGCTAGCGCCATTGCCTCTCTGCCCTTCCCCGTTATCGCGGCTATTAATGGAGACGCATTCGACCAGGGGCTAGAGCTGGCGCTGGCGGCGGATATCCGCGTGGCCGCGGAGACGGCCCAGTTCCGAATGGGCCAGGCGCTGCAGGGGATGATTCCGTGGGACGGGGGCACGCAGCGCTTACCACGCATCGTCGGGCCCGCCCATGCGACGGACCTTCTGCTGACCGGCCGGACGATTGGAGCGGACGAGGCGCTGACCATGGGGCTGGTGAATCGAGTTGCGGCATCCGGCGACGTTTTGAGCGCTGCACAGGAGGTAGCGGAGCAGATTCTTGTCGGCGGGCCGATTGCGGCGCGGTATGCGAAGGAGGTCATCCTGAGCGGCTCAGAGATGACGCTTGACCAGGGCATCCTGCTGGAGACTGACCTGACGATGATTCTGCAGACGACGAAGGACCGCGAGGAGGGGATCCGGTCTTTCCTTGAGCGGCGGGATCCGGAGTTCAGGGGGGAGTGAGGCTTCTTTGACGCCCTTAGTTGCTACATCCACAATGGCGGTGTTGGTTGAGCAGGATCGAGGTGTGTGATGACGCAGGGGCAGCAGGACAGGCCGGAGGATGAGTCTGGGGAGGAACAGCCCCAGGCGGAAGAGAGTCAGCAGGCGAATTACGTGCCGGGCTCGGCGGCCGATCCGACGATGGGACAGTCCTCTCCCGGGATGGCAAGCCCGGCATACTACGGGCCGGTAAGCAGCCCGGAGGAACGCAACTGGTCAATGCTGATGCATTTGAGCGCCTTTGCGGGACTGCTTTTCCCATTTGCCAACATCATCGGTCCGTTAGTCATCTGGCTCATTTTCCGGGCGCGGTCGGACATGGTTGATTACCACGGCAAGCGGGCTTTGAACTTCCAGATCAGCATGACTATCTGGATTGTGATAGCCGTCATAGCCTCCTTCGCACTTATCGGCATACCGTTCCTGATTGGACTTAGCATCGTCTCGATCGTTTGGACGATAGTTGCGTCAGTGCGCGCAAGCAGTGGGAATCCTCCGGGGTACATCCTGTCCATCGGTTTCCTGAAGTAACGGGGCACGCTGATGGAGAACGCATCGCCTATGCCTGAGCGGCCACCGGGGCCGGCCTACGGTGACGTCTGGAGTCCGGAGGAGCGGAACTGGTCGATGCTGGTTCACCTTTCGGCGCTGAGTTCATTGGTCACATCCGGGCTAGGCGGCATCCTGGGGCCGCTAATCGTCTGGCTCATCTTCCGTGGGAGGTCGGACATGGTGAACTTCCATGGGAAGAGGGCGCTCAATTTCAATATCAGTTTCCTTATCTATTTCGTCATCCTGTTTGCACTGATGATTCCGTTCATCGTCATCGGGACTATCGCCGATATCGAGCAGGAGATTGTCGCGGGGTTCTGGGAGACGCTCGCTCTGCTAGGCGTTTCGCTCTTGCTCATGGTCGTACTCGGCATTATCTGGTTGATTTGGACGATTGTGGCGGCGGTGCGGGCGAGCCGGGGCGACCCGCCGGGGTATATCCTGGCGATTCCGTTCCTGCGGTGATTCTGTGACTCAGGCTGGCGAACCGGCGGCGTTGTGCGAGGTGGATGGCTCCGGCCTTGCGCGAATCACGTTGAATCGGCCTGAGCAACTGAATGCGTTCAACGTACAGATGCGGGATGACCTGTTTGCCATCCTGACCGAGCTTCACGCGAACCCGGACCTGGACGCGGTGCTCATCACGGGAGCGGGTGAGCGGGCATTCTGCTCCGGCGCGGATTTGACGGAGTTCGGCACTGCGCCGTCGCGCGTGCTTGCGAGAGAGGCGCGTTACCTGCGCGATGTGTGGTCGCTGCTGCGCTCCCTACCCGTGCCGACGGTGGCGGCGATGCACGGCTTCGCCATCGGATCAGGTTTGGAGATGGCGCTGTGCTGCGACTTTCGGATTGCGGCGGACAACACACGCTTCCGCCTGCCGGAAGTGGCGCTGGGGATGATTCCGTTCGCGACGGGGAGTCAGTCGTTGCCGCGTGTTATCGGGCGAGCGCGAGCGCTGGACCTGCTGCTGACGAGTCGTTGGTTTGACGCAGACGAGGCGCTTCGAATGGGAGTGGTTCATCGGACTACGCCTGCGGAGCGGTTGGCGGAAGAGTCGGAGGCGCTGCTGGCGGAGACGCGGCGGTTGCCACGCGAGGCGCGGGCGGCGGCGAAGGCGGCGCTACGACGCGGGGCGGACGTTACGCTCGCGGACGGGCTGCGGATAGAGGCGGCACTGGCTACAAGCACTCTGCCGGTTCGCGGTTAGCAACGGAACGATACCAAGCCCGACACAGAATGATTTGGGCGTTGGACTAGACTGGAATAAGCGCGTTGGGGTTTGTAGTGAAAGGCACAGTCTTGTCGCGACGAATTGTTGGAGTCCTCTCGACGATGGTCTTGTTTGGCGCCGTTCTCGGCGTTCTCTTATTTGCAGGGGCATGTGAAGCGGAACCGACACCAACACCGGTTCCTACAGATACACCGGTCCCGCCCACTCCCACGGCGACAGCGACACCGGAGCCGACTGCGACACCGGAGCCAATGTCAATGTCATTGGGAGAACTGGAGATAACTGAAACGACGACAGTCCGCGAGATCGTTGCTTCTTTCTCAGCATCAGAGCAAGCTTGCATTCGGGAGGCCATTGGGGCCGAGACATTTGACCTGATTGCAGACGTACCTGTTATGAGCCTCCCAGGAGGCGTCAGCGATTTCCCGTCTCAATGCATCGGGATGGAAAGCGTGGTTGATTTCGCTGTCGCCAACATCTCTGCTGAGGCAGGAGGTCTGAGTCCAGAGACTGTTGAGTGCATCACAGAAGTGGCCAAAGAGAATCCGGGCATTGTGGGCGCAGGGCCGCCGCCGGAGAGTTTCGGGGAGATCATCGCCGGAGCCGTACGCATCCAGCTGTGCCTGACCGATGAGGAGGCCGCGGCCATGGCGGCAAACCAAGGGTTTGAGATGCCATCGCCATCGCAATTGCAGTGCCTCGAGGAGCAACTCGGCGGTGAGGAAGCCCTCCTGGCGATGCTGACTGACGAGGCGCAAGCCGAACAGGGGATGATGAACCTGTTCTCGGCGGCCATGACTTGTGTGCCCGGCGAACCGATGGCAACGCCAGCCGGAGGTTAATTTCCTGGTTCGCGCTCGGAGTTGTCCGGCCCGTGGGGTTTGACTCCGCGTTCCGGCACTGACGGCTTTTGACGATTCTTATCAGCCTGCAAAGTGGTGACATTAAGACGGCGCTCTGCTAGTATCTGCTAGCTACGAACGTCCACTTGGTGGGGTATTTGGGGAGGGGAAATACACGGATGAACACTGCTGAGTTTTTAACAATCGCGAACATGGTCTCGCCGGATAAAGAGGCCGTCGTTTTCGAAGACAAGCGATACACCTACGGGGAACTGGATCAGCGCGTGAACCAGTTGGCTAACCGGCTGGCGTCATGGGGCGTCACGCAGGGTGACCGCGTAGGAATCATGCAGGTCAACTGCAACGAGGTTATCGAGACATACTTTGCCAGCGCGAAACTCGGCGCGATCTTTGTACCGTTGAGCTTCCGTGGCCGCGCCGAAGAGATTCGCCACATGGTCAACGCCTCCGAATCCAAGGTTGTGATTGCAGGCTCGCGTTATCTCGGGATGGTCGATGAACTGCGACCCTCACTGAGCACGGTTGAGCACTATGTTTCGCTTGAGGGAACGGGCGACGGCTGGGAGCCGTATGAGGACGTTATCGCCGATCAGCCTACCGAGTTCGACGTGGCAGAGGTTGACGACGAGGACACCACGATCCTGATGTTCACGGCGGGCACGACAGGCCTACCCAAGGGCGTGATGCTCACTTTCGGCAGCGTCAGCAGCTACAGCCTGAACAACGTTTCACAGCTCGATCCTGATGAGATTGAGAAGAACATCCTCACCGTGCCGCTGTACCACGTGGCGGGAATGCAGGCCGTGATTTCCGCGGTCTGGGGCTTCCGCACACTGGTGATCCAGAGGCAGTTCGAGGCGGAGTCGTGGATGAAGCTGGTGCAGGACGAGCAGGTTTCTCGCGCCATGATGGTGCCGACGATGCTCAAGATGCTCCTTGATCATGAAGCGCGCCCGAACTACGACCTCTCCAGCCTCGCGGTGCTGACCTACGGCGCAGCGCCGATGCCCAAGGAGGTTATCAAGCGCGCCATCATGGAGATGGAGGACACGCAGTTCATCAACGCGTTCGGGCAGACCGAGGCCTCGGCGACGATTACGGCGCTGATGCCGGAGGACCACAACGTGAAGGGCCTGTCCGAAGAGGAGCGCGAGAAGAAGTTCGAGCGCCTGAGCTCCATCGGCAAGCCGCTTCCCGGCGTCGATATTCGCATCGTGGACGAGGACGGCAACGACGTTCCAAGCAACGAGCAGGGCGAGATTATCGCGAGCGGTCCGCAGCTCATGAAGGGCTACTGGCAGCAGGACGACGTGACGGCGGAGACCATCAAGAACGGCTGGCTGTTCACGGGCGACCTTGGCTACCAGGACGATGAGGGCTACATCTTCCTCACCGGCCGCGCCAAGGATTTTATAAAGCGCGCCGGCGAGATGATCTCCCCCGAAGAAGTAGAGCAGACGCTGATGTCCCATCCCGCCGTGGATGAGGCGGCCATCATCGGCATCCCCGACGATCAGTGGGGCGAGCGCGTACGCGCAGTGGTCGTGCTCAAGTCCGGTCAGGACGCGACGCAGGACGAGCTGATCGAGTACTCTCGGCAGCGGCTGGCCAGCTTCAAGAGGCCGGAGCACGTGGTGTTCTCGACGGAGCCTCTGCCACGCAACCCGCTGGGCAAGGTGCTGAAGCGCGACCTGAAGCAGATGTATACGGAGCCGATTACGGATTAGACGTAAGAGGGCCGGAGCCAAGACACTGTAAGATAGCGGGGGCGATTGTTTCGCCCCCGCTTTCAGTTCAGGGAATCCCGGGATCACCGTAAGACATGTCCCAAGCTAACCAACACGTACGGTTCGAGCCTGACGAGCATCCACCCCTGCTCATGACCGTGGGGGCCGGGGTGCAGGGCGCGATGATTATCGTTGGCGCCATTGTGCTGGGTGTCGTCATCGTGATGCGTGTCGGGGAGCAGTCACAGGACTATACTTCCTGGGCGGTTTTCGCGGCGCTGCTGGTTAGCGGATCCACGACAATCCTGCAGGCGGTTCGCTTGTGGCGGTTCGGGTCCGGTCACATTCTCATCATGGGGACGTCCGGGGCGTTTTTGGCCGCATGCGTTGCCGCGCTTGCCAATGGTGGGCCGGCATTGATGGCCTCGCTGATTGTGGCGTCGTCCATCATGCAATTCCTGATCGGCATGAACCTGTCTCTCACGAGGCGGATTTTCATCCCCGTCGTGACGGGCACGGTCATTATGCTCATCGCTGCGACGGTCATGCCCATCGCATTCAGCCTTTTGGACGCCGTGGAACCCAATCAGCCCGTCGAGGGGGCGATGGCGTCCGCCGCCGTGACACTAGCTATCACTGCCGGACTCGTCTTGCGGGCACCGCCCTCACTGCGGCTGTGGTCGCCAGTCATCGGCATTGCAGCAGGAACGGCGACAGCGGCGGCGTTCGGGCTGTATGACACGAGCATCATCACCGAGGCGGCCTGGATTGGAGCCCCGTTCCAGGAATGGCCGGGGTTGTCACTGGATATCGGAGTGCAGTTCTGGGCACTGCTGCCCGCGTTCGCGATGGTCACGGCGGTCGGCGCAATAGAAACGTTGGGAGACGGCGTGGCGATTCAACGGGTGTCACGCAGGAACCCGCCCGCCCCCGATTTCCGCGTTGCACAGGGCGCAATCAACGCTGACGGCGTGGGGAACTTCCTATCTGGGATGGCCGGGACTGTGCCGAACACGACGTATTCCAGCAGCGTTGCAATGGTGGAGATCACGGGAGTGGCGGCGCGGCGTGTGGGCGTGGTGATCGGCATAACGTTCATCCTGTTTGCGTTTTTCCCAAAGGTGTCCGCAATCCTCGTGGCGATACCGTCGCCGGTGGCGGGCGCATATATGACTGTGCTCCTTGGACTGCTTTTTGTGCAGGGTATGAAGATTGTCATCAATGACGGCGTGGACCATCGGAAAGCCGCGATCATCGGGTTGGCGTTCTGGGCAGGTGTGGGCTTCACGAACGGTCAGATTTTCGGGGAGTCATTTGGCGACGGATTCATGAGCCTCCTGCTTGAGAACGGTATGACGGGCGGGGCGATAGTAGCGCTCATCATGGTTCTGTTCCTTGAGGTGACGTCACAGCGGCGAAAGCGGCTACGCCTTGACGCCGGATCAGAGGGATTCTCGCAGCTACGGGGCTTTCTGGAGGAGTTTGCGGCCAAATCCAAGTGGTCGGATGACGCCGCGCGCCGCCTGACACTGGTGGGCGAAGAGGCACTCTCCGGACTCCTTGCGGAAAACGAGGCACAACCTGACGAAAACAGAAGGACGGTGGTGTCCGTCAGAGGCGTCGGCACATCGGCCGAACTGGAATTCGTGTCCGGGCCGGCAGAGGGTAATCTCGAGGATAGGCTCGCAGTTCTAGGGGAGTCGCCGGAGATCACGGATGAGAATGAACTGTCTTATCGTCTCTTGCGTCACTATGCGGCGGCGGTCCGGCACAGCAAATACTATGGGCTAGATATCGTGACCGTTCACGTGGAGCAACGAGCCGAGTAATAGTGGGCTAGTTACCGTTGCGGCCGTTCAGGCGCGGGGCAGGAGCAGGGAGACCTGCTGGGTGGCGGGCTGGTTGGTGGGGGTGACTGAGAGTCTCTCGTGCGGAGTCAGGGAGCGGATGCCGAGTTCCCGGAGGAACGGCTCTAGCGAGGGGACGTTGACGGTCTCAACAGGGGGCGGCGGGGCGGCTTCTTCAGCTTCACCCTCCCCGGCTTCCGATTCTTCCGCAGCAGGTGGAGGCGATGGGGCTTCCGTAACCGAACGCTCAACTTCGCCCTGCCAGAGCATCGGAATGATGATTTTGGGACCGAGCTGGGTGGCGACCTGCGCGGCAAGGTTGGGAGCAAGGGTTTCCTCACCGCCGACGGGCATCAGGACGACGTCAGCCTCGCCGATCTCCGACACTTCGGCGGTTGTGAGCGCCCGGCTCAGATGGCCGAGATGGCAGATACTGACGCCATCAATGGCAACGGCGTAGGCCATGCCGCCGAGGTTGGAGGCGTCGTCCGCTAAGGCTCTGCTGGTTCGGATGGCGCGAATGAGGATGCCGGAGACTTCGTATTCGCCGGGGCGGCTAATCACCCGGGCATCGCCCACGTCAACGGCAGGTTCCCCGCCGTAGCTGCTCATGAGGATGGCACGGGCGTTGGCCCGGCGGTCCGGCGTGGCGGAGGGATCGACGAAAAGGGACGCGTCTCTGCCGCGTAGTTGAAAGCCTGATCCACCGAGATAGGTTATATCCAACGTGTCACCGGTTCCCGCGCTATGACCTTCGGCAACAGCACTCTGCTGCCTGTATCACTCTAGCAACGACGCCAATTGGCGGTCAACGCGGGCAGAGGGTGAAGATTTGCCTTGACACGGGTAGTGAGCGTGAGTAGTCTGAACGAGAATTAGCAGTCACCGGTTGAGACTGCTAAAGTGGGGTTATACCGCCTGACGACCATGAAAAGCGCAGGCAACAGCCCCTGTCCCGTCCTTAAGCGGGACAAATACTCGAAGGTGACGGAAAAGGATGACACAAGAATTGGCGGAGCGGCAGTCGGAGTTGCTGCGGCTGCTGGTTGAGCAATATATCTCTACGGCTACGCCTGTGAGCTCAGGCGGGCTGGTTGAGCGGCATGAGCTCGGCATGAGTTCCGCGACGGTTCGCAACACGTTCGCCGAGCTTGAGTCCGAGGGGTATGTGGAGCGGACACACTCGTCCGCGGGCGCTACGCCCACCGGGCGGGCCTATCGGTACTATGTCGAGGTTTTGTTGAGATCATCCGAGGTGCCGAGCAATCGACAGCAGACGATACGTCACCAGTTCCACCAGGTTGAGTCTGAAGACGTATTCCTGTGGGCGCGTCTCGCGGCGGCGACGCTGGCACGGCTTTCAGAAGCGCTGGCCATCGTGACGCCTCTGCCGGGCCGAACGGAACACGGGATGGACGAACCCGTAGTGTATGGAATCAGCCAGGTTGTGAATCAGCCGGAGCTCATCGACCGCATCGATATGGTGCGGGAGTTGTTGGACGCCGTGGAGAGCGGTCGGCTTGCACCCGCGCTGCACACGGACGATCTGCCGGCAAGCGGGCTGCGGGTGGTCATCGGCAATGAGCACGACGAGCCGTTCCTGCACCCGTACGCGGCGATCATGTCCGCGTACGGACCGGCGGAGAACGACTCGGAGCGAGGGGCTGTTGTGGCCCTGGGACCAACGCGGATGGACTATGCGACAGCGATTCCGGCGGTGCGGTACCTGGGCGAGCTGCTGTCCGTGATGGCTGATTCCCTGGATACGGTCTATCAACAGAGGGGGTACATGTAGGACATGGTTGACGAGAAGAAAGACGACGCTTCGAGAGTTGCGGAGTCGGATGCAGAGGACGGCGGCGATGAGCAGTCAGTTCTCGAATCGCTCCAGGCGCAACTGGGCGAGGCTATAGCGGAGAAAGACAGGTATCACCGGGCATACTCGGACGCGGTGGATTTCTCACGCCGCGCCGGGGAGCGGCATTCGGCGGAACTGCAATACGCAACCGCGCCGGTGCTGATGCAGCTGCTTTCGAGCGTGGACGACCTTGAGCGAGCCTTCGGCTCAATTCCCGACACGATGCTGAGAATGACGTGGGTTGAGGGGATCCTGCTCATCTATCGAAAGCTGCAGGGAGCGCTGGAATCAAGCGGAGTCACGGAGATCGAGACGGCAGGCGGGACCTTTGATCCGAATCTGCATGAGGCAATCTCTCGCGTGCCGGGACCGGAGGGGCGCATCGTGGAGGTGCTCCAGAAGGGGTACATGCTCCATGACCGCGTGCTGAGGCCGGCGCTGGTGCAGGTGGGGGACGGGACCGGCACCGACCAGTCGAACGGCGAATCTGATACCGACACCACGACAACTGCCGAGTAATAGAGAACAAGACAGAAACCACACAGGGCGTGTTCACCCTTCGACAGGCTCAGGGTGAACGGAGAGAAGGAGACACATAAAGAATGGCACGGGCAATTGGAATCGACCTCGGAACGACGAACAGCGTTGTCGCGGTCATGGAGGGCGGCGAGGGGACGGTGATCCCGACGCCGGAGGGGAATCGGCTGACGCCGTCGGTCGTCGCTCTGAACAAGAATGGGGAGCGTCTTGTGGGCCTTGTCGCCAAGCGGCAGGGGGTGACGAACCCCGATCAGACGATTTTCAGCGTCAAGCGGTTCATCGGCCGCAAGCACAATGAGGCAGACGTGCAGCAGGACACAAAGTTGGTTCCCTACCCTGTCTCAGCCGCGCCGAACGGAGACGTGCGCGTGACGATGGGCGAGAACCAGTACAGCCCGCAGGAAATCTCCGCAATGATTTTGCAGAAGCTCAAGGCGGACGCGGAGGCGTACCTGGGCGAGACGGTGACGGACGCCGTCATCACGGTTCCGGCGTATTTCAATGACAGCCAGCGGCAGGCGACCAAGGACGCGGGCACCATCGCGGGACTGAACGTGCTGCGGATCATCAACGAGCCGACGGCGTCCTCGCTGGCCTATGGACTGGACAACAAGAACGAAGAGGTCATCGCGGTCTTCGACCTCGGCGGCGGGACGTTCGACATCTCCATTCTCGAGATTGGCGAGGGGACGTTCCACGTGCGCTCGACGGCGGGCGACACGCACCTGGGCGGCGACGATTTCGATAATGCGGTCGTTGACTGGATGATCGATGAGTTTCTCAAGCAGGAGGGCATCGACCTCCGGTCGGACCGGAGCGCGATGCAGCGACTCCGCGAGGCGGCGGAGCGCGGCAAGCTGGAGCTTTCCACGGTCACGCAGACGGAGTTGAATCTGCCGTTCATCACTGCGGACGCGTCCGGGCCGAAGCACCTTGCCATGACGCTGACGCGGGCACAGCTGGAGTCTTTGACAGCGGCGCTGGTTGAGCGGACAGCGGGGCCGTGCCGCCAGGCGCTCGAAGACGCGGGGTTGTCCGCCGGACAGGTGAACGAAGTGATCCTTGTCGGCGGACAGACGCGAATGCCTGCGATCCAGGAGAAGGTGCAGCAAATCTTCCAGCGGGAGCCGAACAGGAGCGTCAACCCGGATGAGGCCGTCGCGGTGGGCGCGGCAATCCAGGCGGGCGTGCTGACGGGCGACGTGCAGGACCTGCTGCTGCTGGACGTGACACCGCTCTCACTCGGCATCGAGACGCTGGGCGGCGTTTCGACTCCAATCATTCCGCGCAACACGACGATTCCGACATCCAAGAGCCAGACGTTCTCGACGGCGGCGGACGGACAGACCAGCGTGGAAATCCACGTTCTGCAGGGCGAGCGCTCGATGTCAGGCGATAACAAGTCGCTCGGGCGGTTCATGTTGGACGGGATTCCGCCCGCGCCGCGTGGGATGCCGCAGATCGAGGTGACGTTCGATATCGACGCCAACGGCATTCTGAACGTGAACGCGAAGGACCAGGCGACGAATCGCGAGCAGAAGATTGTCATCCAGGCCGGAAGCGGCCTCAGCAGCGATGAAATCGAGCAGATGACGAAGGACGCGGAGGCGCACGCGACGGAAGACGCGCAGCGCCGCGAGGAGGTGGAAATCCGCAACACCGCGGACTCCGCGGCCTATGCCGCCGAACGCCTGCTTGAGGAGCACAAGGAGCGCATCACCGAGGATGTGCGGGATCGGGTGCAGGCCAAGGTGACGGAGGTGCGTCAGGCGCTTGAGCAGAACGCGCCCGCCGAGCAACTTCGTACTCTGACAGAGGAGTTGAGCAGGCTCGTGCAGGAAATCGGCCAGTCGATGTACGCGCAGCAGGGCGCGGACGGCAGCGGCGCGAATGGCGCGAGCGACGGTGCATCAGCCGACGACTCGGAGACAGTCGAGGGCGAGTTCCGCGAGGTTTAGGCCTCGGGAACGGTTCCTAACGTGACTTCCGATTTACGTGTCGACCATCCCGCTCTAGGGACGTTCCTCGGGCAACTGGGGGGTGTCGCCGTGAGCGTGGCGGACCCCGTGGACCTGATTCGCAGGACGCTCGACCCCTTCCGGCACCTGCTCATGGAGAATTTCTTGCCGGACGAGTACCGGGACACTCCCCCGAATGAGGTCAGCCGGTGGATTATCTTCCGCTCGGCGGACCGCTCCCTGAGCCTGCTGGTCTCCGTGATTCCGCCCAAGCACAAGACTCCTATTCACGACCACGGTTCGCGCTGGGGGCTGGCGGGCATCTACCAAGGGGCGGCGCGGGAGGTGTCCTACGCGCCTGACCCGGAAAAGTCGGACGACGGTTCCGTGATCAAGCGCACGACGCGACGGCGGCTCAAGGCGGGGGACGTGACGGCAATCCTGCCACCCGAGATGGACATCCATTCAACGGAGGTCACTTCATCCATGCCGGCGGTCGTGCTGATGCTCCTGGCGTCCGGCCCGGATGATCCTCAGCGGTACGTGTACGACACGCGCCGTCACACGCGGTCACTCGCCAACGATCATTATGAGGATCATTACTAGGGTTAAGTTCCCGTTCACCCTTCGACAGGCTCAGGGCGAACGGGGGGAGTTGGCCTCTCCATTGAGGCCTTAGATTCTTCGCTGCGCTCAGAATGACATCCCGGTGGATTCCCGCCCCGTATCGGAG
>CAYOPL010000037.1:0-20514 GCA_964405845.1 uncultured Dehalococcoidia bacterium | reverse complement strand
CGCTACGGCGAGAATCCCCACCAGGCGGGCGCGCTCTACCGCATCAACGATCCTAGCCGCCTCGCGCAGGGCATCCCCTCCGCGCGCCAGGTTCATGGCCGTGAGATGTCTTTCAACAACATCTTGGACGCGGACGCCGCGTGGAACGTCGTCTGTGACTTCCCGGGCGCGCCCACGGTTGCCATCATCAAGCACGGCAACCCATGCGGCCTTGCCACCGCGCCTGAACTCGCAACCGCGTTTAGCCGCGCCCTCGCGGGCGATCCCGTGTCCGCGTTCGGCGGCATCATCGCCGCCAACCGCCCGATGGACAAGGCGACGGCGGAGGCCATCAACGAGGCGTTCTATGAGATCGTCATCGCCCCGTCCTATGACGACGACGCGCTCTCCGTGCTTACGCAGAAGCGCAATCTGCGACTGTTGGAGATGAGCGATGTTTCCCCCGCCAATCCTTCGCTGGATATCCGCACGGTGCGCGGGGGATTCCTCGTGCAGGCCGCGGACATGGGAGAGATGGGCGACTGGCAGACGGTGACGGAGCGAGCGCCGACGGAGGCCGAACTTGCCGATCTCCGTTTCGCGTGGAAAGCCGCGCGGCACGTGAAGTCCAACGCCATCGTGATTGTGAAGGACGGCGCGCTGCTCGGCATGGGCGCGGGACAGCCGAATCGCCTCATTAGTGTGGAGCTCGCCCTGAAACTGGCCGGAGACGAAGCGCGGGGCGGTGTCGTGGCCTCGGACGCCTTCTTCCCGTTCGCGGACGGGCTGGAGATGGCGCTCGCGGGCGGCGTGACGGCGGCTGTGCAGCCCGGCGGCTCAGTCCGCGACGATGAGGTCATTGCCGCTGCCAACAACGCCGGCGCGGCCATGGTCTTCACCGGCATCCGCCATTTCCGACACTAGGCGGCTCTTATGACGGACATCCCCGCCGCGGATACGCGCGAAACCCGCCCCTCCGTTGACATTGTCATCCCCGTCTACAACGAGGAGCACTCGCTGCCCGTCTGCCTGGAACGCCTGCTGCCGTACTGCCGCGAGAACCTGCCCGACTACCGTTGGCGCGTCGTCATCGCAGACAACGGCTCCATCGACAACACGCTTGAGGTGGCGAACCGGTTGGCGGCGCAATACGAGGGCGAGGTTGGCGTCGTCCACCTGGAGCAGAAGGGTAGAGGCCGGGCGCTCAAGCGGGCATGGAGCGAGAGTGATGCTGATATCCGCGCCTACATGGACGTGGACCTCTCGACGGATATCAACCGCATCCCGAACCTGCTCGATGCGGTGAGGAACGGCCACGACGTGGCGACCGGCTCCCGTCTCAAGCGCGGCGCGCAGACCACGCGCTCATTCAAGCGTGAATTCGTCTCCCGCTCCTACAACCTGATGATCAAGTCCGTGTTCTGGAGCGGATTCTCGGACGCGCAATGCGGCTTCAAGGCCATCAGCCGCCGCGCCGCGGACAACCTGCTGCCGCTCATCAAGGACAACGCGTGGTTCTTCGATACCGAACTACTGCTCATCGCAGAGAAGAACAGCTACCCCATCGCCGATTTCCCCGTTGCGTGGGAAGAAGACCCGGACACCAGAGTGAAAATCATCTCCACCGCCTGGGAAGACATCAAAGGCCTCGCCCGCCTGCGCTTCGGCGGCCGCCCAAAGGTGAAGTGAGAGAAATAGGGCTGCGGTAGACGGTAAGTGCCCGCCTAGCTCGCCGTCCCCGGCGGCGGCAGGAACGCAATCAGGCCGCTCAGCGCGAGCGCCAGCGCGAGAAACGCCATGACCGACAGCACGAAGATGCGGCCGAATGTCCAGCCTTCCCCACGCCGGCGCGACCTGTTGTTGCCGCGCGGCTGATTCCGGCGCATCCCGGTAGGCGCGTCTGCCGCAACGTCTTCTCGCACGCGAATCCGGTCCAGGAAAGAACGCCGCTCCGCCCGATTGCCGCCCGCATTAGGCTGCCCGCCGCGTCCTCCGCGGCCATCGCGACCACCGCTGCCCGGCCTCGGAGTCTGATTTCGTCGCCTGCTCATGCTTCAATAGTACCTTCCCGTCGAGTCTTCTCCAATGCCGACCGGATTCGTCTGCCCTCCGCGTCGATAGACAACACCGCCGAGCGCTTGTCCCCGCAGGCCAGACGCAGCCCTTTCGGGAGATCGATCTCCGAACGGGTGCGGCCCGTCGTGATCATCGCGTCAATGTCGCGGTAGTTTCGCCGACTGAATCCCTGCGTCGAGCCAAGCAGTGATGTGATTGCTCGCTCAACGACAACATGCCGCAACGCCGCATGCGCCCCGCGCATCACTCCGCGATTGATGCAGACTGACTGCCGATCTGCCGTAATCTCGCACGCCTCTTGCCACAGTTCCTCTGCTTGCGACTCCACGTACTCCAGCGCCAGCCTCGCATCCTCAGATGCCCGCCCAACGGCGTCCGACGCGCCCTCGCGGATGCGTTCCATCAGCGGCAGCAGCTCATGCCGCACGCGATTGCGAAGATGTGCCGGATCCGTGTTAGACACGTCCTGCCGGGGACGAAGCCCCCGCTTTCTCAGATAGCCCATCACGTCTGCCCGCGTCACGCCTAACAGTGGACGGAGGATCGGCACGCGCTCCCCGGTGGACAGCGTGAACGGCGATTCCGACTGCTCCGCCATCCCCGCCAACCCGCGAAGTCCTGCCCCGCGCAGCAGGCTCAACAGCACGGTCTCGACCTGATCATCCGCCGTGTGCCCAAGAGCGATGACGTCCGCTCCTGATGCGGTGGCTTCTTCCAGCAGCGCCGTGTGTCGTGCCTTGCGCGCGGCCGCCTCCATGGACAATCCTTCCGCCCGCCGAAGCTCTTTAACATTCGCCCGACTCACGTTAAAGGCCACATTCCACCGTCCACACAGCCGCCTCACGTACTCGGCGTCGCCACGCGACTCCGGGCGCAAGCCGTGATCCACGTGGACGACATGAAGCTCAAACCGGCAGTCGTCCCGCAGCTCAACGAGACTCGCCAACAGCGCGGTCGAATCCGGCCCGCCTGAAACGCCAACAAGTAAACGCGCCCCATGCCCAGCCAAACCGCCGGACACCAGCGCTCTGTGGACACTGCCAACGAGGTTCAAGCCCACCTGCCGATCGGTCGCGGTCATGGTGAAATCAGTCGGCTGCGGGCGGCGCGGGGGTAACATTCAAGCTTGTGAGCGCCCATTGAAGCTCATCCGCCGGCCCGATGACGTTCGGCGCGCGCGAAACAAGAAGGCTGTACGTGCCCGGCGTGATCCGCAGCCGTCCGTAGTTGGACAGCGGCATCCCCAGCGCCCGGCACATGATGGAGTACAGCGCGAAGGCATGCGACACGATGATCACGTTGTCCTGCGCCTCATGCGCCCGCGCGACGGACTCCACGACGCCCCACGTCCGGTCCTGAAGCTGTTGCAGCGTCTCGCCGCCGTCCGGGAACTGCGCGGTGGCAGGATCGCGCGTCCAATGTTCAAAGAAATCCGGGAACATCTCACGCATATCACGCAGGGGCGCGCCGTCCAACCCGCCGAAGTTGAGCTCCAGCAGGTCATCCTCGGAAATCACAGAGAGGTTGTGCGGCGTGGCGATGGCCTCCGCGGTACGAACTGCCCGCCGCGAAGAACTCGACATAACTGCTGATACGTCCATAGAGGCAAAGTTGGCTGCCAACGCCTGCGACTGCGCGATGCCGGCATCGTTCAGTGGAACGTCAGCCCGCCCCTGCGCGCGCCCCTCACGATTCCACTCCGTCTCTCCGTGCCGCACCAGGTACAGGTTCACGACAGCAATTCCGTCTCATCGTTCTCGCCCTGGTTCTGCCAGGCCGTATGGACCGCTTGCACAAGGGTAGTCAGGCTACCCTTATTCGTCTCCCACTCTTGCGGGGTCAGACGGAATTGGATTTCCGTATTCGGGTCTTCTATGGGATCTCGCCCCAGCTTGTAAGTTGTATATGGGATTTTCCTTACCGGCTCCCTAAACTCATCTAGGCACAAGGCCTTGGTACGGGGGAAGAAGACTAGCCTCACGATTCCCCCGCTCATCACGTCGATACGAGCATATTCCTTAGGAGTCTCCCCTCGGCGAAGTAGAATTCCGCGCCCATAGCTGTTCATGCGTGTTTCAAGTTCTGGCCAATTCCCAGCTAGCATGCTTTGAACTTCTTCGACTAGGTTATGCGCTCCGTGCTTGCCCATTTTCTCGTCAAACTCACGCTCGAAATCAGCCTGAGTCCGACGCCGCCTTGTCGGGCGGCGAACGGGCTCATCAGCGGCTTCCACCTCTACTTGCTTAGCAAGGATGGTCTTGCCGTTGTAATTGAACGCGTGAAAGGTCAGGAGTGAGATGTCCATATCACTCTGGGCGAGGAATCTCACCATGCGCTCCGTTCGGTCGTCCGCTCCCAACCCGACCAGCACCATGCGCGGCGGTGTTAACGACTCCAGCTCACCAGAACGCTCACTGCTGTACCATTCTTGGAAGTCCTCGATTTTGTCGATGCCGGGGGTGTCCGAATTGTTTGTGATGAGAGTAGCGAGCACTTCAATATCCAGACTGTCAAGGTAGGATGCGTAGTCGATGATCTGCGAGACGGCATCCCGCGATAGCGTCCCGCGCTTCAATTCAAACACAACCAGCTTGCCGTCCGGATCAACACCAAGCAGATCGAGTGGCCCACCCTCAGTAGGGGTCTGCCGTCCCACCAGTATCAGGCCATCCATCAGCAGGCTTGGATTTTCGACGAGCGTATCTTCCAGGAGCCCCTCAGATTCCAACCGGCTGTTCAAATCCAGCGACTTGGCCTGCGTTCCATTCAGTTCCCACAGCTTGATGTCTTCCAACTAATCCTCCCAGGAAAGTCCAATATCTCCCTTATCCCGCGTCCTCCGTCCGCACCGTCACTTCGTCGATGCGCGCCCCGTGGATCTGCGCCACCGTGATCTCATACGGCCCATGCACGAGCGCCTCCCCCTCCTCGGGGATTCGCCCAAGCTGCTTGAGAACAAATCCGGCGATAGTCTCATACTCGCCGTCGCCGTCCGGCAGGTGGATGTTCAACTGCTCCGCCAACTCGTCGATATGCATGATGCCGTCCACGCGCACCGTCCGCTCATCCACCGCCTGGAAGGCCTGCGGTTCGCCGGGATCATTCACCGGTCCGACGATGAGCTCGATAGCGCGGCTGAGCGTCACGAGGCCGGAGATGTCGCCAAACTCGTCGACGACCATCACCATCCGCGACCGCTGCGCACGCATCTCGTCCATGAGGTCGTCGATCATCTTGGTCTCCGGAACAAAGTGCGTCTCCCGCAGGTCCGTCGTAACGGAACTGTTCACGGTGAGTTCGCCCAGGGCGTGCTTATGGAGAACGCTCTTGATGGAAAGGATGCCCGCCACGGTGTCCGGCTCATCGCCCAGAACCGGGAAGTGCGAGTGCGAATGCTGGGCGTATGTCTCAAGAAACTCCGAAAGCGTTGTCCCGTTCCGCACCCAGATGACCTCCGTCCGTGGCGTCATGATCTCCCGAACCATGCGGTCGCCGAACTGGAACACCTTGTGGACCAGCTCCGCCTCCCGCTCCTCCACGGTTCCCTGTTCCACGCCGGTTCGAATCATCGCGCGGAACTCCTGCGCGTCCACCACGGCGCGGCGCGTCCCGCCCGTCAGCCAGGCAACAAAGCCCGCGAACGTTGTGAAGACAATCGTTATCGGTGCGAAGACGAATGAGAATACTTTGAAGGGCGGCGCCAGGATTATCATCACGCGCTCCGCATGACGCGCCCCCACCGTCTTCGGCGTGATCTCCGCAAAGACGAGCAGGGCAATGGTGGTGATTACCGTGGCAGCAACAAGCCCCTGCTCCGAGTTCTCGAGCAGCGTAAGGGCGATGCTGGTTGCGATGGCCGCCGCGGCCGTGTTCGTCAGGTTGTTGCCGACGAGCAGCGTCGAAAGAAACCGTTCCGGCCTTTCCTTCAGACCCTCCGCGATGCGCGCCCCTCGTGAACCGTTCTCGGCCCGGTGCCTCAGGCGATGTGGTTGAGACGCGAGGAAAGCCGCCTCCGTGCCTGAGAAGATTGCCGAAAAAAGAAAGGAGAGCCCCAATAGCACTAGGCTAATGGTCTCGACCTCCTGCATGCGCGCGTGTCCCTCCTCCCTCATGGGAGATTGCCGTCGTTATAGGTGACTATTCTACATCCCGCGCGGCAATCGTTCGCGCCGGGCTAAGGGAGTAGCGCCCACTGGTATCATTAATGGGACTGCTATTTTGAGAGCGCGGGGATTTTCGAATGGCAAATTACACGACGGCCAGTTTCAGTATTTCGGGCGGCGAGGCTCAGCCGATGGCGCCCTATATCCGTGTCTGGGATGATAAGCAACGAGAGGGCATCTCGGCCGTATACGGCTTGGTTGAGGTCGTTTCGGGCCCGGTATCAACAGTCTCGGACATCGTCTGGGAGTCGCTTGAAGAAGGACTCAACGCCCAGCGAACGCTTACCACGACACGCTACCTGCAGAACGCCATAGAGTCCGCCCAATTGACCCTCAGCGGCTACTCGGTGCGTGGCTGGCGCGCAAGCGCCGTATTGGCCGCGATTACCGGGAATGAGGTCTACCTTGCGTGGGCCGGGCCGGCGGTCTCCTGGGTCGTTACCAGCAAACAGATCTACTATCCGGGCTATGTGACACCGGATGCCTCGGTCAGCGCGCTTGGAGAAGAGGGCGAGGTGCCCATCTACGTGGCAAACGAGCAGATTGGCGACGGCGACACCATCGTAATTGGCTGGTCGCAGATGCCGGATGTCATCGAAGAAGAGCACATATCGACGATTATCAAGTCTGGCATGGAACCTGCAATGCGTTCCCTCTACCGCATGGCCGCGCAGGAAAATGAATTCGCCATGCTGATGCTGCAGAACACTGCGGCCTGAGCCAAAGGCTCACTCCGAATCCCCACCGCCGCGCCACCATGAGAATCCTTGGTATCGAATCGTCTTGCGATGAGACCGGTATCGCCATTGTTGATGATGGCCGTCACGTCATCGTCCACGGCCTGTCATCGCAGGCGGATATCCATGCGCGATTCGGCGGCGTGGTTCCGGAGATTGCGTCGCGCCAGCACCTGCTGACGTTCCCCACACTCTTGCGTGACGTCATGGAGCGGCATGACGGAGACCTCAATCTCGATGCTATAGCCGTCACGTACGGCCCCGGACTGGCGGGCTCCCTGCTGGTGGGCGTCAACTTCGCCAAGGCGCTCGCGATGGCGTGGGGCCTGCCACTCTACGGCATCCACCACCTTGAGGGGCACGTCTATGCGAACTGGATTGCGGACGGCCAGTGGGACAGTGAGGAGCGCGGCGACCCGCTGCTGCCATCCGTGGCGCTCATCGTTTCCGGCGGCCATACGGACATCGTGCTTGTCGAGGAGCACGGCAACTACCGGCTCCTGAGCGAGACGCGAGACGATGCCGCAGGCGAGGCGTTCGACAAGGTAGCGCGGCTGCTTGGCCTTGGCTACCCGGGCGGCCCGATTATCGAGCGTGTCGCGCGGGAGGCGACCGACCCGGTCCGCTTTCCCAGCCCGCTAATCCGGGACTCTTGGGATTTCAGCTTCAGCGGCCTCAAGACGGCAGTGCTCCGCGTCGTGAATGAACGGGGCGGCACGGACGCGCTGAGCGAAGAAGACGTCGCCAACATCGCGGCCGGCTTTCAGCAGACCGCCGTCACCGGCCTGGCGGACCGCTTGCTTGAAGTCGCGCGAGCCACGAAAGCAAAATCCGTCATGCTGTCAGGCGGCGTCGCGGCAAACAGCGCCCTCGGCGAGGAGGTCCTTCGCAAGGCGGACATGCCCGTGTGGCGGCCTCGCCCCGGTCTCTGCACGGACAACGGCGTCATGATCGCCGCCCGCGCCGCATTCGTCATCGAACACGGCGCCCAACCCGATGACGGTGGCCTTGACGCCGTCCCCAGCCTCAGAATGACGGCGTAACCTGGGGTTAACCGCGTCCCAGGAACGGCTGCCTGATGGGCAGCACGGTCGCGTCGAGCATGGTGGCGTACGGTGGCATCACGGCCATTGCCAACGCTGCAATTGCCAATTCGTCCACCGACATCGTCGCGTTCGGATCCTCGGGTCCGCGCCACTCCAGCGTGACGCTCCCGGGATGAAGCGCCCCCGCCGAGATGCCATGATCCCGGCCTTCGAGAGCCGTCGACTTTGTGAGGCCGATGATTCCGTGCTTGGAGGTTGCGTAGGCAGCAGAATTCCACCTGGGAATACTCGACGAGATGCTGCCGATGTTGATGATCCGGCCGCCTCCCTGCGGCTTCATGATCTTCATCGCCTCTCTCGTGCAGATGAAAGCTGCTGTGAGGTTGATGGTGATGACCTTGTTCCACGTCTCCAGCGAGAGTTCGTCCACGGGCCCGCCGTCGAACACCCCGGAGTTGTTCACGAGAATGTCGACTCTCCCGTATTCCGCCATCGTCGCCTCAAAGAGGCTGATGATCTGCTCCTCGCTGGTCACGTCTGTTTGAACCACGAGGGTAGGCGATCCGTATCCGCGCATCTCCTCGGCGGTTTCATTGAGATTCTCAAGCTGCCGAGAAGCTAGGACAAGGGTCGCGCCCTCCTTGGCGAAGGCCCGCGCAATTCCCTTTCCGATGCCCCTTCCCCCTCCGGTAATAATGCAGACCTTGCCATCAAGCTGTCCCATAACGTCCTCCCCGTGCGTGACCCTATAGGCCGTTAATGTAGCAGTCCCCCGCTCACCGCCTGGTGAGCGGGGGACTTGCGGTCTCGAATCAGGCGAGTCGGCCTAGTAATCCATCGGTGGCTGTGCGGGCATCACCGGGTTCTCCTCAGGGATGTCCGTCACCAGCGACTCGGTGGTCAGGACCATGGCGGCGATGGACGCGGCGTTCTCGAGCGCCGTGCGCGTCACCTTGACGGGATCGATGATCCCGCGCTCAACCATGTTGCCGTACTCGTCGCGGCCGCCGTCGTAGCCCTCGCCCTTCTCAAGGCGGCGAACGGCGTCAACGATGACGGAGCCTTCCTTGCCGGCGTTCTCCGCGATCATTCGCATCGGCTCCTCGAGCGCGCGGCGGACGATCGTAGCGCCGGTGGACTCGTCGCCGTCAAGCTCCAGGCTTTCGAGCGCGGAGGCCGCATGCAGCAGAGAGACTCCGCCGCCGGGGACGATGCCCTCTTCAACCGCGGCGCGTGTGGCGGACAGGGCGTCCTCAACACGCATCTTCTTGTTCTTGAGCTCAACCTCAGTCGCCGCGCCAACCCGAACCACTGCAACGCCGCCGGCCAGCTTGCCGATGCGCTCCTGCAGCTTCTCGCGGTCGTAATCGGAGCCGGACTCGTCCATCTGCGCCTTCAGCTGTGCGATGCGCGTCTGGATGGCCTCGTCGCTGCCTGCGCCCTCAATGATCGTGGTGTTGTCCTTGTCGGCTACCACGCGGCGGGCGCGACCGAAATCCTCGGGCTCAACGCTGTCCAGTCGCTTGCCAACCTCTTCGCTGATGACTGCGCCGCCCGTCAGGATGGCCATGTCTTCAAGCATCGCCTTCCGGCGGTCGCCGAAGCCCGGAGCCTTGACGGCAAGGCAGTTCACCGCGCCGCGCAGCTTGTTGACCACCAGCGTCGCAAGCGCCTCGCCCTCGATGTCCTCAGCAATAACGATGACGTTCTTCGAGATGGCGATTGCCTTCTCAAGCGCCGGAACGATCTCGCTGACCGCAGACACCTTCTTGTCCGTGATGATCATCACGGCATCGTCAATCGCGGACTCCATGCGCTCGGAGTTCGTGACGAAGTACGGCGAAACGTAGCCGCGGTCGAACTGCATCCCCTCGACGTATTCCGTCTCGTACTGGATGCCGCGTGACTCTTCAACGGTGATAACGCCGTCCTTGCCCACCTTCTCCATAACTTCGGCAATCAGGTTGCCGATCTCGGAGTCGGATGCGGAGATGGACGCGACCTGCGCGATCTGCTCTCGCCCGGAAACCGGAATTGCAAGGGTCTTCAGCGCATCAACCGCCGCGTTCGTCGCTGCCGTGATGCCGCGCTGCAGCACCATGGGGTTCGCGCCTGCCGCGACGTTCTTCATTCCCTCATGGATGATGGACTGCGCGAGAACTGTCGCTGTCGTTGTGCCGTCGCCGGCGATGTCGTTTGTCTTGGACGCCGCCTCTTTCACGAGCTGCGCGCCCATGTTCTCGAACGGGTCCTTCAGATCAATCTCCTTGGCGATGGATACGCCGTCGGAGCTGACCGTAGGAGGGCCGAAACGCTTGTCAAGAACCACGTTGCGCCCGCGGGGGCCAAGCGTGATCTTGACCGCGTCGGCGACGGCGTCAACGCCGCTGCGCAACGAGCGCCGGGCATCCTCGCCAAATATGAGCTGCTTTGCCATTGAGTGTGCCTCCTGTAACCTTCTGACCTGTGACTAGTTGATCTTCGCCAGGATGTCGGACTCCCGGAGTACCAGGTAGTCCTCGTCGTCTTCCTTGAGTTCGGTTCCCGCGTACTTCGCGTACAGAACCTTGTCGCCGACCACGAGTTCCATTGGAATCCGGTTGCCCTCGTCCGTGAGCCGTCCCGGGCCGGCCGCGATGACCTCACCCTCTTGCGGACGCTCCCGTGCCGTATCCGGCAGGACCAGCCCCCCCTTGGAGACCTCCTCCTGCTCAATCGGCTTGATCACAATTCGGTCTCCCAGCGGCTGAAATGTGCGCGCCATACCTCTCTCTATCCCTCCTGTAACTATCCCTTATCCGTCGTTTTCGCAGAATTAGCACTCTCGCGCCGAGAGTGCTAACACGCGCAGTATACGCATATCAACACCCCTCACGCAAGACCCACAGGCGACGTGGTAAGTCTCCCCACCCTCCGTTTGATTCGCACTCAGACCCGCTGATTGCTAGTTCGGATTCAGCTTATGCAGCCTCAACGACTAGCGCGATGCCCTGGCCGCCGCCGATGCACAGCGAGGCCATCCCGAACTGCGCCTCGCGCCGCTGCATCTCATGCAGCAGGGTCACGAGGATGCGCGTGCCGGACGCGCCAATGGGGTGCCCGATGGCGATTGCGCCGCCATTCACGTTCACCTTGTCCGTGTCCAGTTCAAGCTCGCGCGTCACTGCAACGGACTGCGCCGCGAATGCCTCGTTCAACTCAAACAGGTCGATGTCCTGGATCGTGAGACCCGCATGACGGACGGCCCGCTGCATGGCGCTGATGGGGCCGATGCCCATGATGCGAGGATCGACGCCCGCGGAGGCGTAACCGCGCACCTTTGCCAGCGGCTTGAGGCCATGCTCCTTGGCGAACTCTTCCGAAACGACAATCGTCGTTGCCGCGCCGTCATTGATGCCGGACGCGTTGCCCGCCGTGACCGTGCCGTTGTCCTGCGTAAAGGCGGGACGCAACCTGCCCAGCGTCTCCGCCGTGGAGTCCGGGCGCGGGTACTCATCAGTGTTTATGACGACGGGGTCGCCGCGCCGCTGTGGAATCTCAACATTGACGATCTCATCCGCGAACCGGCCGCTGTTCATTGCCTCACCGGCGCGCCGCTGCGACTCAGCGGAGAAAGCATCTTGGTCATCGCGCGTCACGCCGTACTCGGCCGCGACATTCTCCGCCGTGATGCCCATATGGCAGTCTTCCATCGCGCACCACAGCCCATCGTGGACCGTGGAGTCGACCAACTCGGCGTGGCCGAGTCGATACCCGTAGCGGCCGTTCTGCACCAGGTACGGCCCGGCGCTCATGTTTTCCATGCCGCCCGCAACCACGTAGCTCGCATCGCCGGCGCGAATGGCCTGTGAGGCGAGGATGACGGTTTTGAGCCCGGAGCCGCACACCTTGTTGATGGTGGTAGCAGGCACGCTCACGGGCAGCCCACCCTGGATGGCGGACTGCCGGGCGGGGTTCTGTCCAAGCCCCGCCTGGATGACGTTCCCCATCAGCACCTCATCGGGCTGAATTTCATCAGGAACGCCCGCGCGCTTGATGGCCTCCTCAATCGTGACTGCGCCCAGTTTTGGCGCCGCCACGCCTGAGAGCCCGCCGCCCATGCTTCCCACTGCGGTTCGCACTGCGCTCACGATCACTGCATCGCTCATGGTTTGATTCCCCCTGGGTTGTGTGCCCTCTGGTAACCGACCGCGTCCTAGCGGTAGTACATCCCGCCGTTCACGTCGATTGTCGCGCCCGTCATGTAGCTTGCCTCGCTCACGATGAACCGCACGACCTTTGCGATTTCCTCAACTTCGCCGAGGCGGCCAAGAACGGCCTCTTTCTTGAGATTCTCCTTCATCTCCGGCGTCAGGCCGGAAATCATGTCCGTGTCAATGAACCCGGGCGCGATGGCGTTCACCTGGATGTTGGTGCGCGCGCCCTCTCGAGCCGCCGTCTTGGTGAAGCCCAAAAGCCCCGCCTTGGCCGTCGAGTAGTTGATGAGACCAAGCCGTCCGGCCTCGCCGACGATGGAACTGATGTTGACGATGTGGCCGCCGCCGGCCTCGCCCATGATGTTCCAGACCTTCTTGGTCACATTGAACGTTCCCGTCAGGTTGACCTCAATGACGCTGTCCCACTGCTCGTCTGTCATATTCCTGAGCGTGCGGTCCGCAGTTGCGCCCGCGTTGTTCACCAGAACCGTGACCGGTCCGAGGTCGGACACGATCTGATCGATCTGGGAATCAACCGCCGCGCGGTCCGCGATATTGAACTGGTATGCACTGGCCTTGCCGCCCGCGCCTGTAATCTGACTCACGACCTCATTGGCCGCATCCGCGTTCGCGTTATAGTTCACGGCCACTGCCGCGCCGCTTGCCGCAAGCTCGATTGCCGTTGCGCGGCCAATGCCGCGGGATCCACCCGTAACGAGCGCCACCTTGCCGTCCAACAGTCCTGCCATCGTCCTTACCCCCTGTTCCTTTCCGTGCCTGTTTCTATTCGCGCCCTCGAATCGGGCAGTGTCTTCAGATTTTGTTGTGAGTAGTTACACCTCGACGGGTGGTGTATATTCACCGAATACATCCCGCAGCGCCTCGGAAATCTCGCCCGTCGTCGCATAGGCGCGTACTGCGCCCAGTATTGGCTCCATGAGGTCGCCGTCTCCACGCGCCGCGGCTCGCAGCGCCTCCAGCGAATTGTTGACATCCTCTGCGCTCCGCTCAGCCCGAACCCGCTCCAGAGATTGATGCTGCTCCGCGACGACGCGATTGTCCACGCGGAACACCTGCAGCGACTGATCCTCATTCCCGTCTGTGAACGAATTGACGCCGACGACAAGCTGATCGCCATTCTCAATGGACTGTGCCGTGTCGTAGGACGCCTGCGCAATCTCCTTTTGAATGACGCCGTTCTCGATGGCCGTCACCGCGCCGCCGAGATCCTCGATCTGCCGCAGGTATTGCCACGCCTTTTCTTCAAGGTTGTTGGTCATCCACTCGACGAAATAGGAACCCGCAAGCGGGTCTACCGTGTCCGCGACGCCAGTCTCATGCGCGAGAATCTGCTGGGTGCGCAGGGCAACCCGCTGCGCCTCATCCGTCGGGATGCCAAGCGCCTCGTCGTAGCATGACAACGCAAGGCTCTGAACGCCGCCCAGCACCGCCGCCATGGCCTGGTACGCTGCGCGGACGATGTTGTTCTGCGGCTGTTGCGCCGTCAGCGTGGAGCCGCCGGTTTGCGTATGCGTGCGGAGCATCCACGACCGAGGATCCTGCGCGCCGAACCGCTCCTTCATGATCTTCGCCCACATGCGGCGCAGCGCGCGGTACTTGGCGACCTCTTCAAGGAAATTGTTATGCGTATTGAAGATCCATGAAACGCGCGGGCCCCATGAGTCCGCATCGACGCCACGCTCGACGAATGCCTCGCCGTACGCAATGGCATTGGCGAACGTGAAAGCAATTTCCTGCGCCGCCGTGCTCCCTGCGTCACGCATGTGATAGCCGCTGATGGAGATGCTGTTGAATCGAGGCATCTCCCGGGCGCAATAGCCCACGAGATCAGCCGCAAGCCGAAGCGACGGCCCCGGCGGATATATATACGTCCCGCGCGCGATGTACTCCTTCAGCACATCGTTCTGCGCCGTGCCGGTGAGCGCGGCGGGTTCGTGCCCCTGCTTCTCGCCCACCGCCACGTACATAGCCACCAGCAACGCCGCCGGCGCGTTGATGGTCATCGACGTGCTGACCTTGTCCAGCGGGATATCCTCGAACATCAACTCCATGTCCCGCAGGGAGTCGATGGCCACGCCGACCTTGCCGACCTCGCCAAGCGAATGTCCGTCATCGGAGTCGTAGCCAAGCTGTGTTGGGAGATCAAAGGCGACGGAAAGCCCCGTCTGCCCCTGCTCCAGCAGATAGCGGAATCGCTCATTGGACTCCGTCGGCGTGCCGAATCCCGCGTACTGCCGCATGGACCACAGCCGCCCGCGGTACATGGTTGGCTGGACGCCGCGCGTAAACGGGTATTCGCCGGGGAACCCTACGTCGTTCAGAAAATCCAGATCAGAGACATTCTCAGGCGAATAGGCACGGCTGATGCCGTCGATCGAGTCCGTGCCGAACGACTCCTTGCGCTCGCGAGCGCCGGCCGTCTTCTCCTCCCACGCCGCCTGCGCCGCGCGGATGTCTTCTTCAGAGCGTGTTGCCATAGCGACGCCCCCTAACCCTCACTGTCCTCCGGCTTTCGCGGAATGAGCACGCTCCGCTTGAACGTCATCACCGTCTCTTCACGCTGATTCGTCGCCCGTGTCTCGACCGTCACGACGCCGCGGTCAGGCCGTGTATCGCTTGGCCGCACGGACAGCACTTCCGTCTCCGCATATATGGTATCCCCATGGAACGTGGGCTTGTGGAATCGGATTTCATCCAGCCCAAGGTTGGCGATTGCCCGGCCTGACACATCCGACACGCTGAGACCAAACGCAATGTCAACGACCAGGTTGCCCACAACCACGTTCTGGCCAAACTGGCTGTTCCTGCCGAACTCTTCGTCGATGTGCAGGGGATGGTGATTCATCGTCAGCATGCAGAATGCGATGTCGTCCGCCTGCGTAATCGTTCTGCCGGGCCAGTGCTTGTACACTGCGCCCTCTTCAAACTCCTCAAGGTACCGTCCAAATTGCATCTCGTCTCCCCACTCGTCATTCCCGCGAAAGCGGGAATCCAGTGCTCCTGGTCCTCGTCTAGTTCACCGCGTACCGCTGTAGCACGCTGCGAGCAATGATTGTCCGCTGGATCTCGTTGGTGCCCTCATAGATCATCATGCCGGGCGCGTCCCGGAAGAACCGCTCCACTGGCATCTCCTTCGTATAGCCTATCCCGCCGTGGATTCGCATGGACTCCAGCGTCGCCTGCGTCGCCACCTCCGTCGCGAACAGCTTGGCCATCCCAACTTCCGTGTCGGCGCGCCCGCCTTGGTCCTTCACACCCGCAGCCCACCGCGCCAACAGACGCGCTGCCGTGATGTTCGTGTACATATCAGCGAGCTTGAGCTGGATGGCCTGGTGCTCTCCGATGGGCTTGCCGAACGCCTGCCGCTGCTGAGCATACGTCGCTGCGGCCTCGAACGCCGCCCGCGCCACGCCGACGGCCCGCGCCGCGGTATTCACCCGACCCACCTCGACTCCGCTCAATATCTGGAAGAATCCCTGTCCCTCCTCGCCGCCGAGCAGGTTGCTCGCAGGCACGCGGAGATCGTCCATTGATAGCTCGGACGCCTCGATTCCCTTGTAGCCCAGCTTCTCAATGTCCCGTGTCACATTGAAGCCAGGGTATTCGGGCTGAACGAGCAAACAGGAGATGCCGCGATAACGCGGGTCCACGTGGGGATCAGTCTTGACGGCCATCGCGAACAGCCCGCCGCGCCGTCCGTTGCTCACGAACAGCTTGGAGCCGTTCACCACGTAATCATCGCCGTCCTTCACGGCAACTGTCTGGATGGCCTGCACGTCGGAGCCCGCGTTCGGCTCTGTAATCGTCAGCGCCCCCCGCCGCTCAGCCGTCGCCAACTGCGGCAGATAGCGCTGCTTCTGGTCATCCGTACCGTAGGAGGCAACGAGATGCGTGATGATGACGTGGGTGTTCAGAATCCCGCCGAGGCTCATCCAGCCCCGCGCCAACTCCTCCACCACGCCTGAGTAGCTCACATACGTCGCGCCGAGGCCGCCGTACTCCTGCGGGATCATCAGCTCAAAGAGGCCGAGTTCCCGCATCCCCTGCACAAGCTGATCCGGGAACGTGTTGTTGTGCTCAAGCTCATCAACGACCGGGACAACCTCCCGGTCGACCCATCGGCGCACCTCCGCCGCGATGGCGTCCTGCGGTTCGATGATGGGATCAGGCATGACGCTCTCGGACGGCGGTTCCTCTAGGCGACGTGTCGGCCTGCCTGCCGTAGTACGTCATAGCCGGTGATTTCGGCATGTCGCGCAGCGTGCTCGGACAGCCAATCGGCTTCAACCTTGCCCGCCTGCGCCGCCTTCGCCAGCAGCACCAGGTAGCCCTTGGCCGTTGCCTCGTCCACGAACTCGCCCGTCTCCTCAAAGACGAACGCTCCGCCGCCGCGCTCGTGGTAGTTGTCAATAAGGCGTGAAGCGTACTCCGTCAGGGAATCGCTCGGCGTGTACGCCATGTTGGCCATCGGAGCCTGTTGCGGGTGGATGATCCACGTGCCGTCCATGCCCAGGTTCGCCGCCTCGACGTTCTTCTGCAGCAGGTCCTCATTGATCTTCGCCGCGTCCTCCTCCGACGTGTCGCGCCGGACGAGCGTGAAGAACACGTTGTCGATGGCGTGCAGCTCAGCCGCTTTTGCCGCCACCGCCATGTGCTGCTTCGCGTAATGGAAGTTCTTGTTCTGGTCTTCGACAACGTCCACAACACCCATCACCGCCGCGAAGTCCGCGATGCCGAAAATCAACCCCGCCATCCGTGGCGAGGCCGTTGCAATCTTGCTGACGTTAACCATCGCCTCCGGTGTCTCGATCAGGGTCTCGATGGCAACCTTCGTCGTCCAGCCCGCCTCAAGCTCAAGGGCATCGAGCAGACGTGACACGTAGATGACGTCTTCCGGTCCCGTCACCTTCGGCAGGATGATCCCGTGGAACTTATCGACCGCTCCCCGCATGATCGTCTCCACGTCACCGAGGAAGAAGCGGGAATGGATGTTGTTCGGGCGGAACGTGACCACCTTCTCGCCGTAGTCCAGCGTATTGAACGCCTCCATGATGGTGCTCCGGGAGGCCTCGCCCTTGAACTCGTAGGGGCACGCGTCCTCAAGGTCAGCCATCACGTGGTCGACAGGCGCGCCGGCAGCATTCTCATGCATGCGCATGTTGTGGCCCGGATACGTCATCTCCGTCCGCGGAACGACGATTCGGCTGCCCTGGTCAAGAACAAACATCGGAATTGGCCTCCTAAACGGATTCTGGGAAAACGACCGAGTCGCGCCGATACTGCAAAGTGGGTGCCACGCTACTCGTCACGCACGGTGTCCAGCATCACCAGCGCCTCGCCGGTGAGGACCACTTCATCCTTCTGATTCGTGCAGGTGGTTGAAATGGTGGCGCGACGGCGCTCAACGTCAAGCTCGGTCACCTCAAGTGTTGCAGTGACTGAATCGCCAAGCCACACGGGAGCCCGGAACTGCAATGTCTGTCCCATATAGATAGCAATTGCGTTCGGCACCAGCTGAGTGCCGATTGCGGCAGAGATAACGCCCGCCGTGAGCATTCCGTGCGCTATGCGATTCCCAAAGCGGGTGCGCTTGGCGTAATTGTCATCCAGGTGGATGGGTTGAACGTCACCGGACGCCTCCGCGAACTGCTCCACGTCATGCGCTGAAATCTCTTTCGTGAATGACACGACAGTCCCAACGGATACGCCCAGAACCTCATCCGCCAAATTGGTACCCCCTTGTGCCGAAGGCAGCTCAGTTATCCCCACCCTGATTCATGCTGCTCTTGGCAGTTTTGACACGCCGTATCGTACCACGCGACTCCTATTCCCGTCATTTTTCCGTGAATCTGCGCCACTCGTGTAATTCCGCGCTAAACTGTGTGGTCAGAGTGGGTATCTACACGCGTCTACAGAATGAATTGCATGGAACAGTGCGCCCGCGGCGCCCATAGAGGAAACGGACTGTGAACGCATTACGCGGCATCTCGTTGGCGTCCCTGACGCTGCTTGTCCTCGTTGGCACGGCCGGCGGCGGTGAGCAGACCAATTCGGGCCGCGGCCTCTGGACTGTGTACAACGTCGAAAACACCAGCATCGCTAGCTGGTTCCTTACGGAAGTCTATGAAGACATCCATGGACGCAAGTGGTTCGCGAGCTTTGAGAACGGCGCGTCTCTGTACGACGACGGGGCGCTCATCACATACAACGCGAGCAACAGCGGCATCACCGCGCGCACCACGTCGTTTATCTATCACCCGCATGGCGTCGTCTGGGTCGGAACGGAGAGAGGTATCGTCGTTCTTGAAGAAGGCCAGTGGTCGCGCCTTGATCAAGACGGAGAACTTGGACTGGATGACGTGTTTGTCTCCGCGCTCCTGCTCGACAGCCGGAATCGGGCATGGGTCGGCACGTGGGGCGAGGGCATCCGTGTCCTTGAAGATGGTGAATGGACATCTTTCAGCGTAGATAGCGGCCTTCCTGACGATCGCATCTGGACCTTCTACGAGGACTCTGAAGGCCGCATCTGGGTCGGCTCAAAGGGCGGGATCGTGGTGTTCGACGCGGACGGGCGGCGCACCACGTACACAGAAGAAAACAGCCCCCTCGCCGCAAACGAGGTCCGTGTTTTCCTGGAAAACTCCGAGGGCGATCTGTATATCGGCGCGTATGGCGGTGGCCTGAACGTTCTGCACGCCGACGGTGAATGGAGAGAAGACCCGTACACAGTCGTGGAGGGCATGCCGTCCAACTTCGTAACGGCCCTCGTTTTCCAGACGCCGGATGAAGACGCCGTCAACGATGAAGAACTCCTATGGGTGGGAACAGAAGCCGGTATTGCAACCTTTGATGGGACTCTGTTCTCTGAACCACTCAGAGTCAGGCAAAGAGAACTCTCGCACCACTTCGTCGAGGACTTGCATTACGACGAGGACGGCACGCTGTGGATCGTGACCTACGGCGGCGGCGTCACCCTGTATAACACCGAGGAAGAGACGTACGAATGGCTCTTCCCGGCGGAAACCGGCCTTCCGGCCAATGATGTTTACGGCCTCCTTGAAGACAGTCAGGGCAACATCTGGGTGGCCACGTCCCAGGGTGTCGGCAAGTTTGATGGCCGCGTTTGGGAGACCTTTACCCAGTTCAACAGCGGCCTCGCGTATCGCTACGTGACCGGCCTCGCGGAGGACAAACACGGACGCATCTGGATGTCCACCCTCAGCGGCGGCTCCGTCTACGACAACGGTGAATGGACTGAATATGACAGGTTCGGTGAGGCCGAGGGCGAGCAGCAGCTCCCCAGCAACTCCCTCTTCAACGTCTACTACGACAGTCAGGACAGGGTGTGGTTTGCCACCGGCCTCGGCGCCGCCGTGCTTGAAGACGGCGAATGGACGCTCTACAACCGCGGCGACGGCCTGAACACCAACATCATCAGCGTTGTCACGGAAGATTCCGCGGGCCGTGTCTGGCTCACGCATTGGCAGGGCATCAATATCTTCGACAACGGCATCTGGAACAGCCTGAAGACGGAGAACGCGGATATTCGCACCGACCTCGTCCTTGCCTCCCGTGAAGACAGCCAGGGCCGCATGTGGTTCGGCACCATCGGTGATGGAGTCGCTATCTATGACGGTCAGGAGTGGATCAAGTTGAATCGGTCCAACGGACGCCTCCCCAACGACAACGTCCGCTCATTCGCTGAAGATACGGAAACGGGCCGCTATTGGGTCGGCACGGACGGCGGCCTCGTTGGACTCGTGAACGACGAGCTCTGGATGGTCTATACGGCGGAATCAACACCGCTGCCGAGCAATCGCGTCAATGAACTCTTGCTTGATCGAGACGGCAACCTGTGGGTTGGCACGGCAAATGGCGTTGCCGTCTTCCATCCCGGGGACGACTTCCCATTGCTGGAATCCGCCGCCAACATCTTCCCGTGGAGCGATTCCCCGTTCAGGGACGCCACCGGCCGCGATCAAGGCGACCTGGGTTAGCTGAGCTCTCCGTCATTCCCGCGAAAGCATGCCCCGTACTTCGATACGGGGCGGGAATCCAGTGCGGCGCGCAGCGCCGCCGTCACTGTCATTCTGAGCGCAGCGAAGAATCTAAAACCTCAATTGTGGCCGTCCAAGCCGGAACGTGGCGCGCGAACTCCAAGGCTACCCCGGTCCGATCGCGAACTTTAGCCGTAGCGCAGCTACCCGTTTACCCTGAGCCGCCACCGTTCACCCTGAGCCTGTAGAAGGGTGAACCCGGAGAAAAACCCCTCGTCTGTTACTGCGCCGTTACAGCC
>CAYOPL010000036.1:0-13338 GCA_964405845.1 uncultured Dehalococcoidia bacterium | reverse complement strand
GAACACCATCGTCATCGGCCCGGAGGATCACCTTCTCGCAGGCGAACTACACGCAACGCAGGCAACGTTCATCGACGGAATCGCGCCCGCCGGCGTCCCGATGCGCGTATCCGCCAAGGTGCGCTACAAGTCCCCTGAAGCGCCCGCCCTCCTCATCCCCGACGTGGACGGCGACGGATTCACCCTTGAGTTCGACGATCCCCAACGCGCCGTAACACCCGGTCAGGCCGTCGTTCTCTACGATGGCGACCGGATGCTCGGCGGCGGTGTGATTGAGCGTGCTGTAGCCATTGACGAACCACACGACTCCCCATTGGCCGCGCAAGCGGTGTAATATCGTCTTTGGAACTAAAGGGGAAATAATGTCCATCATTGCCTTGTCACATGGCTTGCGCGATTTTCTCAATCGCGGGGATGCCGGTCACGTACAGAACGGCTATCCGTCCGGCGATGCTCTCGCAGGGGTTTTCCAGGCCTGCCAGCGAACCTTGACGCAGGCCGTCGAAACCATGTCCGAGGAGGACATGGCGTGGCGGCCGTTCCCGGAGACGCCCTCTGCTGGCTACTACCTCTGGCACGTTGCCCGCGTGCAGGACGCCCTGGTCCATAAGCAGATTCTCAACCGCCCTGAGATCAATGAGACGCACGGCTACGCGCGGGAATTCGGCCTGCCTCTTGAAGACACGGGGCAGGCGTACACCGCAACACAGCGCGCCCACTTCCAGGAGCCGCCCAAGAAGGCGCTGCTGGAGTACCTGGGGCTCACGTTCCAGGCTGTCCTCCGCACCATAGAAGAACTCGGGCCGGAGGGTCTGGACATTGAAACGGACAGCGGCATGCGCCGTATCCGCTACCTCATCACCCTGACCACGCACGCCAACCTCCACGCCGGCGCAATCAACCACATCAGGGAAGTCCTCACAGCCTCGAGAGAGGTCCCCGCTGAAAACTGATCCTCCGGACGGCGGCGCATCTTCCTCACGCCGCCCCATCGTTCCTCCTGTCACACGCCCCGGCCTCTCTTACGAGCGTGAATTGCTCCTCAAGGGCGCCCGCACCATCGCCGGTATTGATGAGGCCGGACGCGGCGCGCTTGCCGGCCCCGTCGCCGCAGCCGCTGTCATCCTCCCTGTTCAACCGCTGGCGTGGTTCGATGACGTTGACGATTCAAAGAAACTCAGCGCCCCCGAACGGGAACGTCTCGCAAAGCTCATCCTTCAGGACGCCGTTGTCGGCCTCGCCATGACGCCCGCAAGCCGCATCGACTCAGCTGGCATCGCCACAGCAACCCGTGAAGCCATGCTGGCCGCCCTCAGCACGCTCGGCAGCCACGTGGACGGTATCATCGTCGACGGCTCCGCACTCCCCATCCCCGACGGGATTCAGCAGATGGCCCTCACGCGCGGCGATCAGGTCTCCATTTCGGTATCGGCGGCCTCCATCATCGCGAAGGTCGCCCGTGATGAAGTCATGCGGCGGCTGGACGCCCAAAACCCCGGCTACGGACTGGCAGCCAACAAGGGTTATGGGACCTCCAAACATCTTGAAGCATTGCGAAAGATTGGCCCCTCCGCTATCCACCGCCGCACGTTCCGCAATGTTGCAAATGTTGCTGAGGCATCTTGACAGGGCATGCATAAGCCCCCTAGCATGGCGTCGTTCAGATATGGCAACCGATTTAGAGCCCCCAAGTACGGGGCACATACAAATTGCGCCGGGTCGACGCATGATTAACGTCACCGGGGCATAGATACCAGTGTCCGCCCTTCTCTTGCCGGCGTATCCGCTGGCCTTGATTCTGTTGACGCTGGTTGTGGCGGTTGAGGACGCCTTCTTCCAAACACGCGGAGAACGTCTGGAGCGACTGGTTCAACGTCGACGGCCGGGCGCGCGCCGCCTCGCCCAACTGCAGGAATCCCACGATTCCCTTACGATGGCCGCTCTCATGATCCGTTCCACCGCGACGGTTCTCTTTGCCATCATCAGCTTTGGCCTCGTCTTGGAGTACAGCCCCTGGCCCTCGTTGGAGGTTCTCCTCGGCATCGTTCTCACCGTCGCGGGCGTCATACTTGCGCAGGCCGCCGGGCGCGTGTGGGGCGGCCATGATGCCGACCGCCTCGCGCTGGTGTCCGCGCCCCTCGTCTCATTCGTGAACGCGATTCTCTCCATCCCCGCCTCGGCCCTACGCGCCCTGTTCCGGCCGCTAGCCCGCGCCCTGGGACGGAAATGGTCGGATAACCCCGTTGTGGAACGCTCTGATCAGCGCAGCGCCAACGGCGACCATGTAAACGGCACGGATGACGCTGCGACACTTGATGAGGAATGGGAGCGCAACGTCATGCGCGGCCTCGTCCGGCTGGAGTCCTTGGCCGTCCGCGAGGTCATGGTGCCGCGACCGGACGTTGTCGGCATCGAGGCCGGCTCGTCACTCGAAGACGCCGTCCAGATTGTTATGCAGGAGGGTTTCAGCCGCCTGCCCCTCTATCGCGGCAATCTCGACGATACAGTCGGCATCGTCTACGCCAAGGATCTGCTCGCCGCATTCCAGAACAAGAACGAAGACTCAACCCTTGAATCCATCGTTCGCCCCCCGCTGCACGTTCCGGAAACCAAGCGCGTCGGCGACCTCTTGCGTGAGTTCCAGTCGCGCCGCGTTCATATCGCGCTCGTCGTTGACGAATACGGCAGCCTCGTTGGCCTGGTCACGAATGAAGACCTGCTCGAGGAAATCGTGGGAGACATCGACGACGAGTTCACCGCCAGCGAGCCACTGGTCCGCCGCGTAAGCGAGCAGGAAGCAATCGTGGACGCCCGCGCCCCCCTCAAGTACATCAATGAAATGTTCAACGTGGAGTTGCACGCGGAGGGCGTGGACACCGTCGGCGGCCTCATCCTCTATGCCCTCGGCCGTATCCCCCACCCCGGTGAGACTGTCAGCGACAACGGCCTGACCATGACCATCCTGTCCACCACAGGCCGCCGTGTCCGGCAGGTACGACTCCTCCACGGAGAGTCCCCCAACGGAACTGACACCGAAGACCACACCCCCACCGCCGCCTCCGCCTAATCCCTCGTCCACCCTGAGCCTGTCGAAGGGCATGAGCGAGGAGAATTAACAGTCAAAACGAATTCGGGGGCGCCAATTGGCGCCCCCGAGAATCGTACTCGTTGTTGTCAGATGTTGGCTCTACTTGTTACCCAGCGTCGGAGCCTCACCCGGGCCATACACGCGGATTGCAGTGCTCGCTGCCGCGGGTCCGGCTGCGCCTTCCGGCACGCGGCTACCCACTGCGACTACAGTCCACACGCCCGGCGGTAGATTCTCCGGTATCGCGGGCAGCAAATCGGCGCCAACGACCATCTCAAGCGCGCCCGATGAGTTCACTTGGGCGCTTCCCATCTCGTAGTCGCTTCCTGCGCCGCCCGCTTCACGAATGTAGAGTGTTACGTCATCTCGTCGCGGGAATCCGGACAGTCTGAACGTCACTCGTGTCGTACCCGGAACAAGGATGATGTCTGAATCGAGGGTATTGATATTGGCTTCCGGGTTGATGGCGCCTGGTCCGGACGCGCCGGGCTCTCCCGCCTCACCGGCTGCGCCGGGCTCTCCTGCCTGGCCGGGCGGCCCTGGCTGACCGTCAACGCCGTCGGAACCGGGTGCCCCTGCGGGGCCCGCGGGACCTCGCTCACCCTGCTCACCTTGCGGACCCGTGCATGCCGCCAAAACGAGAATAAAGGCAGTAATCAGAACAAGGGGCATCCAAAATGCTTTCCCTGTAAACACGCGCTGCTCCCTCCTGCTAACCCCGCCCGACGCTGTGTAAATTGGCCGAAATACGCGCGTCAAACGGCTGAAAGACGCTTAATCATATTGGCGCAGGTAGGGAACTGTCAAGGAGAACAGCCCTCAGACAGCCCAATTACACAGCACAGTTTTCACTTGTCACGCGTATAATGACCATCGGAGAGGCCCCCACGGAGAGGTGGCCGAGCGGTTTAAGGCGTCGCTCTCGAAAAGCGGAGTATCCTCACGGGTACCGTGGGTTCGAATCCCACCCTCTCCGCCATAACACAAGACGGAGAGGTGCTGGAGTGGCCGAACAGGCACGCCTGGAAAGCGTGTAGGGTCTTACCGGGCCCTCGCGGGTTCGAATCCCGCTCTCTCCGCCACTTATTTCCGTCCCACGCCCGTCATTCCCGCGAAAGCGGGAACTTGGAAGAATCTTGACCACTCACCCTGAAATAGATAGCGTTGAATCGTGAATGACGATCTCCCATATTGGATAGCGTTTCAGCGCGTCAGCAGGCTCGGCCGGGTCAGATTTGGACATCTTGAGTCGCATTTTCCAACTCTGAAAGACGCTTGGCACGCATCAGAGTCTGAGTTGCGCGCCACCCGACTTGACGCGCGGACGGTGGACGAAATCCTCAAAACACGCGCCGACCTTGACCCTGATGACGAGCTTGAGAGACTGCACCGTCACCGCGTCAGCGCCTACACCTGGCATGATGAGCGATATCCTGCCCGCCTCCGTCAGATCCATGACATGCCCCCTGTCCTCTACGTCAAGGGAGAACTCAAACCGGAGGATGACCTCTCCTTGGCCGTCGTTGGAACCCGCAAGGCCACGCCATATGGCCGCGAGGTCACTCGTGAATTCGTCAGAGACCTCGTGCAGGCAGGACTCACCATCGCCAGCGGACTCGCCGCCGGCATAGACTCAACGGCTCACTACGCCACCCTGCAAAACCGGGGCAGGACGATTGCCGTCCTCGGCAGTGGCGTGGACATCATCTATCCCGCGCAGAATCGCAAGATGGCAGCGGAAATCGTGGAGAACGGCGCTCTCATCAGCGACTACCCGATCGGCACGCCCCCAATGAAAGAGAACTTCCCCCGTCGCAACCGCATCATGAGCGGCATCAGCCTTGGTTGCCTTGTCATTGAGGGAAATGAGAAGAGCGGCGCTCTGATCACTGCTCGGCAGGCTCTGGAACAGAATAGGGAGGTCTTTGCCGTCCCCGGCAGCGCCCTCAGCGAGCGCAGTCGCGGCCCCAACCTCCTCATTCAGGGCGGCGAGGCAAAACTCGTGCTGACCACGGAAGACATCCTGCAGGAACTCAATCTGTCCCAAGAGGATCGGCAGCTCAATCTACCCTCAACGCCGGAGGCCGTCGACAGAGAACAGGCCGCCGTCCTCCGCGTCCTCAGCCGTTCTCCCATCCACATCGACGAAATCTATCGCGCCTCCGGAATGTCCATGCCGGAAGTATCCAGTACCCTTACAATGCTTGAACTGAACGATCTCGTAAGACAGGTAGGCGGTATGCACTACGTCTTGACACGAGAGGCCCATGCGATTTACGAATCTCAAAGAGGAAAGAACGACAGCGGGGAACAGACAGAAACCAGAACCGCCGAAAATCAGATCACCTAAAGAGGCAATCACCGTATGACAACCGGACGAAAGAAGTCGACGACCACGCGCAAGACAAAGAAGTCATCTGCGTCAGGCAAAAGCCGCTCAAACACAGGCCGTCGCACAAGCGCAGCATCCCGGTCCAACGTGGTGCCAGGCGCTGACGTCGTCATCGTCGAGTCTCCCGCCAAGGCCCGCACGCTGTCCCGAATCCTGGGCAACGGCTACAACGTCCTTGCGTCCATCGGCCACGTCCGCGATCTGCCCAAGAGCAAGATGGCCATCGACGTGGAGAATGATTTTGCACCGGACTACGTCGTCCCGCGTGACAAGTCCTCCGTCGTGAAGGAAATAAAGGCCGCCGCGAACGCCGCGGACACTGTCTACCTCGCAACCGACCCCGACCGTGAGGGTGAAGCAATTTCATGGCACCTGATGGAGGCCGTCGGCATCCCGCAAGAGCGCATGCGCCGGGTCGTTTTCCATGAAGTGACGGAGAACGCTGTCCGCCGGGCATTTGATGAACCGCGGGAAATAGACGTCGATCTCGTCAACGCCTATCAAGCCCGTCGCGTCCTTGACCGTCTCGTCGGCTACCGCCTCAGCCCCGTCCTCTGGAGCAAGGTTCGCAAGGGCCTGTCCGCAGGCCGAGTGCAATCTGCCGCCCTCCGACTCGTCGTTGAGCGCGAAGCGGAAATCGACGCGTTCGTTCCTCAGGAGTACTGGGAAATCGACGCCGATCTCCTGACGCAGGACGTCGCGCCTGAGGATATCTCCGCGCGCTATCGGTCGGAGCTTGGCGGTAGTCGGCAAATCACCATCCCGAACCAGGAAACGACTGACCGAATCCTCGCCGACCTGCGCGCAAGTTCCTACCAGATAGCATCCGTCCGCCGCCGTGAGACAAAGCGTCGCCCCGGCCCACCCTTCATCACCTCCACGCTCCAGCAGGAGGCCTTCCGCAAACTGCGATTCACCGCCCGTCGAACCATGACCATCGCGCAGCAGCTCTACGAGGGCCTGCCTATCGGCAATGAAGGCCCCATCGGCCTCATTACCTATATGCGGACAGATTCAACCAACATGGCCAACGAGGCCGTGCAAGAGGCGCGAGCCGTCATCGGCAACCGCTACGGCAAGGACCATGTCCCCGCCTCCCACAGGTCCTTCTCGCGCCGTGTCAAGGGCGCGCAGGAAGCACATGAGGCCATCCGCCCAACATCCTTCATGCGCGACCCTGAGTCGCTGCGCAACTCCCTGAGCCGTGAGCAGTTCAACCTCTACCAGCTCATCTGGCAGCGCGCGCTCGCATCACAGATGGCCGACGCAACGTTTGACCAGACCACGGTTGACATCACGGCATCCGGCGCTCCGTCCGGCGTGAGCCACACACTTCGCGCCACCGGCTCAATCATGACCTTTGCAGGCTTTCTTGCAATCTACCGCGAGGGCCTCGATGAGCCGGACGCGGAATCCGATGAGGGGCGTGTGCTCCCGGACCTGCAGGAGGGTCAACCACTCAACCTCCGAAACGTCGTGCCAACCCAGCGCTTCACGCAGCCGCCGCCCCGCTTTACGGAGGCCACGCTGATCAGGGCGCTGGAAGAGCGCGGCATTGGACGCCCCAGCACTTACGCCGCCATCCTCAGCACCATTCAGGACCGCGGTTACGTGGACAAGGCGGATAACCGCTTCCGCCCTCTCAAGCTCGGCACGGCGGTATCCGGTCTCCTGGCCGAATACTTCCCGCAGGTTTCCAGCCTCGACTTCACCTCCCAAATTGAGGAGGAGCTGGACGATGTTGCCCGTGGCGAGCGTGAGTGGGTGCCCGTCTTACGCGATTTCTATGGCCCGTTCAACGAACGCATCGACACCGCGCAGGAGAAAATCGAGCGCGTCAGCAACATCGACGAGGAAACGGACGAGATATGCCCGGAGTGCGGCGCGAACATGGTCATCAAGCGCGGACGCTATGGTCCATTCCTTTCCTGCTCGCGATTCCCTGAGTGCCGCGGCATGAAGCGCATTCAGAAAGGCACAGGCGCGCATTGCCCCGACTGCGGCGGCGAACTCGTGCAACGATCATCCCGCAAGTCGCGTCGCCCCTTCTACGGCTGCTCCAACTACCCGAACTGCAACTTCCTCACCAACCAGGAGCCGCTCCCACAGCCCTGCCCCGACTGCGGCGGCCTCGTTGTTGCCACCAGCAGAACCAACGCCTCCTGCAACGACAAGGAATGCGGCTGGCAGGGCTCCCGCGAGGAACTCACCACCGAACAACCCGAACCGGAACCCCAACTCGTCGAAGTCTAACTCCCTCTTGTCATTCCGAGCGTAGCCGAGGAATCTAGAGTCTCTCTTCCTCAGTCAAACTTGGCGCCGCCCACCCTAAGCCCGTCGAAGGGCCAGATTTTCAAACCTGGTCTAAAATAGTGGCATGGCACTCAAACACGCCCACGTCCCGGACCAACCTACGGACACCGCCCCAATCCCGGAGCAATGGGCAACTCACCTCGATGACTTTGCGGCGTTCCTCGAATACGAACGCGGCGCGTCCCGCTATACCCTCCGCAACTACATGGGCGACGTGGGCCTCTTCTTGCAGTTCATTGCCGGGGAAGGCGTCAAACAGCTGCCGGACGCCACACGCGACCATGCTCAACGATGGGTCTATGACCTGACGATGAACGGCTCTGCCCGTTCCTCTATCTCCCGCCGCCTCTCCGCCCTCCGTTCCTTCTGGCGCTTTCTCGCCCGCGAGGGTGTCATCGAAAACCCCGAAGTAATCACAAAGACGCCTTCCCCCAAGATCGGCCGCCGCCTGCCGGACCTCCTTTCGGAACGTGACGCCGAGCGACTCGTCCACGCGCCCCTCCGTTTCGCGGAGAGCATTGACCCTGCATCCGCAGACGTCAAGACATCCCTCCAACGGGCACTCGCCCTGCGTGACCATGCCGTCCTGGAACTCGCCTATGGCGCGGGCCTGCGTGTGGCGGAAATCGCCTCGCTGGACCTGGCAGGACTTGATCTGCGCAACCGCGTCGCCCGTGTCTGGGGCAAACGCTCCAAGCAGCGCGAGACTCTCTTCGGAGAACCGTGCCGAGAGGCGCTCGCCATGTATCTCAACGACGCTCGCCCCTTGCTTGCCCGCGGCATCAGGACGCGCGCCGCGGTCTTCCTCAACAGTCGCGGCGGACGCCTGACCACGCGCGGCATCGAACTCTCCCTCAAGAAGTGGGCACGTGCAGAAGGCTTGCCGGAGAACATCCATCCTCATACTCTCCGTCACTCATTCGCCACCCATATGCTGGACGGCGGCGCGGATCTGCGACTCGTGCAGGAGATGCTTGGACACGCCTCCGTCGCCACCACGGAGATCTACACTCACGTTTCACAGGCGCAGATGGCACAGGCTTATGCCCGTGCCCATCCCGGCATGAACCGTGACGATGATAGTGAATCTCAACGAAACGACGTGTCTGACTGATAAAATGGCAACATGCGATTGTTACTCATCAACGGCCCGAACCTGAATCGCCTGGGCCACAGAGACCCTGACGTCTATGGCACAACCACGCTTGCTGAGATTGAAGAAGCGTTCACTGCCCGCGTGAAGGAGCGCGGCGCGGAATGTGTCTGCTTCCAGTCCAACCACGAAGGGGCCATTGTCGACTTTCTCCAGTCGGAGATTCCTAACGGCATCGACGGCATCGTCATAAACCCCGGCGCGCTCACGCACTACGGCCTCAGCCTCCGCGATGCCCTGCAGGATGTCGGCGCCCCAACCGTCGAAGTCCATCTCTCAAACATCCACGCCCGCGAGGAATTTCGACGCCGCAGCGTCATCGCCCCCATCGCCCGCGGACAGATGACCGGTTTCGGCTGGCGCGCCTACCTCTGGGCGCTGGACTATCTCATCGACGAGATCAGCAAGGACGAATAACAGCGATGAGCGTCACGAATCGACTCGGCAAGCTGCGGGAGGCAATGGAGCCCGCCGGCGTGGACGCCGTGTGGGTCTCCCAGCCCGAGAACCGCCGCTACATGAGCGGGTTCAGCGGCTCCGCCGGTTCCTTGTTCATAACCCCTGAAAGCGCCCTGCTCGCCACCGACTCCCGCTACACGGAGCAGGCGGGCAACCAGTCGCCTGAATACCAGGTCGTCCACATGGCCGGGCCGGGCAGTGAATGGTTCAAGGAGATGCTGGCGTCCATGGGCGACGCGAAACGCGTCGGCTTTGAGGAATCGCACGTCACCGTCGCTACCCACAAGCGACTTGCCGAACTCTGTGGTGAGGCTGGCAAGGAACTTGTCCCCATCAATGACACCATTGAGACAATCCGTGCCGTCAAGGACGATGCCGAACGCGAGGCCCTCATCTCCGCCATCCGCATCACCGATGAGGCGTTCGTCGAAGTGCGCGACGGCCTGGAGCCGGGCGCGTCCGAGCAGGACGTTGCGTGGCGCATTGAGATGGCCATGCGCAACCGTGGCGCGGAGGCCATCGCCTTTGAGCTTATCGTTGCATCAGGTCCCAACGGCGCAATGGCTCACCACCGCCCCTCCGACGAACCCATCGCCGTCGGCGCCCCAATCGTCATTGACATCGGCGCGCGCGTGGACGGCTACCACGCGGACATGACCCGCACCATCTGCATCGGTGATCATGACGACCAGTTCCGGCGCATATATGACATTGTCCTAACCGCTCAGGAAACGGCCATCGCCACCATCGAAGAGGGCATGACCGGCGATCAGGCGGACGCCCTCGCGCGGAACATCATCGAAAAAGCCGGACATGGTTCGGAGTTTGGCCACTCGCTTGGCCACGGCGTCGGACTTGCCATCCATGAATACCCGCGTCTTGGCCAGCGCGCCCCGGATGTCCTGACGCAGGGCATGATTTTCACCGTAGAACCGGGCATCTACATCACCGGCTGGGGTGGCGTCCGTATCGAGGACATCGTTGAGTTTAGGGATGGTCGCTGCGTGCCCTTGAGCAAAGCCCCCAAGATCAACATCAAGAACGGGAGTTAGTACGGAATGATTGAGACGGGAGACCTGCGCCGCGGCGTGACCATTGAGATTGGCGGCACGCTCTACCAACTACTTGACTTTCACCACCTCAAGATCGGACGCGGCTCCGCCCAGGTCCGCATGAAGCTGCGCGACATCAAGGGCGGCCACACCATTGAGCGCACAGTCCAGGCCGGAGAGCGCTTTACCCGCGCCACGCTTGAGACCCGCTCCGTCCAATTCCTCTATAGCGAGGACGGCCTCTACCACTTCATGGACACGGAATCCTTCGAGCAGTTCCCCGTTGACCGCGACCAGATTGAGGACTCTCTGCCCTACATGATCGAGAACATGAACCTTGACATGGTCTTCTACCAGGACGCGCCCATCGGCGTTGAACTCCCAACCACTGTCACCCTGAAAATCGTCGAAACACCTCCGGCGTTCAAGGGCGACACCGCCAACGCCGGCACCAAGCCCGCCACGCTCGAAACCGGCCTCGTCATCACCGTCCCAATGTTCGTCGAGAACGGCATCGCCGTCGTTGTTGACACCCGCACTGGCGACTATGTAGAGCGCGCCTAACCCCTTTCACGGAGCAATGCGCGCAGACTTCCACATCCACACCCGCGTCTCGCCCGATTCCCAGCTCACGCCTGAATCCCTTATCCGCGCCTGCCAGCGCAAGGGCATAGACATCATCGCCGTCACAGATCACCACACCATCCGTGGCGCGTTGGAAGTCCGGGAGATTGCCCCATTCCCTGTCATCATCGGCGCGGAACTCAGAACGGCGGACGGGGAGATTATCGGCCTTTTCCTTGAAGAGGACATCCCTCGCGGCCTTTCCGCTAGAGAATCCGTCAAGCGCATCAAGGACCAGGGCGGCATCGTCCAGGTGCCCCACCCGTTTGACAGATTCCGCCGCAAGCACATCACCCTGCCCGCCCTGATGGACATCCTCCCGGACGTGGACATCATCGAGGCCTTCAACGCCCGCACCACCCTCAAGGGCGACATCATGCGCGGCGTGGAGTTTATCCGCGAGCATGGCGAAAAGCACAACATCCGGCCCGTTGGCGTCACGGACGCCCACACCGCCCGCGAAATCGGCAACGCTTACACGGACATACCCGCCTTTGAGGGCCGAGAGGACTTCATGGACGCCCTGCGCCACGCATCAATCCACGGCAAGCGCACCACCCCTCTCATCCACCTCGCCACCCGCTGGACGGTGTTCAGCAAGAAGATAGGCTTGATCCGCTCCTGACGCGCCCCTTACGCGAGGTTCCGCACCGCCGCCGCCAACTGGTCCACTTCTTCCTCTGTGTTGAAGAAGTGAAGCGAGGCGCGCACGCCCTCAGGATGTTCGATATGCCGCACAACGATGCGGTTGTGCTCCCACAGGTGGTCGTCAAGCGCGTCCGGCTCCCAGCCCTCAACGGCGAACGAAACAAGCCCGGACGCCAGCGGTCCATCCTCCGGCGACAGTACGGTCACGCGCGGCGATTCCCTCAGTTGGGCCTTGAGTCGAGATGCCAACTGGAGGTTGCGCGTCTCGATCTCCCCAACGCCTATCGCCTCGATAAAGCGGGTCGCCTCAAGAAACGCTGCCTGCAGCGGAATGCTGCCCGATCCTCCATAGAACTTATCCACCGTGTCCGGGATGGGAACGATATGGCCTGCTGTTACCGGAGACTCCATTCCCCGTCCGCCCGTGTGCGCAGGGTGAACTGCGGGAATCAGTTCTTTCCGTATGTACAAAGCCCCGGTGCCCTCGAACCCCAGCATCCACTTCTGGCCCGGGATCGAATAGTAATCATAGTCATCGGCAACCATATCCAGGTCGATATGCCCCCCGGTCTGCGCCCCGTCCAGCAGGATCTCCGCGCCGTTCTCATGCGCCATCCGCGCAAGCTCCGGAGCGGGCATCCGCAGCCCGGTTGAATACTGGATATGGCTGATGAAAATGAGTCGCGTCCTCGGTGACATGACTGCCTGGAACTTCTCAAGGATGACGTCGGCTGGATCGTGAGGGTCCAGCACGACGATGCGGACGTTGACCCCGTAGCGCAGGCCAATCATCCACGCCGGCGCAAGCACGGACGGATGCTCAAGACTGCATGTGACAATCTCATCGCCCGGCTGCCAATCCAGCCCGCTCATGACGATATTCAGCCCTTCGGTCGTGTTGCGCGTCAGCATCAACTCTTCCTCGGAGACGTTCATCAGCCTGCCCACGGCCTGCAGGGCCTGCCCGCGGATCTCCCGCGCCGTCTCGATCACTCGCATGCTGGCCGGCGGCTCCATCGCCTCCATGTCGATGCGGTCCTTCAAGGCGTCAATCACCGACCGTGGCGACGGCCCCGACCACCCGGTATTCATCCAGACCTGCTGACCCACCGCCGGTATCTGAGATCGAAGTTGTGCTACATCCATAAGAAGAATCCCTCCGGCCACTATCGTACACGCCCCGATGCTACCCTTAGCCAATGGGGACTGACGACGAAACGACACCGCGCCCGCCGCTCCGCCTCGGCTGGCTGTCCACCGGGCGCGGCCCCGGCTCCCGAGGGCTACTCGAAGCAGCTCACAACGCCATCGCCAACGGCACCCTCAACGCATCCATCGACTACGTCCTTTGCACTCGCGCGCGCGGCGAGGCTGAAGGCAGCGATATGTTTCTCGACCAAGCCGAGAGCTATGGCCTAACCACCGTTTCCCTCTCGCTGCGTGACTACCGTCAACGTCAGGTCGATGATCCCATGTGGCGGGACCGCTACAACGCCGATCTCCTATCCGCCATTCGGAGCAGGCCCGTTGATGCCCTGGTATTCGCAGGCCTCATGCTCATCCTCAGCGAGGACATCGTCAATGCCTACCCTGCCCTCAACCTTCACCC
>CAYOPL010000035.1:0-33084 GCA_964405845.1 uncultured Dehalococcoidia bacterium | reverse complement strand
CTCTGCGGTGGTCAGGCCGAGCAGTTGCTTGAAGACGCGGTCGTTGTCTTGGCCGAGGCCGGGTGTAGAGTCCGTCGCCCAACCGGGGGTGGCGCTCAGGTGCAGGGAGACGCCGGGGTGCTGCATCGTGCCCCACCAGTCCGGATCATGATGCGCTGTCACGATGGTGCCGCGGTGCTGCAGCTGCGGGTCGGCGAGCAGGCCCAGCGGGTTTTGCACCGCGCCGCACGGTACGCCGACGCCCTGCAGCGCAACCTGCACCTGTCCCGCCCAGCGAGCCGATGTCCACTCACTGAGTTGCGTATCGAGCTCAGTGCGGTTGGCCAGACGGCCTTCTTGCGTCGCGAACTTACCATCATTTGCCCACGTCGGCTCGTCCATCACTGCAACCAGCTTGCCCCACTGCTCATCGTTCTCAACCGCGATGGACACCCACGCGTCGTGCCCCAAACAGGGGTACACGCCGTGCGGGGCGTAGATGTCGCTGGCGTTGCCGCGGGGCTGCGGGCTTTCGCCGTTGATCAGGTACCGCAGCATCTCCGGCCCCAGCAGCGCCGCCAGCCCCTCAACGTGTGAGCTCTCGATATGCTGCCCCTCGCCGGTCTGATCGCGGTGCTCCAGCCCCATCATCACGGCCATCGCCGCCTGCGCGCCGAGCGTGAAGTCTGAGTACGCATTCTTCGGGCGCGTATCGATGTCGCTCTCCGGATGTCCCCACATGTAAGAAAGCCCGCCGAACGCCATCAGCAGCTGTCCGAACGCAGGCCGGTCTCGCATCGGGCCGTCCATACCGTACCCGGACATAGATGCCATGATCAGATTTGGACGAACCTTGCGCAGCTCCTCATAGGAAAGCCCCATGCGCTCCATGACGGTGGGGCGGAAGTTCTCAACAACCACATCCGACTGCGCGACGATGCCCTTGATGAGTTCCTGTCCCTTCTTTGAGCGCATATCGATGGTGACGCACTGTTTGTTGCGGTTTAGTTCCGGGTAGTTCGGCTGCATCGGCATCCGGAACGCGGGCAGGTCCTCCGACTCAATCCGAATGACCTCCGCGCCGTGGAATCCCAGCAGCATCGTGCCGAACGGCCCGGCAAACACGCGGCTCAGATCGGCGATGCGTATCCCCTCAAGCGGCTGCTTGCGGCGATCGTTCCGCCGCGCAATGTATTTGGTCGGGTCGGGCGGCGTGGATGACAGCCCCTCAATCATCTTGCGCAGCTCGTCGCCGTGCTCATCGATACGCGGCGCGGGGCGGTGAATCGCCCACGGCGTTCCCTTGAACCGGTACGGCGGGCCGGGGGCGCGGTAGTTCCCAATAACGGGATGCGTCGCATCGACGATGAACTGGCGGGCAACGGTGTGGGGATGTTCCACGAACTCCGCCATCGTGGACAGGCGCGCCATGGGCACGTCATGGATGGCGGCGCTCTCCTCGATCTCCGCCGCCGTCAGCTTGCCCATGAACTCTCTCATGCGCACGTCGATGATGTCGTAGTTGTCGCGGCGGAAATTCGTGTCGTCCCAAGCCTCGTCGTCGAACGTGGAGTCCTGCATCCAGCCCGTGACCAGGCCGCGAAACTGCGCGTTCGTGGACGGGAAGAACTGGATCACGCCGTCCGCGCAGTGATAGATGCTGCCGATGCCCGTGGACGCCTTGCCGGGACGCCGGAAAACCTCATGGCGCAGCCCGACGCGGGAGATGCTGCCGCTCACCAGTTGCCAGACGCCGATGTCCTGCCGAGAGACGTCCACGTGCTGGCCGCGCGTCGACCACCGCCGCTCCCGCAGCGCCAGCAGGATGCCGTAGACAAGATGCATGGAGCCGATGCGGGCCGTCGCCTCCCCGGGCACCATCGCGGGAGCCCGCTCATCGTCGCCATACACCCACGGATCACCCGCCAGTGACTGGATGATGAGTTCCGTTGATGCGTAGTTCGCATACGGCCCCGTTTGGCCGAAGGGCGTCAGGGAGCCATAGACGAGTTCGGGGTTGATTTCCGCTAGATCGTCATAGCCCAAACCCCGCTCCGACAGATATCCGGGCCTATACGACTCGATCAGCACGTCTGCCCATGACGCGAGGCGACGCGCGGACTCCTGCCCGTCCGGCGTATCCAGATCAAAGGCCACGGAACGCTTGTTGATGTTGTGGTCGAGGAACGTCAGGCTGCGGTCAGGATCGTCAACATCGTTAGCGAATGGGCCGATGCGGCGCGCCCCAACCCCGCCGGGTGGCTCAACGAGCACAACGTCCGCGCCCATATCCCCAAGCAGCCGCCCCGCCATCGCCGCCGCGCCCGTCCCGCCGCCAAGCTCAACGACTTTCAGGTGGCCGAGCGCCGTGTTCTCGCTATTCGTGTTTGTCATGGCGCTCACTGTGCCACACGACGCGGCGCGTGGGCAACGGATATCCTCCCGCGGGCCCGGGGTTGCGTGCGACTAAGAAAGCAGAAACGGATAGAACCACGCCCTCGAGAGTGTCAGGCTGACTGTGTTAGAGGCTGACAGTTGAAAAGGGGTCCCTGATGGATACGATGCCAAAAGACCTTTCACCAGTGGAGCTGGGCGAATGGGTGATGCGACATTGCGGTGATGACACACTGATGCGCCAGTTGGACATGTGCATCACGGAAGTTGGTCCGGAGCGTGCTGTGGTGTCGATGCAGGCACAGCCAGGCGTGTACACCTTCAATCCCACACGAGTTGTTCATGCGGGGGCGATTATCTCTCTTGCGGATACCGCCGCCACATTTGCCTCCATGGCGGCCTATCGCGGTGATCTGGAACTGGATCAGATGCCGGTTGCAGTGGCGCTTTCGACACAGCTCGTCGGCAACGTCCAGGAGGGCGGCCTTGTTGCGGAGGCAACAATCTCTCATCCGGGCCGTACCCTCATGGTCGCCACAACCCGCGTCACCGATGACGGAGGACGGCTATTGGCGATTGTGAACTCCACGCACTTCGTCCGTTCGCGATAGACAAACAGGCTTGTCATGGCTGGCGTATCCTTTCTGGGTACACGTCGCACAGGGTAGGAGCCGGCATTAGATGGCAAGTGAAGCGCTGCAAGCGGCGCGAGAATTGCTCGGACGGATATCCGAGCCTGAGTCAAGGCCACCCGTCACCTTTGATGAGATTGCTCGCTACGCCTACGCCGTCGATGACGTGCGACCCTCGTATGTTGATGAGGAGCGCGCCAAAGAAGGCCCCTACGGGGGCATCGTCGCGGCGCCGCTGTTCACCGGGTTCACCAGCTTTCCGCCCACGGCCATCGCAGACCTGCGCCCCGACGGCCTGCCGGACACGCGTAATGACCCCCTCCAACTCCGCATACCCGGAGCGCAGTCGCGTTACACCGGCATGGACGTGACGTTCATCGAGCCGATTAGACCCGGCGATGTTCTCACGCGCCAATCAACGGTCACGGACGTTGAGGAGAAGCAGGGACGCTCCGGCGCGATGATTTTCACCACCAAGGAAATGACCATCACGAACCAGCATGGCCGCACGGTGATGATTGACCGCACCACGACAGCCACCGTGCCCCAGCCGTCGTCACCGGACGGCGCAGGCCGGGCATGGGGTGAGTTGCAGCTTGGGGACGGCGCACAGGCGCAACCCGCCGAGCCGCCGCAGTGGACGGATGAGCCGGTCTGGGATGACGTTCGCGAGGGCGATGAGCTACCGCCGCTGCCCCGTTTCATCTCCACCGTCCAGGTCTTCTTCTACGGCCTCGTCAAGACCAACAGCCACTTGATCCACTACGACCGCGCCTATGCGCAGGTGGAGGGACTGCCGGAACGGATCGCGCAGGGTGATCTCTCCGGAGACATGCTGTGCCAGACCGCGACACGGTGGATGGGGCGGCGCGGCATCCTGCGGCATTTCCGCGGAGAGGTCCGCTCCCCGGCATTCATCGGCGAGACGATCATGCACTACGGCCGCGTCACACGGAAATGGCGCGATGATGACGGCGCATCACTCGTCGAGCTTGAGCTATGGAGCGAGGGTAGCCACGGAAGGCCGTGTGTGCGCGGCAGCGCAATCGTTCAATTGCCGACACGCTAGCCACGTCACGCGTGACATACTTTATGCATGGAACCACGGGAGCTTGAGTGAACGACCATGGCCGCCGCTAATGCAGACCACTTTCGACTGTTGCTTGACTACAGTCGGTGGGCAAACGGGGTCATTCTTGAACGCGCCCGGCAGGCGTCGGAATCGGATTACCTGGCCGCCGTTGAGGGTCTCAGTTTTGGCAGCCTCCACGCTACCCTCGTCCACATTTTGACCAGTGAACTCATCTGGCTGGCGCGGTGGACCGGCGATGAACCGCCGCAGTGGGTCGTTAACCTACGCGAAAGCCGTATCTCTGACGACGATGTCCCCTCGCTTGCCGAGCTGGAACAGGTTTGGAATCCTGCTCAGGAACGGATACGGGAACTATCTGTCGCAATGACGGACGAAACGCTGTCCGCCCCCATCGCCTATGTGGACCTCTCCGGCAACTCCGGTGATCAACCCTTGCGCGAAATCATCACCCACATGGTCAATCACGGCACCCAATACCGATCCGAGGCCGCCGTGCGGCTGACGCAGCTCGGTCTGTCACCGGGTGATCTCGACTTCGTAACCTACGTCCGGCGGCATCGCGACTAGCGCGCGGAATCTTCTGCGACGGCTTAGCCGCCCCACGCAACCTCATCTAACACAAACGCGGGCCCCTCAAGGCATGCCAGCTGGGCCCCATTGCGCGTCTGGACGGCACACTCGCCGCATTCCCCGTCGCGGCACTCGAGTTGGGGCAGCACAAGGACCGTCGTTGGAATCGTCAGCAGCCCGTCCGCCCGCATGCGCGCCAGATCCTCATACAACGTGGTCGGACCGGATGCGACGAGGAGATCCGCCTCATCCTGGACCTGTGGCAACAGGTGAGTCACGGGAGCGCGAATACCCGCCGAGCCGTCGTCCGTCGCCGTCATCTCGCGCACGCCCTCCGGCAACAGATGTGACGGATACAACTGCCAGGCGTTCTTCGCCCCTGCCATGAGTGTTACGCGGACGCCGCGTTCGGCAGTCTCCCGCATCAGAGCGATTAGCGCCCCAATCCCGTCCCCCTGCGCAATGAACGCGACATGCCTTGCGGAGGGGTCAACCGTGACGGGCTTGCCCAACGGCCCTCTCACCGCCCATTCGAGACCCGTCGGTGTCGACGTAATCGCGGAATCGTCCTCGCTATCCATGACCGCCAAAACCGTGATTTCTCCACTCGCCGTATCGACTGAAAGGATCGGGTAGGGCTGCGGATCAAATGGCGTCGTTTGGGCGCGGCCATCATCGCTCACCAAGCCCTCTATGACGTGTCCGCGCCGCTGAACGAATTGGCCCGGCTCCGCGGCGCGAGCGACTCTTGACGCTGTGATGCGCACAAGGATCATGCCCTGCGCGATCGTCTCAAAAGTGGCCATGCGGTTTCCGTGATGACGACGGCGTGCCCGTCACCGGGTGTGAATGTCGTCCGCCGGTCTGCCGTTCACATATTCATCGAGGCGCATGATGCTGTACTCACCCGCCTCTGCGCCGCCCGTCACGGAATCAACGGCCACGCGGAACGTATCCAGGCTCGTATAGCAGGGGATGCCCTGCTCCGTGGCGGCCCTGCGAATCTCAAAGCCGTCCCTCAGTGGCACGCGGTTGCCGGACATCGTGTTGACGACGGCATGCACGCGGCCGTCGCGTATCAGATCGGTAGTCGTGCCCTCGCCCTCGGTGCCTTCGCTGACTTTGGCCGGGACGCCTGCAACCTCAATGCCTACCGCCCGCAGGACCGTCGCCGTGCCCTCCGTCGCGTAGACCTCGTAGCCGTGCGCGGCCAGCCGACGCGCAATCGGCACTACTTCCGCCTTTTCCCGGTCGGATACGCTGATGAGGATGCCGCCGGAGTGCGGCAGCATGAGCCGCGCCGCCTGCAGAGCCTTTGTCAGGGCGGGAGCGAGCGACGTGTCGATGCCCATGACCTCGCCCGTGGATTTCATCTCCGGTCCCAGATAGGTGTCCACGCCCATCAGCTTGGACATGGAGGAGACGGGCGCCTTGACGGCCACCAGAGGCTTCTTCGGCCACAGGCCGCTCTCATAGCCCATCTCTTTCAGCGTGCGCCCCATGATGACGCGTGTGGCAAGGCTGACCATCGGCACCTCGGTCACCTTGGAGATGAACGGTACCGTCCGGCTGGAACGGACGTTGACCTCAAGCACATAGACGGTGGACGGCGCGGGTGTCCCGTCCTGGTTCTCGTTGTGGACAACGACGAACTGGATATTCATCAGGCCGATAATGCCGAATGCGCGGCCAAGCTGGATTGTGTAATCGACAATCTGCCGTTCATCGTCCTCTGACACCGAAGGGGCGGGATAGACGGCCATGGAATCGCCGCTGTGGACGCCCGCCCGCTCGATGTGCTCCATGATCCCGGGGATAAGCACGTCCTCGCCGTCGCTGACGGCGTCAACTTCAACCTCCATCCCCTCAAGGAACTTATCAACCTGGATAGGGCGGTTAGCTCCGACCTCCTCCATCGCCGCCATGACATAGCGGGTGAACTCCGCCGGTGTATGGACAATCTCCATCGCACGCCCGCCAAGAACGAAGCTTGGCCGGACGACAATCGGATAACCGATGGAGTTCGCGACTGCCAGCCCCTCTTCGATGGACGTGACGCCCGCGCCGGGTGGACGCGGGATGCCGAGCGTCGTGACGAACTCGTCGAATTGCTGGCGGTCCTCCGCCTGGTCGACGGTCGCCGGCTGCGTGCCCAGAATGGTAAACGCGCGCCTGCTCAGCGGGCTGATCAGATTGATAGCCGTCTGGCCCCCGAATTGCGCCGCCGTGCGAGGGAACAACTCCTGCTCCCCCTGTGTGACGTGCTCGTTCTCAAGGACGGAGGCGACGCCTTCCTCATCTAATGGCTCGAAATAAAGCCGGTTGGACGTATCGAAGTCCGTGGAGACGGTTTCCGGGTTGGAATTGATGATGATGCTGGCCGCGCCCTCATCCTGCAAAGCCCACGCCGCATGGACCGAGCAGTAGTCGAATTCGATTCCCTGCCCGATGCGGATCGGCCCGCTGCCGATGACAACCGCAGACTGTCCTTCCAACGGCAGCGCCTCGTTCTCCTCTTCATAGGTGGAGTAGAAATAGGGCGTGGCTGCCTCAAACTCCGCCGCGCATGTATCCACCATCTTGTAGACAGGGCGGATGTCCCATTCCTGCCGCAGCTCATGGACCTGCTCAGGGAGCCGGTCCGCCAGCGTGCTGATCTGTGTGTCGGAGAACCCGATGCGTTTCGCATCACGCAGCAGACGCGGCGTCAGGGGCTCCGCCAGCAGCCGATTCTCCATGCCGACGATGGCGTTCAGCTTGTACAGGAACCACGGATCAACGCCGGTCTTGACTGAGAGGTCCTCGAGCGAAACGCCGCGCCGCAGAGCCGCCATCAGCGCCCACAACCGCTGGTCATTCGGGTAAAGTGGCAGCTCTTCAAGCGGGTCGGAGATCGTGCTCCATGAGCCGTGCTCCCACAGCAGGCTGTCTCCCGTCACCTCCAGCGACCGCACGGCCTTTTGCAGCGCGGCCTCAAATGAGCGGTCGATCGCCATCACCTCGCCGGTGGCCTTCATCTGAGTCCCCAATGAACGGTCGCCGGACGGGAACTTGTCGAACGGCCAGCGCGGAATCTTGGCCACGCAGTAGTCCAGAGCAGGCTCAAACGCCGCGGTCGTGACCTGCGTGACCGCGTTGGGAATCTCGTCCAGCCGCTTGCCCACGGCGATCTTGGCCGCCACGCGCGCAATCGGATACCCGGTCGCTTTGGACGCCAACGCAGAGGAACGACTAACGCGCGGGTTGACTTCGATGACGTAATAGGGCGATTCCGAATAGCCCGCGTTCTGTCCGTTTCCGGCAATCGTTGGGTGCGGCTCCAGCGCGAGCTGCACGTTGCAGCCGCCCTCGATGCCCAATGCGGAGATGATCTTCAGGCTGGCGGAGCGGAGCATCTGGTACTCCTTGTCCGTCAACGTTTGACTGGGCGCGACAACGATGCTGTCGCCGGTGTGGACGCCCATCGCGTCCAGGTTCTCCATGTTGCAAACGGTGATGGTCGTGTCCGCGCCGTCGCGCATGACCTCGTATTCAATCTCTTTCCAGCCGATCAGGCTGCGCTCAACCAGCACCTGGCTAATCGGGCTATGGGAGAGACCGGTGCGAACCTGCTCGTCAAGCTGCTCCAGTGTGTATGCGATGCCGCCGCCTGTGCCGCCTAGCGTGTAGGCGGGGCGAATGACAACAGGCAGGCCGAGGCGCTCCGCCACCTTGCGGGCGTCTTCAACCGTCGTGACCACCTCGTTCTCCGGCACCGGTTCGCCAATCTCATCCAGCATCTGCCGGAAGAGATTGCGGTCCTCCGCCGTGCGTATCGCTTCCAGCGGCGTCCCAAGAAGACGGACGTTGTACTTCTCCAGCACGCCCGCCTCCGCCAGATCGACGGCGAGATTGAGGCCGGTCTGCCCGCCGAGTGTCGGCAGCAGCCCGTCGGGACGCTCCCGTTCGATGACGCGCGTCACCGCCTCGACGGTTAGCGGTTCGATATAAACCACGTCCGCGATCTCGTGGTCGGTCATGATCGTGGCCGGGTTGGAGTTGACGAGAATAGACGTAACGCCCTCCTCGCGGAGAGCGCGGCAGGCCTGTGTGCCTGCGTAATCGAACTCGGCGGCCTGTCCGATAACGATTGGTCCGCTGCCGAGCACAAGCACGCGGGACGGGCGTTCCGGCACGGTCGTCATGCCGCCCCCCCGCGCAGGGACGCCGAGAGTGTCAAAGACACAAGTTCACGCGCCCCGGCATTTGCAGCCGGGACGCGCAACGTGTGAGCGATAGTGTCGCTTGGCCCTAGGAGCCGAAGAGTGACGGGCCGACCGAGATGGCCCAGAAGGCAATCCACGCGCCCATGAACAGGAACGGGATGATGGCCCATGCGGTCTCTTCGCCCGGAACGAAGCTCTGGCGAACGGTAACGGATCGAAGGAAATCCGCGATGTCTGCGCGAAGCTCCGGATCGTCGCCCGCTTCCTGCTGGGCGAACTCGCGAATGCGCTCGCGCTTGCGGCGCGCTCGTGATGCCGCAAGGTAGAACTCCATCCGCATTCCAAGACTTCGTTCGATCTCGCGCTTGCGATGCTTCACCACTGATAGCGCGTTCAGCATGTGGCGCAGCATTCCCCACCAGATGAGTGTGAGCGCTACTGAAATGACCGAGACGAAGCTGATGATTTCGGTGCGCAACTCGTGACCGGCCAGCCCCATGGGCAGCACGGCCATGCCGAACATCGAAATGACAACTAATACCAGGCCTGACATCCAGATCCATTGATGTTGGTGTATCCAATACGAGTCGAGAATCTCGTACTCCACCAATTGGGACTGTCGGCGTTGGGGCTCCGTCTGTTGGGTAGGTGTATAGCCCCGGTCCAGTGGCGCTTCCATTTCCAGCACCATCGAAACCTCCTTCTTGGCCGCACGCCATGAAACACAACGTCGGCACAAAAACCAATTCCGCTTTTCCCGCGCTTCGCGTCACTATACCCTACCTGTATTCTCGAATCAAGTCTAAGAACCGGTCAAAAAGATATTCATTGTCCAAAGGCCCCGGCGATGCCTCCGAGTGGTACTGAATTGTTAGCAAAGGCATCTCACGGTGTGTCAGTCCCTCAACCGTGTTGTCGTTCAGGTTCAGGTGGCTCACATCCAGTCCCGACGGCAGCCCGTCGGCGTCCACCGCGTACCCGTGATTCTGCGCCGTGATCGTCACGAGGTCCGTGGCGAGATCCTTGACGGGGTGATTCCCGCCCCGATGCCCAAACTTCAACTTGTACGTCTGCCCGCCCAGCGCCCGCGCAACTACCTGGTGCCCGAGACAGATGCCCATGACCGGCAGCCGACCCAGCAGCCCCCCTGCGGTCTGCACGACTCCCTCCAGCAGCGCCGGATCACCCGGCCCCGGCGACAGGAGCGCACCTGATGGACGTAGAGCCATCACGTCGTCGAACGAAGTGGAACTCGGAACCACGGTCACCGCGCAACCCCGCTGCCGCAATAGCCGCAGGATGTTGAATTTCAGACCCTCATCCATTACAACGACGTGCGGCGCATCCGGCGGCAGCTCGCCCGGCCCCTCCGTCCATTCGTACGGGGATGCCGTGATAACCTCGCTGACCAGGTCAAGGCTGCCATAGTCCGGCGCCTCGCGAAGTCGCGCAAGCGCCTCCTCCGGCGACGCCGTCGTAACGATGCCCATCATGACGCCGGCCATTCGGATTCGCCGTGTGAGCGCGCGCGTGTCCACCCCATAGATGCCGGGGACACCTTCATCTCGCAGGAAATCGTCCAGCGTGCGTGTTGAAAGCCGGTTGCTGGGCAAATCACATGCCTCGCGGACAACGAAACCGCGAACCTGTATCCGTGACGACTCAACGTCACGGTCATTGATGCCGTAATTGCCTTGCAGAGGGTACGTCGGCACGAGAATCTGTCCGCCATAGGACGGATCGGTCAGCATCTCCTGGTAGCCGACCATCGACGTATTGAAGACAACCTCGCCGATGGCCTCTTCCCCGATTGCCCCAAACGCATAGCCGCGGTGGATGCTCCCGTCCTCCAGGACGAGAAACGCCTCTCTCTCCTCGGTCCTCCCGACAAGAGTCATGACCGCGCCGCTCCCTGTTTAGCCAAGTCCGGCGCAGCCGAATACACCTGCCGCCCCTCGACAAACGTGTGCGTCACCATTCCCCGCAGCTCACATCCCTCCAGCGGCGTGTTCTTGCCGAGCGACAAAAAATCTTCAGCGCGTACCGTCCAAGAGCGGTCGGGATCAAGCACGACAACGTCAGCCGCCGCGCCCGGGGTCAGGCCGCGTAGATCCAACGTATTGGCCGTCATGTCAATCACCTTGGCAGGGCCGAGGGTCAGCCGCGCAATGAGCGTAGGCAAGTCCAGCCGCCCCGTATGCACGAGACAAGTCATTAGCAGCCCAAACGCTGTCTCGATGCAGGAGATGCCCGGCGCAGCGTCCGCAAACCCGCCTGCCTTGTCTTGCGCCGAGTGGGGCGCGTGATCGGTCGCGATAGCATCAATCACTCCCTCGCGCAGCGCGTCAACCATCGCGTTCACGTGCTCTTCTGAGCGTATCGGCGGGTTGACACGCAATGACGTGTCCGCCAACGGGCCGTTCGGCCACCCATGCTGCGGCCCCCGTTCGCCCAGCAGGGCGCGATCCGTCAGTGTCAGATGGTGAGGCGTGACCTCTGATGTCACGGGCAGTCCGCGCTCCCGCGCATCGCGCAGCAACTCAACTGCGCCGACCGTTGAGGCGTGGGCGACGTGCAAGCGCCCGCCCGCCTCCGCCAACAGTCTTAGGTCTCGTTCGATGACATTCGTCTCAGCTTCAGCAGGAGCGGATGGCAGTCCCAGTTCCCTTGCCGCCTCACCTGCGTGCGCCACCGCGTTGCCAATTACGTTCGGGTCCTCGGAATGCTGGCTGAGTGACAGACCGAGCCGGGCGGATTCAACCAGCGCTACTCGCATGACATCGTCGTCCGCAACAGCAGAGCCGTCGTCGCTGAACAGCGCCGCACCGGCCTTAGCCAGCCCGCTTAGGTCGGCAAGCTCCCGGCCCGCTCGCCCAACCGTGATTGTTCCGATGGGTAGCACGCGGACACTCGCGCCGGACGCCGCGCTGCTCAACACAGATTCGACCAGCTCAGGCGAGTCGATGGGTGGCTCCGTGTTGGGCATGGCGCAGACGGTGGTGAATCCGCCTCTCGCCGCCGCGCGCGTGCCGCTTTCAATGGTCTCCTTGTGTTCCTGCCCCGGCTCACGGAGGTGGCAGTGCAGGTCGATGAACCCGGGAGCGACAATCATGCCGGTGGCATCAATTTGCCGTGTGCCGGCCGGGACATCGGGACTGCTGTCCGCCCCGGCGCGTGTCCAGGCAACGCGGCCATCTTGCAGCAGGACGTCTCCCGTGGCGTCCAGATTCTGCCACGGGTCGATGACCCGCCCGCCGCGGATAAGAACAGGCCCCCGGGAATCGGACGCCACGACGTTACCCCCCATATCCTCTCGCTTTTACGCCCTCCGTGACATACTGGAAAGCACATAAGCGCGTCTCCGAGCGCGATGCCACAAGTGACAGGACATGACGAACCAATTAGCTAGTACCTTCAGACTTCGGGTAAAGAGCCGATTGCGGCCCGTCCTTGCTATTGTGCCATTGATTACGGTCGTAGTCCTTGTCGCATTGGCCGTCGGGTGCAATGGGACCTCCGCAGTCGGTGACCGCGGCCTGATCCCCAGCACCAGCCCGACACCGCGACCCACTGTGCCGCCCGCCGTTGCGACGAATACCCCGCCCCCCGGCCATTTTGAAGTCATTGACGGCGTCAACGTGTATGAGGAGATACCGCCGCTCAGCGTGAATATCAGCCAGTGGCGAGAGACTGACTTTCGCCGGTTCACCGTCGATCCTGACGAAATCCTTTCCACCGGGCCCGGGCGCAACGGCATCGAGCCCATCTATCAGCCGCATTTCATCCCGCTTCTTGACGCCGCCACCCTTGAATGGGTGACCGGGGATCACCCCGTCGTGGTCGTGGAGGTCAACGGCGATGCCCGCGCCTACCCTCTGGGCATCCTGACTTTCCATGAGGTCGTGAATGACGTTATCGGCGGCCAGCCGGTGCTGGTCACCTACGCCCCTTTGACATCCACAACGCAGGCTTTCAGCCGTGTCGTGGATGGAGTCGAACTGAATTTCGGCACCACGGGCAACGTGCGTCTTTCCAACTCGGTGATATGGGACGATGTCACGGAATCGTGGTGGCAGCAGGCGGACGGGCAGGCCATCGTGGGCGCGGCGGCGGGGCAGCAGCTGGAGTACATTCCCGCCTACGTCACATCATTCCGTGAGTTTGCCCGCACATATCCTGAGGGCAGGGCCTTGTCGCCGGCGAGCGGCAGCCCCGAGTTCTGGCCCGTGTACGGCGGCTCCCAATACTTCGGCTACGATTCCCCAAACAATCCGCCGTCCCTTTTCATCGGCCAACTGGATGACCGGCTGAGCCCCAAGGAGCGTGTTCTGGGCGTGGAGATCGGCGATGAGGCCATTGCGTTCCCGTTTGCCCGGCTCAGACAGGCACAGGTCGTCAATACGGAGATTGGCGGCGAACCGGTAGTTGTCTTCTGGAAACCCGGCACCCGTTCGGCCTTGGATGAGGAGGTCATCGCGGATTCTCACGACCCCGGATCGGCCGCTGCGTTCAGTAGGCGGCATGGTGATCGCATCCTTGAATTTGAAGCCGCCGGCGACTTCTTCCGTGACACGGAAACCGGCACGCTGTGGACCCTGCTTGGCGTCGGCGATCAGGGCGAGTTGGCCGAACAACAACTAACGCCCGTCAAAGCAGACAACGGGCTGTGGTTTATCTGGTCAGCCCTGAACCCGGGCACGGAGGTTTGGCCGGGCGAATAAAGAGGGATCCACCCCTCGTTCACCCTGGGCCTGTCGAAGGGTGAACCCTGCCCCGTGTCATTCTGAGCGCAGCGAAGAATCCAAAGACCCCATTGCGTTGCTAGTTCCGTAACGCCAAGAAGACTCGTCATTCCCGCGAAAGCGGGAATCCAGTGCCGCCCGTAGGGCGGCCGGACCCTATGTCATCCCGAGCGCAACCGAGGAATCCATCAGCGGAGGACGTGCTCGGTACCTATCGTCCGAGGAGTGTGGTTATCCGCTGTTTTAGCTGCTCCCGCCTTGCCTCATAGAAGGTGTTGAATTCGACTATCGATTCAGGGACATCACCCAGCAAATGATCCTGCGCATAGGCATTCCTACTTGAGACATCGGGAAAGGTCTCAGACAGCCAATCGGCTGGCATTTTGGCGCTCTTTTCAGTGTTCATTGCGCCTTGGAGCAATTGGAGGTTGGCCAGCGCGTCTCTCCGCTCTATGAAACCCGGGATCTTATCGTCCGGCACCCCGTCGTTTCGCAGGCGTCGCTCTGTGAATCTCGCGGCAGGAAAGACGTGATCCAAGTGGAATTGATTGCGCAGGTCGACGAAGGGGAAGAGCAGAGACAGCAGGGCGAATGTGAGGCGGTTGCCGTACCCCATGTCCGCCAGATCCTCAATCTCCTCGTCGCTGAATGTCAACTCACGACCCTGTCTGGCCATCGCTTCGTTGATTTCGACGACAGGGAATGCCTCGATTCCGTTGTCGCGGACGACCCTCCGCAGTTCTGTCAACAAGGTGTCGTTGCGCCAGACGCCGGATTTCAACAGGCTCCTGATGAGCCACTCTCGGATGTTCGCCCTATCTTCCACGAAGCTGTTGTGAGTGAGGAAAGACTCGCCTAAATTCCTCTTGTACAGATAGTAGGCGATGGGCAAGATGGCGTTGGGCGCAGTTAGGTTCTGCCCGTTAAAGCCGAACGAAGACATGAGTTGCACGGTCAACGTGAGGGCCTGCTTGATGTCTTCCCAGTTGCTCTCGAAAGTGTCCATGTTGGACCGGTTGAAGTTGTCCACCTTGAAGCCGATGTTGCGGATGTCGCTTAGCATCAGGCCGGCTTTAAGCACGAGGTCCTTGGAGAATGAGAACCGCGTGCCGATGCCATTCAGTTCATCGACCAAACTGTTGATTTCCTGTCTAGCATCGTATTCGGTCCACTGTGCCACAGCTATCGAGAGCAGCAGGTCGGAGTGGGAAAGTGGCGTACCGCCGTCGTTCATCCGAATGAAGATTTGGAGCGCTCGATCCAGTTCTTGACCCGACTCTTCGTAATAGGCAACCAAATGCTTGTTGTGGACTACCTGATAGAGCTCATAAAGCGTCTCATGAGCGCGAGTCACCTGTTCCTGAGGCAAACGATCGTTGAGCCATTGAGTCATGGCGGGTCCAGCGTTTGGCATGGAGAGGATGTCGCTCACCGGGTACCAACACACGTCATCTTGTTGCGCGTCGGCCTGTTGGCGGGTTAGGAAATCGAAGCGATACTCTAATCCCTCTTCGTCGTCTGGGTCGGCTTGCCAAAGTAGATCCAGGTATAGCCATCGGTCAGGAAAAGCGTCGGGATTATTCCACCACCTGTGGGGTAGCTTCCGAGCCATTTTCCCCTTGAGGCCGACATTCAGGGCAGTAAGACGCTGCTGACCATCGAGTACCGCCGTCACCTTCTGGTTCACTAATGGAGGGAGCGGAGGGCAATGGGGATTGTCACGCTGATGATAGTCCCGCACGAAATCGAAGAACTTGAAATCCTCACTGTTCTCGGGTTCTACGCGCCAGTAAAGGAACGTGCCGAAAGGGTAGCCTTGCATGAGGCTGTCAAACAACTTGCATATCTGCTCAGGCTGCCAGACGAACTCGCGTTGGATCGCCGGCAATACCAGGTCGTGCCGGTGGATTTGTTCGAGCGTGTCCTTGATAGTTTCGCCGGGTTTGTACACAGACCGTCCTCCTACACTGACTCATTGACCGTACCCTTAGACTGCCATGTCTTAGACCAAGACCGCCATTTGCGTGCCCGCGTTGTTTTCCAGCCATCGCCAGCCCATATATGGCGCGCATTTTCCACCAAAAAATGCTAGACTGGATGTACGATTCAAATAGAATTCCAGACGTTTCTTAAGCGCCTGATTACCCGTCGGCCCGGGATGGAGGCGATGCTTCATGGTTGAACGTTCCGTAGCCCTTGAGCGCCAGATGCGCGAGGCGTATCTGGACTACGCGATGAGCGTCATCGTCTCCCGCGCCCTGCCGGACGTGAGAGACGGCCTCAAGCCTGTCCAGCGCCGTGTCCTCTACGCCATGTATGAGCAGGGCATGCGCAGCAACACCGCGTATCGCAAGAGCGCCCGCGTGGTGGGTGATGTTATCGCCAAGTACCACCCGCACGGCGATTCTCCCGTCTATGACGCCCTCGTCCGCCTCGCGCAGCCCTTCTCGCTGCGCTATCCGCTCGTTGATGGACAGGGCAACTTCGGCTCGGTCGACAACGACCCCCCCGCCGCCATGCGCTACACGGAGGCGCGGCTAGCCGCCATCGCGGAGGAGATGCTCACCGATATCGACAGGCAGACCGTCGCGTTCGCGGAGAACTTTGACGGCTCGGAGCGCGAGCCGGTTGTCCTCCCGGCGCGAATCCCCAACCTGTTGGTCAACGGCACTGCGGGCATCGCTGTTGGCATGGCGACGAACATGCCGCCCCACAATTTGACTGAGGTCTGCGACGCCATCCTGTTCGCCATCGACCGCTGGCGGGAAACGCCGGACGGCGGCGAGTTTGACGCCACGCTCGACGAGCTTCACGAATTCATCAAGGGCCCGGATTTCCCCACCCAGGGCATCATTCGCGGCACAGAGGGTATCCGCGCCGCCTACGCCACAGGCCGTGGCCGCGTCATCATCGAGGCCCGAGCGGAGATCCAGGACGGCGAAGGGCGCAACCAGCGCCCACAGATCGTCGTCACGGAACTCCCCTACCAGGTGAACAAGGCGGCGCTTGTCGAGAAGATGGCTGACTTGGTTCGCAGCAAGCGGCTGGACGGCATCAGTGAGATTCGGGACGAATCTGACCGCGACGGCCTGCGTGTCGTTATCGAACTGCGCCGTGACGCCGCCGCTCACATCGTCCTCAACAATCTCTTTGAACACACCGCCATGCGGACGTCCTTCTCCATCAACGCCCTCGCGCTGGTGGACGGAGAGCCGCAAGTCCTGCCGCTAAGGCAGATCATTCACCACTTCATCCGCTTCCGGCGTGAAGTGATTATCAACCGCACGCGCTATGAACTGCGCCGCGCCCAGGATCGCGCCCATGTGTTGGAAGGACTGCGTGTCGCGCTGGACAACCTTGATGAAGTCATTGAGGTCATTCGCAACGCCGAGTCCGCGGACGCCGCACGTATCACGCTGATTGAGCGGTATACGCTCTCACAGCGGCAGGCGCAGGCGATCCTCGATATGCAGCTGCGCCGTTTGGCTGCGCTTGAAAGTCAGGCCATTCTCGACGAGCTAGAGGAACTGCATGAACGCATCGCAGAGCTTGAGTCCATTCTTGGCGATCCAACGCGCATCACTACTGTTGTGCGTGAGGAGATTGAAGAGCTCAAGGAGAAGCACGGCGACGAGCGCCGGACCGAGATCGACGAGAACGAGCTCGGCGCGGTCCGCCGCGAAGATCTGATCCCGCACAACGAGGTCGTCGTCACCATCAGCCAGCGCGGCTACATCAAGCGCGTGCTGGCCTCCGCCTACCGCCGACAGCACCGCGGCGGCAGGGGCGTGACCGGCGTGACGACACGCGAAGAGGACATCGTTCAGCACCTCCTCGTCTGTGACACGCATGACACTTTGCTCTTCTTCACGAACCGTGGCCGCGTGACCACGCTCAGGTGCTTTGACCTGCCGGCAGAGGCGTCACGCACGGCGCGCGGCATCCCCGTCGCCAACCTGTTCCAGGGCAGCGCCCTCGCGCCCAATGAGCGCGTCACGACAGTCATGGCGGCATCCGACCTCTCCGAACACGATTACCTCGTCTTCGCCACACGCAAGGGTGAGGTAAAGCGGACGCCGCTTGAGCGGTTCGTCCGCATCCGCAGCACGGGCAAGAAGGCGATGGACCTTGAAGAGGGAGACGATCTCGTCAGCGTTATCCTCGCGAAGGAAGAAAATCAGGTCATCCTCGTAACCGAGCAGGGTCTGGCTATTCGCTTTCCAATAAACGTGCTTCGGGTTGCTTCAGCAACCTCCGGAGGTGTGCGCGGCATCCGCTTCGGCAAGCGCGGCACGGAAGACAACGTGGTCGGGGCCGTCGTTGCAGAACCGGAGAAATACCTTTTTGTCGTTTCCGCCCGTGGCTACGGCAAGAGCACGCGAATGGGCACAGGGGAAGTCATTGAAGTCAATGATGGCCGGTCAAAGACCGACGGCTACGCAGTCCGCAACAGGGGCGGCATGGGCATCGCCACGTTCAAAGTGCGGAGTGACAGCCGCGCGCCCACCGGTCTCATCGTCGGCATTGCCGCTGCTACGCGCGACGAGGAAATCATGCTGATTTCACGGAAGGGTATTGTTATCCGAACCACGCTCGACAACGTGCGTCCGAAAGGCCGTGACACCAGTGGTGTTCGCGTGATGAACCTGGATACGGATGACGAAGTCGTCGCGATAGCCCAATTCCCGGAGCCGGAGGAGCAGCTGCCACCGCCGGAGACAAAGAACGGCTCCGCAAAGAAGAACGGTGCGAAGTCAAAGACCAAAGCCGGCGCAAAGACGAAGGCATCGGCCAAGAGCCGCCGTAACGGCAGGGCAAAGGCCGCAGAGGCGGAAGCCGCCGAAGAACCTCCCGCCGATCTTGATGCTGACGAACCTACCACAGACATCGTTGAAATCACCGCCGAAGACGACACTGACGCCGAACTCCCTGAAGAGGACGATACGGAGGAGTAGGCACGAATCCGTCGCAGGCGGTCAGGGATGTCTGGATTCCCGCTTTCGCGGGAAAGACGAGAAAAGCCTCCTCACTCCGCGAACAAATCGCGGTAGTAATCCAGCGTCTCGTCGTCGTAGTAGAAAGCGACCTCATCCCATTGCATGTCAGGCCAGGGCGGATCGTCTAGCTGGATGATCTGGCCGCTAACACGGATGGCATCATCCCGATCGTAGTTCTGTACATAAACGTAGGCTCCACTCTCGACGTCGCATGTTCGGGTGACTTGATGCCAGCGCCCATTGACACAAGAGCCATATGATTGATAGTCCCCTTCATGGTAGTCATCCCAGTCCACGTATTCACGCAGAACGATGACCTCAAAGCCGTCTTCGTTGCTGTCGGTCTCAAGCCCAACTGAGTACCTGCCCGCGCTGCACAGCGGGAATCTCCATATCCAGCCGGCAGCTATCACTCTGGAGATATCACGTTCAATCTCGAAGCGAGTCTCTGTCGTTGGATACATGATGTTATTTGGATCGTCGCTGTGGCCATAGCCGAGCGTATGCCCCAGTTCATGCCAAAGAATCTTCACCACCGTATTCCTGTCGAATGCTTGCCATTCGTCATTGCAATTGGTGCTGCCAAGACCAACGTGGATGACGGTCTGATGAACTGCTCTTCCCAGGACATGATCACCATAATCTCGCACCCACCGAACATAGATGTCGGCAGCCTCCTCGCTGGCAGTCACTTGCATTCGGGCGCCATGGTGACTTCTTCCGTCTAGCGAGTCCATAACGTCCTGGAGGGCTTGATCGGCGTTGTCTCCGGCATACCACGGCAGTGGTTCAAAGTGGACTTTAAGTTCACCTGTGGCGATTGCCTTGATAGTGGGGCTGGTGCGCGCCAATTCCAGCGCCAAGTCCCTCTCAGCCTCCGTGTGGTCGGCCGCGCGCTGCCTCTCGGACTGCCGTGTCTCTGCCTCCGCAGTTGCCCGTAAGCGAGACTCCCTTGTGCTCTCTGATTCAGCTAGTTGCGCTTTCGCCTCCGCAGTCGCCCTCAGCCGTGTCTCTTCCTGTGCAAGTTGCTCAGCCGCTAGCTGGTCAGCCTCTGCTGTTGCCCTGAGCTCTGTTTCCTGTTGCGCGAGCAACTCAGATTCTGATTGCTCAGCCTCCGCCGTCGCGCGCAAAACGGTTTCCTGATTCGCTCGAGCGATTGCGTCATTCGCCGCGCTGATCGCCTCGTTGCGTTGTTCTGCGGCTTGAGCGGCCTCCTGCTCGGCGGAGAGACGCGCGGATTCCTCCTGTTCCAATTGTGAGGAAAGTCCAAATACCAGGATGAGCATCAAGCCCGCGCCGAGCCCGAATATGACTGCCAGGATTACTCCCCAACGGGGTCCGGAACCACCGCCACCTGAACCCTGGAGTGTTGATGGTGGCGCCCCGGGAGGATTTACCGGGCGTCCCCGCCACGAAGGCCCGGGGTTTGGGTGGTCAGAGGTACGGCGCATCTGTAGCCGCTACTCCCCCTCCAACTCCTGCAGCCCAAAGAAGACCCGCTCAGGCGTGAACGGCGTCTGGTGCAGGCGGACGCCCGTCGCGTGGTAGATGGCGTTGCCGATCGCGCCCACGGGTGTCACGAGCGGTATCTCACCCACGCCTCGCGCCCCGTGCGGGCCGCTCGGATTCGGCGTGGACACGATCACCGGCTCGATCATCGGCACATCCAGAGTCGTCGGCATCCGGTAGTCCAAAAAGTTCGGGTTGCGGATCATGCCCGTCGCCACGTCGACGTCATAGACCTCCCACAGCGCCCAGCCGATCCCCTGCGCCGCGCCGCCCTGCATCTGGCCCTCAACGGCCAGCGGATTGATCGCGTTGCCGGGGTCCTGGAAGATCGTGAACCGCTTGATCTCCGTGCGGCCCGTGTCCTTGTCGACCGCCACCTCAGCGATGGACGCCGCAGACGTTGGCGCGGCCGGCAGGCCCGTCGCCATACTGACCACCTTCAACTCCTCTTCCTCAGCCTCAACGGCAACTTGGCACACATCGCGCAAGCTGACCGAGCGGTCCGAATCACGCGCCGTGAAGGTCTGATTCTCGTAATCGACGTAGCCCGGCTCAACGCGCAGCATGTCCGCCGCCACGCCGCGCAGTTTCTCCAGCGCGTCGCGGGCGGCCATCATGACGGCGGTCCCCGTCGTGAGCGTCGTGCGGCTGCCGAACGAGCCGTCCGTGTGCCCAACGGAATCTGTATCGCCGCTGCGGACGTTGATCTGCTCCATCTCGACGCCGAGTTCTTCCGCGGCGAACTGCGCCATCGTCGTGCGCGTGCCGGTCAGGTCCACGGAGCCCGTCGTCACCTCAAATGTTGCGTCCGGGTTGATGACGATCTCCGCGCTTGAGGTAAGCGTCGCGCCGCCCCAGTACGCCGCCGCAAATCCGCGTCCATGTCCATCTGGCAGAGGATCCGTCCATGCCGGATGCTTCTTGGCAGCAAGCAGGATCTTCTTCAGGCCCCAGACGGGCATGTTCAGCCCGTTCGGGAGCGGATCGCCCTCCTCTGTCACGTTCGCAAGCCGCAGATCGATGGGGTCCATCCCCAACTCCTCGGCAAGCTCATCCATCACAACCTCCGTCGGGTAGTTGCCAATGGGGCCGCTCGGCGCGCGATACGCCATCGCGACAGGCTTGTTCGTCACTACGTCATAGGCGTCGATGTGCAGATGCTTGAAGCGATAATGCGACGCGCCGGTCAGCGCCGCGGTGGCGGAGTGCGTGAATCCTGTCATCGCGCCCGTGTCCAGCAGATAGCGCCCATCGAACGCCGTGACCGTGCCGTCACGCATGGCGCCGATGCGGAGGTTGATGACGTGGGCGCACGTTGGCCCGGACGCGCGAAAGACCTCTTCACGCGCAAGCACGAGCTTGACCGGTTGCCGCGCTTTCATCGCCAGCAGCGCCGTCACGAACTCGATGCCAAGCCCCGCCTTGCCGCCAAATCCGCCGCCAATCTCCAGCGGCACGACGGTGATCTTGTCCTGCGGCAGGCCAAGGATGATGGAGAGCGTATCGCGCAGGTTGAAGCTGATCTGGCTGGACGAATAAACGGTCAGGTGGCCGTCATCGCTCACGTCCACGGTGCACGCCTGCGGCTCCAGGTACCCCTGGTGGACTGTGCCGCCGCGGAACGTCCGCTCGATGACGATGTCCGACTCCGCGAAACCCTTCTCAACGTCACCCCGCTCAAACTCAACGCGGCGCGCGATATTGCTCGCCCTGTCGGACGGCCCGCCTGCAAACTCCCACGTATAGAGGTCATCGTGGACCAGCGACGACTCGGGACGGACGGCGCGTTCAACATCAACGACCGGCTCGATTGGCTCGTACTCCACCTCAACAAGCGCAGCGGCCTCCTCGGCAATCGTCGCGTTATCTGCCGCGATGGCGGCAACAGCCTGCCAGTGATAGAAAATGCGGTCCTCCGCCATCTGCATCCGCCGCTGGTCGCGCGGTGTCATCGTGATTTCGCCGCCAACGGCCTGGTTGCTCATGGCGATATAGGGGAAATCGGCGGACGTGACGATAGTCCGCACGCCCGGCATGGCCGCGGCCTTTGAGACATCAATGCTCAGGATGCGTGCGTTGGCGTAGGGACTGCGGACCAGCTTGGCGTACAGCGTGCCCTCCGCGGTGTGGTCCGCGCCGAACACCGCCTCGCCGGTGAGCCGTTCAGCGCTATCGACACGCTGAACACCCCGCCCAACGATACGCGTCCCCTCTTTTGCCTCTGTCATATGAAGTGACCTCGATCGAAATAGACTAGTCCTGCCTATGGTACGGGAATCTCAACAACCGTAGGATGTATCGTAGATTCTGTACGCACATGCTGAACCGGTCCTGGAGATACGGGAAATGACCATCACGCCACTGGAAAACGGCTCTGTCACCTCGCCGCGCGGCTTTCGCGCCGGCGCGGTTCACGCCGGCATCCGCTCAGATACGCCGGAAGATGTCCTCGACGTAACCATCCTCGTTGCGGACGGCGAGACGACGGGCGCGGCGGTCTTCACGAAGAACAAGGTCACGGCGGCCCCGGTCGTCCTGAGCCGCGAGCATATCGGCAAAGCTGCCCCCCGCGCCGTTGTCGTCAACAGCGGCAACGCCAACGCGGCCGTTGGAGACCAGGGCATGACGGACGCCCGCGCGTCGGCAGAGATGGTCGCTGAAAAGCTGGGTCTTCGCCCCGAGGAAGTGCTTGTTTGCAGCACCGGCGTCATCGGCGTGCCCATGCCGATGGATGTCATGCGGAACGGCATTGAGGCCGTTGAACTTTCAGACAGTGCGGGCCACGACTTTGCCTTGGCAATCATGACGACAGACCTTGCATCAAAAGAAAGTGCCGCCACGGTGGAGATTGGCGGGAAAACGGTCACCGTTGCCGGAACAACCAAAGGCTCCGGCATGATTCACCCGGATATGGCAACGATGCTCGCATTCGTCACGACGGACGCCGCCATCGAGCAGGACTGCCTGAAGCGCATCCTTGAGCGCTCCGTCAGCCGCTCGTTCAACATGATCAGCGTAGACGGCGACACGTCGACAAATGACACGCTCATGGTCATCGCCAATGGCGCGGCCGGCAACACCCCTATCAATAGCGGAGAAGATGAGACGCTCATAGAAGAGGCCATCACTCACGTCTCCATGGAACTCGCAAAGGCTATCGTCCGTGATGGCGAGGGCGCGACGAAGCTTATTGAAATCAACGTGTCTGGCGCGCTTAGTGATGATGATGCCCGGCAGGCAGCCCGCGTCATCTCCACGTCGCCCTTGGTCAAGACTGCCGTCTTTGGCAATGATCCCAACTGGGGCCGTGTCATGATGGCGCTGGGTCGGAGCATGATCGAGATGCAGGAATCCAAAGTGACGCTGCATTTCAATGACATCTGCGTGCTGGAGAAAGGGCAGGCCGTTCCCTTTGACAGGGATGAAGCCGTCGAGCGCATGAAGCAGTCAGAGGTGCGGTTTGACGTATCGCTTGGCCTCGGGGACGCGGCGGCCACGGCGTGGACGTGTGATTTCTCCTACGAATACGTGCGCATCAACGGTGAATACACCACCTGACAGCGCGCAGGATGCTGTCGAACCCCGCCGTATTCGTTACTCTGGTAGTCTGAATGCTGTTTCAGATATCGATTGGTGCGGGAGTGTAATGGCTGAAAACGCCCGAATAGTCGTCAAGATTGGCGGGAACGCCCTTGGCCCCGACGATACGACCTTCCAGGACCTGGTTGCCGTGCAGAAGCAGGGCGTCTGGCCTGTGGTCGTCCACGGTGGCGGCCCCCTAATATCTCAGTGGCTTGACCAGGTGGGCGTCGAATCGACATTCGTGCGCGGCCTGCGCGTTACGAGCGACGAGGCTTTGGACGTCGTCACGGCGGTTCTCTGCGGCCTGGTCAACACGCGCATCGTGGCCTCCATCGGAGAGGCGGGCGGACGAGGTGTCGGTCTGACGGGCGCGGACGGCGCAGTTATCGCCGCCGAAGTGAAAGACCCTGAGCTTGGCCGCGTCGGCGAGGTCGCGGCCATCCAGACTGATCTCATCCTCGGCCTGCTCCACCATGATTTCATCCCAGTGTTCTCTCCCGTCTCCGTAGACGCGAGTGACAAGGGCAAACTGCTGAACGTCAACGCGGACTCCGTGGCGGGCGCTCTTGCGGGCGCGCTGGAGGCTGACCGCGTTATCTTCATGACGGACGTGCCGGGTGTATTGGACGCTGACGGTGATTTGCTGCCCACCCTGACAGAGGCGAGCGTTCGGGAGTTGATAGACGATGGTGTCATCACCGGCGGCATGATCCCCAAGGTGACGGCCTGCCTGAACGCGTTGGCCCATGCCCAAACCGCGCAGATTATCGATGGCCGTGTGCCGAATGCCCTGCGTGACTCGCTTGAACACAACACCGGCACCCGGATAGTGCGAGAGATTGAACAAGCCGCAACGGCAGGAGCAACGGCGTGAGCTTTTTGGACGAATTCGAGCGACGGGACCCTCCGCGCCTCTCATCGATTCTCAACTGGGCGATTCCGCTCGGCGCGCTGCTCCTCCTCTGGATTGGCGGTTCGATAGCCGCCAACATCTACGTCGATTGGCTCTGGTTCGATAATCTGGGCTATCTGTCCGTCTTTACGACCATTCTCACAACCCGTGTGGCGCTGTTTGTGCTCGGCGCGCTTATCTTCGCCATAGTGTTCGCGGCGAACGTCTACTTGGCACAGCGTTATTCACCAAAGGGCATCTCACCGGAAGCGGCGCTGAACATCCCGCTTGAGGCGCTGACGTGGGCGCGGCGGCTGGTCTTTATCGGCCTCATTGTCGCCGGTGTGTTGCTATCAATCGTCTTTGGCGCGGCGGCGTCCGGGTATTGGGAAACGGCTCTTCGATTTACCAATGCGGAGATGTTCAATCTGACAGACCCGCTCTACAACCGCGACGTCTCGGCGTACCTGTTTGACCTGCCCTTCTATCGATTCCTGCAGGGATGGGCGCTGGGCGTCGTCATTGTCAACGCCCTCTTTGCCGTTGGCATCTACGCCATCAACTTCGCGCTTGGCGGCTTCCAGTTCACCCTGACGCCAACGCTTCGCGCCCACCTGTCCGGCCTGGGCGTCGTGTTCTTCCTGCTCCTCGCGATCGGCTACTGGCTCAGCCTGCAGGAACTCCTGTACTCGGCGCGAGGTGCGGCGTATGGCGCGGCATACACAGACGTTGTGATTCGCCAGCCGGCGCTGCGGGTTCTCATCGTGATCAGCATCGTGATCGCAATCCTGCTCGCCGCCAACTCATTCCTCCGCTGGCAGGGCCTGCCGCTGGCCGCAATCGGCATCTGGTTCCTCGCGCTCACCGTCGGTACCGGACTCCTGCCCGCAGCCGTGCAGAGATTCCAGGTCCAGCCGAACGAGTTTGAGCGCGAGCAAACATATATTGAGCGCAGCATTGAGATGACGCGGGAGGGTTTTGCGCTCAACCGCATCGAGGAGCAGCCATACGATTCAAGCCCGGAGAGCATTACTAACGACATTGTGAATGCCAACCCGGGAACCTTTGAAAACATCCGTCTATGGGATCATCGGCCCCTCCGCGATATCTACAACCAGATTCAATTCTTCCGGCTTCAATACTCGTTTTTGGATATCGACATAGATCGCTATACGATTGACGGCGACTATCGGCAGGTCATGGTCGGCACGCGTGAGCTCGTGCAATCACAACTGGACCCGCAGGCGCAGACATGGGTCAATGAGCGGCTGCAGTACACCCACGGCTACGGCGCGGCGATGAGCCCCGTGACGGAATTCACCCAGGACGGCCTGCCGGAGTTCTTCCTGCAGGACATTCCGCCGGAGCCGGTCACAGGCGCGCCGCACGTCGATGTCCCGCAGGTCTACTTTGGCGAGGCGACGGACGACTGGGTTATTGTGCGAAGTACGACTCCCGAATTCGATCATCCGACGGACGCCGGCCCGGTCTACCAGTCCTTTGAGGGCGACGGCGTGTCCATCAGCGGCCTGCTGTCCCGTGTTCTCTTTGCGTGGCGCTTCACTGACCTCAACATCCTGATCACCGGCGCAATCACAAATGAAAGCCAGATACTCTATTTCCGCGAGATCCAGGAGCGCGTCGGCCACCTCGCGCCGTTCCTCGCGCTGGATTCCGATCCCTACATCGTTGTGGCGGACGGCAAGCTGTACTGGGTTCAGGACGCATACACGATCAGCGATCGGTTCCCGTATTCGGAACCGGCGCCCAGTGGCTTCAACTACATTCGCAACAGCGTCAAGGCAGTTATCGATGCCTATGACGGCTCCGTGGACCTCTATGTCGCGGATGAGTCAGACGGCATCATCAGGACGTACAGGAGCGTGTTCCCGGATCTCTTCAAGCCGATGAGCGAGATGCCGGAAGCGCTGCGCTCGCACCTGCGCTATCCGGAGGACTTCTTCACCATCCAGGCGGACAAGTACCTCAAGTTCCACATGACGGATCCGCAGGTCTTCTACAACCAGGAGGACTTGTGGAACTTCCCCCTGGAGTTGTTCTTCAGCGATCAGGCGCAGGTCATGGAGCCCTACTACCTCATCATGGGCCTGCCCGGCGAAGAGCAGGAAGAATTCGTGCTCATCATGCCGTTCACGCCGGACGGCAAGCCGAACCTTGTTGGATGGCTCGCTGCCCGAAACGACGGCGAGAACTACGGCTCCCTCATCGCCTACACATTCCCGAAGGAACGTCAGATTGACGGCCCGCAGCAGGTTGAGGCGCGGATCACGACGAACCCGGAGATCTCGCAGCAATTTACGTTGTGGGACCAGGCCGGATCGAACGTCCTGCGAGGCAACCTGCTTGTCATCCCGGTTGGTGACAACATCCTGTATGCAGAGCCGATTTACCTCAAGGCCGAAGACATCGATTACCCGCAACTGACACGCGTCGTTCTTGTGCAGCAGGGCGAAGAACCCGTCATGCTCCCGTCATTGAGTCAATCGCTGAATAATCTTCTTGCCCGGGAAGGCGGTACAACGGCCATTCGAGAGGTGGTGGACGACGCGCCAAGGGAGGGCGAGTCCGCCGCGGAGAGCGCCATTCGCCGTCTGAAGGCAGAGCTTGAGAGAATACGCGAATCAGCCGCGAACCTCACCGAGCAGATTGAGGACATAACGCGGACCATTGATGAGGTTCTGGAAGACGAAGAGGAAAGCGCGGCCTAGAGCTAGCTGGCGGGCCGACTCTCCACCTCTCCCGCCCGCACGGCAGCCAGCAGGTTTGCCGGTTCTTCCACCGTCACCCGGTACCATGTGTCGGACGGAACGATGAAAGCGCTGGCGGCCTTGAGGTCATTCGGGATTGCTTCTGCTGCGGGGTCGCCTGCAGTCAGCACAATTGCCGCGCCCCAGAGCAGGAACAGGAACACATCGCTGTCAGGATGACATCGCCACTCCGCCCACGACTCGGCGACGTGCTGCACACCTATGATCCACCCGTCAGAGGCACTGTCGTCAGCATTTAGGATCGAGACCCCTCCGGCATCACACAGAATGGCGCTTGCATTGAACAAACTGAATGGCTCGTTGAGTGCAGGTCCTGTCATCGTGCCCTCCATTGGGACGTGCTCTACCGACTTGCGCCCCTTAGCGGTACGATAGTTTATACGGAAACCACGCAAGGGGTATTCAGGCCTCCCTTTTACCCAGTGACGGCAATGGAGAGAATCATATGAGTACGGCCAAAGATTGGCAGCAGGTTGAGTCCGACTATTACATGCAAACGGTGCGCCGTGTTCCGGTCACCCTTGTGCGTGGCAAGGACAGCACGGTGTGGGACGACAAGGGGAAAGAGTACTTGGACTTCGTCGGCGGATGGGCAACGGCCACACTGGGACATTCCCATCCGGCGATGACAGAAGCCATCGCGGAGCAGGCCGCCACACTGATCCAGACGTCCAACGCCTTCTATACCGTCCCGCAGATTGAGCTCGCGCAGCTACTCATCGACAACTCCTGCATGGACCGCGTCTTCTTCTGCAACAGCGGCGCGGAGGCCGTGGAGGGCGCAATCAAGGTTGCCCGCCGCTACGGCGCGCTCCACAAGGACGGCGCGTATGAAATCATCACTGCCCTTGAGTCCTTCCATGGCCGCACGATGACCACCGTCGCCGCCACCGGCCAGCCGCACTACCAGGAAGGTTTCAAGCCCCTCACGCCCGGCTTTGTCCACGTCCCGTTCAACGACATGGCCGCCATACGTGAGGCCACGACCGAGCGCACCGTCGCCGTGATGCTGGAGCCGGTACAGGGAGAGGGCGGCGTCAACGTTCCCGATTCCGACTACTTGCCCGCCGTCCGCGCGTGGTGCGATGAGAACAATCTGCTGCTGATCCTCGATGAGGTGCAAACGGGAGTCGGCAGGCTCGGCCATCTCTTCGGGTACCAGGCTTTTGGAGTAGAGCCGGACGTGATGTCTCTGGCGAAAGGACTCGGCGGCGGCGTGCCCATCGGCGCGTTCCTCACCAAGACTCACGCGGACGCCCTCACGTACGGTGACCACGGCTCAACCTACGGCGGAAACGTCCTCACGACCGCTGCGGCGCGCGCTGTCATTCGCACCGTACTGGCTGAGGATATTCCCGGCCGGGTTCGGGTCTCGGGTGAGCGGCTGCTTGGTGCTCTCAAGGGCCTCGCGGACCGCCATTCGTCCATCGCTGAGGTGCGCGGCATGGGTCTGCTTGCGGCCGTGCAATTCACGGACGAAATCGCAGGCGACCTCCTGGCCGCCTGCCTTGAGCGCGGCATGTTGGTCAATCGCGTGCGCCCTAACGCCCTCCGCCTCATGCCCCCCCTCACCTTGACGGATGAGGACATGGACAAGGGCGTCGCAATCCTGGAGGACGCCATCGCCGCTGTAGCGGGCTAGAAGCGATTCTTGTCGGATCATGCTCCCCGGAGATACTAGCGATGCACCCTATGAGCTGCGGTGGACGGAGGTCTTCTTCGACTGGTTCGATTCACTTGCCGACCAGGCCGACAAGAGCGCGGATTGTTAGTCGACTGCTAAGGCTTGCCTATGGCAATCCCGGGGATGTCCGTCCTGTCGGCGGCGGGGTCTCCGAATTGAGAGTGCACTTTGGCCCTGGCTACCGCGTATACTTTATCCGTCTACAGCACGCTACCATCTTGTTGTTGGTTGGTGGGGACAAGGATTCTCAGCAGCGCGACATTAGGAGGGCACGTGAGTTAGCGATGGAGTACAGGGACAGCTAGCAATGGTTAAGCAAAAGACATTTCCGGTTGACTTTGCTCGCTATCTGGAGACCGATGAAATCAGGGCCGAGTATCTTGAGGCTGGTCTTGAAGAAGGCCACGTGCCAACAATCTTTGCCATTCTCGGTGCCATCGCAAAATCCAAGGGATGCGTGAACGAGGCTCTGAACGCCGGTCTCCCCAAAGAATTCTTGGCCCTTGGGCAACTGCCGGACGAAATGCCCGACTTTGCCACCGTCCTCGCCATCATCAAGGTTCTCGGCCTAAAGCTCCACGCTGGCAAGGCATAAATTCCTCGTCAACACGGCACATTTTGGGTGCGTTCTGACCTGAGATTTGGTATCCTTGACCTTGTTTCCATTAGGCAGTGCCGGGAGCCGGACCTGATGTTCACCGGTAGGTGAGAGTGGACGACGACAAGTTGCACGACGCTTGCGGCGTCGTTGGCATCTACCTACCGGGCGGAGACGCCGCGCGGGCAGCCTTTTTCGGTATCTTCTCCCTCCAACACCGCGGTCAGGAAAGCGCCGGCATTGCCGCGTCTGACGACAATCAGGAACTCCACCTCTATCGCGGGCTTGGCCTCGTTAATCGCGTCTTTGATGAGCACACCCTGAACGTCATCCCGGGCAGCCTTGCTATCGGGCATACCCGCTACTCCACCACCGGCAGTTCAACGCTCGCCAATGCGCAGCCAATTCCGGCCAACGGCCCTCTGGGAGAGGTTCTCATCGCGCACAATGGCAACGTCGTCAACGCCGAACTGCTGCGGCAGGAGGCGCTGGAACTCGGCGCGCAGTTCGTCACATCCACCGATTCCGAAGTCATCGCCCAGCTCATTGCCGTCCTCCCGGGCAAGACGTGGGAGGAGAAGATCACGGCGGCGATGCTCCGCCTTGAGGGCGCGTACAGCCTGACAATCCTCACTAAGGACGCCGTCTACGCCGTGCGAGACCCGCATGGATTCCGCCCGCTCAGCCTTGGCAAACTCGCCGAGTCCGGTTGGATGGCCGCCTCCGAGACCTGCGCTCTGGAAAACGTCGGCGCAGAGTTCGTTCGGGACGTGGAGCCGGGTGAGATTGTCCGCATTGATGCCACCGGCCTCCATTCCACGTTCGGCCGCCGTGAAACGCGATCGCTCTGCATCTTTGAGCACATCTATTTCTCCCGACCCGACTCCGTCCTGGAAGGCCGCCGTGTCTACCTGAGCCGTGAAGCGATGGGCAAGGAACTGGCCCGTATGCACCCCGTCGAGGCCGACATCGTCAGTGCCGTTCCGGACTCCGCCACCGCCGCCGGTATCGGATACGCCCACGGCTCCGGCATCCCCTTCTACGAGACGTTGGTCAAGAATCGCTATGTTGGCCGCACCTTCATCCAGCCTGATCAACGCCTTCGCGACGAGGGTGTCCGCCTCAAGCTGACTCCTCTGCGTGAGGTCATCGAGGGCAAGCGCCTCGTGATTGTAGATGACAGCATTGTGCGCGGCACGACGACGCGTCATCTAATCGATCTGCTCCGCAGCGCCGGGGCGAAGGAGATTCACCTCCGCGTCTGCGCGCCACCCATCCGCTATCCCTGCCACTACGGCATTGACATGCCCACTCGCGCCGAACTGCTCGCGTCGGATCGCAGCGTTGAAGAGGTCCGCGATGAGCTTGGCGTCGATAGCCTCGGATTCCTTGACGTCCCGAGCCTGTACCGTTCCGTCGCTCAGGAGGGCCCGGGATTCTGCACGGCCTGTTTCACGGGTGAATACACCGTTCCCGTTCAGGTTGAGCTTGATAAATTCGCGTTGGAGCGGACCCCACTGCGTGTCTGATTCGGAGTCTAGTTACGCGGCAGCCGGTGTGAACATCGGCGCGGGGCAGGAGGCCGTGCGCTTGATGCGCCCGTATGCCCAGTCCACGTACAACAACCGCGTCCTGGGTGACATCGGCGGCTTTGGCGGCCTCTTCAAGCTTGATTCCTACCGTGAGCCGATACTCGTTGCCAGCACGGACGGTGTCGGCACCAAGATCAACATCGCCAGCCAGGCCGGGTCGTTCGCAACCATCGGCGCGGACCTCGTGAATCACTGCATCAACGATATCTGGGTGCAGGGCGCAGATCCGCTCTTCTTCCTTGACTACATCGCAACCGACAGCCTCAATCCGCAGGATGCCGCCGACATTGTGCGCGGCATGGCGGAAGCGTGCAGCGCCGCCGGCATCGCCCTCATCGGCGGCGAAACTGCCGAGATGCCCGGCACATACCGTGAGGGCCACTATGACGTCGCCGGATTCATCGTCGGCGCAGTGGAGCGCTGGGACCTCATTGACGGCACAGGCATCCGCGCAGGCGATGTCCTCGTCGGCCTGCCCTCAACCGGCCTCCACACCAACGGCTACTCGTTGGCGCGCCGTGTCTTTGACTTGGACGATCACCCCGAAAACCTTGACGAGAGACCGCCTGAACTTGGCGGTGAGACAGTCGCCGAGGCCTTGTTGGCCGTCCATCGCCCCTACTATCGGGAGCTGAAGCCGATGCGGCGACGTGTCCGTGGCCTCGCGCATATCACGGGCGGCGGCTATGCGGAAAACGTGCCGCGTGTCCTGCCGGACAATCTGCGCGCCGTCGTGGATTGTGGCGCGTGGGATGTGCCACCCATCTTTCGGCTTATCAGCAGCCGCGGCGAAATCCCACGAGCCGAAATGTACGATGTCTTCAACATGGGCATGGGAATGATTGCCGTCGTCCGTCCGCAGGACGCGCCGATGGTCATGTCCGCCATGGAGGGCAGCGCGCAGATTGGCACAATTGAAGAACGGCCGCCGGACGGCGAGCGCATCATCCTCGAAATGGAGCGCGAATGACTTTCCGAGCAATCATCGCCCCGTCAGACAAGGACGGCGCAGACACGCTCGCCCACGCACTGACCGATCTCGGCTGGGAGGTCTACGCAACGGGCGGCACCCATCGTTTCCTGACCGGCGCGGGCGTCGATGCAAAGCACATCGAGGACCTGACTGGCTTCCCCGAGATACTCGATGGCCGCGTCAAGACCCTCCACCCCCGCGTCCACGGCGGCATCCTCGCCAAGCGTGAGGAGCCTACGCATGTGGCGCAGATGGAAGAACACGGCATCGGCACGATTGACCTTATCGCCGTGAACCTGTACCCGTTCGCAGAGACCGTATCCAAGCCGGACGTGACGCTCATGGACGCGCTGGAGCAGATCGACATCGGTGGCCCAACCATGGTCCGCGCAGCCGCCAAGAATTTTCCCGCCGTCATCGTGCTCATAGACCCTGCCGATTACGCCCCCGTGCTGGAGATGCTGCGCGCCGGTGTCGTTCCCGCCGCCGAGCGCCGTCGACTTGCCCGAAAGGCATTTGAACACGTCTCCGCCTATGACACGATCATCGCCAACTACCTCGCCCGCGACATGGGCGCGGCCGGCATGGACGATGAGGCCGCCGCGCTCCCTGCCGAGCGCGTGCTGCCCCTCCAATCCATCCAGTCGCTCCGCTACGGCGAAAATCCCCACCAGGCGGGCGCGCTCTATCGCATCAACGATCCAAGTCGCCTTGCGCACGGCATTCCCGCCGCGCGCCAGATCCATGGTCGTGAGATGTCCTTCAACAACATCCTTGATGCGGACGCCGCGTGGAACGCCGTCTGCGATTTCCCTGACGCTCCCACCGTTGCCATCATCAAGCACGGCAACCC
>CAYOPL010000034.1:0-109074 GCA_964405845.1 uncultured Dehalococcoidia bacterium | reverse complement strand
CTGGGCCAAATTCTCCGAGTAAAACTCGTCCACGGACTCGATGATGGCCTCCATGAGCTTGCCGGTCGGGGTGTCGTCTGCGTGCTCGGTGATGGAGACGACACCCCCACCGGCAAGCTCATGGAGGCCATCATCGAGAGCGTCGATGAGTTCTACTCAGAGAATCTCGCGCAGGAGGTCACGCGCGGAATGCGCGAGGCGGCATCGCGCGGATTCTGGGTGACGTCCAGCTCACCCTTCGGCTATCGGCGTGTCTATGTCCAGGACGGGGCGAAGAAGCGCCCTCGTCTCGAACTTGATTCACCCGCCGATGCAGTCGTACGACGCATATTCGACTTGGTGCTCAAGGGAAAGTCCCTCATGGATGTGACCAAGATTCTCAACTCTGAAGGCGTCACCACGTCTACCACCAGCAAGTGGCGTATAACTTCCGTCCACAAGATCCTTGTCAACGAGGCGTACACCGGTACCCTCGTCTGGGGCACGGGCGCGAAGGACGGCTCTCCTCCGGTCCGAGTCGAGAACGCCTTCCCCGCCATCGTTACACCGCAGGAGTTTCAGCGGGTTAACCGCCTGCTCAAGGCCCGCTCTCCCAAGACCGTCCACCCGCGTCGTGCGTCTAGCCCCTACCTGCTGAGCGGGTTAGCCACCTGCGCCCTGTGCGGGAAGGCGCTCACCGCGGCCGAGGCCAAGAGCGGCAAGTACACCTACTACGTCTGCCAGTCCATCCTCAAGACCGGCAGCGGCTCCTGCGAAACGCCGCGCATCAATGCCAAGTCGTTTGAGGAGACCATCATCCGCAATCTCCGCGAGAATGTCCTAACCGAGGGCAACATCCTCGGTCTCGTCAACGTCCTTGACGAGGAGATGGACGACCTAGCGCATGAGCAGCGTGGGCGGCTGGAGGTCATCAAGGGAGACCTTGAGGACGTCAAGCGCCGACTGGCACGCATCTGGCACATCATCGAGACGACGGACATGGAGATGGCCGACGCGGCCGAGCGCGTCAGGGAACTGCGGGACCGCAGAGAGAAGCTGGAGCAGGCCGCCGACGAGGCTCGTGCAGTGTTGGCCGAGCGGCGTGCGCTGCTGGATCGGGCGGAGACCATCGCGGCCTTCGCCGCAGACATGAGTGAGTTTCTTCGCACCAGCGAACTGACTGAGACGCGCTCCTTCATCCGGTCGTTCGTCAAGGAGATTCAAATCAGGCCGGGCAAGGCAACAATCGTCTACACGATTCCCATGCCCGAGGACAGTCCGATAGGTGATTCAGATACTGCCGAACTCGCCCTGACGGATGGTGTTCGCAGTACTATCCGAGGTGGTGGAGTCGAGGGGATTCGAACCCCTGACCCCCTGCTTGCAAAGCAGGTGCTCTCCCGACTGAGCTACGACCCCACGATTGGATAGCGGCTGTTTATTCTAACCCGATGATGCGCCGACGATGGCGAGGGTGATTATCGCTCCGGAGACACAGATAGCCGCCATCAGGATGCTCAATTCAAGCAGTCCGAACCCACGCCGCCGTTTTCGTGCATCCCCGTAGTCTTTAGCCATGACCTAACCCTCAACCGTCCCTGCGCTGTCTACTATTATGCCGTGTGAGCAGACGTATGTGGCAGATGCCTATACTTCGGAGGGGAGTCCTAACGATTCAACTGTGACCCTACGGCAGCCTTCGCAGATAGGAGAACCCCGAGAGATGACATCAGAGAAACAGGTGACTATCTATACGGATGGAGCCTGCGAAGGGAACCCCGGCCCCGGAGGCTATGGCGTAGTTCTTCTCTTCGGTGATGCACGCAGAGAACTGAGCGAAGGCTACCGTCTGACAACCAACAACCGCATGGAGCTCCTCGCCGTGATTCGAGGGCTTGAGGCTTTGAAGGAACGGTGTCATGTGACGCTGCACAGCGATTCGCGGTACGTAATCGACGGCATCGAGAAGGGGTGGGCGGCGCGCTGGCGGGCCAACGACTGGATGCGAAACAAGAGGGAGGTAGCCATCAACCCGGATTTGTGGGGGCGGCTGCTGGATCTCTGTGACGCCCATGACGTCGAGTTCAAATGGGTTCGCGGCCATTCCGGCGTTCCAGAGAATGAGCGCTGCGACCGGCTCGCTGTTGCGGCGTCGCAAGGCAAGAACCTCCAGACGGATGAGGTGTATGAGGCTGGGAGGCTAGCCCCCTGAGTCCGGATCTGAGGAGCCGACATCCTCGCGGCCTGATGTCCCGCCTAGGGCCTTCTGAAGCGTGTCCCATGCTAGGACAGCGCACTTGACGCGCGCCGGGTAGCGTGACGTGCCCTGCAAGGACATCAAATCGCCCATTGCAGCCTCATCAATGTCCTCGCCAAGAATCATGGCACGGAAGTCGTGGGCAAGTGTGTTGGCGTCCTCAATGGAACGGCCTCGTATCGCCTCCGTCATCATCGACGCGGACGACTGCGAGATTGAGCACCCCTGTCCAACAAAGCCGATATCCTCAATCGAGCCATCCCGGATGCGTGCCGTCAGGCGAACTTCATCCCCGCAGACCGGGTTGAATTGCGTCAGATCCGCGTCGGCGGAGTCCAGCACGCGATTATTCCGAGGCATCCGATAGTGGTCCAGGATCAGGTCCCGGTACAGTTGGTCGAAATACGGCTCGGGTTCACTACCTGCCAAAGAGTTCACCAGCCTTCTTCAGCGCATCGATGAGTCGGTCAACATCCTCGTTCGTATTGTAAACGTAGAAGCTCGCGCGGGCGGTGGCGGGCACGTTGAGGCGGCGCATCAGCGGCTGCGCGCAGTGATGGCCGGCCCGAATCTGCACGCCCTCCCAATCCAATGTTTGGGCGATGTCATGGGGATGGATTGACTCGATGGCGAATGAGACGACGCCGCCACGATCCTCCGCGTTCGACGGGCCGTGCAGCGAGACACCCTCACCAAGCGATCGCATCTGCCGCAGAGCGTAGTCCGTAATCTCAATCTCATGCTGCCGCACGTTGTCCATGCCAAGTTCTGTCAGGTAATCAATGGCCGCGCCAAATGCGACAACGTCGGCAAAGTTCGGCGTGCCAGCCTCAAACTTCCAGGGCGGGTCCTTCCACGTGAAGCCGTCCTCGCGCACCTCCATAATCATCTCGCCGCCGCCCAGGAACGGGGGCATCTCGTCGAGCAGTGCCCTCTTGCCGTAGAGAACGCCCACACCCGTCGGGCCGAGCATCTTATGGGATGAGAACACATAGAAGTCTGCGTCCATCTCACGAACATCGACGGCGACGTGCGGCGCGCCCTGCGCGCCGTCAACGATTGCGATCGCGCCGATGGCGTGAGCTTTGTCTACCAGCTCTCTCACGGGATTCACGGTTCCCAGCACGTTGGAGACATGTGTGAAGGAGACGACCTTTGTGCGTTCCGTGATGAGCGTGTCGATGTCGGAGAGATCGAGAAAGCCCTCGTCCGTGACCGGGATAAAGCGGAGCACCGCGCCGCGCTCGGCGCAAATCATGTGCCACGGAACGATGTTGGAGTGGTGTTCCATGAGCGTGACGAGCACCTCATCGCCCTCGTTCAGGTTCGCGCGCCCCCACGCATAGGCAAGCAGATTCAGTGACTCGGTCGTATTGCGCGTGAAGACAATCTCGCTTGAGGATTCTGCGTTGATGAACGCGGCCGTCTTCTCGCGAGCGCCTTCATAGGCGGCGGTCGATTCCTCGGACAGGGTGTAGATGCCGCGGTGGACGTTTGCGTTGGAGGTGCGATAGAAGTCGGCCAGCGCGTCGATAACCTGCTTCGGCTTCTGTGACGTTGCCGTACTGTCCAGGTAGACGATCGGGTTGCCGTTGATCACGCGGGACAGGATGGGAAAGTCGCCGCGAATGACCTCAACGTCCAACTGTGATGGATGATCAGGCACGGTGACCGGCCTTGCGTGAAATGGCCGCGCTATTGCGACGCCGGCGCAACCGCGCTGCCTGCGCCGGAGCGGATGAGGTCATAGCCGTGTTCCTCAAGGTCATGGGCCAGTTCCGGCCCGCCCGACCTAACAATGGCGCCGTCCAACATCACATGAACGGTGTCCGGCTCAATGTAGTTGAAGATGCGCGTGTAGTGCGTGATGAGCAGGATGCCCATCTCCTCGTGCCGCAGCTGGTTGACGCCGTGCGAAACGGTACGCAGCGCGTCGATATCCAGGCCGGAGTCCGTCTCATCGAGGATGGCAAGGGTGGGATCAAGCACGGCGAGTTGAAGAATCTCGCTGCGCTTCTTTTCACCTCCGGAGAACCCGGAATTGACGTAGCGGGTGGCAAACGCGCGATCCATGCCGAGCGCGTCCATCTTCTCATTCACCATCTGCCGGAACTCGACGAGCGGCATCTCCTCTCCACGATGGGCGTTCACCATCTGCCGCAGGAAGTTGATCAACGTCACACCGGAAATCTCCACGGGGTACTGTGAGGCCAAGAAAATACCGTCGAGCGAGCGCTGATCGGGCAGATCGAGCGTGATGTCCTTGCCCTTGTAGAGGATACGCCCGCCGGTAACGACGTAGCGGGGATTGCCCATGAGCGTGTTGGCGAGGGTGCTCTTGCCGGAGCCGTTCGGCCCCATGACTGTGTTCACCTTGCCGGTGGGAATCTCCAGGTTGACGCCCTTCAGGATCTCCTTGCCGTCCACCTCCACGCGGAGGTCCTCAACGACCATAACGGCATTTCCATTCTTGCTTGACACTGATTAACGCCCCCTGCGTATGTGGTTGGAACTGGCGATTGTATCGGAAATTCGACGCGCCTGCAGCCGTGTCGCCAACGCCTCGTGCGAATAGCTCATTCTCTTGTCGTCATTCTACGGAGTAGCGGCAATGGGTGACAAGGGAACAGGCGGATATGAGACTACCCCCCTCCGCCGCCGGAGAAGCCGGGCTCGGTCATCTTCGCAGCGTCAAGGATCTCTTCCAGGGCCGCCTCGCCGAGCTCTGTCGTGCGCAATGCCACCTGCCTGACGGTTTCACCCGTCTCCGACGCCTCATGCGCGATGGCGGCAGCGGCATCGTAGCCGATCACCGGCGCAAGCGCCGTGCAGATTGCCAACCCCTGCTCGACGGTCTCCGGACCGCGCTGCGTGGAAACAAGCCCTTCGATGCACTGCTCTCGGAAATTGTCAGCCTCTGTGGCGAGCAAATCGATAGATTGAAGCAGATTGTAGGCCGCAACCGGCATCATTACGTTCAACTCGAAGTTGCTGCCCTGCGCGTCGGCAATCGTGACGGTCACGTGGTTGCCCATCACCTGCGCCGCCGCCTGCGCAACGGATTCCGCGATGACGGGGTTGATCTTGCCCGGCATGATCGACGAGCCCGGTTGCACCTCAGGAAGGGCAATCTCACCGAAGCCCGCGCGCGGGCCCGAGCCGAGCCAACGCACGTCGTTGGCAATCTTCAACATGCTGACCGCGACGGTGTTCAGGACGCCGCTCGCCTCAGTGACGGCGTTGAGAGTGCTCTGCGCTTGGAAATGGTTCTCCGTCTCACGGATGGGGAGGCCGGTGGAGGACGCAAGGCGCACGCAGACCTTCTCAGAGAACTCAATGTCACGCCCGATGCCCGTGCCGACGGCTGTTCCGCCAAGGGGAACCTCGCAGAGCTCATCAACGGCGTGGCACAGCCGCCGCACTGCTCGCTCCATCTGCCCCGCGTGGCCCAGAAATTCCTGGCCAAGGCGAATGGGCGTCGCGTCCTGCAGGTGCGTGCGACCTGTCTTGATGACGTCCCAGAAGGCTGCTGATTTGTCCGCGAGCGCCTGTTGCAGGCGCTCCAGCGCGGGCACGAGTTCCAGGGCGATGCCGTGCGCGGCGGCAACCTGTATGGCCGTCGGAATGACATCGTTGGAGGACTGGCCGCGGTTGACGTGGTCATTGGGGTGAACCATGCGCGATCCGACCTCTCCGCCGAGAATCTGGGTCGCGCGATTGGCGATTACCTCGTTCGCGTTCATGTTTGTGGACGTGCCTGAGCCCGTTTGAAAAATATCGAGGACAAAGTGGGCATCGAGCTCGCCGTCCATCGCTTCCTGCGCCGCGGCCTTGACGGCTGTGGCCATCTCAGGCGTGACGCCGCCCAGTTCCTCATTGACTTCAGCGGCGGATCGCTTGATGAGCGCGAGCGCTCGGATGAAGCTGCGGGAGAAGCGCAGGTCACTGATGGGAAAATTGCGGACGGCCCGTTGCGTCTGCGCGCCCCAGAGGGCCTCGTCCGGCACCTCCATCTCGCCCATTGAGTCACGTTCGATACGCATAGAGAGATCGTCCTCCTGTTGTCATGTGATCAATCACCGCGGCCTCCCAAAGGCCGCGCCCCACCTTGTCATGATACTAGGGAGACAGACACGTTGCCGCCATCGGCCGGGCGACTATTCCGCAGGTAACGAAAGAGACTCACGCGACCCGTTCATCGCAGTGGCCGTCAAGCTCAAAAACCCCTGGTAGCGACGAGCCGACAGCCGCAATGATTCCCCTTCGAGGAGATGCCGTGCTCGACGACTAGCCTCCGACTCTCCCGGGTTGGACAAGACAGCATAGATCTGCCGCGCTTTCCGCTCCAGGTCCATATCGGACTCCAGGTCTGCCACCGCAAGCAGGAACGGCAGGACAGCCGTCGCCAGCATGTCCAATGCGCGTGCCCGGCCAACCAGGGCGGACGGTCTGCTACGTCGTAGCTTGCCGAAATCACTATGTGTTGCCCAATAATCCGTCGATGGAATGACCAACGCATCGACTAGCCGCGCCGCCGCAGTCCGGGGATTCTCCGCCTCGCCGACTCCACCGCGCAAATCATTGAGCAGTCCCGGCCCCTGAAGCCACCGCAGCATAAGTTCCACAGCAGCGCCCATCCGCCTTATTGGGTGGTTATCGGGCCTTACGCGAAACGTCTGCCACGATCCACGAGGCAGAGACTCCAGCCCCGGGTACCGCGCCCATTCGGTCTCTGAGGACACGGTGAAGTTGTCACAGGAGTTCCACATAGGTTCGCTGAAAGGCAATCGTCCTTGCGCCTCTCTGCCCCGTTGCGACGGCAGCAGTCCCGCGGTCCCAAAAAGCAAACCGGTCAGACGCGCCACCCGGACTTGCTCGTTGGGAGCGCTGTCCGTCAAGCCGCGCAGCGTGTCAATCGGCATGAGCCGCGCGACCTCCTGGAACGCCGTCATATTGCGCGTGTACCCAAGACCTCTCAAAAGCGCCTCGTACAACGCCTGCTCAGGCCCGAAGACGGCGATATCGCCCTCCATGGCGGCAGCCCGTTCCTCAAGCCGCGCGTCGCCCAGCAAATCAAGCATCGCGCCCACACCGCGCGTCTTTCCCGCGCTGAGACCTGCCACCTTAGGTATAGTTGTCGCGGCCTTGCGCTTCTTTCGGCGCGCGTCACGCCGCATTTCAAGGACAGGCGCTCCCCCGATCTCCACCATCCCCTGTGCATCCTCAACGACGTGCAAGATGACACTCGCAAAGGCCGGGTTGGTTTCATGCCCGTGCGCGAACCAGTCCGTGGCGCGCAGGTGCATCTCAACGTCACCGCGGATGACGTGGCGCGGCTGGCTTGGAGGGTCAATTGCGATGACCGCGCCGAGAAAATCCGGGCCGTCGCCGGAGTTGCGGACACCTGGCTGAAGAACATCAATCACGGCTCCCGTGACGGTTCTCAGGCGCTGCCCTCGCCCTTTTGCTGTGCCGGACTCCCACGCGTCACAGAGGTCTTTCTCGCTTGGCCAGACGCCCGGCGGCTCAGACACGCCGATGGCATAATGCGCCGCTTCGTCACGAATACCGGACCTTATGGACGGCTTGGCGCCGCCGATTGAATCAATCCCGCGCATGACAGGATTGTAGCGCATGTGTTCAGGTCCGGGTCTGGCCGTCTCCGACGATAGTCCACTTGTAGGAGGTCAGCTCCCGGAGCCCCATGGGTCCGCGCGCGTGCAGCTTGTTGGTGCTGATGGCAACCTCCGCGCCCAGTCCCAGCTGCGCGCCGTCCGTGAACCGGCTTGACGCGTTCACGATGACCGCCGCCGCATCCACTTCATCCAGAAATCGGGTGGCGTTCTCATCGCTCCTCGTCAGGATCGCCTCCGTGTGGCCGGAACCGTACTCTGCGATGTGCTCCAGCGCCTCATCGATGGAATCAACAACCTTGACGGCGGCGGTAAGAGACAGGAATTCGCGTCCCCAGTCGTCCTCGACGGCTGTGATGACCCGCGTGGGAGGCTCGGGACCGATCAGCGCAAGAGCGCGCTTGTCCGCGTGGACCTCCACGTTGTCCTGCGCCCACGCCGCAACAACGGCGGGCAGCAGCTTCGGAGCGGCCTGCGCATGGACAAGCAGCGTGTCCAGCGCGTTGCACACGGTCGGGCGCTGCACCTTGGCGTTGTAGGCGATGGCAACGGCCTGCTCAACATCCGCGTCGGCGTCAACATAGGTGTGGCAGACACCGATGCCGCCGGTGACAACGGGAATCCGCGCGTTGTCGCGCACAAAGCGGATGAGTGTGTCACTGCCTCGGGGAATCAGCAAATCAATCCCGCCCTCATACACAAGCATCTGGCCCACAATCGCCCGATCCGTGGACTCGATAATCTGCGCGGCGTCCCGGGGCAGGCCGGCATCCTCCAGCGCCTCGCGCACGATGCCCGCGAGTGTCGTCGTCGAGTTGATGGCCTCTTTCCCGCCCCGCAGGATGACGGCGTTGCCTGACTTGATGCAGAGGGCGGCGATATCGATGGTCACATTGGGACGGCTCTCATAAACGGCGGCGATGACGCCGAGCGGCACGCGTCTGCGGCAGATTCGGAGGCCGTTGGGCAGAGTCGACGCATCAAACTCCTCGCCGATGGGATCCGGCAGGGCGATAGTGGCGCGCACATCGGCGGCCATTCCCCGCACGCGCTCCTCATTCAGGAGCAGGCGGTCCAGCAGGACGTTCGACATTCCGTCCGCCTGCGCCGCCGCATAATCTCGCTCGTTGGCGGCGACGATTTCGTCGGTGCGCTCTTCTAACAAGGTGGCGATGCGCTCAAGTGCCCCGTTCTTTTCTTCAGTGGACGCGCGAGACAGCGGCCGGCTCGCTTTTCGCGCAGCCTGTGCCTTGCTGACAAGCTCTTCAGAAAACTCTTTTACGTCCGTGTTTCTTGTCGCGGTTGCGGTCATCACGGTCACTCTTTCCCTGAACGGCAGTCGCGTGGCGCTACCGTCGTAGTCGGTGCAATCTGTTCTGTAATTGTATTTACGCGGGTGGGGCTGTTCAAACAAGCTAGGCCTACGTCAGAGCAGCGTGAGGTGGTCGCGGTGGACCATCTCCTCGCCGTGGTAGGCGGCGTTGGCGTTGCCCTCACCCTCGAAGAACTGGCGGACCTCCGCATTGTGGAGGCCTGCCAGGCGGCGCATGAGACCCGCAGGATAGGAAACCGCCCCTCGCGCCACGCCTGTCTCGTCCGGCCCGACGATCTCCACAATGTCGCCGGTGGTGAACTCTCCGCGCACCTCGCGAACTCCGACCGCAAGGAGGCTTGATGTTCCTCCCCGCAATGCCTTTGCGGCCCCCTCATCCACCACGACCTGCCCCCGCACGAAGAGAGGGCCGAGAGACCGCCTCCGGGCGGAGGGACGCCGCCGCCCCCACGCCTCAAACCGTGTCCCGATGTCCTCGCCTCGCGCGATGCGCAGCAGCACGTCCGGGGCCTTGCCATTGGCAATCACGACCGCCGTTCCCCACGACGTGGCCTCTGCTGCCGCACGAACCTTTGATGCCATGCCTCCGCGCCCCAGTTCGCCGGGCATCTCAGCGGCCATTGCAAGGATGTCGTCCGTGACCCGATCAACGCGGTGAATGAGCGCGGCATCGGGATTCGTCCGTGGATCACTGTCATAGAGCCCGTCGCGATCCGTCAGGAGGATGAGCATGTCCGCCGCCATGAGATTCGTGAGGGCGGCCGAAAGCGTGTCATTGTCGCCGAGGGTTTCACTCAGTTCCTCCGAGGCGACGACATCGTTCTCATTGATGATGGGAATCACGCCGAACCCCAGCAGTTCGCGTAGAGTGCGGCGAATGTTGACGGCGGAACGGCCGGCGGTGAATTCGGAGCGGGTGATAAGCGCCTGCGCCACCGTGAGATCATGCTCGGCGAAAGCCTTCTCCCAGGACTGCATCAGGTGATGCTGCCCTATTGCCGCAAGAGCCTGCAGGGTCGCGATGCCCCGCCCTCTGCCCTCCAGGCCGATGATGCTGCGGCCAAGGGCAACCGCCGCGGACGTAACGACAATCACCTGCGATTGCGCGCCCACAATCTCCGCGACCTGTTTCGCAACCGAGGCTATGAGACCTTCATCAAGTTGGTCGCCGCCTCCGGTTAGCACGCCGGTGCCGAGCTTGGCGATAATCAGTTGATTGCGAGGCAACACAGCATTCTGATTCATGCCTGATTTGTTGTGATTGGTCACTATCGCTCTCTTGCCACTGCTGCGGCTTTCCCGAAACACAAAACGAAATCGCTTTAAAGTATATCGCCGCCATATCCACAGTGACTGCTACAATCGGCTTGCCGCCGGATGGCGGCGACGATTCGAGTGCCTGGCAGGTGAGCGCCATTCGTGTCACGAATCTCTCATTGACCCACTTTAGGAACTACGCCTCGCAGGATTTTAAACCGGCGGACGGCGTCACTGTACTCACGGGCGATAACGGCCAGGGCAAGACAAACCTCCTCGAATCCCTGTTCATTCTCGCAACCGGCCATTCGCATCGCGCAGACACGGATCGGGAAGTCATCGGCTGGAGCGCCGCCCGTGAGCCGATACCGTACTCACGCATTGCAGCGGACGTGACCGCGGGCGATGGCACGGAACGCAAGCTGGAACTCGTGATGCAGCTCGCGCCGCGCGGGCAGGTCGTCGAACCTCCTGCCGTTTCCGAGAGGACGATTGGCCCCTCAGGCCTCAGGGGCGGCACCTTGCAGAAAGGCTACAAGGTCAACGGCGTGCGGCAGCGCTCAGTGAGCAGCGTCGGCGACCTTGCGGTTGTGCTGGCGGGGCCGGAGGAGGTCGACCTGTTCGCAGGCCCTCCGGCTGATCGACGCCGCGCAATCGATTCAACAGCGCTGCAGACTGATGGGGAGTATGCCCGGGAGCTACGCCGTTATGAGCGCCTTGTAACCCAGCGCAATGCAGCCCTGAGGGATGCCCGCGAGCGTGGCGCTACACAGCGGACTGAGGACATGCGCCTGTGGGAACAGGAGCTCATTCGCGCAGGGTCGTTCGTGCTCGGACATCGAATCACGATGATCGATGTCTTGCAGAAAGAGATGCTGGCCGCCCACGCCGAATTCACGGGTCGCACCGGCCATCTAGCCCTTGAATACCGTTCAACGGTCGCTAACGGCGAGGATGAAGACGCATCATCAGACTTGCAGCAGAGTTTCGCCGCTGCGCTGGAGGGCGCGTGGGGGCGCGATTCCGCCACGGCAACGACTTCCGTAGGGCCGCACCGTGACGATTTGCGCGTGGTGTCCGGCGATGTCGACCTTGGCGTTTACGGGTCTCGTGGGCAGCAACGAACGGCGGCGCTCGCGCTGGTCATCGCGCAGTCGGCGTACATCGGGCAAAGGCTTGGTGATGAGCCCGTTATACTGCTCGACGATCCGCTATCCGAGCTTGATGCAGATCGCCGCGAGCGCGTATTGAAGCACTGCCTGACGCCCGGCCGGCAGGTCCTGATTACCACGGCAGACGTTGAGCTCATTCCCGCGGAGGTTCGCGCTCACGCCGTGATGTACGCGGTCAAGAGCGGCAAGATTGAGCGTGCTTAGTCCATTTCGCCCCTGTCTCTAACTTGACCTTTCAACCTATTCGGCGTAGCGTCACCTTGTGTGAAAAGATGCCCTAAGAGGCGTCCTGCAACCGGGAGGATGTGTCATGACGAGGATCGTCAGTGTTGAAGAGGCAGGAAATCGATTCAAGGACGGAATGCTCATCGCCACTACCGGCGGCAATGACCGCTCCTCCATGGCGCTGACACGGGAGATTGTGCGGCGGGGCATCAAGGATCTCACCCTCGTCTTCACACCCGCGGGCGGCGTCCAGGGCGATATGCTCATCGGCGCGGGCGCAGTCACGGCCATCGACACCGGCTCCCTCACGTTCGGCGAGCGCGGATTCGCCCCGAACTACCGCCGCGTGGCTAAAGAGGGAGGCATCGCCGCTCTGGACAGCACCTGACCCGTCACACTCACAGGGCTCCAGGCTGGAGCCAACGGTGTGCCGTTCATTCCCTCACGCGGCGTGATTGGCACCGATCTCGTCAATCTCCATCCCAACTGGAAGATTATCGAAGACCCCTACAACGAGGGCCATGACATCCTGCTCGTACCGGCCATTCGCCCGGACATCGCCATGATTCACGCCTTCAAGGCGGACCAGAACGGCAACGTTCTTGCCCCCGGCTACGAGGACCGCATGGTGGCGCAGGCAAGCGACAAGGTGCTCGTCACGGTTGAGGAGATCGTCGACTATGACCTCTCCGAAGACTCGCGCGGCGGCCACCTTATCCCGTGGCCGTTCGTCAGCCTCGTTATCCATACTCCCGCCGGCTCGCACCCCGGCGGCATGAAGCCGTACTACGAGGCGGACAATGACCACTTCTCGCGGTACATGGAGGCCTCAAAGACTGCGGACGGGTTCAATGCGTACCTCGACGAGTTCGTGCGCGGGCACACGGAGGACGAATACCGCGAGATGGTGACGCGCGTCGCCGTTCCCGCCTAGGCACCCTCAGCGACGACCGACCCGATGCCGTTCCAGTCGGACGACTACACCATCGGCGAGTTGATGGCCACCCGCATTTCGCGGGAGGTCCAGGACGACACATATGTTAGTTCCGGCGCGGCATCGCCCGTGCCGATGGCGGGTGTTCTGTTAGCGCAGGAAACGCACGCGCCGGACATGATTTATGTCCCCATTGGCGCGTCTAATCCTGAACTCAACCTCATCAGCGGAAAAGAGGTTTTCGACCTCGCTCAACGTGGCAGGTTGGACATCTTCTTTCTCGGCGGCGCGCAGATCGACGGCCACGGCAACATCAACCTCACGACAATTGGCGACCATGACAGACCGGACGTGCGCCTCCCTGGCGCGGCCGGTTCGGGGATGCTGTACTTCATGACGAACCGCATCATCCTGTTCCGTTTGGAGCACACGCCGCGCGTCTTTGTGGAGAACGTTGATTTCATCACGTCCGCCGGTTCTAGTGGAGAGCGTGTGGAGCGCCCGGGCGGCCCTCACATGCTCATCACCAACATCTGCGTGATGATGTATGAGAAGGATCAAAAGAGATTCCTGCTCGAGTCCGTTCATCCCGGCGTCACCGTCGATGAGGTAAAGGAAAACACCGGGTTCGAAATCCTTATCCCCAACGAGGTGCCGGTGACAACCGGCCCGACGCCGGAGCAGCTGGCGCTGCTCCGCGGCTCCATCAAAGACCGCGTCGGCGGTGAATATCCGGGCTTCGTCGCATCAGGGGGATTTGGCGGATAAATTCCCCAAAGTGCCCCCAAAAAGTGCTTGACGCTGAGCGCCGCGGGGACAACAATGGTTCATGGACGCTGTGCGATCCACAGGGGTTTACGTTAGGGGCACGATTTCGCGTGCCCCTTTGCTTTATGTAGCGCACAAAGCAGGGCTAAATGGCGCCGCGATGCGGCGCTGTTTCGTTTAAGGGGGTAGGTCGAGATGGTCGCAACGGAAATCGCCGAGCGGGGATTGGATCTGGGCATCGAAGGCGATGTGCCGGAATTCAAACCGCTGCGGCGCGCCTACGGCTTTGAAGAGGTGGCCATCGTACCCGGCCAGGTCACCCTGAATCCGGAGCAGACGGATATCAGGTTCGCAATGGGAGATCGCATCTTCGACCTTCCGATACTCGCTGCGGCGATGGACGGCGTCGTTGACCCCAACTTTGCCGCCACCTACACACGCTATGGCGGGCTGGCTGTCCTCAACCTTGAGGGCGTCCACGGGCGCTACCCCAACCCGGAGGAGGTCCTGCAAGAGGTGGTTGAAGCCCCTTCGGATTCCGTCACTGCCACTCTTCAACGCATCTATTCCGCCCCGCTCAAAGAAGAATATGTCGGCACGACCATTGAGAAGATGAAAGCGCTCGGCGCGACCGTTGCCGTCTCCGCCACCCCGGCCAACACCAAGCGGCTCATCGGCGCAGTTGTCGAGGCAGGCGCGGATTACTACGTCTGCCAGTCAACAGTGACAACTGCGCGACACATCTCATCGAGCCCGGTCGGACTGCATTTCGAAGACCTCGTGGGGCGCATTCCGATTCCCGTCATCGTCGGCAACGTGGTTGGCTATCACCAGACGATGGAACTGCTGCAGACAGGTGTGGCGGGCATCCTGGTCGGTGTCGGCCCCGGCGCAGCATGCACAAGCCGTGAGGTGCTCGGTATTGGCGTGCCGCAGGTCACCGCGACCATTGAGACGGCTGCCGCGCGTAATGAATATCACCGGCGCACCGGCCGATACGTTCCCATCGTCACGGACGGCGGCATTCGCTCCGGAGGCGACCTGTGCAAGGCGCTCGTCTCGGGCGCGGACGCCGTCATGCTCGGATCGATCTTCGCGGGCGCGGAGGAAGCCCCCGGCAAGGGCTATCACTGGGGGATGGCGACGCCCCATCCCGCCCTGCCGCGCGGCACTCGTGTGAAGGTTGGCATTCGAGCCACGCTTGAGCGCCTGCTATTCGGGCCCACTGACCGCACGGACGGCACGGAGAATCTTGTTGGTGCTATCCACACGGCGATGGGCATGTGCGGCGCGGAAACGATCCGCGATCTGCAGCAGGCAGAAATGATTGTCGCCCCCGCCATCAAGACCGAGGGCAAGCAGCTGCAACTGTCAGGGCAGGTCTAAACCCAGGGCTAACGCGTATTCACCTCTCCCGTGGGGAGAGAGTCCGGGTAAGTGTGTTCTACGGGCGCTTATTCTACGGCGGAGACCGTGAAACCGAGCTTGCCGGCGGGAATATCAATCTCGAACGTGTCGCCCTTTTTCTTGCCGATTAAGGCGCTTCCAACGGGCGACTCGTTGGAGATTCGGCCGCGCGCGGCATCCGCCTCCGCCCGGCCAACAATGGTCCAGCGCTCCTCCTGGCCTTCTGAATCGACAACAACGACGGTTGAGCCGACACGAACCTGCCCGTCGGTTTGATCACCCTGATCCTCGATAATGACGGCGCGCCGCACGTTATCCTCGAGTTGGCGGATTCGGCCCTCAAGAAAGGCCTGTTCGTTTTTCGCGGCGTCGTACTGGGCGCTGTCCGTAATATCGCCAAGCTCCTTGGCGCGTTGAATCATCTCCGCAACCTCAGGCCTGCGGATGTTGCGGAGCTCCTCAAGCTCCTCCTTCATCCGCTCCAGCCCCTCGGCGCTGATATACACGCTGTTGTCTGTGGATGCGCTGTCAGTGGTCATGTGAATCTCCAATCTGAGAGTGGACTATGCGGGGCCCTGTTTGGCCGAACGGGCTGCCCCAAAGTCCAGACAGTGTACTAGTCTTCGAGTCGTCCTGCTAGTGAGTTAAGGACAATTCCCGTAGCAACCTTCGGGAAGAAGTACGTCGACTTGGGAGGCAGGCGCTCGCCTGCCTCCGCAGCTTCCGTCATATCCGTCATGCTCACAGCCTGCAGGAGAAAGCCTGCGTCACAGCCGCCTGCGCGAACGGCCTCTATCGCCTCTGCAGCATCGCGTGGATAGGACAACCAGCCGCGGGTCTCAGCCTCGTGCTGGTCTGCGCCCACTCCGTGTGTGAGCAGGACATCCAGGAAAACGCATGGCGCAAGCCGACTCCATGCCTCTGACTCTCCCGTCAGCAGCCCTTCGAAGATGCCCGTCTCCAGCGGCCTGAGCAGCTTGAGCACATCGCCGGGTGGCTCGATCAGGGCCATCACCGGCGCATTTTGCGCTTTCATTGCCGAGGTGAATCTCTCGGCTGCCTCTGTGTCGGATAGACCGTCGATACTAATCTCTTCCGCTTTGAAATACGTCTCCACCTGCCGCATCAGCCGCGCTCGAGCATCATCCGGCAGTCCTCGAATCAGACGATGATAGGGCAAACTGACCAAGCCCGGATCTTCGATGGACGTCAGCGCGGCCAGGATATATCCGGGAGCGTGTTCTCCGTCGTCTGCATCACCGGACTGCTGGCCAAGGTAGGTTAGCGCCGTCTCATAGCGGTGATGTCCGTCCGCGACGAACAAGGGACCGGATACTCCCAGCCTGATCGCCCCGACCTCTCCCGAATCGGACACGTGCCACACGTCATAGTCGTCTCCTGCAAGGTCCGTGAACGACGAGTCAGGGGGGCGCGACGATATGGCCCGAAGCAGCATTCGAATCGCGCCGTCATCGTCTTCATACAACGCCATGATTGGACTGATGTTTGCGTGGAGCGCATTCATTAACATAAGGCGGTCCCGTTTGGCAGCCTCATGCGTGTGCTCGTGCGGCAGGACGGCGCCCTGCTCCCACTGCGCCAATCGGACCGCGCCGAAGATTTCGAAACGGCTTGTTCTCACACCGCCGAGTGTGAACGTGTGGCGAACAAGGTAGAAATGCGCAGTTTCATCGCGTTGCAGGAAACCGTTTGACGTCCACTCGTTCCACGTTTTACTCGCTGAGCCGTACGGATCGCTTGCATCGACGGCGGACGGCAACTCAAGCCGGATAACGTTATGAGGGCTGGACTCGAGCAGACGGTTTACATCGGATGGCGCGATGACGTCGTATGGAGGCGCGGCAAGCGTGCCCAGGCCTCCTGCGCGGGTCGTATCGTAGCGCCAGCCGCGAAAGGGACGAAAGAGGGCCTCAGCCAATCTACGTCGCCTCCAGGATGCCGCCGGAGACCTCACCCTGTCCCTGTGCTCGCCACACGGCCTCCACCAACTCCGGCAGGGCCTCTCCGGTTGGAGCGCGAACGACGATATCGCACACCTCTGTGAGTGCCGTCTCATTTGGGTTGATCTCAATCAGTGTCGCGCCGTTCAAGCGGCGCGCCACCTCCGGCAGAGCGGCAGCAGGATAGACGATTGCCGACGTGCCCAGGATCAGGACGCAGTCGCTGAGAGCGGCCTCCTCCTGGCAGCGCCGGAGAACGTCCGGCGGAATCGGTTCTCCGAACATGACCGTGTCCGTCTTGAGAAAACCCTCGCAGTTCGGGCACCGGGGCGGCAGCTGATCGAGCGGAATCTCATCCCGTGTATAGCGCTGGACGCACTCGATGCAACGGATCAGCGTGTGGTTGCCGTGAATCTCGGAGAGGCTCTCATTTCCGGCGGCGCGGTGAAGATTGTCGACGTTCTGCGTGACAAGGTGGCGCAAAGCGCCCATGCGCTCGAGATCAACCAGCGCGTGATGGCCGGGATTTGGCTCCGCCTTCTCCAGTGCCTCACGCATTTCCGGCATGCCGCTATCGTTCAGCCGCTCCTCCCACCACTGCTGCGGGTCACGGAGGAACCGCTGATACCCGAGGTTGTCCGGCTCGCCGTACTTTTTCCAGAGGCCGCCGGGGCCACGAAACGTGGGTATCCCGCTCTCAGCGGACATGCCCGCGCCGGCAAGTGCAGTGACATACGTCGCCTCAACAATGGTCTGCGCGGCGTCTTCCAATGCGGCTCGCACCGAGTCAGAAAGAGTCATGTGATTACACCGTTCTCTTCAGGGCTGTGCAGTAATTATAGAGGTGCTAGGCAGGCGCTGCCGCTTGATTGATCCGCTGTTCCAGCCTCTCAGTGTCCTCATTTGAGAGGTTGAAATACTTGGCCTGCGGATGATGGAAAACGAGCGCGCTGACCGAGCCTTCAGGCTCCATCATCATTTCCTCGGTCAGGTTGACGCCGATTGTCTCCGCCGGATTGAGCAGACGCCACAGGATTTCCTGGTCCTCCAGCCTCGGACACGCCGGATACCCAAATGAGTACCGCTTGCCATGGTAGGCCGCGCGGAAGAGGTCCGGTTTTGTGATGTCACTTGAATCGGCGAATCCCCACATCGCGCGCATTCGCTGGTGCAGCAGCTCCGCAAATCCCTCTGCGCCCTCCAGCGCCAGCACTTGTAGGATGTGGGAGTCGAGGTACTCGCCCTTGTTCTTCCACTCGTCGGCCAAAGCGCGCACGCCCGGCCCCACTGTCGTGACAAACGCGCCAAGGTAGTCCGGCGCTCCGTCCGAACGCACGTAGTCCGCGAGACTCAATCCCTCTCCCGAGCCCTGTCTGCCAAATTGCAGCCGTTCCAACGTGTAATCTCCATTCGGTGAAAGGATTAGGACATCCTCACCGTCACGCACAGCGCGGAAGAATCGAAAGACAGCCGAGGCGCGGATATCAGACCGCGACGTCATCTCACGCTGAACGCGGAGAACGCGTTCATGCAACTCGACCGCTCGCTCGTTGCCATTTTCAAGGTCCTCGAGGAATCGGCCACGATACCCAAGGTGCCGGACATAGAGCATGGTCGGGTTGATGTACGAGAAGACCTCGTCGAGATCGTGATCCGGCAGGACATGTTCAATCAGGTCCGGCGGGCGCGGCGGCGCATCCACGGGCGTGATGACCGCGGGCGCGCGACCATCAGCAGATGGCGCGGCTGATCGAGCCGCGTCTTGATCACGAATAGTATCCGTCTCAGCAGCAAGCTCCGTCTGCAACCGCTCCTTCTCCGCAGGCAACCGAATGCGGTTGGCGAGGTCGAGACCCGTCATGGCGTCCTGCGCGTATGCGACAAGTCCCTCGTATTCAGGAGCGATACGAAGCCGCGTGAAACGATTGCTCAACGCCGCGCCGCCAACAAGAATCGGCACGTCAACGCCCGCCTCAGTGAAATCGCGAACGGTTTCGACCATCATCTGGGCAGATTTCACCAGCAAGCCGGAGAGGCCGATCATGTCCGGCCTATGTTCGTGATAGGCCTCAATCAACTCACCCGGCGGCACCTTGATACCACGGTTAATCACGCGATAGCCGTTGTTGGACAGGATGATATCGACCAAGTTCTTGCCGATGTCATGCACATCACCCTTGACGGTGGCCAGCAACACCTTGCCGCGCGAACTCGTTTCGGTCGTTTCCATGTGCGGCTCAAGATGCGCGACGGCAGCCTTCATCACCTCTGCCGATTCCAGCACCTCCGCGACGATGAGTTCATTCGCTGCAAAGAGCCGCCCAACCTCGTCCATGCCGGCCATCAGCGGGCCGTTGATGATCTCAAGGGGAGGGCGCTCCTCAAGGGCCGTATCAAGATCCGGCGTCATGCCCTCGCGCGTCCCCTCAACGACCCGCAGCGCGATCCGCTCGTCCAGGGACAGCCCTTCCATGCGGTCTACGCCCTGCTCAGAGGATGCGCGTCGCTCACGGAAATGCGCGGCGAAGGCAGCGATGGGGTCGTCACCCCGCCAGAAGATGAGGTCGTCACACAACGCCCGTTCCTCTTCCGAAAGGGCCGCATAGCGCACAAGGCCGCCCGTGTTCACGATGGCGCTGTCGAGACCGGCCTGCACGCAGTGATACAGCATGACCGCATTCAGCGCCTCACGCCCCGCCTGCGGCAGTCCGAACGACACATTAGAGATCCCGAGCGTCGTCTTGGCAAGCGGGAGAGCCTCCTTAATCAGGCGGATGCCCTCGATGGTCTCAACCGCAGAGCCGATGTAGTTCTCGTCTCCGGTGCCGACAGGGAATGTAAGCGCGTCAAAGATGATGTCCTCGCCGCGCAGACCATACTTCTCTGTCAGCAGTTGGTACGAGCGCTGGGCAATCTCAAGCTTGCGCTCCCGTGTGATGGCCTGCGCCTGATTTCGATCATCGTCGATGCAGCCAACGATGACAGCCGCGCCATAGCGGCGGGCAAGCGGCGCGACAGCGGCAAAACGCTCTTCGCCGTCCTCCAGGTTGATGGAGTTAATGATGGATTTGCCCTGCGTGCGCTTGAGAGCTTCCTCGATGACGTTGACATCGGTTGAATCAATCACGAGAGGCGCGCGCGTCTTGCGCACAAGTCGCTCCAGGAACACATTCATGTCCGTGATTTCGTCGCGGTCCGGATCCTGCAGGCAAACGTCCAGAGCGTGCGCGCCGTTGCGAATCTGGTCGCGCCCAATCTCGGACGCCTCCTCAATATTGCCCTCACCTATAAGGCGCTTGAATCGGCGGCTGCCAAGTACGTTTGTCCGCTCGCCGATGAGAACAGGCTTCGTGTCCTCATCGATGGTCAATGTCTCGAGGCCGGACACCACCGTCGTTCCCAATTCAACAGGCACGCGGGCAGGACGATTGGCCGTCACGGCGCACATGCGCTCAGTGTGTTCCGGCACGGTCCCGCAGCATCCGCCGATGATGTTGACCCAACCGGCGTCAATGAAGGAGCCAAGCGCGGCGGCCACACCCTCGGGCGTCTCGTGATAGTTGCCGTCCTCATCAGGCAGGCCGGCGTTCGGTATCACCGCAACAGGAAAGCGCGATATCTGTGAAAGAGTGCGGACGTAGTCGCGCATGAACTCCGGGCCTGTCGCGCAGTTCATCCCGATCCACAACAGGTCCCGGTGCGCGAACGACGTGTAGAACGCCTCGATGTCCTGCCCCGCGAGAAGCGTCCCCATCGTCTCGATGGTGCATTGCACGGCAGAGGGAACGCTCAGACCGAGATCTTCATTGGCGCGATCGATTCCTTCCAGCGCGGCCTTGATGTTCAAAGCGTCCTGCGAGGTCTCGACCAGCAGCACATCGACGCCGCCGGTGATCAGCCCCCGCGCCTGAACACGATAGTGCTCGACGAGTTCATCAAACGTGACGTTCGCAGTGACAGAGATAGAACGCGTTGTCGGCCCCATGGAACCCGCAACGAAACGGGGATGGTTTTCGGTGGAGGCGTCATCTGCCGCGGCTCGTGCGATCTCCCCGCCAATGCGGCTAATCTCCTCTGCCTTGTCCGCAATCCCATACTCGCCCAAAACGAGCGGCGTTGAACCAAACGTATTCGTTTCAATGATGTCCGCGCCTGCCTCAAGAAAGGAGCGATGGATGCCGGTGATATCGTCGGGCCGTGTCAGATTGAGATTCTCCAGACAGCCCTCAAGCTCAGGGCCGCCGTAGTCTTCCGCAGTGAGGCCGAGGGCCTGGATACGCGTGCCCATCGCGCCATCCACCACGAGGACGCGTTCGGTCAGTAATTCTCGTAGTCGCGCAAGCCGCGCCTCTCTGTTATCCGTCGTGTTGATCTCCGTCTCCGTTCGCGCCTCACTGCGGCGTCATCATGTCTGTCGATTGCAGTTGAGTACCGTCTATCTATTGTAGTGTTTCGCGCTATTAGGTGGGACTCCCTGCGCAACAGCGAAGCCGGTTCGCTACTGTACAATTGAAAGACGCAATCGCATCGGCACGCCACGCGGTCCGTTTGGCGGCGACGAAAGTGTCCGATTCCCAGGTTGCCGCGGTGGGGCTGTAGCTCAGTTGGGAGAGCGCTTCAATGGCATTGAAGAGGTCAGGGGTTCGACTCCCCTCAGCTCCATACTCTTATCGCTTTGCCCCAGCCTAACGAATGTGGCGTCCGTAGCCTCATTTCTGTTCCATCTTTCCTCCCCATCCCCACGCGGCACGGCTCTCGGATGGTATAATTCCAGCGGCATGACGCGGCCCGCAAAGGGGCCGTTCGGCGTCCCCGGGTGGGGCGGGCGCGGAAGAGTCCTGAGGGGGTACAGGCATGTCAGAAGGGGTCGTTGACATTCGGCAAATGCCGAAGCGCGAACTCACGGATATACAAAAGCGGCAGGCATCCCTGCTGTGGTTCTCAGAAGTCGGCTCCGGCGATCTGCCACTTGCCGGCGGCAAGGGAGCCAATCTTGGCGAAATGACGCGCAGAGGCGCGCCGGTGCCGCCCGGGTTTGTCGTCAGCGTCGTCTCTTATCAGAAATTCCTCACAGACAACGGCCTCGACGCCCGGCTGAGCGAGATTCTCGGCGGCGTTGACGTCTATCACTCCTCCAACCTTGTAGAGGTCGCCACGCAGGCTCAGCAGGCGATTCTCTCCGCCCCCATGCCCACCGATCTCGCCGCTGAAATCGCGGATGCCTACCAGGAACTCGGCGAAGGGCCTGTTGCCGTTCGTTCCTCAGCTACGGCGGAAGACCTGCCGGACGCCTCGTTCGCGGGACAGCAGCGCACGTATCTCAACGTAGAGGGCATCGACCAGGTTCTGGAGACCGTCAAGGGCTGCTGGGCGAGCCTGTTTGAAGCGCGGGCCATCTTCTATCGGGCGGAGCAAAACTTCAACCAACTCAGTGTCGGCATCGCCGTGCCTGTGCAGCGCATGGTGCAGTCGGAAATCTCCGGCGTCATGTTCACTGCGGAGCCGAACCGCAGCGACCGCTCGAAGGTCCTTATTGAGGCCGTTTACGGCCTCGGCGAGTCTGTAGTATCCGGCGCAGTGACGCCGGATTCTTATTTAATCCAGAAAGACGGCATGGAAATCCTGGAAAAGCGCCTCGTCCCGCAGAGCAGGATGCTCACACGCAATCCGGATGCCGTTGGAGCCGACGATCTGAACCACGAAGTTGATGTCCCCGTTGAGATGTCGCGCACGTACAAGCTCACGGACAGTCTGATCGCGGAGATCGCGCAGCATGGACTCAACCTTGAGGAGGCATACAACCACCCGCAAGACATCGAGTGGGCCATTGAGGGCAACTCCTTCTACATCACGCAGACGCGCCCAATTACCACACTTGGCAGCGTCGGCGAGTCTGAAGGACTTGAGGTGGACGAATCGGCCTATCCCCTGCTCCTGCAGGGCACACCGGCTAGCCCGGGCAGCGCCACCGGCACGGTCGTGGTGCTCCCCAAGATCGATGAGACCTCTCTTGATCAGCTTGAGCGGGTCAAGGAGGGCGATGTCCTCGTTACGGAGATGACCACGCCGGACTACGTTCCCGCCATGAAGCGCGCCACAGCCATCATCACGGATCACGGCGGTCGCACCGCCCACGCGGCCATCATCTCCCGCGAACTGAGCATCCCATGCACCGTTGGCACAGGAGAGGCAACGACCACTCTGACGGACGGCCAGATCGTCACGGTCGACGGTTCCACCGGCCGTGTCTATGCGGGCGCGGTGCCGGGCGCAGGCGAAGATATAAGCGAGGATGACGCCGCTGCGAATCTGCGAACAAAGACCAATGTGTACGTCAACCTAGCGGAGCCGGATCTGGCTGACGTCATCGCCGCGCGAAACGTGGACGGCGTCGGGCTGCTCCGGGCGGAGTTCATCGTGGCGCGTATCGGCGAACACCCCCGTCTGATGATCGAAGAGGGGCGTGGCGAGGAATACACGCAAAAGGTGGTTGACGGCCTAATGAAATTCGCCGCCGCCTTTGATCCCCGCCCGGTCATTTATCGCACAACCGACTTCAAGACGAATGAATACCGGAATCTCCGGGGCGGCGATCGCTACGAGCCTGAAGAAGAGAACCCAATGATCGGGTACCGCGGCGCGGGACGCTACGTCAAGGAGCCCGATATCTTCGCGCTTGAGATAGAGGCCGTGCGCCGGGTGCGGGCCAAGCACCCCAACCTGCACGTCATGATTCCGTTCGTCCGCACTGTGGACGAGCTTGTCCACACCAAATCGCTGTTGGAGCAGTACGGCCTGCGGCGAGGTGACAACGGCTTCAAGCTGTGGATGATGGCGGAGGTTCCCTCAAACGTGTTCCTCTTGGAGGAGTTCATCAAGGTCGGCATTGATGGCGTGTCCATCGGTTCCAACGATCTGACGCAACTCGTTCTCGGGGTGGATCGGGACAGCGCCATCCTGGCCGATGATTTCGATGAGCGGAACGAGGCCGTCATGCGCGCGCTGGAGACCATCGTCACGACGGCTGCTCGGCTTGGCATCACGTGCGGCATCTGCGGTCAGGCGCCCAGCTTCTTCCCGGATCTGACGGCCAAGCTGGTTGAGTGGGGTATCACATCCGTGAGCGTCTCACCAGACGTCATCAACCACACGCGCCGCATCGTCCATGAGGTAGAGACGGCGCAAGCTGCAGACGCAGCCAAGAGCTAGCAGCCGCCCGGTTTGCCCTAACCCCAACTCGCCTGCGTGCGTTACACTAGATATTCATACTTCTCCGACCTACGGGGGCGCGGTGCATGATTGAGGCTCGTGGCCTTACAAAGTTCTACGGCGATTTTCCGGCAATTGAGGACGTTTCCTTTGCCGCCGAACCGGGCGAGGTTATCGGATTTCTCGGCCCGAATGGCGCAGGGAAGACGACTACTATGCGCATCATCACGGGATTCACGCCGCCCACCGCCGGCACGGCAGTTGTAGCGGGCCATGATGTGCAGGAGGAACCGTTGGACGCCCGTGCAGCCATCGGCTACCTGCCTGAAACCGTGCCGCTTTACACGGACATGACCGTGCGGGAATACCTCCACTACATGGGAGAGCTGCGCGGCATGAGCAAGCCCCGCATCCGCGCCCGTGTGGAAGATGTATTCGGACTCTGCCGCTTGGAGGAATACACGGATTCACTGGTCAGCAAGCTCTCAAAGGGGTATCGCCAGCGTGTCGGTATCGCGCAGGCCATCCTGCATGAGCCGCCTGTGCTCGTGCTTGACGAGCCGACTATCGGAATTGATCCACGGCAGGTCGTCGAGACACGGCAGATTATCAGAGGGCTCGGTGGGGACCATACCGTCATCCTCTCCACCCACATCCTGCCCGAGGTCAGCATGGTCTGTGACCGCGTGCTGATCATCCATGAAGGACGGATTGTGGTCATGGACACGGCAGAGCGGCTGTCCGCCCGACTTGGAGGCGTCTCCCGTGTCGTGATGGACGTGCGCGGCCCGCGCGAGCAGATCCAACAGGCTCTCTCCGGCGTAGACGGAGTTACGGAAGTCACGCTCTCTGACGCTGGCGGGCGACAACAGTTCGTCGTGGAATGCGCGCCGAGCCGCGACATACGCGTCGAGCTTGCCCGTGCTGTTGCGGACCGCGGATGGGGCCTTGTGGAGCTCCGCGCCATGGGGCTTTCACTTGAGGAGATTTTCCTGCGGCTTACCACCGAGGACGAGGAGACAGCCGCGTGAACGTGCGAGCAATCCGCACCATCTGGCTGCGCGAACTGCGCTCCTATGTGAATTCGCCCAATGCCTGGGTCATTGCCGCCATCTTCCTCGGCCTCACCGGTCTCTCATTTGCCCTGAGCGTCACCGGACGCTATCCGGAGGCGACGATCCGGGGATTCCTTTTCGGCCCCATCGGTCCCATTGGCGCGTTCTTCCTTACAATCCTCATCGCGCCCGCGCTCACCATGCGACTGCTGGCAGAAGAGCAGAAGCTAGGCACAATTGAGCTTCTATTGACCGCCCCTGTCAGGGATATCGAGATCGTTTTTGGGAAATATCTCGCAGCGCTGACCATCCTCACGGGCATGTATTCACTCACTCTCTATTTCCCGCTGTTGCTTTTCTTCTTCGGCAGTCCGGACGTCATTCCTCTCATCACGGGGTACTTTGTCCTGTTCCTCGTGGGCGCCGTGGCTATCGCCGTGGGGATGTTGGGCTCTGCGCTCACAGCCAATCAGATTGTCGCCGCAATCTTCTCCCTCGCGATCCTGCTCGTGCTCTGGTTATTTAACGCGACTGCGGCGTTGGGCGACCCCGATCATGCATGGACGGATGTCGTGACGTTCCTCGCAATGAATGAGCATGTCCGGGACATGGCTTTCGGCGTATTCGACACAAGAGACATCATCTATTTCCTCTCTCTGGTTGTGTTCTTCCTCTTCCTGACTGTGCGGGCCGTAGAGACCCGCCGCTGGCGGTAACCCGTCAATGCGTGAGCGTCTATCCCTGCGCGGGGAGCGAGTATCCGAGGACATCGGCATAGCCCTGCTCGTCGTCGGCACTGTCGCCATCATCGGCGGCGCGCTCCTGTACGCCATCGTCGCTGAACTCAGAGCATGGGCGCTTGTTCTATTGGGCGTTGGAGTGATTGCGCTGCTTGTCGGCGCATTTCTCAGCCGCGAACAGGTCGTCCGCATCATGTCGACGCGGCAGGGGCGGTACGGCGTCAACACATTGGTGATGATTCTCGCCTTCACCGTGGTCCTGGCGCTTGTCAACATCGTCAGCGTCGCAGCGAATGCCCGCGTCGATTTGACCGCTAACCGCGGATTCACTCTCGCAACCCAGACCCAGGAGGTGCTTAGAAACCTTGACCAGCCGGTGGAGGCTTTCGGTTTCTTCACTCCGGGCGACGAGGCCGCCGCGGCAACGGAACAACTGCTCCGTGAATACGATCTGCTGAGCGGCAACTTCACGTATGAAATCGTCGATCCGGAGACGGATCCTGCCAAGGCCAGCAGGTTCAACATCGATCAGAACGGTGTGGTTGTCTTTGCCTCGCGTGATCGTGTGACGCAGACACGCCAGATCTCCGAGCAGGAATTCACGTCGAACCTCCTCCTCGCGACCGGCACACAACTCCGAACCGTCTGCTTCCTGACGGGACACGGCGAGCATAGCATCCTGAGCACGACCGACATTGGAATGAGCCGCGCCAAGGAAGCGATGGAACGCGAACTGTACGTGGTGCGTGACTTCGGCTTTGCGTCCGCAGGGCAAGTGCCGGAGGAGTGCTCCGTAGTCATCGTTGCGGGCCCTGATCGCGATCTTGTCGAGGAAGAGGGGCGGATCGACCGTGATCTGCTCGGGAACTACCTGGCACGCGGCGGCAACGTTCTATTCCTCTTGTCAGAAGATACGCCCGATTCGTGGCTGGAACTGCTCTTCCTGGCAGGAATCGCCGCCGGTGGCGGCACAATCGTCGATCCGGCCAGCTACGCGCAACCCGACATCACCACGCCGACAATCCGTCCCGACGCCTACCTGCCTGATCACCCCATAACCGCCCCAATGATTGACCGCTCCCTTGTAACGTTCTTCCCACTTGTCACTCGCGTCGCGCCGCTGCCGCCAGAGGTCATGGAAGGTTCTGCCTTAACCGTCTACCCTCTGGCATTCACGACGGACCGTAGTTGGCTTGAGCGCGACGAAAGCAGCTTGGTGGAACCGCGATTCGATGCGGATCAGGACACCCGTGGGCCCCTGTCTATTGCCTCAGCCGTCGAATTCCCCTCCGACCCCCGCTTTCCGGAGGACACCGCGGGACGCATCGTCGCCATCGGTAACTCCGCATTCGCGACAAATCAGTTCATCAACTCCGTCGGCAACCTGGACTTGATGATGAATTCAGTCAACTGGCTCACGGAACAGGAAGGACTTATCGGTGTGCGGGCGCGGTTGAACGTGCCGCGCATTCTCACACTCACACAACGCCAGGCGAACTGGATTCTCTACTCGTCCGTTGGCGTCTTTCCGGCCTTCATGATTCTGGTCGCGGGGTGGACGTGGTGGCGGCGGCGCTGAGTCACGCCCTCCTAGACAGTGCCGCCTGGGAACGGCGCGTTCCATGAACTTCCGAATCACACTCATTCTCGTGGTAATCGCAGTCCTCATGGGCGGCTATCTGTGGTTTGGACCACCGCTTACCGAACCGGAGGAGGAGGACGATAGCCCTACCTCACAGGAGTGGTTCTATCTGGTTGACGACCTGATAATCAATCGCCTGGATGTAACGTATTTCGGCACGGCCGCCACGTTCATCCGGGACAGCGAGCGGGTCTGGCATTACGGTGATTTGGACGGCCCGCCGGTCAGTGAGGAGTTTGCGGGAACGCCCTTCCTTGCGGGAGGCGCGCGCTCCCCGCGACTCATCATGGAGAATCCCGATCAAGCGGCCCTCGAGCTATATGGACTTGATTCGCCACAGATTACCCTGCGTTTCTACATGGAAGACGGACAGGCGTACACGGTCTACGTCGGCGATCTGACACCCGACCGCATCACGAACTACGCGCGTATTGACGGCATTGATCGCGTCTATCTCCTGGACCGCGCATGGGGCGAGCACATGGCGCGCCTCATCACAGAACAGGACATCTTTGTCAGCACACCAACGCCAACACCGGATCCGAATGCCACGCCGACTCCATGAAATGGATAGAGTTCAGCGTCGTTGTCACCGGAGAGACGGCAGAGGCCGTTACGGACCTCTTTAGCCAATACAGCCACGCGGGTGGCGTCGCGATACAGGAATTGTCTGAACCTGACGAATTACGTACGGGCCCACAGTCCCTTACTCAGAGCCGCCGCGTTCGCGTGGCCGCCTACGCCCCGCTTCCGGAAAACGGCGAGGATGGCGTGATTGTGGCAGCGCGGCAAGGACTGCGAGACGGTCTGTCGTACCTGGACATGATTACGCCCGTCGGCGAGCTACATGAACGGACAATAGCCGATGAGGACTGGGAATCCGCATGGCGTGAACACTTTCACCCGCACCGAGTCGGCCATCGGTCCGTTGTCGTTCCGACGTGGCGCGACTACGACCCTCAGCCGGATGACATCGTGATCCGCCTCGACCCGGGCATGGCATTTGGCACCGGCCTGCATCCCACCACGCAGCTCTGCGCACGGGAACTAGAAAAGCGCGTACACCCGAGAGAAACGGCGCTGGACGTCGGCTGCGGTTCCGGCGTTCTGTCCATCATCGCCGCGCGGCTTGGCGCAAGTCATGTCCGGGGCATCGATATTGACCCTGTTGCCATCAAGGCGGCGCAGGAGAACGTCGCGCACAATAACCTCTCAGACGTTATCGATATCCGCGAAGGTTCCCTGCCCCGCGCGGGCCAGGACCCGTTCGACGTTGCTCAGCAGGATTGGCCGCAGACAGTCAGAGAGCGCGGTGGCTGGGACATTGTCGCCGCCAACCTCACTGCGGAAGTCCTGGAGGAACTAGCTGCGCCGCTTGCCGCCGCAACACGTCCCGGGGGAATACTCATCGGGTCCGGCATCATCGCCGAGAAGTTCGATATGGCTGCGTACACGCTGATGGAGGCTGGCCTGAGGCTCATCGACGCCATATCCGACGAAAGTGGAGACTGGCGCGCAATCATCCTCATGCGACCCGCCGGCACGGAGACTGGGTAGATGGCGCCTATCAGAGCGGTTCTGCTGGACTTGGACGATACTCTCTGCGATTCAGAGGGCCTAACCCCCATCCGCCTGCAAGCAGTCCACGAGGCAATGGCAGATTCCGTTGACCCGACACTGCTTTCGGAGGTAATGAGTGAGGCATTGAACTGGGACTCGGTGGGAGTGCCAGGTCGATTCCTGAATCGGATGTCGCGCATGGCAGAACGGCTTGGCCTGGACGACGAGGCGACGCAATTCATGCGGAGTGTCTACAACAAAGTGCTGATGGACAATCTGAGCCTGTATGGCGGTGTGGAGGAAACCCTGTCATGGCTCGGAGCGCGATTCAAGCTCGGGCTGATCACAAACGGGCCGACCGACCTGCAGCGCGGCAAGATCGATGTACTGGGGCTGGAGCATCGTTTTGGCTGCATCGCCATTGGCGGCGAGGTGGGCGCGCACAAACCCGATCCCAAGATCTTTCAGCACTGCCTGGACGGACTCGACGTTGAGGCGTCCGAGTGTATCTATATCGGTGATCGTACGGAGGCGGACGTTGTCGGCGCGCGCAACATGGGTATTGTCGCCATCCGCATCAGAAAGTCGTACCCTTTCCCGATGGATGATGAACCCGCGCCGGACTACTTCCTTGACAGCGTGAATGAGTTGCCTGCCCTGATGCTAAGCGAGGGCTGGGCCGCGCCGGACAACGGCTAACAACCCCCACTCTCTTGTCGAAGGGAGTAAAGTGAGGGCGTGGCCGTAACGCCCGCTCTCAGATGGGGGCAGGTTTGGGGTAAGGGGAAGCATGATGAGCACACCCCGGGACAACCAGGACAGTGAGGCGGAACATCAGGGTGATGGCCTCCGCGACGAGATCGAGGAGATCCTGCGCGAGCAGGGTGAAAAGCCCGTCATGCCGCGCCCGCCGAGAGCGCGGGACGGCGGCCCGATCAACAGTATGGCCGGACTGTTCCGCAACTTGGGAAGCGGGAGCGGCGACCGCTTTCGCCCTGCGGCCCGTGAATTCATGAAAGCCGCCTTACTGCTGTTCCTGTTGCGCCTGGCCGTCGGGTTGGCCTTCGCCTTCATCGCTGTGCGCATTCTCGGGCCTCGCGCTATCCTGCTTTTCATCGTTATCGCGATGGCCGTTCTCGCCATCATCATCCTCCGCTACATGATCGCCCGCAGGCGTTCCAGTCGATAACGAACCCGTTTGATGGCACAATGAAGGCAACCTGACGCGGTGGCGTAGCGAGCCGCGGAGTGGAGGATTCCAATGCCGCGTGGACATGAGCCGGGCACACTTCTTTGGGCGGTCGGATGGGACGTCCTGCTGGGCGATATTCCTGAAGAAGCCGATCCTGTCGGCATCGCTACACGTGCCGCAGACGCGCTGGAGGCGCGCGCGCCGCAGAACTCCTACGTTGCCCGCACCGTCTATGCCATGGGAGCGGCATTCGCCCTGCCCTACGCCGCGTGGCTTAGTTCCAAGTGGGTTCTCGGCGCGGCAGGCCTCATCCACCGCGCCGTCTACCGTGAGGCCGCCACGGCGCTGCTCAAGGGCGCAATCTCCATCCGGGGCGGCCTGAATGCCCTGCGCGACCTTGAGGAACAAGACAGTCAAGAGACTGGCCAAGAGGCCATTTCAGACGACGTTACGCGGCTGATGCGCGAGGCGGGCATGGGCGAGTCCGTGACGGGAACCGCGCAGGAGGTCTCGCCGGAGGTGCTGCAACGGCAACGCTCTCACGCCCTGCGCAGGCTAAGCAACGATTTCCGCGACGGTGTCGTGGGGCCGCTGCTGTACTTTGCGATCTTCGGCATCCCCGGAGCCGTGGCCTATCGGGTGGTCAAGACGCTCGCAGCTCGATGGCGCAGACACGGTGATGATCCTCTTGCGGTGGCAGCCAAGCGAATCGACAGCGCGGCATCTATCGCGCCGTCCGTGGCATCCGGGCTCTTTCTCGCCGCCGGCGCGCAGTTGACCTCACAGCGCGGCCAGGAGGCGTGGGAGACAAGCCGCTCAGAGGCCGGCGCGCGCGGCAACGTGCTGGAGGGCGGTTGGACTGAGTCGGCGATGGCGGGCGCTCTAGGCGTCTATCTTGACCCGGAGCCTGACGTTACCGGCTGGGAGGCCGCTACGAACCTCGAGGGACGCGCTATTGAGAAAGAGGATATTGAGCAGGCCCGCCAACTCTTCTGGATTGCCACCGCATGGGCCGTCGCCGCAACACTGGCGGCAGTCATCCTCCGCGGATCCTTCTCACGCAGGCGGTGAGCCAAACATCCCCGTTCACCCTGAGCGTAGTCGAAGGCCTGCCCCTACCGCAGTACGCCCTGCTCTTCCAGCTCAGCACGCCGCTCTGCAGACAGGTTCAGAACCTCGTTGAAGACGTAATCGTTTTGTTGGCCCTTTGTCGGGCACGGCTGGCCCGCGTCGCCGGGCGTGTCTGACAGATTCGTGTCGATGCCCTGGTGCTCCATCACGCCCGCATCCGCGTGTTCTGCCGGGACGATGGCCGCAGGGCGACTCCGCAAGTGTGGATCGACATACAGCGTCTCGCCATTGGCGACGTATGTCGCCGGAACTCCCGCCTGCTGCAGGATGCGCATCGCGACACGCGGTGTGTACTGCCGTGTCCACTCGCCGATATTCGTGTCCAATTCGTCCTTGTTAGTGATGCGACCCTGCATCGTCGCGAACTTATCGTCATTAGCCCACCCCGGGCTACCCATCGCCCCGACAAGCGCCTGCCATTGTTCCTCGGTGTGAACCTCTATAGCACACCACTCATCGAACCCTATGCACGGATACACGCCATGCGGCGCGTAGAACTCGCTACGATTGCCCGCAGGCGGCGGGTTATGGCCGTTAATCATGTAGTCCATATACGCGACTGTGAGCAGGTGCGCTCCACCCTCCACCTGGGCAAGCTCGATGTACTGCCCCTCGCCCGTGCGGTCGCGGTATTCCAGCGCCGCCGCCACGGAGAGCGCCCCGAAGATACCCGCGATATAGTCCGGGAACGGCATCTTGATTCGCGTGTCCATCGGCGCGTCCGGGTGACCCCACAGGTTCGTGATGCCGGACACGCCCATGATCTGCTGGCCATAGCAGAAATAAGTGCTCAGCGGACCGGAGTTTCCCATGCCGGGCATCGCCAGCATGATGATGTCTGGCTTGACCTTGATTAGTTCCTCATAACCCACGTTCTGACGATCCATGACGGTGGGCCTGAAGTTCTCAATGACCGCGTCGCTCTTTGCAGCCAGTTCCCTGATCAACTGCTGACCCTCCGGCGTCCGCATATCGATGGTCGCGCTGATCTTGGCGCGATTCAGGTCCTGGAATGTCGTTTGACCCGGAGTACGGTTATCGTCCAGGTCTTCGGATTCAATCTTGATGACCTCCGCGCCGAAGAAACCGAGGAACATCGTCGAGAGTGGCCCCGCGAACGCCCGTGTGAAGTCCACAACGCGAATGCCGTCCAACGGCTTCACACCGCCGGGGGCAATTGCGCCGTTCGAAGAAGCGCCGGCGGGAACGGCGACCGTCTCAAGCTCTGCCAGCACCTCATCCGTATGCTCGCCCAGAAGCGGCGCAGTCCGGCTCGGTTGCCACGGCGTCTTGCTGAACTTGAGGGGCGGGCCGGCCGTCTTGTACGACCCAATGACCGGATGCTCCATGTCGATGAAGAATTCGCGCTCTTTTGCGTGGTCGCTGTCGGCGAACTCGCCGGGTGTCAGCACGGGCACAATCGGCATCCCGATGGCCTGCCCTCGTTCCGAAACATCATCGCGGTCAACCGTCTCCATGTACTCCTGCACGAACTGATCGATGACCTCGCGGTTCTCTTGCCGAACCTCGCGTTCCCACCACATCTCGTCGGAAAGGGCGGGGTGGTTGCCCATGAGTTCCGTGGCCATGCGGCCGAAGTGGTGCCGCATGTAGATGGACAGGTTCACATAACCGTCGTCGCGCGTGTGATAGGTGTTGACCGCGCCAAACGCGGAATGATGCCCCTCGCGCCTCGTGATCTGGTTGATGTATGAATAGCGCGAGATATAGCTGTGCTGCGCCCAGAGGCTCGCCTCCTGCTGTGAGACATCCACATGCTGGCCATGCCCGATGACACGCCGCGCCCGAATCGCCAGCAGCGCGCCATACGCCGCGTGCATGCACGCCAACTGAGAGACCATCTCGAACGGGGCCATGACCGGCGGGCGGGTGTCATCACCGTTCGCAAACATCATTCCCGCGCTCGCCTGCGCGATAAGATCACCGCCCTCAAACGTCGCGTGCGGGCCGCTCTGCCCAAACGGCGTGATGGACACATACACGAGATTCGGATTGGCCGCTTTCAAATCCTCATAGCCAAGCCCAATGGACGCCAGGTAGCCCGGCTTGAAATCCTCAACGAGAATATCTGCCCGCGCAGCCAGCTTCGCGATGCTCTCCCTATCCGCCTCATCTCTGATGTCGAGCGTTATGCCGCGCTTGGAGCGATTGGCGTGGATGAACCGCAGGCTGTGCTCCGGGTGCTCGATATTACCCGCGAACGGAGGCAGCATCCGGGCGGGATCGCCACCCCGTGGCTCCACCTTGATAACGTCTGCACCCATATCTCCCAACGCCCGCGCGCAATGCTGGGCCAGATACGAAGTCAGATCCAAAACCCGCAACCCCGCAAGGGGGCCAGGGTGGGCTTCTTGATTGCTGTTGGTCATGTCGCAATCCTATCGGGGCTGCCACACAAAAAAGTGAGGCAGCCCCGATGAATGATTCTGCTTATCGCCCTTACGGTGCGCGATTCGGCCGCGCCATCTGCTCCTGCGCGACCTTGTCCTCCTCGATGAACCGATCGTTCATGTACTGGAAGCCCGCGCGCATCCCGTTCTCCGCCGTCACGCGGTTCACATCCTGCAAGCCGCGCGGCAGGTCCTCCGGCGAGGACGCGTAGGAGATGGACGTGTACATCGAAGCGAACTCCATCGCCTCGAACAGGCCCTGCCGGTCGTAGTAGTAATTGATGGCCTTCTTGTTCAGCTTCGTGGACGCGGGCGGCAGCTTGGAAATCGTGTTCGCCAACTGCCACACGCGCTCATCCAGCTCCTCCGTCGGAACCACGTCGCTGACGAGACCGTGCCGTAGCGCGTCGTCCGCCGTAATCATTGAGCCGGTGAACGCCATCAGCTTGGCCTTCTTCATGCCGACCAGCTCCGGCCACACCATCGGCATCATCATGCTGGCGTAGCGCACGGGCGGATAGCCGAACAGCGCGTTGTCCGCCGCGATAGTGATATCGCAGTGGCACGCCAACTGTCCGCCGCCCGCCAACGTGAACGAATGCACCTGCGCGATGACAGGCTTCGGGTTGTTCCAGATGGCCCGTCGATACATGTTGGCCGGACCGTCCTCCAGGACCGAATCCAGCGCCGGGCGTGGCCCGCCGCGGCCCGTCGTCTGCACATTCATGTCATAGCCCGCCGAGAAGCCTCGTCCCGCGCCCTTGATGACGATGCACCGAACGTCGTCGTCCGTCGCGCCCTCGTTCAGCGCCAGTTCAAGCTCGGCAAGCAAAGGTCGGCTTAGCGCGTTCAGGCGCTCCGGCCTGTTCAGCGTGATATACGCGACCTTGCCCTCTGCGGCATCCCTGGTCTCATAGATGATGTTCTCGTATTCAGTCATCGTTCTTCCCTCCCCGGATTCCCTTTGAGCGACCACACCGTCGCCTTTCTGTCAGCATCGGCCACAAACGACCATGACAGACAACGCGAGTGTGGACGCGACGCGGCGAACGTGTCAAGCACAGCCCACATATACTCATAGATAGGCCGCCATGCTCTTCTTTCTCATAGACCTCATCCGACAGGACCCCGGCGCAGCCCTGCGCGTCGCGCCGTTCGTCATGACGGCGTTAGGCACAGGGCTGTTGATTGCCCTCAGCGTCCACGAATTCGGACATGCATGGGTTGCCAGCCGCCTCGGAGACCAGACGGCGCGTGAGATGGGCCGAGTAACCCTCAACCCGTTCAAGCACCTTGATCCGGCAGGAACGCTCGTGTTTCTCGTCGTCGGCTTCGGATGGGGCAGGCCGGTGCCCGTCAACTCCTCCATGCTGCGCGGGGGAAGGCGCTCGATTGCATACGTGAGTTTCGCGGGGCCGGGATCAAACTTCATCACCGCCGCCTTCTTTGGCATCCTTATGCGACTCTACGATGTCACGCCCACAACCGGAATCATCCTGTCCAATCCGGACCTCTCCATGGGCGCGTGGCTCGGCACTGCGCTTACCTACATCGTCGTTTACAACCTCTTGCTTGGCGTTTTCAACCTGATTCCGCTAGCCCCGCTTGATGGCTCGCAGGTGGCGTTCGGTATTGCCCCGCGGGAAATCGCGCGGCAGATACTGCGATTCATGCCGTACTCCCCCACCGTCCTCTTTGGAATAATTGGCATTGACCTTATCCTGAATGTAGGCATCCTGCGCAGTATCCTCATCCCGCCCGTGCAATTCGTCGGGCGGCTGCTAATCGGACAGGACCTGTTGTACGCGATTCTCGGGAGGAACGGTTATGGCAACGGAACGGCATCGCATAGCCATCATCGGGCTTGGGCAGATCGGCGCGTCCATCGGCATGGACATGCGCGGATCATTCAAGGGCGTGGACATCATCGGCCATGACAAGGACCCGGAAACCGCCGGTCTGGCGCGCAGACGGGGCGCGGTGGATGAGGTCGCCTACACCCTCCCCGGCGCCGTTGAGGACGCTTCAATCGTCATCGTCGCCGTGCCCGTCACCGCCGTCCGCGAGGTATTCACCGTCATCAGCCCCAACCTTTCTGATGGCGCGATCGTCACGGACACGGCGTCCACCAAGATGACCGTGCTCCAATGGGCGGAAGAAATCCTGCCATCGAGCGTCGATTTCGTTGGCGGCCACCCCATGGCCGGCGTTGAGACGCCCGGCATCGAGGGGGCGCAGTCCGGCATGTTCCAGGGCGCGACGTGGGCTGTCATCCCCCTTCCGCGCACCCAGTCCAAGTCCATCGACACCACCGTCAACCTCATCAAGACGCTCGGCGGGGAGCCGTATTTCGCCGACTCCGTTGAACATGACAGCCTCGTTGCCGCCATCAGCCACCTGCCAATCGCGCTGTCCATCAACCTCATGCGCACCGCTGTTGCCTCCCCGAGCTGGCGCGAGATGGCGCGCATGGCGGCAGGCAGCTTTCGTGATGTCTCGCGGCTCGCATCCGGCTCGGTTGACATGCACCACTCCATCTTCGCCACCAACAAGGATTTCATCCTCCATTGGATCGATACCTACGTTGAGCAGCTCCAGGAGATGCGCAAACTTGTGGACGAGGGCGGTGACGCCTTGCAAGAGGCGCTGCAGGAGGCATACAACGCTCGCGACGCGTGGCTACGGGGTCGTGTCGGCGAGACGGAGCAGGATCGACTCTACGACGAAGTGCCGACTGCAAGCGAGAGCGCCATCGGCGTGTTTGGCGGAGAACGCCTCGCCCGTATTGCCGGCCGATTCCGTCGCGGCCGCCGTTAGAGGAAACGACCCATCATGGACACTGCCCGGCTCACCGCGCCAAAGACCCTGAGGCTCGACATTGAGTCGCCCGGCGATAAGTCCATCGGCCATCGCTCCCTCATTCTGAACGCCGCCGCTAAAGGCGAGGCCACCGTCACGCGATTTCCACGCGGCGCGGACACCCTCGCCTCGCTAGCCATCGTCCGCGCGCTGGGAGTCCGTGTCACAGAGCTTGAACGTGCCGCAGACGGCTACTCGTCCACCCTTCATGTCCGTTCCAACGGCGTGCAAGGCCTCAAAGAGCCTGATCGGATCCTCAACGCCCGCAACAGCGGCACCACCATGCGACTCATGCTTGGCCTACTTGCAGGCGCTCCCCTGACAGCCGTCATGAACGGCGACAGTTCCCTGCGCGGCAGACCGATGGGGCGTGTCGTTGAGCCGTTGCGTGCAATGGGAGCCCAGATCTGGGGTCGCAATGATGGCGCGCTTGCGCCACTTACTGTGCGGGGCTCGAACCTGACCGGCTTCACGTATGAAATGCCTGTCGCGAGCGCCCAACTCAAGTCGTGTCTGCTCATCGCCGGTCTCTCCGCGTCGGGCAAAACGACTGTTATCGAACCTGCACCGTCCCGCGACCATACGGAGCGCATGGTATCCGCCATGGGCGCGCGTATCCGCAGCGAGGGCAACACTATCGAAATCGAACAGTCCGAAATGACCGCCACGGATGTCGTCGTGCCCGGAGACATCAGTTCCGCAGCGCCGTGGCTTGTCGCGGGCCTCGTTCATCCGGACGCCCGAATAACCATCCGCGCTGTTGGCATCAATCCGACCCGCACCGGAATCCTCGACGTGTTGCGTGACATGAGCGCGAATATGACCATCTCCAATGAGCGGGAGATTGGCGGAGAGCCGATTGCAGACATCACCGTTGAGTCCAGTGACCTGCGTCCTGTTGAGGTGGGCGGAGCGATTATTCCACGCCTGATTGACGAACTCCCCGTCCTAACCGTCGCCGCCATGCACGCCAACGGCGTCAGCCGATTTCGAGACGCTGCAGAACTCCGTATCAAGGAGACCGACCGCATCGCCACCACGTCCGGAGAGCTCGGAAAGATGGGCGCGCGGGTTGAGGAAATGCCCGACGGAATGGTAATCTACGGCGGTCAACGACCGGCGGGGGCGGTCGTTCGCAGCCACGGGGATCACCGCATCGTAATGACTTTGGCAATTGCGGCTATGGCGGCCCGGGGCGAAACAGTTATCCAGGGGGCTGACGCGGTTCACGTTTCATATCCGGCGTTCTTTGAACAACTCGGCGCTGACGTAACGTGATTTCGCGCCTCCCCACGACAAGGGAATGGGGGGGCTGTGTTAGGTCCTGAGGTACTACACATCGGCTTTGGCAATCACGTCATCATGAACCGTGTCATCGCGATAGTCTCACCGGGCTCCGCGCCCACTCGGCGACTCATCCAGGAATCCCGTAGCCGCAACGCCGTCATCGACATGACCAATGGGCGACGCACCAAAGCCGTGCTCATCACGGACAGCGGCCACGTTGTCCTCGCCCCCATCAACCCGGAGACCGTTGCCGGTCGCGTCTCCTCCAGTAAGGGCAACCGCGTGGACGGCGAATACGAGGACTGATAGAGGCTGAACGCTCCCCATGATCGTCGTCCGGTCGGGCCCATCCGCATCCGGCAAGGACGCCGTTGCTGATCGCATCCTGAGCGAGCACGCAGACCGTATTTCACCTGCGATCACTGCAACCACCCGTCCGCCGCGCCCAGGCGAGGTCGACGCCGTTCACTATCACTTCCTGACGCCGGATGCGTTCGCTGAATTGGAAGAGTCCGGTCAGTTATTGGAATCCGCGACCGTGTACGGCTTTCGATACGGTGTTCCGCGTGAATCCGTTCGCGCCGCGTTGGACAGAACACCTATAGCCTTGGTCAAGACGGACGTACAGGGCGCGGCCTCTATCAAGGCCCTGATTCCACAAGCGCTGCTACTCTTCATCACCGTTCCCGATTTCAATACGCTTCAGCGCCGGATGCGGAGTCGTGGAGGCATGGACCAGGAGACGATGGAACGGCGGTTGCAAGAGGCGCGCAATGAGATAGAACGGCGAGATGAGTTCGACTACGTTGTTGTGAACGAGGACGGTGGCTTGGACGACGCCGTCAGGGAGACGTGGGAGATCATCGAGCGGGAGGCGGCGCGACCCGAACGGCGGCCTGTGGGCCTCTAGTGGCGCGACAACACCGGCTTATTCGTCGAAATCGTCGTCATCCCCATCATCAGGTGGCGGAGCGGCTGTCCCATCCGATACTGTCGGCACGGTTGCGGACGCGTGGCCCCGTCGACGTCTCGATTGCGAAGGCACCGCAAGGATGGCCTCACGCAGGCCCGCAATTCGGGCAGCTGCGCGAGCATCTGCCACCTCGACAACGACAGCGACAAAGCCTAAATCGCGAAGCTGCTCCATTTCTCCGGCGCCCCAGTCTACAGACGCGCTTGTCAGCAGAGGGCCGCCCAAACGACTGGCAGCCGCGGCAACCTCGACGGCTTGCCCGACCGTGAGGTCCTTGCCTGCGTCCGCTTCGATGACGTTTCCCTCAAAGGGCAGGCGCTCAAGAGCGCGCAGGCGGCGCTCATCCGTATCGGCAGGCACAATACCGTAATAGCCGATTGAATCGTCATTCAGCAGGCGCAGCGGTGTGTCGCCTGCCAATACGAACAGGAAATCACAGCCCGCCTCACGCAATGCCGAATGGGCCTTCTCGGTTAGCGCCTCGGTTCGCGCGCCCCACGGTGTTGAGCCGATGCCGGGCGGGGCTTTGGGTGTGGCTCCGGCCGGTACCAGGACGAACTCTGCGCCTGCCTTAATAGCCGCCTCCACGGACTTCTGTGTCGGCTTCGCTATGAATGCGATGATTGCAAGAGCGGGGATGCGTTCGCGGGAGCCTGCGCTGAATCCGAGTGGGCGAACGGGGCCGGATGCTGCGCGTTCAAGTCGTTCGTGTAGTTTGCTCACCTCTGGATTATAGCCTCCTCCCGTTCGTCCTGAGCTTGTCGAAGGGCGAACGCCTTTCTCCTAAATTCCCCGCGAACGCGGGGCTACAGCTATAGTTGGCCGCGAGCCTTCAACTCAGAGGGCAGCAGCGCGGCATAGATTGCATCGTGGGCGGGCGTAGAAACGTGATGGTGCTGCCCAAGACGGGGAATCACGCCAACCTGCGCCTCCAATTCCGACGGCCTGCCGGACGCGATGTCACGCTGCATGGACGCCGTCCCATCCACAGGGGCTAGATCAGCTAATTTCATAGCGCCCTCAACGGCGTCAGACGCCAGGGCAATGCCCTCTGCGGCGGCAACGGCTGCTATCTCCTCCATGCACGTTTCCAACAACTCACGGGAACGGGGAACGGATCGAAAGACGCCAATCGGCACGCGTGTCACCGCGCCCACCCCTCCCAATGGCCCGACGAATATCAACTTCTCCCACATCGCCGCGCGGATATCGGCGCGCGCCGTAGCGAATATCCCGGCGTCCGAGAGCGCAGCACGAATTTGCTCCACGGTTTCGGACGCGCTGCCGTCCAGTTCACCAATGGTGATGGTCGGTGGCACTCCGGTGTGGCGTACAACGCCCGGCTCCACGATGTCTGTGAAGATGCGACACGTCCCACCAATGACATGGCCGTCGGAAATCCCTGCAATGAGTTGATCAGGCGCCTCCACACCGTTCTGGAGTGGAATGACTGTCGTCCTGTCTCCTACCAACGGTCCAATCGCGACGGCAGCCTCCGGCACCATCCACGTCTTGACCGTCACGAACACCGTATCAACTTGCCTCACGTCCTCCGGGCTATTGGTGGCCATAAACGCGTCCGGCGGCAACTGAGCGTCGCCCTCAGGGCTTTCGATTCGGAGTCCCCGCGTCTGTAGTGCCTCCAGATGCGGGCCGCGGGCGATCAAAGAAACGTCATGCTTTCCGGTCTCAATTAGCCGCCCGCCGAAGTAAGCGCCAACCGCCCCTGCCCCAAAGACGGCAATCCTCACCGCTTTCCCCTACGCCGTGCCGAACTGGCGGTCGCCGGCATCACCCAGACCCGGAACGATGAACCCATGTTCATTGAGCCTCTCATCCAGACCGGCGATATGGATACGCACGTCGGGATGATCACGCTGCAGCCGCTCAACACCTTCCGGAGCTGCGATGAGGCCGAGGTAGCGTATGCGCTGCACGCCCCATCCCTTGAGTAAATCGCAGGCGGCAGACGCAGACCCACCCGTCGCGAGCATCGGATCCATTAGCAGGCAGGCCTGCACGTCCGGCTCGACAGGTTTGTTGGCGTAATACTGCATCGGCTCGAGCGTTCGCTCATCGCGACGCAAGCCGATATGCCAGACGACGGCATCCGGCATCATCTCCCACAAGCCCTCCACCATGCCAAGACCGGCTCTTAGCACCGGAACCAGGCCGATGGATCCACGAAGTTGTTGCCCGGGCGCGGTCGCGAGGGGTGTAGAGACGCTGATGGGTTCCGTTAAAAGGTCCGAAGTCGCCTCATAAGCGAGCAAGATTGTGATTTCCTTAACTAATTCCCGGAACCGACGTGCAGGCGTCTCTGCATCACGAAGTTGCGACAGTTTGTCCTGGATGATGGGGTGGGACGATACGTGAACACCGGCTTTGGACCCAGTCTGACTCATACGAATAGTGTAGCGCCTGACTCGACCACGCCGCACCAATAATACATGCGCCACCCTGCTAAACTCAGATAGAGGAGTGGTGAGCCCAAAGTGACATCGAGCCTGCCTGTCAATCTGCCCAGCGGCAAGAAGGGCCGCGTGCTTTCCGGCGCGCGGCCGACCGGTCGTTTGCATCTGGGAAACTACTTCGGCGCGCTGAAGAACTGGGTGTCTCTGCAAGACGACTACGATTGCTTCTACTTCGTGGCGGACGTCCACGCCCTCACAACGGTCGAGGACACGGTGGGCCTCAAGCAGAACACCCGGGAGATGGTTCTGGATTGGCTTGCAGCGGGACTCGACCCCGATCGCAGCACCCTTTTCATCCAGTCGCGCGTCCCTGAGGTGTTGGAGCTTCACACGTACCTGAGTATGGTGACGCCGATGGGGTCATTACAGCGCGTGCCCAGCTTCAAGGAGCAGTTCCGCGCCCGCGCTGAAAACATGAATTACGGCCTCGTGGGCTACCCCGTCCTGCAGACAGCGGATATCATCATCTACTTGGCGAACAAGGTTCCCGTAGGCGTGGACCAGGTTCCCCACGTGGAACTCTCACGTGAGATTGTGCGGAGGTTTAACGGGCAGTTCGGTGAGGTTTTTCCGGAGCCGGACGCCCTCCTCTCCGATACGCCGAGCATCAAGGGGACGGACGGCGATCAAAAGATGTCCAAGAGCATGGATAATCACATTGAGCTGGCCGCTACACCGGAAGAGACCGCGCAGCGCGTTATGTCCATGGTGACCGATCCGCAGCGCGCCCGACGAACCGACCCAGGCCGCCCCTGGATCTGCAACGTCTACGCGCTCCACCAGATCTTTTCCGATGAAGACTACACAAAGACTGTGTATGAGCAATGCACCACGGCGGCTATCGGCTGCGTGGATGACAAACGCGCGCTCTCGGACGCGATCAACGAGTATCTCGAACCGTTTCGGGAGCGGCGGGCGGAGCTCGCGACTAAGCCCAATCTCGTCGAGGACGTTCTCGCGGCGGGCACGGAACGGGCACGGGCTGTTGCCATCCGAACGATGGAAGAGGTGCGGGATCGCATCGGCTTCTTTTAGGGACCGTTCACTCGAGACGGCTCAGTGACCACATCGTCGGACGGGCTTCCCCTTGCCGCCACCGGGCGCACGGCGCAATCCGTCGCGCTGGAAGCGGCGCAATACGCGGGTAAGATCCATCTCCAGTACTTCCGTGGTGACCATCTCGGCACCCGGGAAAAGCGCCATGCAGACGTCGTGACTGACGTGGATGTAGCCATTGAGCAGGAGTTGCGCCAACTATTCATACGGGAGTTTCCGTTCGCGGGTTTTCTTGGCGAGGAGACGGGGGAATCTGAAGGGGATTCCGACTACACGTGGACGGTGGACCCAATCGACGGCACTGCTAATTTCGTTCGCGGTATCCCGCACTTCGCGACCACCATCGCTCTGCTGAGAAACAGTGTCCCGGTGCTCGGTATTACGTATGACGCGATACGCAAAGACACCTTTTACGCCGCCGCAGGACGGGGTCTCACACTGAACGGCGTCCTCATGAAGCCCAATTACGCCACGAGCATCGAGGAAGCTAATCTCGGATTCGACATTGGGCCCGAAGAAGATCTGAACGTTCGCGCTTTTGACATCATCCAGTCGCTCCTCCCGATGTACCGCGCGCGGCTATTAGGCTCAGGCGCGCTGGGCTTCGCCTATGCCGCGGCGGGAATCATCGACGTGTATTTCCACCTGGCACTCAAGCCGTGGGATGTGGCGGCGGGTTTGCTGTTCATCCAGGAAACCAACGCCGACGCCGTCGCAATCGACTTTGACGGCGCTCCCGCAACACCGTGGAGCGGTAGCTACCTCGTTGGCGCGCACAACCTGCTGGAGCGCGTACGGACGGCATGAGCTTGCGGCGCATTCGATGTCGCCGCTACGTGCAGCCTGAAAAAGCAAGGCGGGCGGCTCATCCGAGCCGCCCGCCTTTTTGTTCCTAAGGGAACGAGCGATGATCCGTTAGCTGATGGCTAAATGTCCATCGCCTGCGCGACGCGCTCGCGGTGGTAGTCGCCATCACCGAAGGAGACCTCCCACGCCTTGAGGCGGCGCGTGAACAACTGCAAGTCGTGCTCCTGCGTGAAGCCGATAGCGCCGTGGCACTGGTGCGCCGTGGCCGCCACGCGCTGCGCGGAGTCGCTGACCCACGCCTTCGCGGAGGAAACCTCCAGGTCGGAGGGCAGGCCCTCGCCCAGCCGCCAGATCGCCTGGTAGGTGATGAAGCGGGAGCCGTCAACGTCCGTCGCCATGTTCGCGCAGTAGTGCTGGATGGCCTGGAAGGAGCCGATCGGCCGACCGAACTGTACGCGGTTCTTCACGTACTCAACGGTCATATCCAGAACCTCTTGCAGCGCGCCGACCATCTGGCAGCAGCGCAGCGCAGCGCCCTTCTGCAGCAGCAGCTTCAACTGGGCCCAACCGTTGCCGGCCTCGCCCAGAACGTTGGCGGCAGGAACGGACACGTTGTTAAACGTAACCTCACACTGGTTGTCCGTGGCGATGGTCTTGAGCTTGTCGACGGACACGCCGTCACTCTGCGCATCAACCAGCAACAGCGTGACGCCGTCCTCACCGGAGCCGCCCGTTCGCGCGGCAACCAGCAGGTAGTCGGCTGCATGAGCATTCTCAACGAACATCTTGGTGCCGTTCAGGGTGTAGCCGTCGCCGGACGCGGACGCCTCGAGATTGATGCCGTTGGCATCGAGGCGGGAATACGGCTCAAGGATGGCGGTTGTGGCGATCAGGTCGCCCGCCGCAATCCTCGGGAGGTATTCGGCCTTCTGCGCATCAGAGCCGGCATCAAGAATGGCAACGGTGACGAGCGCCGTGTTGAAGTACGGGCCCGGCATAACACCGTGGCCAACCTCTTCCAGAAGGATTCCCAGATCGACCAGGTTCTGGCCGGTTCCGCCATGCTCCTCGGGGACGATCAGGCCGAGCCACCCAACCTGGGCGATCTTCTGCCACATGTCCGCCGTGAAGCCGCGGTCATCTTCTTCCATGTCGCGGACGAACGTGCGCGGCGTCTCCTGCTCAATGAACTCTCGAGCCATCGAGCGTAGCATTTCCTGGTCTTCAGTCAGTCCCAGATCCATTTTTCCCTCCTGTTTCCCTTACTCGTTCTTGTGTCCCCCCACCAATGCGGGGATTTGTCTGCGTTCTGTATTCCGTGTCTAGCGCGGGAGGCCTAGGCCTCTCTGCGCGATGATGTTTTTCTGAATCTCGCGCGTGCCGCCGCCAATGCTTGTGCCGATGGACTGCCATCCGCGAGCAGGCAAGAAGCCCTGATCTGGCAGCGAGAAACGCTCATTGTCCGTCGGCAGCAGGTTGCCGTAGCCGTCCATGATCTGCGCGAGGCCACGGTAGATGTGCTGGAAGAGCTCATCACCGAAGAACTTGACCATCGAGGATTCCTTCTGCGGAATCATGCCCTCGCTCTGCATCCAACCAACGCGGTAGCAGAGAGAGCGCAATGTCTCGATGCGGACACGCCATTCGGCAAGGCGGTGGCGAATCTCGGCGCGGTCAAGCGGAGTGTCGCCACCCTCATCCCGTACCATGCCTCCCCAGTCAATAAACTGCTCCAGCGTGCGGAGCAATTGCGCGGGGCGACCGATGTTGGATCGCTCAAAGGAGAGCGTCGTCATCGCGGCATACCAGCCGCGATTCTCCTCACCGATGATGTTGTTAGCCGGAACGCGCCAGTTCTCCATGAACAATTCGTCCCAGCGGTGGTTGTTTGTGCCGTCCTTGATGCCGCGAACCTGGATGCCCGGCATGTAATTGCCGTCTTCATCCTTTAGGCGCGCGAGCAGATAGGTAATGCCGCGGTGCTTCGGGGCGTCCGGGTCCGTCCTCACGAGGATATGAATCCAGTCGTTGCGGTACGTTCCCCAGATCTTCTGGCCGCTGACGACATAGTCATCGCCGTCTCGGACCGCGCGTGTCTTGAGCCCGGCAAGGTCGGAACCTGCATCCGGCTCAGAAAATCCCTGCGAGAACTCGATGTCCGCATTTGCGATCTGTGGCAGGAAGAGATCCTTCTGCCAGTCCTGCCCATGCACCATGAGAACGGGGGCGACAAGGCCGCCCCCCAGGGACGCCGGCGCATCGTTGTAGGACATGACCTCGCGATATGCGAGTTGCTTTTCGATGGAGGCATCCTGGCCGCCGTACTCACTTGGCCAGTGCATGGTGTACCAGCCTTGGTTGACGAGCTTCTTGGCGAACTGCCGGGCCACTTCATGCCCTGCCTCTCGCTCTTCCTCATTACCGTGCCAGCCAGCAAGGCCGCCGGTTAGGTCATAGCCCGGGTTTTGCCACTCTTTCTTGACAAAATCCTCGGCCTCGTCCCGGATGGCCTGCGCCTCCGCGGAGAACCGGAAGTCCATTTCTCCTCCTTATCCTGCGATCGTCCGTTGGCTTGCAATCTGTCGCGGGATTATCGCGGCAGTCCCAAGCCTCTCTGCGCGATGATTTGGCGCTGAACTTCAGTTGTGCCGCCGGCGACGCTGAGCGTGCCGGACATGAACGCACGATTGTTCAGGAATCCCTCGTTCGGCATGTCGATGCCCTCCTGCGTCGGCAACAGGTTGCCGTACTCCTGGAGGCCTCGCGCAAGGGTCTTCATGGTCTTCTGGTACTGAACGTCCGCCCAGAGCTTGCTCATGGAGGACTCCTTCTGGGGAATCTCGCCACGGCTCTGCATCCATCCGACCCGGTAGGCAATCATACGAAGGGTTTCGATTTCGATGCGGAGATTGGCCATCTGGTGGCGGAACGGCGCATCGTCCAGCGGGCTGAAGCCACGGGTTGCCTTCAACTCGCGGACAAACGCGATGTACTCCTCAATCTGGCGCTGCATCGTTGCTGGCGCTTGAATGTTGGAGCGCTCAAAGGAGAGCGTCGTCATCGCCGTATACCAGCCACGGTTCTCCTCACCGAGGATGTACCGCGCGGGAACCCGCCAGTTCTCCATGAAAAGCTCGTCCCAGCGATGGCGACCAAGCGCGTCAGGGATCTTGCGAACCTGCACGCCCGGCATGAACTCGCCATCCGCGTCCTTCAGGGGCGCGAGGAGGTATGTGATGCCGCGGTGCTTGGGCGCGTCCGGATCTGTCCTCACGAGGATGTGAATCCACGGGTTGCGGTACGTCCCCCAGATCTTCTGGCCACTGATGAGATAGTCATCACCATCACGGACAGCGCGAGTCTTGAGTGAACCAAGATCGGAACCGGCGTCAGGCTCGGAGAAGCCCTGCGAGAACTCGAGGTCCGCGCTGGCAATGCCCGGCAAGAACTCATCCTGCATCCACTTGGGCGCCGCGAGCATCAGGACGGGAGCAACAAGGCCACCACCTAACGATGCGGGCGCGCCGGCATAGGACATGGCCTCACGATAGGCCAGCTGAACCTCAATGGAGGCGTCCTGCCCTCCAAACTCGCTGGGCCAGTGCATTGTCCACCAGCCCTTGTTGACCAGCTTCTTCTCAAATTCGTTGACGGCCTCTTCGGCCTCATCCACCTGGTGATGCCAGTTAACAAGAATCTGGGTATCCCACTTGCCGGGTTCCCATTCCTTGCGGGTGAACTCGATGGCCTCTTGCTGAATCTGTTGCGCTTCCGGCGTAAATCGGAAGTCCATGTAGCCCACTCCCCCTTTATCTACAACTCAACCGACACAGCGTGACGGTCAGCGAGTTGCCCCCCTGAATCAACCCGTGAACGATAGCACGCGCACGCCTATAAGGTAAAGCCTCAGGAATCCCTACGACCGTGGCGCGGGGCCAATAACCTTGTACTTCACGTCCACCGTTCTTTCTGCGAGCGGCAGGACCTCCACAACAACCCGGGACAGACCCACAACTTCCCCGTTGTCGTCGAAGCTATAGTCGTCCCCGATCGCGCCACTCCACGTGATTTCGTACAGGCAGTCACGGAAGCCGTCAGCGTCACTGTCATCACCAGTCTGTCTTAGGCACTCAGCGGCAATATAGACATCGTCATAGGCAGACCCCAGATGCCAGGGCAAGGTCACGTAGTCATAGCGCTCCCTGAAATCTGCAAGGACTTGCTGCGCCTTCTCGTTGGCAGGATCGAGGTCGGCCGTGACGGCTTTCACGCCCGTCGCCGCCTCACCGGCAATCTCCAAGGCGGTCGTCCCCATCGAGACTGTTTCCGCATAAATCGGCCCTGTATAGCCCAGTTCCCTGGCCTGCTTCATGATTGAGCCTGCCGAGAACTCGGACTGGGGTGCTACGTGGAGGGCATCCGGGTTGGCCTGGAAGAGCTTGGTCAGATGCACCCGGAAATCAAGCGTGTCCGACAAGTATCTTTCTGCAGCGACAACTTCGCCGCCGCGCATTTCGAACTGTTCAACTGAGGTCCGCCGAACACCCTCGGCATAGTCCGTGGTCTCCGTAATCGTTGCGAGCGTGCGAATTCCGTCTGCCCACAATGTGTTCCCGGTATCCCGGCCTACGAATACATCGCTGATTTGTGTTCGGAATATGTAATCGCCGGCACTGGCGATATCCGGGTTGCTTGCAAGGCCTGAAAAGAGGATGACACCGTCGGCCTCTGCCAGAGGAGCAACGGCAAGCATGGCGCTGCTGCATGAGGGACCAAGGATGATCTTCATACCATCAACCTGCGTGAGCTTGTTGTACGCGGCGATGGCATCCTGCGCAGCGCATTTCGAATCCTCGACCACAAACTCCAGCGGCCGACCATCAATACCACCTGCGGCATTGATCTCATCAACAGCCATCTGCTTGGCCTGGCTCGCCACCGTGCCGTATGTCTCGCCTGGGCCGGTCAGCGACTCCATCACGCCAATCGTGAACGGGTCTGCCTGTTGTTCATCGTCTGCGGAACTGCATGCAACAAGGACAAGCGCCACTATGAGGCCGAGGCCCCAGAGAACATTCCGGACTCTTAGGTAATCTTTGATGGAGCGAGTCATCGGGGATTCGGTGTTTCTCTTGCGGTTCGCTGTGTTCTCCCTTACGCAGAATAACGTAGGGGCGGCCATATGGCCGCCCCTTATCGTCTTTGGTTGGACTGTGAGCTACCTCGGCAAGCCCAGTCCGCGTTGGGCAATGATGTTCGGCCCCAACGCCAGTCCGCCACCGCCGCCGAAGCCCGTCGTCATAGACAGCGCGTAGTTCGTGCCGTACTTGCCGTCGCCCGGCGCGCGACTCTCGCCCTTTAACAATGCCCTGTAGGGGCCAATCGCCTTGGCCAGCGCGGGCCAGAACGTGAACTTGGCCGTTGCCAACGCTCGATAGCCCGAAATCGCCCCCTCCGCCTGCGGCACTTCGCCATTCGCCTGCATCCACGCCACGCGATAGGCCAGCATGCGGTCGGCCTCCAATGTGATTCTCGCGTCCGCGAGGATGTGGCGTATGACGTCATCCTTGAGCGGCGACTCTCCATTGAACGTCACACCGCGCATCTCTGCCAAGTAGCGATCAAGCACGCCAATCAGACGCGCGGCGCTGTCGATGCCCGTCCGTTCAAAGTTGAGCGTCGTCATCGCCGCGTACCAACCACGATTGACCTCGCCGATAATCTGGTGTCGTGGCACGCGGACTTCGTCCATGAACACCTCGTTCCAGCGTCTACGGCCGAGCATGTCATACAACGGCCGCAAAGTGATGCCGGGCATCTGGTTGCCCTCATCATCCTTGAGCTGCATGGCGAGGTACGTGATGCCGCGATGCTTGGGCGCCTCAGGATCCGTCCGCACCAGCACGTGATACCAGTTGGCGAAGTGAGAGCCGGACGACCAAATCTTCTGGCCGGTGACGACGAAATCGTCGCCGTCCTCCACACCGCGCGTCGCCAGCGAAGCGAGGTCCGTGCCGGCATTCGGCTCGGAGAAACCCTGCGCCCAATTGACGGTGTTGTTTCGCATCCCGTCCAGGAACGTATCCTTCATCCAGTCCGTGCCGTGGATCATGATTGCGCCCGCAACATTCGCCTGCGGCTGCGAGGCGGGGGCATTATGGTAGGCCATCTCCTCCGAATAAACGAGTTGCCGGGAGATGGGCGCGTCCTGCCCGCCGTACTCCTCCGGCCACGCCATCGTCCACCAGCCCTTGTCAATGAGCTTTGCCTGGAACTGTTCCGCATGGTCTCGCGCGCCCGGGTTATCAAAGTCGTACGACCACACGTTCATCGCGTAGGCGTCGTAGTCCTTGGGGTCCCACTCCTTGGTGAGGAACTCACGCAGTTCGGCCCGAAAGGCCTCGTCGGCGGGGTTTGTTGAGAAATCCATCCTGCCTCCCCCTCATCGTTCAACGATGATTTCGCGATGCCGTCATACCGACGACGCCGCTTTCATGCGCGCAATGTAGCACCGCGCGAGTGTGTGGTAAAGCAGTAGGGATGGCTGGATGGCGTGGAGGACCGTCAATTACAACGTGGACGTCCCGCCGATGATTGCTCCCATCACGGTGAATGTGACGACGTGATAACCGGCGTTGATGACGAACAGCGTGGGTGACTTCTTCTCGAACAGGTACGTGACGGCAAAGGCGGCGGCAACGAAAGCAGCCCCAACGGCCAGCCCGATGCGCAACCCCTCAACAATCGACGAATCATCTCCAATGACCAGCGAAAGCACATAGGCGGCGATGAGCAGCATGACGGCGGAGCCGCCGAACATGCGCAGCAGATTGCCTTGGTAATCGTCCTCAGTGAAGCCGTTCTCACGCATCCACGGCTTGGCGAACAGAATCGGCGAGTACCACGCGCCGCCAATCACAAACGCCACGATTGTCGCGGCAACGATGCCGACATAGTTCAGATCTGTATTGAACTCCATGAGCCCCGTCCTTACTCCCGCTGCTAACGCCTCAGTGTAAAGGACGATGGCTTGCTAGTCAGTCCGATACACGTACCGCAAATCAAACAGCCCGTACAGCGTCGCTGTCATGTTGCCAAATACGTTACGGACAGCGGCTATTCGCTCCCCCAGCGTCGTATAGATGATGGGTACATTCTCCGCAACAATCGCCTGCGCCTGGTGGTACAGGGCCACTCGCTGTTGGCGGTCCAGCTCCTTGCTGCCATTGACGTAGAGAGCATCGATTTCGGCCTCCCAGTCCGTCGCCGGTTCAGGCTGGTTGGGATACCAGAGGTGGAGGTTCTCGCTACTGTGCCAGAGATTTATCCCGCTGTGGGGTTCTGTCCCGCCCGTGAAGCCGATGATGATGGTGTCCCAGTCATAAGTGTTGGTCAGTTGACCCACGATTTCGCTAAACTCAACCACCGTGTAGTCAACGTCCAGACCTATAGCCCTCAGCCCCTCATGCACAATTGACCCAACCGTCTGCCGGACGCTATTACCCTCATTGGTTGTTAGCGCGAATGCTATGTTCGTGCCGGACTCATCTTCACGAATCCCGTCGCCATCCGTATCGACCCATCCCAGGCCGTCTAGGATCTCGTTTGCTGTATCAATGCTGTACTCGTATTGACGGACGTTTGGGTTATGGAAATCGCCTGCGGCCGGGCTGATAGACGACCACTGTGGGTAGCCGAACCCGTGCTGCGCCTCATCGATGATTCGTTCCTTGTCAATGACGTGGGCGACCGCCTGCCGAAACTGCGTGTTGCTGAACCAGCCACGCTTGCGAGGATCCAGGTATGACTCACCGGTTTCAAGATCTTGGCCGGGGTTCATGTTGAATGCCAGGAAAGTCGTGCCGAATGTGGGGCCGCGGCGATAGATTGTGAAGTTCTGCTCTTCCTGCAGTGGCTCCAGCTGCGCGTATTCCTCACCGAGTACGCCGTGGAGATCGGTCCGACCGGACAGGAAGTACGGGAGCTCATCCTCCAATTCAGGGACGATTAAGTGAACAATTCGATCCAAATAGGGCAAGGCGTTACCGGAGCCGTCCTTCAACCAGTAATCAGGGTTTCGCGCCATTTCGACGCGCTCTCCGGGAATATAGGATTCAATGGTAAACGGCCCCGTCCCAATGATCTCCGAGGGCGCAGTATTAATGTCCCACGTCGAGGTGAACGTGCCATCGTCCACGTACTTTTCGAGAATGTGTCGCGGATAGATGGCTGTGCCCATCGCCCGCAGGAACGGGGCGAACGGCTGCGGCAAGATGCACACCACTGTATGCTCATCCACCGCGACGACGGTCATGGGTTTTTCTCGCCACTCCCCGGTCTCCTCATCCAGAAAGCGGAAATTAAAAGCCGGCCGGGCACTCGCCGGAATGTCGTCGTTGTAGATAATTCGATTGAAAGTGAACTCAACATCGCGGGCAGTGAACGGCCTGCCGTCGTGCCACTGCACATCGTCGCGCAAGTGGAATGTCCATGTCATCCCGTCCTCTGACGCCTCCCATGATCTGGCCAACGACGGTTCGACCCTATCGGTCAGCCATGAGGTTTCGGTAAGACCTTCAAAGAGATAGGACAAGACGCCGGACGACGAGGCGTCAGTCGAAATCGCCAGGTTGAACGTTAGCGGGTCCGAGATTGTAGCAATAGTAATCTGCCCTCCGTATTCGCCGGGCACATACTGAAACGCCTCCGCGTTCAACTTGAGTCGATCCGTGACGGAGAGCCCTGCATTGGGATCCGGCGTGGCCGTCGGTGTCGTGATGGGACGGGCGGTTGCTGTGGGTATGGGCGTGATTGTTGCCGTTGGAGCGATGACACTAACAGAAGGAGATGACTGACCTGCATCCCGCGCGCCCGGCGTCGGTTCCTCATTTGCGCACGCCCCAAAGATAGAAACGGCGACCGCGCACACCAACAGGGTCAGCGCCAGCCGCCGTGTTCGGATAGTACTGGGTACGTTGCTCAATTCTCAGTCCCTTCTTCTGCTTTGATCCGTCCTTCCCGGGGGGCAATCAATCTTGCTTCGGCCAGATCAGGGCCAGCTTCTTCCATAGTGTAGAGATGTTCCAAGGCCTTATCCTCGTTCTGAGACTGGGCGGCTCCCAGTCGAACGTGTCCGCAACAAAAATGAGACTCCCGTGCTCTGGAAAGCACGGGAGTCCGCTTTGCATTGGTGGCCAAAAGGCCTTCATGCACCCTTATCGAGGCAGTCCCAATCCCCGTTGGGCAATGATGTTCGGTCCAAGCAAAATGCCGCCGCCGCCGCCGAAGCCCAGCGACAGCGAGATGGCGTTGTACGCCCCATAGTAGCCGTTGTGGGGCGCCCTGCCTTCGCCACGATTCAGGATGCCGTAGTCGCCAATGATCTTGGCGAGCGTGGGCCAGAAGTGCAGCTTGGCCGTCACCTGGTTGCGATAGCCGGAAATCGCCCCCTCATGCTGAGGAACGTCGCCTCGAGCCTGCATCCAGGCAACACGGTTCGCCAGCTGCCTATCAGCCTCGATGGTGACGCGCAGGTCGGCCAGCTTATGCCGCACGAGCGGGTCCTCCAGCAAGGGCTGCCCATTGAACGTCGTCTCCTTGAGCATTTCGATGAATCGCTCAAGTATGCCGATATGGCGAACGGGGCCCTCTGTGCCGGTGCGCTCAAAGTTGAGTGTCGTCATGGCGGCGTACCAGCCGCGGTTGACCTCGCCAAGCACATACTTCTTCGGCACGCGGACGCCGTCCATGAACACCTCGCACCATCGCCAGCGGCCCATCATGTCGTACAAAGGCCGCAGGGTTAACCCATCCGGGCGAGTGCCCTCTTCATCCTTGAGGTTGACGAGCAGATACGTGATGCCCCGGTGCTTGGGCGCCTCCGGATCCGTGCGAACGAGCACGTGATACCAGTCCGCGAGATGCGCGCCGGACGACCATATCTTCTGGCCGGTAATGACGAAGTCATCGCCGTCCTCAACAGCGCGTGTCTGGAGAGAAGCTAGATCCGTGCCCGCGTTCGGCTCAGAGAAGCCCTGCGCCCAATCGATCTCGCCGCGAGCCATCCGGGGCAGGAACTCGTCCTTCACCTCGTCCGACGCGTGGAACATGAGCGCGCCGGTGATATTCGACGCGGGGGAGCCGGACGGCGCATTCGCGTACGCGAGCTCCTCTTTGTAGATGAATTGCTGGCTCACGGGATAGTCCGAGCCACCGAACTCCTTGGGCCAGGTCATTGTGTACCAGCCCTTATCGACAAGCTTCTTCACGAACTCCTTGTCATTGTCGCGGGACTCCTGCATATCGAAGTCCCAGGAGCGGACGGCCATGCTGTGGCCGTCAAAGCCCTTGTTGTCCCAGTTCGCATTGATGAAATCACGCACCTCGACGCGAAATGCCTCATCCTTGGGATCTTCCCGAAAATCCATCGGAGCGCCTCCTCTCCCACCACCTACTATCGCGTAGAAACCTGCGCCACCGGTATCTCAACCTCAATCATCTCGATGTGGAGGTCTTCTTCATTGAATGCGCGGTCTTCCTCCGTTTCGCCCTCAAGTTCGTAGTTCGCCAGCTCCCGGAACCACTCAAGCGCCTCCGCAAACGTGGTCATCTTCGGCTCAGGGAAGGGCTCACCGTCCTCGATAGCCCCCTCAAGGCACAAGTCCATGCATTCTCGAATCATCGCGCGGGCATGTGGCATATCGTCACCATGACTGTGGCAAGCGGGTATGTCCGGCACGAACGATGAGAAGCCGGCAGGGTCGCTTTCCCCATAGAAGATGCATAGATACGACTGTTTCATCACCACCTCACATCCAACCCTGCCTGCCGCATTATACTCTGCCATTTCTTTCGAGAAACTGTGCGGCTTCCTTGCCCGTCGATAGTGGTCGTCCCGCGCTTAGTCGGATGGTGGTACTGCCGGTGGCTCCCGTTCTGCCGCACAAAATATCACCCGTCCCGCTCTACGATGCAGATAGCGTCCCTGTATGTCTTCGACACGCTAGTCGTGGTGCAGCGGCGAAATCTGACCGTGCGGGTTCGTCGCGCACTCGAACTGAAGGTGCCAGCGGGCGCGCGCTTCCCAATAGGCGGCGCGATTGAGCGCGTCCTGTCGTTGCTGCTGAGACCAGCCCGCGTAGTCGAATGACGTCACGTCTTCCGGCCCGTCACGGAACCATTCTTGCCGCGCCCACCACTCAATGGGTGTCAGCGTGCCGCGCTCATTCAATCCCGTGAGTGCGCGGTTGCAGTCCGGACACGCCTGCACGAGGTTAGCGAGGTGATCGCACCCCCCACGATCAAGCGGGATAACGTGCTCCCAGCTGGGCTTGGGCCCATAGTCAGTGAACGGGTCGGCGCAGTACGCGCACTGCGCCCATTCGCGTTCCATCATGGCCGTGTTGTCCTAATACCCGAGATGATTCCAGCAGTCTACCGCGGCAGCCCCAGCCCTCGTTGCGCGATGATGTTGCGCTGGATCTCTTTGGTGCCGCCCCCGAACGTCCGCCCTGTCGAGAGGTAGTGATTGGCGCCGATGTAGCCACCCATCGGCGACCACCGAGGCGGGCCGCCGGGGATGAGCGTGCCCATGTCCTGCATCAGGCGCGCGGCGGTGCGGAACACGCGCTGCGTCGCCTCGCCTGCCCACACGCGGGCAATCGATCCCTCCGCCTGCGGCATCAGGCCCTTTGTCTGCATCCACGCGACGCGATATGCCAACATCCGCCCCAATTCGACGTATATCCGCAAATCCGCCATCTCGTTCCGCACGATGGGATTGTTGGTAAACGGCTCCCCATTCATGTTCGTCGTACGGAGGTAGTCCACCACCTTCTCCCACTCGCGGAGCAATGACGCGGGAATATCGACGGATGCTCGCTCGAATGAGAGCGTTGTCATGGCCGCGTACCAACCCCGATTGAGCTCGCCAATCAAGTTGCGGGCGGGAATGCGAACGTCCTCAAGGAACCACTCCGACCACCGTCGGCGACCAAGCATATCGTAAAGAGGTCGCAGCGAGATACCGGGCGACTCCATGTCGATGAGGAAATACGAGATGCCGCGATGCTTGGCGGCGTCAGGGTCCGTCCGTACAAGGATGTGCCCCCACTTGGCGCGCGGATGGTGGGCCGTGGACGTCCATATCTTCTGGCCGTTGATAACGAAATCATCGCCGTCCGCGACGGCGCGTGTGGTCAGTGAGCCGAGGTCTGAGCCGGCGTTGGGCTCCGAGAACCCCTGCGCGAACTCAAACTCCGCGTTAGCAAGGCGCGGGATGAAATATTCCTTCTGCCAGTCCTGCCCGTGGATCATGAGGAGCGGCGCAACGAGCCCTCCACCCTGCGCGGACGGCGCGCCCTGGTAGGCCATCTCCTCGCGGTAGACAAGCTGCCGCTCGATACCGGCGTCCTGGCCGCCGAACTCCTTGGGCCAGTGCATCGTCCACCAGCCCTTTTGGACCAGCTTCTGCTCGAATTCATGCTGTAAAGCGAGGGCGGCGTTGTCATCAAGGTGATACGAGGTGTTCATCGTGGACACAAGGTCATAGCCACGGTCGTCCCATTCGCTTTGAACAAAATCACGAACCTCTTGCCGGAAAGCCTCATCTTCAGCGGAGAACCTGAAATCCATGCCGTTCACCCCCTTGCCCCGCCGTCGCCTCGCAACGGTACGCGGTCATGATACAGCGCATGGGCTTGGCGCGGGGATGCGTTCTCAAGCCAATGGCGCCTGCCAACTGCCTCAAGCAGGGAATGGATCGTTCGCGCTTCTCTGCGCTTGCAATTCAGTGATGGATACGTCTGAGTATGTCTTCCCGCCCCATAGAGACTTGACGTAGGTCAATACGTCCACAATCTCTTCCTGCGTCAGCTTGTCGCCAAAAGCAGGCATCCCACTCTTGAAATCGGGTTGGCTCGGAATCGCGCCGCCGTCCCTCACGATCCGATAGAGTAGGCCGTCAGCGTGGTGCCATGTATGGCCATCGCCGTTGAGTGGCGGCGGGTTCAGCGTGCCGTCTACGTTCCGAATCTGCCAATCAGGATGACCCTGCCCCGCGGTCCCGTGGCACTCCGCACAGTTTGCGACGAACGTCTCCATCCCTACTGCAATGACGTCTGCTGAAGATGAACCCACATCGTCATCCGGCGGTCCTTCCACGAAACCGCTCGAACAGCCCATACTGCCGATGGTAATAAGGAACATCAAGAGAGCCGCACCCACGAGCAGCGCTATCGGAGTTGTATTTCTTCCTGTCGCCAAGTTAGAACGTTAGCTGTCTATCAGACCGTCCTGCGGCATGGTCCACGGTGGCTGCGCCTGGCCTGCGAACATCTTTGCGCGAGGCAGCGATATGTCCGTCAGCGGCACATCGATCACGACCGGCGCATTACGTGCCAAAGCTTCAGGGAGCAGCGTCTCCAATTCTTCCGGTTCACTCGCCCGCAGGCCGACCGCGCCGAACGACTCTGCGAACCGGACAATATCGGGATTGAGAAGTTCGGTGCCGTATGCGCCCCCAAAGTAGTTGTCGAGGTCACGCGCGACATTACCGTAGGCATTATCTCGAAACACAACCGTCACGATGTTGATGCCGTATTGCACGGCGGTCGCCAGCTCCGCCGAGTTGAACATAAAACCGCCGTCGCCCGTCACACAGACGACCGGCTCATCGGGACGCGCCACCTTGATGCCCATAGCCGTGGGAAACGCATACCCCAGGTTGAATGAATAGCCGGAGTCGATGTACGTCTTGGGCCGATTCACCCGGTAGTGCGACCGAGCATAATAGCCGAATTGCGTAACATCCCATGCAATGATGGTTTCCTCAGGCAAGGTATTCCACATCATCTCCAGGATCGGATACTGCGGTTCCTCTTCGCGAACGTCGTAGTAGGCCATGAGCCTCTTCGTCACTTCGACGGCCTCTTCCGGGGACGGGCGATCCTGCGCCCCCGCCTCCGCAAGCAACGGCAGCAGTGCCTCAATCGTGGCGCTCGCGTCTCCATGCAAGGGAATCGTATTCGCCTGAATCCGTGTTAACTCGAAATCATCGATATTGATGTTGATAAGGGTGGACGATTCTCCGGCCGGATTGCCCATGGAGAAACGCGCGCCGATGCCTATTACGACGTCGGCGGAAGCCAGCACTTCGTAGATCTGGTTCATCTCATCCATCTCGGCGCGCGGGCCGAAGCAGGAGCCATACGAGAAGGGATGGTCATCGGGGATGGTCCCCTTGCCGCCGCTTGAGGTAACGACGGGTATATTCGTTGCCTCTGCAAGTCGAACCAGCAGTTCTTCCGCGTTCGACTGCGCGACGCCACCACCGGCATAGATGATGGGCAAACGAGAATCCATGATTGCCTGAACCGCCCTGCGCAAGTCATCTGCGCTCGGCACGATATGTGATATGGGTGCCGGATCGCGCAGGACAACGTCCTCCCGCTCAACACCTGCATCGGGCGGCATCTCGATAAGAACAGGCCTCGGACGGCCCGTTCGCAGCTGTCGGAATGCCTCTGTCACAGCGGCCGGCACGTCTCTCGGTCGCAGAATCTGTCTGCGCCACTTTGTGACCGGCGCAACGATCCCGGCCTGATCGACGACCTCATGAACGGCTCCCAGATCCTTGCCAATAAGGGCTCTCGGTATCTGGCCGGCGATGGTAAGGATCGGAGAGGATCGAGCATAGGCTGTCGACAATCCGGACGCGGCGTTGTACACCCCCGCGCCCGGCACCACAAGAGCGACGCCCGGTTTGCCGGACACGCGCGCATAGCCATCCGCCATATGGGTGGCCCCTGCCTCATGGCGAGTGGTGATCAGGCGCAAGGACGGCTCGTCACGCATCGCGGCGACGATGCCGGACATGTGGACGCCCGGGATGCCGAATACAACCTCGACGTCGTGTCGGATCAGGGACGCGACAAGCGCTTCGCCGCCACTCATCGTTGACATGGATGCGATCCTTACCGCCCCGGGATGTCTGTGCCCAGAGTCTTCACAGGGTGCTGGCCAGCGTTGGGATACGGCTAGCGAGGCAGGCCAAGCCCTCGTTGGGCAATCAGGCCCGGGGCGAGGAGGATGCCACCGCCGCCCGCGTAACCCGTCACCATCGAAAGCGCATAGTTGGTACCGTACATACCATTGTCCGGGGAGCGGCTCTCACCCTGCAGGAGGGCGCGATAGGGGCCCATGATCTGCGCGAGGGCAGGCCAGAAGTTGAACTTCGCCATCATTGACGAATACAGGTTGGCAATCAAGCTCTCGGATTGCGGCACCTCGCCCTTGGACTGGAGCCAGATGAGGCGCAGCGAAAGCATGCGGCCGGTCTCGACCCTGATACGCAGGTCTGCCAGCTGATTCCTGACGAGCGGATCATTCAGAACCGGCTCGCCGTTGAACTTGAGGTTCTTCGCCATGTCGAGGAACTTCTCCAGCACGGCAACGTTCCTCGCGCCGGTGCCGCCCGCCCGCTCAAAGTTGAGCGTGGTCATGGCGGCGTACCAACCCCTGTTGACCTCGCCGATGACCTGCCGCTTGGGAACACGGACCTCATCCATGAAGACCTCGTTCCAACGGCGTCGGCCAAACATGTCATACAAGGGCCGCAACGTGATGCCGGGCATCTGCGCTCCGTCATCGTCTTTCAACTGCATGATCAGGTACGTGATGCCGCGGTGCTTGGGCGCGGAAGGATCCGTTCGCGTCAGAACGTGATACCAGTTGGCGTAGTGGGAGCCAGACGACCAAATCTTCTGGCCGGTGACGACGAAATCATCGCCGTCCTCAACGGCGCGAGTCGTCAGGCTGGCAAGATCCGTGCCGGCGTTGGGCTCGGAGAAGCCCTGTGCCCAATCGATCTCGTTCTGTGCCATCTTGGGGAGGAACTCGTTCTTGATGGACTCTTCAGCGTGGTACATCATCGCGCCGGTGATGTTGGCGCTGGGGCTGCCCTGCGGCGCACCTGCATAGGCAAGCTCGTCCGCGTAGATTACCTGCCGGGACAACGGGAGACCCTGTCCGCCGTACTCCTGCGGCCAAGCCATGGTCCAGTAGCCCTTCTCAACCAGCTTCTTCTGGAAGACCTTGGCGTCCTCTCGGTACTCGGCGCTGTCAAAGTCGTAGCCGAAGACGTTCAGGTCCGTGTTGTAGTCCTTGGGATCCCATTCCCGTCGGACGAACTCTCGAATTTCCTGTCGAAACGCCTCATCTTCCGGCGCAAACGTGAAATCCACCGTACTGTTCCTCCCTTATGGCACTAGGGCTTCATATATGTAACTAGTACCGCGGACACTACGTGTCCCAGCTAATCGCCGTCAGCATACCACGCAGGTAGCTGTGCTGGACAAAATAGAGAGCTACCGCGGCAGGCCAAGAGCCCGCTGGGCAATGATGTTCTTCTGCACCTCTCTCGTGCCACCGCCGATGCTCAGACCCGTCGCGAGGATGGAGTTCACTCCCATGAATCGGCCCGCGGGCGCCCACTTGTCCTCCGGACGCAACTGCCCATAGTCACTCAAGATGGACGCCATGCCGCGATAGATGCCCTGGTGCAGCTGGTCTCCCCACAACTTGGTCTGCGAGGACTCCTTGACGGGAATCTCACCGCGCGTCTGCATCCACGCCACGCGGTAGGAGATCATCCTCGCCACCTCAATCTGCAGCCGCATGTCTGCGAGTTGGTGGCGAACACGCACGTCATCGAGCAGGGGCTGGCTATTCACCTTGGCGTCACGCGCATAGTCGATAAACTCCTCGACGGTGCGCAGCATCCGTGCCGGTCCGCCGATATTGGAACGCTCAAACGACAGGTGCGTCATTGTCGCGTACCACCCGCGGTTAACTTCTCCAACCATGTTGCGCTTGGGCACGCGCACTTCATCCATGAACACCTCGCTCCAGCGGCGGCGTCCAAGCATGTCATAGAGCGGTCGGAGAATGATGCCCGGTGACTTCATGTCGATGATGAGATAGGTCAGGCCACGGTGCTTGGCCGCCTCCGGGTCGGTACGAACCAGCGCCTGCCCGTAATCGGCCATCTCTGCCATGGACGTCCATATCTTCTGGCCGGTGACGATGAAATCGTCGCCGTCTTCCACAGCCCGTGTCTGCACACTGGCAAGGTCGGAGCCCGCGCCCGGTTCGGAGAGCAGGCGGCAGAACTCAATCTCGGCGGTGGCGTAATGGGGCAGCAATTCGTCCCGGTGCCACTCATTGCCGTGGTACATGAGGACAGGCCCAACAAGGTCGCTTGCGCCGGATGCCGGCGCGCCCCAGTAGGCCATTTCCTCGCGGTAAATGAGCTGCCGTGAGATGGGCGCGCCCTGTCCGCCGAACTCAGTGGGCCAGTGCAGCGTCCACCACCCCTTATCGGCAAGCTTGAGCTGCCATTCCTTGACGAGGTCTATCGCCTCGTGGGTGTGGAGATCATAGGACGCGATAGACGCGCCAACGGAGTCATAACCCTTGGGGTCCCACTCGGCGTTGACGAACTCACGCACCTCTTGCCGAAACGACTCGTCTTCCTGCGAAAACCGGAAATCCATTGTGTTTCTCCCCGCTCCTAACGGACTCTGCCGTGTTTCTCTCTGCCGAACATCTACGGCATAGGCAATGCGCGCCTGAGCGCAGGAAATTCAGAACCTAAAGGGAAACCGAGAGACAGGTGACGGTGCGCAGAATACCTCCGATGGTATGGATGCGGCTCGCAACGAGGCTGCCAACCGTGTTGAGGTCTTCTGCTTCGATCGTCGCAATGACGTCGTACGGACCCGTCACTGCGTCAACGGATGTCATCTCAGGAACCTTCTTGAGCTCCTCCACAACATCTTGCGTCTTGCCGACGGAAGTTTCTACCAATATGAAAGCGCGTGTGGCCACTTTAACCCCCAAAAATTCGTCCCACCAAGGCCGCTAAAGGCGGCTTATTCTAGGCGCGGACGGACAAAAGTGTCAATTGGCTGAACTGCCGTCAAACCGCCACAGGAAGTAATCCGTCACGATGTCCAGGTACTCCTCGGCATGGTCGCTGAATGCCGCGCTGTGGCCGCCGGAGGGGAACGATTTCAAGCGGGTTTCCGGGTGCGTGGACGCCGCCGCGATGCGTTCCGAGTGATCTGCGGCAATCCTGTCATCGTCCTCCGCGTGTGTGAACAGCAGAGGAAAATCAATCTCGCCCACGAATTCCTCAGGCTTGAGAGCGGACAGTCGTATCCCGTACCGCACCCGCGCCACAATCTCCATTCCCGGCTTCACGATGTTGACCGTCCACTCCGGAAGCGGCGTTCGATCAGCTACTTCGACCGCGAACAAGTCATCAATGTTCGCAAATGCGCTGTCGATGACAAGAGCGCGCAACCGCGGTTCTTCCGTTGCTCCCAGTAGCGCGGCTACTCCTCCCATCGAGAATCCCAACACACCGATGCGCTCCGTCGGGATGCCGTACCGGGATTCAGCCACATCCATCGCGCCCAGCACGTCGTAACGCTCGTAGTAGCCGGCGGACATCACCTCACCGCTCGATTCTCCATGAGCCCGCAGATCAAACATAATCAGTGAGAAGCCTCTCTCATGGAGGTCTCGAATCAGCGGCATGTAAAGATCCGGGTCACGGGCGCGGTTCGAGTCGATGCCATGAACGACGATGATTGCCGATTCAAGGCCGTCTGCCTGGGCAGTCCGCGGAATCCACCAGCCCCTCAGCGTTATGGGATTCTCCTCCGCGCGTTCTTCCGGCATGCGCGGCTTAAACTCGATGTCCTCGTAGGCCATACCGTATTCGGAAGGGGTCGTTTCGACCGGCTCACGTTCCGCAACCACGGCCTGCGAAACCATCGTCCAGGAGATAACGGCGATGAGGGCGACGAAAATGCCCAGGGCCGCCATCAGGACACGGCCCAAAAGGAAGGGGCTCATTCGTCCTCAGGAGCGCCGCCGGAGATTCCGGTTTCTCCCAGCAGCTCTACACGCGTCTCATCACCCGCTTCAAGACGTTTCACGTCCTCCGGGCAGATTGCCAGCCCGTTCGCCCGCGCCATCGCTGTCAGGATATTTGAGCCTTGCGGACCGGAGAGGCGCGCATGCATCCGCCCGTCGTCGCCGCGATACACATGGGCGCGAGCGTAGACGCGGCGGCCGTCCTCGTTCTCGATTGGGTCATCCAGTACTGCCGTTAACGATGGCGAGTCCCAAGTCGCGTGTCCCATCATCTTGCGCAGTGCCGGACGCGCGAGCATGTGAAAGACGACCATTGCACTTACAGGGTTGCCCGGTAGGCCGAGATGGGGCACGTCTCGTCCCCACGGCTCGTCCGTCGTACCCCGCAGTATTCCGAAAACGACGGGCTTGCCCGGGCGCATCCGCACCGCCCACACCCGCACGTCGCCGAGTGACTGCAGGATTTCCTTCACCAGATCGTAATAGCCAACAGAGACACCGGCCGATGTGATCAGGAAGTCCGCCTCCCGCGCCTGCTCCACGTGCTGACGGACGGATTCCTCCGTGTCGCGGGCAATGCCCAACGGTCGCGCGATCGCGCCCATCTGCTGCACAAGCCCCTGCACTGTATATGTGTTGATGTCATAGATGTGCCCTACTCCCAACTCATCGCCGGGCGCGGCAATCTCATTGCCCGACGCGAGGATTGCAACCACAGGACGCGGATAGACGGGAACGGTCGCCATACCGACGGAGGCCAGCACACCGAGCCGTGCGGGCGTCAATTCCGTGCCCTTCGCCAGCACCATCTCACCAGCCTGCACGTCCTCACCGGCGGCACGGATGGAGGTGCCTATCCTCGGGGAGGCGTAGATCGTGATGGCGTCCAGGGGCTGCCCGCTCGCCCGACGGCTCTCCTCGTCCGTGTCCTCGAAGCGCACGATGGCATCCGCGCCCGACGGCACGGGGGCACCGGTCATGATTCGCACCACGGTGCCTGGAGTGACGGCGGGTTCGGGCGGAGATCCCGCCGCAATCTCGCCGATAACAGGCAGCACAACGGGTGAGTCCTGACTCGCCGCGGACACATCCTCCGCCCGCACGGCGTAGCCGTCCATGGCGGAGTTGGGGAGTGGCGGGATGGAGATTGTGGACCGCACGTCATCCGCAAGCACAAGACCGTTGGCGTCGGCGAGAGGAACACGCGTAGGAGTCAGAGGCCGAATGTCGGCCAGAACGCGCTCTAACGCCTCCTCAACAAGGATCATGCCTGTGCCTGTCGTCATCGCCTCAATGCGCCTCTCGTCCTGAAGGGCGCATCCCCGTCATGCCTGTGAACGGAGAGTCGCGCCCGTCTCTCGTTGCAGTTTATCCAGCAATTGCGTCTCCGCGACATCAACTTCGGTATCCGTCAGCGTGCGTGTAGGAGATTGCCAGACAAGCGAAAACGCAAGTGATTTCTTGCCCTCAGGCACTTGTGGGCCTTGGTAGACGTCCACGAGCGATGAACGCACCACAGACGGGAAGTCCCGGATGATGTCACCCACCATCCCCGCCGGCGCTCCGTCATCAATAAGCAGGGAAAGCTCCCGCAGCACACCGGGGTAGCGAGAGACGGACTGCCACGTTCGGTCAGCCTCGCGCCGGTGATCCAGCGCTGCATGCAGATCGATCTCATAAAGCACAACGCGAGGAGTGCGGATATCCAGCGCCGCCAACGTATCGGGATGAACCTCGCCAATCGTTCCAAATGGTCGCCCGCCGTCGTCCGGCAGGATGTGCGCCGTGCGCCCATGCGCCAGGATCCGGTCTTCGGCCGCTTCATACCGGGCACGGACGCCGATTGCGCCAAGCAGGCTCTCGACAAGGCCCTTTGCGTCAAAGAAGTCCATCTCTTCAGAATCAGCATCGTTACCGCCGATCCATGAACGATTCGCCCGCATTCCCGCCAACACGCCGGTCACATACGTCCGTTCCTCCGGCTGATGACGCGGGCCATGTGGCAGGTACGCTTGCCCAATCTCGAAGAGCCGGTATGATTCCCTGCCGATGCCGCGTTCATTGTTCGCGAGCGTTCGTAATAAACTGCCCCGCAATGATGTCCTCAGATACTCCTGGTCGGGGGACATGCGATTCCAGACACGCAGTGGGTCCTGCGGCGCGTCTCCGGGAATTGTGGCCTGCAGCAAGTCCATCGGCACAAGGGGATAGGAAATCGTCTCTCGATTGCCAAGCCGCACAAGAATGTCGCGCACGTCGTCCTTGATTTGCGTCTTCGGATCCGGCAGGTCAGGCTCACCGGTTGAGGGAAGCAGCGTTACAGGAACCGAATCATAGCCCACGATCCGCGCCACCTCTTCAATCAAATCGTCCGGAAGCCCAATGTCCGTCCGCCAATACGGAACGACGGCGTCGATGGTATATTCACCGTCCGCCCTGTCCGTGGCCGTCAACTCAAACCCGAGCGACCGGAGTGTTCGCTCCGAGACCTCGCGCCCCGGGTCTGTGCCCATCACCTGCTTCATGCGCTCTGAGGGCATGGTGACAACCGCCGGCTCTTGCCTGTCAGGCCAATCATCGGCGATGCCCTTTGCGGCCGTCCCGCCGCAGAGTTCAACCAACATCTTGGCGGCACGACGGAGGCCAATCGGCGGGAGTGTTATCGGCAGGTTGCGTTCAAAACGTTGCGAGGCTTCAGTGCCACGCTTGCCCCCCACCTCAATGCGACGACGCTGAACAGTACGACGCGTGCTGGCAAAGCCGAATGACGCAGATTCCAGAATGATGTCCGTCGTCGAATCCGAGACCTCTGAGTTCTCGCCGCCCATGATGCCGCCCAGACCCACAGGCCCGCTCTCGTCCGCAATCACCAGGTCCTCGGTCGAGAGCGAGTGCGTCCGCCCATCCAGCGTTGTAAGCGGCTCATCCGGTGTGGCGCGGCGGACGATGAGCTTGCCGCCTGCGATGGTGTCCCGGTCAAATGCGTGCAGCGGCTGCCCAATCTCCAGCATGACGTAGTTCGTGATGTCGACCACGTTGGAAATTGGCCGCACGCCGGCGGACTTCAGCCGCATCTGCATCCAGCCGGGGGCTGGGCCGACGGCCACACCCGTAATCAGGGCAGATGTATAGCGCGGCGCGAATTCCGGCGCACGCAGGTCAACAAGGTCCTTCGTCGCAATCGGGTCTCCATCCTCTGCATATTCCAGCGACGGCACCCGTACCGGGTTGCCTGTCAGTGCCCCAACCTCCCAGGCCACACCGAGCATGGACAAACAGTCAGGCCGGTTCGCCGTGACTTCAACGTCGAGAATGACATCACCCAGGTAGTCTTCCAGAGGCATCCCGGGAACGGCATCGTCCGGCAGAACGAGGATGCCTTCATGGTCATCACCCAGTCCAAGCTCACGCTCGGAACAGATCATGCCCTCCGAGACAACGCCACGGATGCGCGCCGCCTTGAGAGTCTCCTGATTGCCCGTCTGCGGATTCGTCAGTGTCGCTCCGACGCGGGCCAGCACAATCTTTTGGCCACCCTCCACGTTCGGCGCGCCGCAGATAACTTCCAACTGCTCGGAACCGGTATCGACAGTGGCCAGCTTAAGCCGGTCCGCATTGGGGTGTGGGCCGAGCCGCTCAACGTGGCCGACCAGGACATTGTCCCAATCGCCGCCAACGTGCTCGATTGCGCCCACTTCAAGGCCGGCCATAGTCAGCCGATGCGCCAATTCCTCAGGCGTCAGATCAAAATCGACGTATTCTCGCAGCCACTTGAGCGACACGCGCATTGCGTTGTCTTACTCCGTTCGATCTGTCGTGTCAGACTCTTCAGTCCCGTCGTCGCCGTCTCCGTGATCATGGCTCTGGTGGGCGATCGCCTCTGCGGTGGCAAGGTCGGTCGGCCCCGCCGCCGCGTGCCTCATCGTAATGCGAAAGCGCGGCGGCTTGTGCGATGTTGACCGCACGAGGTACACATTCCCGCACGCATGGCAATGGAACCGATGTGGAACAAGATTCGACGGCAACTCGCTATGCCCCTCGTAGTACACGAGGGCATTGCAGTTGGGACAATTCTGCTGGGTCGGAACCGAACCGCCGTGCGTCGTCATTCGGCCTTAGCGCCCCCCACCGGGCGATTATTCGTAGCGAAGATGTGCAACCGTGGCCTTCTCTATGTCCTGGACCTCTCTCACGACAGCCATACCCTCAGCAACGGACATCGGGCCAAGCATGTCACGCTGCGCATCTCGCATCCTATCAGCTAATTCCATGTAGATGACCTGCCGGTCGTCCGCGGTAGACCTTTCTGCCGCAAAACCAAGGCAGCCCAGAAGCGTGCCCACCTCTTCCGGCGTCAGTGTCATGGTCAGCGTCACCGCGGCCTTCTCCACCCGTTCAGTCATCTCACCCTCCTTCCGGATGTAGGAGCCCCGTGCTCCTTCCCTTGCGCTATTCCCACCGAGCTAAAACTGCTCAAGAAAATTCAAATCGTTGGCATAGAAATGCCGAATATCGTCGATGCCGTGCCGCAGCATCGCAATGCGCTCCGGCCCCATACCAAATGCGAAGCCTGTGTACTCGTCCGGATCGTAGCCGACTCGTCTCAGAACCTCGGGATGCACCATCCCGGCGCCCATGATCTCCAGCCAACCCGTCTGGCTACAAATCCGGCACCCGTGCCCCCGACACACAAAGCAGTCAATAGCCATGTCCACGCCCGGCTCCACGAACGGAAAAAAGTCGCAGCGGAAGCGGACGCGGCGATCAGGACCAAACATGCGGCGGGCGAAGGCGTACAACGTTCCTTTGAGATCGGCGAACGTGATGCCACGGTCAACGGCAAGTCCTTCAACCTGGAAGAAGACCGATTCATGAGAAGCGTCAGTCGCCTCGTGCCTGAACACTCGTCCCGGGACGAGAACGCGGATTGGAGGTTGCTGCGCCTCCATGATGCGCACTTGCATAGGCGACGTGTGTGTCCTTAGTAGCAAAGGTCGCTTGCCGTCATCGTCCTCGATGTCCAGCCACAGCGTGTCCCACTGATCACGGGCGGGGTGGTCTGCCGGAATATTCAATGCCTCAAAATTGTAGTAGTCCCACTCCACCTCAGGGCCCTCGACAACACGAAACCCCATCGGCCTGAACGCGTCGATGATCTCCCGCATCGTCTGCGTCGTGGGATGCAGTCCACCTGAGGGAACTCCTCGTCCGGGCAGCGTCACGTCAATGGCTTCCGCAGACAGTCTCTGTGCCACGTTCGCATGTTCCAAGACGGCGCGACGCTCCTCGTAGGCATTCTCAAGGACAGAGCGCACCCGATTGGCGAGCTGACCGACCTCACGCCGATCCTCGATGGGAAGAGTCGGTAGTTGCTCCAGCAGCTTCGGAAGACGACCCTGTCGTCGACCCTGCCACGTCACACGCCATTCTTCTAACGCATCCCTGTCAGAGATGCGCCCAAGTTCAGCGAGCGCGCTGCTCTCAACGTCCGTTAGTTCGTCGGTGAGTGTGGACATGTTCCCCGCGCTGTTGTGACTGTCCGTACTCGAAAACTGGTACCGAAAACGCCCGTCCCGTGACGGACAACAGCGGGGATTATACCGTCTTTCCTATTGAAAGGTCAATCTAATCTGCGTGCTGTCGCGTAAGCAGGCCATGCCAGAAGCGGCTTACCCGTCCGCCACCTGTGGCCCCGTCGGGCGGCTGAGGTTCGTGATGCGGAGTTCCGCCATGCGGGCCTCGGTTTGGATGTAGATTTCGAACTCCTCCGGCGTCATGCCGGAGTGGCGGATGAGCGCCTTGAGCGCGCCGCGCTTGATTATGTCTGCGCCCGGAGCGCCCGGCACTATCAGCACCGGCGGACGCTCCTCTTCAAACTCGCTCTGACTACGGTCGCCAATATCAACCTGGACCTCAATCGTCTCGCACGTCAGCGGCAGATTGTCATCCGCGCGAGCAGCAAGAATCTCGTACAACTCATCGCCGAGATAGTCCACGGAATCCGCCGGTGGGGACAACTCGTCTTCTGCCCACGCGGAAAGCGACTGTTGAATGGCGGAGTTGATAGCATCAAGGGCTTCGTCTGGGGTTTCGCCCTGCGCGACACAGCCCGGCAGAGCCGGACAATGCACTGAGTATCCGCCCGAGGGTTCGGGTTCCAGGATGACGGTGTAGGTCGCGTCGGACATGTCGAATCAATTGTATCCCCGCCAATTGAGACTGGACACTACGCCTTTTGGCAAGCCTAACCGCTAATCTGTGGTGTATGGATACGAGGCCGAAAACGCCTGCGCCGCCCTTCCTGGGACGGCGCTTCTACTACGGGTGGGTGATTGTCGCGACGATGTTTATCGTCTCGGTCGCCCAGACAGCACAATACAACCCGGCTATCAGCGTTTTCGTCAAGCCAATCACTGAGGACTTCGGGTGGAGCCGCACCACTTTCTCAACCGCAATCGGAATCGGAGGGATCGTCGGCGCCGGTCTCGCCGTTCTAATCGGCCCCATCCTGGACAGGCGTGGCCCGCGGATACCAACGCTTATTGCATTCATGCTGCTGGGCGGAGTCGTGATGTCCTTGAGCCAGATCTCGGAAATCTGGCAATTCTACGCCGTCATCGTCACAAACCGCGCCCTGAACACGGGCTTTCTATCCATCGTCGCAGGCGTGGTCGTAGCCAAGTGGTTCATTCGACGGCGTGGTCGGGCCATGTCGTTCTCCATTACGGGTATCCGCTTTGGCCAAGCGATCTTCCCGCCCTACGCGACCTTTTTTGTCCTGCGTTCGGGCTGGCAGAGCGCGGCAATCGCGCTCGGAGGGTTGGTATGGGCGATGACCTTGGTGCCGGTCGCGCTGTTCCTCCGACGGCAGCCGGAGGATATGGGGCTGCGGCCGGACGGCGACAATCCTGCAGGTGAGGGCTCTGACGGTATTGACTCGCCGCAGTCGTATGCCGCCAGCGAAGAGGCATCGTTCACGCTGGCACAAGCGCTGCGCACACGCGCCTTCTATCTGATCCTCTTTGCCACAAGCGCCCTCGCGTTCAACATCGGCGGCATCAACTTCAATCTCTTTCCGTACATGACCGACCAGGGAATGTCAGAAGCACAAGCCGCGATGATCCTGACGGTATGGTCTCTGATTGGCGCCACAGGATCGCTGATCGTTGGGTTCGTGGCCGAGCGCATGCACGTGCGGTTCGTGATGGCGCTGGCCTTCTCGTTTGCGACAGCAGGTGTGGGACTGCTCATCATCACCGACGATGTGCCGACGGCGCTGGTTTTCTCGCTCGTGCATGGCTTGTCATTCGGGTCGCTGCCGATGCTGATGAACCTAGTGTGGGCGGACTACTACGGCAGGCGGCACCAGGGGGCGATTCGCGGTTTCACCACTCCGTTCCAGGTCATCGTGCAGGCGGGCGGCCCCATCATCGGCACGCTCTCTTACGACCTTATCGATACATACCTGCCGGCATTCATTCTCTTCGCAACGCTCTATGTTCTCAGCGCCCTCGCGATGCTCCTGGCCAAGCCCGTCTCGTTATCCGAGGTGGTGGCAGCCCGTTGAAGATCCGTAGATGAAAGACGGAACCAGGTCCGCTCTGATTCCGAACTGCTAATCCAGTGCGCAGCCAGTGTCGTACTCGTAGCCCGCAAACCAGAAGGGGTTGCACCACTGTTCGAATGGTGCAACCCGTCCGCCGGTGATTGTCACCTCATAGCTGCCGTCGGCATTGCGCGAGACGGCGACGGACACGCCACCCCCAATGTCTCGGGTCTCGCCGTCCGGGATTACTGAGTAATCGTCTCTTCCCCACCCTACGTCAGTCTCGAAATCGGGGTTGTGTTGGTCATAGAGGGCGGGGCCAAGGCGGGAATAGAAGCCCGTGCCGGCAGATTGGTCGTAGCGACTGATGAAGACGCCTTGATAGCGTAGTTGTCGGCGTTGCCCGGGCGCCGACGGATCAAATGCTTGGGGAAATTCTTCAATATAGGCCGGACCACGTTCTCCCAATACTTCAAGTGTTGTAAAGGCATACGGGCGGCCGGATGAGACAACCAGGAATTGATGGCCGCCCTCACGAGGCGGTTGCAGTGTATACCTGCCTTCCTCAGTAAGGTGAAGCGCAACCTCATCTGAATCAATCCATCCTGCGGCATATCGGTTGATCGCTAGCGTCGAAGGCATATCAGAATGCCACCCCAATACCGTCAGCGACGTGAGGCCGGACATCATATCGACTCTATTGCTATAAGGATTGGGAATATCAGTCGGAGAGTCAGCGCCTGCCGGACGCCATAGAACCTCCGCATATGAATGTGGCCAAAACATCCAGCCATGGCCAATCTCATGAACAATCGTCTCCATCTTGGCCTGACGCAGACTAACCAAGCCAAATTGCGCCGTTCCGTTCCACGCAAAGCCACCATCGTCAACGGTGACGTCGGTTAGGAGAATGCGATTTATTCCGCCGAGAGCTCCATTGCTACACTGTTGACTTTCCGCCATTTCGCCGCGACAGTCCTGTAGGCCGGTGGCGCGCATGTGTTGGGAATGCACATCTTCAGGAGAAGCTTCACCCTCCAGGTTAAACTCGACGCCTGCGTGGAACCGCATAGTGAGCTTTTCGTCCGAAATCCTGGCGTAGTAGGCGGCGACATGCGTATTCAAAAGCGCCACGGCTTCGTCCATGCCCATCGTCTCTCGGGCGCCGTCGTCCTCAAACCATCCAACCGCCCTTTGCGGCACCCGTACGATGTCCACGTCAATGTCCAGATTTCCCAGCGAGTAGTAGGTGGGATCCGTGGGCGAGTCAAGGTGGGTAGCGTCAGGATATTTCTTCGTGGGAGTACATCCGTAAAAGCCCATGTTTCCGTACCGCAAGTAGCTGCCATTTCCGTAGTAACGAATCAGCGACAAAGCGTCGGAGCCGCCAAGGTCCACCATTCCCGCTGCTATCCACGGCGACGCCTCCTTTGGGGGCGCATCGCACGAATACGGCTCTGAATCCGTCCACCATGGCTGCGGTTCCAGGGAGGTGTTCCATTGCGGCCATAGTGCGGAACTGTTCCATTGAGCCGTTTCGGTAGGGACCAGGCGCGATTCCGGCTCTACCGTGGCGGCAACAGTGGCAATCGTTGTCGAAGTTGGCGCATCCACACTGTCCGCAGGCGTAGGCATCTGCGTCGGACTGCTCTCGTCTCCACAAGCGCCAATCAAGAGCACGAGGAGCGTAATAATTAGAGCCGCACACTTACCTAAGGCCTCGGGACAACGTCGGGAGGACAGGGACAGGAGAACTGATTGGGGGGTCATCGGAGTAGCTAACCATTCTCCACTCGGACCGGGTCTTGTCCCATTGTACGGATTCCCGTGGAACTTTCAGCCGTTTTGCTGCTTGCCTACGAATAGCCCGCAATTCTACTCTTGAAACAACCACAGACATGTCGGAGCGGTTTGGCACGTTCCGGCCAATCAAATGAAGAGTCGGAGAGATGACAACAAACGAAAATGAACGGTTCACCCTGCTGCCCCGGTCCGTAAGGCCGTCGCACTACAAGCTGGAACTCACGCCGGACCTGGGAAAGGCTACATTTACGGGTTCCGTGGCTATTGATGTTCTTGTAACGGAAATCACTAACGAGGTTGTCCTAAACGCCATTGAGCTCGAATTAGGCGCTGCAACGTACACGCCACGCGGCGGAGAAGCCTCGGCATCGACGGGGATCATCTACAACGAGGATGAGGAGACTGCCTCAATCAGTTTTGGCGACGCTCTACCCGTCGGCGCGGGAACTCTTGAGATCTCGTTCACCGGGATACTGAACGACCAGCTACACGGCTTCTACCTCAGCACATTCCGGGACAGGGGCGGGGTTGAGCGGCGGATGGCGGCGACGCAGTTCGAGGCGTCGGACGCGCGACGGTGTTTCCCCTGCTGGGACGAGCCGGCAATCAAGGCCACGTTCCAGGTCGATCTGATCATTCCCGAAGGATTTTCGGCGATTTCCAACACGCTGGAGTCCACGCCTGAGCCGGAGGGCCCGGGCACCCAGCGGGTCAGCTTCCCAACCACGCCAATCATGTCCACCTACCTGCTCGCGTTCATCGTGGGCGAGATGGAGTCCATCGAGGCGCGCTCGGCCAACGGAACGCTAAACCGCGTTTGGGCCACAGTTGGGCAGGTTGAGCTTGGAGAGTTCGCGCTGGAAACGTCGGTGCGTCTGCTGGATTACTACAACAATTACTTCGGTGTGGATTACCCCCTGGACAAGCTGGACCACATTGCGCTGCCGGACTTTGCGGCGGGAGCAATGGAGAACTGGGGCGCGGTGACGTACCGCGAGGTGGCGCTGCTCTTCGATCCGGCAAGCTCCTCGCCCGGCACACGCCAACGCATCGTTGAAATCGTCGCGCATGAGATGGCGCATATGTGGTTCGGCGATCTCGTGACGATGGCATGGTGGAACGACCTCTGGCTGAACGAGAGTTTCGCGTCGTGGATGGCGGCCAAGGCGACGGACACCCTCTTCCCGGACTGGGCGATTTGGACGCAGTTCATCGCCACGGATGTCGCGCCCGGCATGGGCCTCGACGGACTCGAAAACTCCCACCCAATCGAATCCGAAGTACGGAATCCCAACGAGGTCAGCCAACTGTTCGACGCCATCAGCTATGAAAAGGGCGCGTCCATTCTTCGCATGTTGGAGCAGCACATCGGCCCGGACGCTTTCCGCAGTGGCCTGAACAACTACATGCGCGCATTCGCGTACTCCAACGCGGAGGGCGCGGACCTATGGCGCGCGATGGGGGATGCTGCCCGGCAGGACATCCCCGGCATGATGGACTCCTGGGTGAAACAGGTTGGATACCCCGTGGTTTCCGCAGAGACGACGCGAGGAGATTCCGGCGCGAGCGTCTCACTGACACAGCGGCGATTCCTCTATTCCGGGCCGAACGACGATGAAACGCTATGGCACGTTCCCGTGCGCATCACGACGCAGGGAAGCGCTGATGAGGTGCGAACCCTGTTCACGGGCCGGACAGAGACTATCGATGTTCCGTCAGCATCCGGCGACGGGTGGATCAAGATCAACGCGGGGGGCAGCGGATTCTATCGTGTCGGGTATCAGCAAGATGAGCTTGACCGACTGATCGCCGCGGTTCGGACGGGCGAACTGTCCGCGCCTGACCGCCTGACATTGCTGGAGGACACCTACGCACTGGCCCGCGCCCGCCACATCCCGGCCCGCAATTACCTTGAGTTGGCGCAAGCCTACGCAGACGACGAGGACTACAGCATCTGGGCGGCGATGGCCTCACAGCTCGGAGCTATCGAGGCGCTGTCTCGCAATGAGCCGTATCTCGAACGCTACCAGGAGTTTGCCCGCGGGCTGACACAGACTGTCGCCGGCAAAGTCGGCTGGGAACAGCCGGAGAATGAGGCGCACCTGCGAACGCTCCTACGGGCAGTCGCGCTGAGCGCGGCGGGTGGCTTCGGCGATGAAGCGGTGCTTTCGGAAGCGGCGGCGCGATTCGCGCGGTTCCTTGAGGATGAGTCATCGCTACGGCCCGACCTGCGCGCCCTCGTCTACAACCTGGCTGCGGAACAGGGCAACGATGAGACATTCGAAACCATGAAGCGGTTGGAGCGCGAGTTCGATCTGCAGGAGGAAAAGGTCCGTATGCAGATGGCCCTGACGCAGTTCAGCCAGCCGGAACTCTTGCAGCGGGCACTCGATATGTCCGTCGACCAGGATCAGATACGTGTGCAGGACGCCCCACGCATCCTCATGGGTGTGGGAGGCAACCTACGAGGTCTGAGCCTGGCGTGGGAGTTCATGAAGAGTAACTGGCCGGAACTTGAGCGCCGCTACGCCGGCGGCGGATTCGCAATCATGCGTCTCGTGTCCATAACTGGCGGATTCGCGACCGAGGAGGCGGCGCAGGACGTGCGCTCATTCTTCGAGGAGCACCCAACCCCGGCCGCCACTCGCGCCATTCAACAGTCGCTTGAACGCATCGAACTCAATCGCCTCTGGCTGGAACGCAACCGCCAAGAACTCGCCGAGTGGCTGGGATAAGGCTTACCGCCGCAGCGGTTGTCGTTGGCGATAGGTTCCCGTGCGCCACGCCCATTCCATGGGGCCGAAGCGGAATCGATTGAGCCACACTGGCGACCACCAGAGTTGCAGCGCCCAGACGGCGAGCACGAAGAGCAGGACTCCCGCGCGGCCGATCTCCACATCCGCCAACAGGTACGTCAGGAACAGGACACCAAACACGGTGTGCGCGAGATAGTTGGTCAGCGCCATCCGCCCGACGGCAATGAACCGCTCCTTGAGCCACGCGAATCCGCTTGTGCGCTGCCAAAGGACAATTAGGCTCATGTATCCAAACGAGGCTGCGATGGTGCCGAATGTGTTCGGCACCTCTCCGATGAAGGACATATCGCGTCCGTAGTCTGCCGCGTGCGTTATCACGACACCGAGTGTGGCAAGAGACAGCCCCACGCCTAGCCCACCAAGCGCCATCCTTCGATAAAACTGATCAGACAGGGCGCCCTGCATGAACCCGGTCCTGTATAGCCCCGCGCCGGCCAGTATCAGCCCCAGCGCGCGCATCAAGTAGCCGAGAGCGAGCACTCCCGAAAGGATTTCATAGTCCTCTCCCGACGGCATCGCCCCATCCTCAGGCAGGACCCATACGCCGTCCAGCGATACGTCGGTCGTGTTGACCCAGCTTTGCAGAAGGAATGACGGAAGCACGGACGCGAGGAAGATAAGGACGCCCAGAACAATCATCGCGCGTGAGGGTAGCCCTCTCAGAAGCAGCAGGACGAATGCGGAAATCGCGTAGGCCGTCAGGACATCCCCTTCCCACACAGCCATGTGGACGAGCCCCATGATGAGCAGCAGGATATTGCGCCAAGCATTCAGGAGGGTTGGGCGTTTCTCACGCCGCGCGGCCCGCTCGATGAACAGGAAAATACCCGCGCCAAAGAGCAGGGAGAAGATGCCCATGAACTTCTGGTCGACGAGAATCTCGCCCAGGATGGCCACAGCCCAATCAAGCCCTGTATCGGACCCGGCGGTGCTGATGTTTCGATACGGAACCGAGCCATATCGGAAATGAACGGCATTCATCAGCAGGATGCCCAGCACGGCCACCCCGCGTATCAGATCAAGGCTGAGTATCCGTTCTGATTCAGTGACCGGGCCGCGGCCGGCTGCATCAGCAGCAACCTGCGGTTGATCCTCGGTCATGGGCTATTGCGCGTAGAGGCTGAGGCGACCCTTGGTCAGAACGTCGCCGACATGCTCCTTGATAGTCTGCAGCATGGAGAAGTCATCTTCGCCCACGAAAGTGACAGCTTTGCCCGCGTTGCCGATGCGGCCGGTGCGGCCGATGCGGTGGATGTATTCCTCAAGGTTGCCGGGCATGTCGTAGTTGATGACGTGCGAGATTTCCGGGATGTCCAGGCCACGCGATGCGACGTTTGTAGCGACCAGCACCTTGAGTTCCCCGGAGCGGAACGCGCGCATCACGGCCTCGCGCTGGTTCTGTCTCATCCCCCCATGAATGGGCTGCGCCGTCAGCCGGTCACGCTGGAGACGCCGTACCAGGCGGTCCACACCAACCTGTGTCCGGCAGAAGATGAGCGTCTTGTCGTTCTTGAGGTCGGTTCGCAGAACCTCTACGAGTCCGGCGAGTTTGTCCTGCTGGGCAACCTCGTAGTAGACCTGCTCAATCGTATCCGCGGCTTCTGACTCTTCGCCAATGCCGATGTGAATCGGATCGCGCAGGAATCTCTCGATCATGCGTCGGATAAAGAACGGCACAGTTGCGGAAAACAGCGCCGTTTGGCGCGAGCGCGGGGTGGCGCGGAGGATACGAATCATATCCTCGGCAAAGCCGATGTCCAGCATTTGGTCGGCCTCATCAAGCACGGCAATGCGAACGCTGTTGAGCTTGAGGGTTCCGCGCTGCATGTGATCCTGGACACGCCCCGGCGTGCCAACGATAATCTGCGGGGTCTCTCGCAGGGCATTCAACTGCACATCAATCTTCTGGCCGCCGTAGAGCGTGACAATCTTGATTCCGCGATGCTTGGCGAGGCGGCGCAATTCTCCAGTTACCTGCACCGCCAGCTCCCGCGTTGGTGCGAGGACGATGCCCTGCACCTCACGACGTGTCGGGTCAAGAAGCTCAATCATTGGGATGCCGAACGCAGTGGTCTTGCCTGTACCCGTCTGGGCACGTCCGACAACGTCCCGCCCTTCAAACATGACGGGAATGGCCTGCACCTGGATTGGTGTGGGGTTCTCGTAGCCCATGTCGTCCAGCGCGCGCCGAATCGGCTCAGATACGGCAACGGTTCCAAAAACCCGGTCACGCTCCAGTGGGCCGGCGTGCAACTCAATCCGCGGGGCGGCCTTGCGTGGGCGGCCACGAGTGCCTTCCGTGACGTTCGTGGGTGGTTGATCCCTGTGCCCATTCTCCGAAACAGGCTTGCCCTTGCGTCGGCGTCGAGGCCGTCTGCGAGCGGGCTGGTCAGTAGCGCGATCTATCGTCCGTGTTTCCGGTATTGAGGTGGAAACGATGGGAGGGTCAGATGGTACTGGGGGGGGAAGGGTGACAGTGGATGCCGTCGGAGACGGCGGGGCCGTCAGGCGGCCAACGATTTTTTGAAGCACAAATTCCTCGTATGCAGGCGGAGAACCCGCCACCCGTGGTGGCGTTCCCTCGGCTGAGTATGGTAGCGAACTGGTTGCCCGTGTGTGGGGCGGATGCTGCGGCGCGCGGTCATGCGCCTAAAAGCGATTGGCACTATGGTTCCTGAAGCAGTCTGAACAATAGACGGGGCGGTCGCCGCGTGGCTGAAAGGGCACTTCCGCTTCCTTGCCGCAGTCGGCGCACGTAACGGAATACATGCGGCGCTCCCGCCTCTCAAAGTTGCCGGTCGGCCCCTGTCCCGCCGTTGGTCCGCCTGAGGTGTACGTTCCGCCGACATAGCCGCCCTCGCGGTCACGCTTACGGGCGGCCCGGCACTCAGGACATCGGGACGGTTCACGCGTGAAACCCTTGCTTGCGTAAAACTCCTGCTCCCCTGCTGTGAAAACAAAATCATTCGAACAGTCTCGACACGTCAGTGTCTTGTCGGCCATGGTCATGCTGTGACTCTCCTCCTTAGCGCTGTCTTGTCCGACGACCACGATTCGCACGTGATCACCAGTCGGGGCCCGTCGCCCATGGGGTTCCCGTTCAGGTTGCCCCGACTTTCAGCGCCCAAGGATGCTGTGGCGTTTTCTGGCCGACTCAGTGTTTTGGTTCAGGCGATTGTGCGGTCGATAGTGTCCTAAAACACCTATTCACCTGAATTATAGCAGACTGAGGTCACGGCAAGCGGAGCAATGATCATGCGCGAACGTCGTCTTGCCCGCGCGGACGGCATTTACTAAGCTTGACGGCAAGACAGGCCGTAAGCGCTCCGGGCCCGCAGCCAGTGTGAGGACAAAGCGCGCAGCTTGTTACTGCTTATCACAGAGAGCAGGAAGGGGCACGCAATGGATTTTCGATTTTCACCCGAGGATGAGAAGCTCCGCGAGGAGGCCATCGAATTCACCCGGCGGGAGTGGGACGCCAAGGGGATGGGCGACGGTCAGGGCATTTACTACGCCCTTTCCTGGGACCATGAGAATCACGAGCTTGAGGCAATGATGAACGGCTTCGAGAAGAAGCTGGTCGACAAAGGCTGGTGGACGATGCACTGGCCGACGGAATACGGCGGCAAGGGCGCGGGCATCGAGACGCAGATGGCTTATCGAGAGGCCATGGTCTACGCAGGTGCGCCGGCCACCCTTGGCGGCGGCCTTGTTGCCCCCGTTCTTATGGTGCACGGCACGGACGAGCAGAAGGAGTATTTCCTCCCCCGCATCGCCAACGCGGACATCTCCTACATCTCGCAAGGGTTCTCGGAGCCGGATTCAGGTTCCGACCTCGCAAGCCTGCAGACGCGCGCTGTTCGTGACGGCGATGAGTACGTCATCAACGGCCAGAAAATCTGGAGCACCTACAAGGCCGAGTTCATCCACATCCTCGTGAGGACGGACCCGGAGCAGCCCAAGCACCGCGGCATCACGTACCTGCTCGCCCGACTCAAGGACGAGGACGGCAACTATCTTCCTGGCATCAAGGTGAACGCCATTCCTGACGCGCTCGGACGTCACCGCTGGGATGAAGTCTTCTTTGAAGACTGGCGCGTTCCGGCGAACAACATCATCGGCGAGGAGAACCGCGGCTGGTACGCGGCGATGACGACGCTCAGCTTTGAGCGCTCCAACATCGAAGGCCCGGCGATGCTTATCCGCATCATGGAGGACTTCATCGAGTACGCGAAGAACGTGCGGCAGCACGGCGAAAGTCCGTTGGACAATCCTGTTGTGCGACACCAGATCGCCAATCTGCGGCTGGAGATCGAGGCGATGCGGATGCTTTCATACCGCGTCGGCTGGATGCAGAGCCAGGGCGAGATTCCGGTGCGTGAGGCATCCATGACCAAGTTCTGGGGGGATGAGATCACCCAGAAGGTGTATCGCTACTTCTCCCACGTGCTGGGCGAGTACGGACAGATTCTGCCAACGACCGAGCTGCCGCTCAGGCTGCCGGTGAACGGGTTCCTGAACTCCAACGCCACCAGCACCATCGGCATCAGCATCGCGGGCGGCACCACGGAGGTCCAAAAGAACATCATCGCCCAGCGAGGTTTGGGTTTGCCGCGGTAGCAGAAACGATGGGACTCTTTTCCACAATAGCCCGGGCTTTCAAGGACGCAACGGCAAGAGTTGATGCTGACATTGCAGCCAAAAAGGCCGCTGAATTTGAAAGGGAGGCTCTTGAGTGGGTACAAGAGGGCCAACGACTCGATCGGTTACCCTGGGACCCTCAGACATTCTATTGCCAAGATTGCTACAAGGCGTCCGGGGAATTGCCTATTGACTACCGCTTCGGTGCGCATCCATCAGAAATTCTCAGCATCGCACACATGTCTCGCGACAATCGAATGAAGGAATTTCAGAAGATTCTGCGCCGAGCGGAGAGTCTACAACGATCAAGACACGCTAGACTCTGCGATATTCATGCTGAGATGGAATTCAGAGTGACTGCCTTTTTCCTCCAAGAAGACTCCAGTGAATCTTCCCGGGCTCGTATCGACACTTACTGCATAGACTGTGGTAAGGAGCAGGGCGAAGTCGATATCGAAGAGAACAAGTTTTCATTGCCGCTTAGTCCCCGTGGTCAGCAAGCTATTGGTGAACGCGCTCCCGTACTATGTGAGAAGCATGCGGAGGAGGAGAGACAACGCCGTCGTGACATTCTTTTCCCCGATTTGCAAGCATAATCGGGACTAGAACACAGCAGCGACAATTAGGGGGCATTCGTATTCTGACCTAGCATATCCTCACGCTTTACCACCCCTAGCCGCTCCCGTGCCGTTTCTATGGCCGTGAGGTTCCTATCTATCCCGATCCAGTAGCGATTAAGGCGTTCAGCGGGGATTGGGACTGCCGCGGTAGCAACAACCAACTCTGGGAGAAAGGCGAGGTGGCCGTTCGGCCACCTCGCCTTAGGTTTTGCTACCACAAAGGTTGACATGCTGTTGGATCCTTCATATATTCACCCTAAGGATGAATTTTGAAGGTCTCATTTCGAACCCAGAAACTCAGGCGTTGTTATGAAGAATCGGATCGAGCCATCCGGGAGTGGGGCCCTGAAGTTGGAGCAAAGTACGTTAGACGCATTGAGCAACTTCTTGACGCGGCCAATTTCGACGACGTTCGCGCGCAACGCTCCCTCAACTTTCACTCCCTCAAGGGAAAACGAAGAGAACAGTACGCTATCAATTTGGACGCACAGTGGCGTCTTCTTGTCAAGGAGGGAGAGCCAAAGAATAGTCTCATCATTTGGGAGGTGACGAACCATTACGACTAGAACGGGGCGGCCTTATTCTGACTTGCCCATTCCGCCCGGCGACGTTCTTGCAGAAGAAATCGAAGCGCGAGGGATGACCCAGAGGGAACTCGCGGCACGGATGGATAGGCCACCGCAAGCCATCAACGAGATCATCAATGCCAAGAAGGTCATCACCCCAGAGACGGCCATCGGATTAGAGAAGGTACTCGGTATTTCCGCCACCTTCTGGCTTAACCTTGAGGCCAGTTATCAGTTAACTGTAGCTCGGAATCGAGAGCGTGAAACCTTGGCCCATCTCAAGGAGGTTCTAACGGAGTACCCAATCACTGAAATGATCAAGCGAGGTTGGATACAGGCTGGGCGTGACACTGATTCTCGACTCAAGGCCTTGTCAGGTTTCTTGGGACTCGCAAATCCAGCACCCCAAAACTATGGCCAGATTGTCGGTTTTCGTATGACGCAAGCCGGACAGCAATCTTTCTTGCCAGGTTCTCTCGCAGCTTGGCTCCGTAGAGGCGAAATAATAGCTGAGGAAATTGGAGCAACTTCATACAATAGGGAGGCTTTCTTAGAGGCTCTTCCCCAAATTCGGGCGATGACTGAGAGTTCACCAGAAGCATTCCTGCCTGCTATGAAGAATCTCTGTTTGGAAGCGGGAGTGGCTTTCTGCTTGGTCCAAGAGCTCCCACGGAGTGGAGCAAATGGAGTGACACGCTGGATTGGTGACGACAGACCGGTCATCCAGCTCAGTATTCGAGGCAAGTGGGCTGATATATTCTGGTTCACTTTCTTTCACGAGGCATGCCATGTGCTCAACCACATGGGACAGAGTCGCGTAATTATTCAGGGCGCAGCGGCTGATCCAGATATGGTTGATGTCGAAGAAGAAGCCGACCGATTTGCTGGAGATTTCCTAATTGACCCACATGACTGGGCTCAATTCTGCTCAGCAAAGAACTTCGGCCGGAGCGCCATCGTTGACTTCGCAAAAGATATTGGCATTGCACCATTTATAGTGCTAGGACGGCTGAACAAAGAGAAACTCGTCCCGTACAACCGACTGAGTGACCTGAAGAAACGGTATAAATGGGCGGCCACCTAATGTACTCACCGCTTCATTCTCCTGATTCGCCAAATGGTTTCTCTGATCCAACAAGTAATTGGACGCCAATGTTCGTTTAGACAGTCCTCAGCCTCCCAGCCGCCCCCGCACCGTCTCTATGGCCGTGGGGTTGGCGTCTATGCCGATCCACCGGCGGTCGAGGCGTTCGGCGGCCAGGAGAGTCGTGCCGGAACCGCAGAATGGATCCAACACAAAATCGCCGGCGTTGGTGCTGGCCTCGATGATGCGCTCATAAAGGGCGAGGGGCTTCTGGGTTGGGTAGCCGGTTCGCTCCTTCGCCATGTTATTGAGCGAGGGTATATCCCACACGTCCGTCGCGCCCTTCATTCGTCCCTTGAGCCTCTGCGACTTGGCGGGCGTCTGCGGCTTGTTGAACGTGTACCTATCCGACCTGGTGTAGAAGAGAATCACATCGTGCTTGCGGGAGTAGCGTTTCGGAGACGACCCTCCGAGGCCGTAGCTCCAGATGATTTCGTTGCGGAAGTTGTCTATGCCGAATACGGCGTCCATCAACTGTTTCACATAGTGGCTGGACGTGGGATCGCAGTGCAGATAAATACTGCCGTCATTTATCAGAACGCGGCGCATCTCCACCAAACGCATGGCCATGAAGCATAGATACGTCGCCATGCCTTCACCGGCGGTCTCTCGGGACGTTTCAACCACACGCAGAGCTTTGGGGCAATGCGATTGCAGGTGAGGGAGCCATTCAGCATCAACATCCCGCCTCCATGACCAGTAATCGCTGAATCCGGCATCAGCAGCCGGGCGGCCAGATTGCGTGCTGACATGTCGACCCGTATTGAACGGCGGATCAGTGGCAATCAGCTGAACGGACTCGGCCGGCATCGAACGCAATATCGGCAAGTTGTCTCCGAGGTGGAGGCCACCGGAGTGGGAATCCTTCGACGGAGACATGGATGGACTTGGTTGAGATGCTAGAACGCCGGGCCCTCCGAGAGCGGGAACGGCATCGCAACGTCCGGGTATTTCTCCTGCAACTGCTTCCATGCCCGGTGCGCGAGTTCCTCGCCACGTTGCAGGATGTCATCCTCGTCGATATGCAGCAGCTTGCGGTCACGCATAACCCAGTCGCCCGCCACCATGACTGCCTCAACATCAGACGCCTGCCCGTTGTTGACGAAGTCGGAGATCACACGGAGCACCGGCACCATGTGGGCACGCCGTAGGTCTGCGATGAAGAGGTCCGCCTGCTTGCCCACCTCTAGCGAGCCGAGCGTTTCATCCATGCCCATGATGCGCGCGCCTCCGATGGTTGCCCACTCCATGAGCTTCTCTGACGATGGGCTGAACGGGTCGTCGCGCCGCACGCGTTCCACAAAGTAGCCTGTGCGGACAGCCTCAACCATATCCTCGGCCATGTTGTCTGTGCCGATACCGATCCGGCAGCCCGCCTCTTCAAGGTCGAGCGCGGGAGCCGCCGCGCCGCGGCGGGCGGCGATGGCCGGGTTATTGGAAACTCCTGTGCCATGCCGACCAAGCGCCCGAATCTCAGACTCGATAATCTCGCGGCAATGCGCCACAACAAGGCGCGGGCCGAGAAACTCGTTCTGCTCCAGGTAGTGCGCGGGCAAGACGCCCCACGCGGCCATCACTCCCGCCACCTCCTGCTTGCTCTGCGACAAGTGGATTGTGTAGCCGACGCCGCGCTCCTCAGCCAGTTCCCGGGAGCGGCGCAGCATGGCCGGAGATACGGAGTCCGTCGTCGACGGCGAGAAGTAGACCGTAAGTCGTCCATCAGCCTTGCCGTGCCACGCGTCATAGACATCGACGGCGCGCTGGTAGGCTTGCTCAGCCAACTCTTCGGAGAAGTCCGACGACGATTTCAGGAGCGTCCCTGCGCTGATGACATTGTAATTCACATCCGTCATGGACTCAGTCAGAACGAAGCGAGCGCCGGTGTCAGCTAGTTGCTGCGCATAGTTGGAGATGCCGCGCCCCTGCTCGAAGAACGTCGTCGTGCCGCTGCGGATGCCTTCAATTGCGCCAAGCAGCGCGAACACTTGCATCTCTTCGGCAGAGAGCATTGCCGCGACCTGTTCCGGAAAGCGGAGAGGAGACGGAAACCCAAGATCTTCGAGGATGCCCCTGCTCAACGTGGCGGTCAGGTGGGTATGGCAGTTGAAGAATCCGGGGTACACGGCCTTGCCGCGCCCGGACACCATCTCGGCGTTGGGGTGGGCACGCACAACCTCATCGGTTGCGCCGACGGCGGCGATGTTGCCGTCGTCGCCGATGGCGATCGCGCCGTCGTAAATGACGCGACCTTCCGGGTCAGACGTAATGATGATCGTGTTGTGGATCACGGTAGCCATTGTTGTTCCCCCTAGCTTTGCGCCAGCAGGCGGGCCGCGGCCTCAATATGCGGGGCGTCGATGCCTGCCTGTGACAGCAGGTCCGCCGGCTTGCCTGAACCCGGCATTCCTTGCACCGCAATCTTGACGACACGCGGCGGGTTTCGCAGTCCTCCGAGCGCCGCGAGAACGGCGTCACCAATCCCGCCCTCCGTCCAGTGGTCCTCAACCGTCAGGAGCGTTCCCGTGTCGCTCGCGGCGGCCTCAAGTGTCGCATTATCAATCGGCTTGACCGAATACAGGTCGATGAGCCGGACATTGATGCCGTCAGCGGCCATGGCATCGACGGCCTTGAGCGATTCGTGGACGGTGATGCCGGCGGCAATGATGGTGAGCTTGTCATCATCGGAAGACCGAAGAACGCGGGACCCGCCCACCCTGAACACTTCATCAGGCTCGTAGAGAATCGGGGTCGCCTCACGAGTCGTGCGGATGTAAGAGATGCCGTCAAGGTCGGCCATCGCGGCGACAAGCTGCGTGGTCTGGTTGCCGTCGGACGGGTAGAGAACGGTGCTGCCGTTCACGGCGCGCATCATGGCAATGTCTTCAAGCGCCATCTGTGACGGGCCATCCTCACCAATGGAGACACCTGCATGTGAGCCTGACAACCGGATGTTGGCGCGGCTCACGGCGGCCATGCGAATGAAGTCGTATGCGCGGGTGAGAAACGCCGCGAATGTGGACACATACGGCGTCCATCCGCGCACCTGCATCCCGACGGCCGTCGCAACCGCCTGCTGCTCCGCGATATAGCACTCAAAGAAGCGGTCAGGGTGCTCCCTCGCAAATATGTCCGCGTGGGTGGAATTGCTGACCTCGCCGTCAAGGGCGACCACGTCACCACGCCGCGAACCCACGGCTGCCAACGCGTCACCGTAGGCTCGCCGTGTTGCCATACGAGAACCGACCTCATACTTGGGCAAACTTCCGCTCGGCGTGACCTTGAAGACGTTGGCTTGGACGGAGTTGGCGGGTGTCTGCACTGTCACCGTCGCGCCGGTGCTGCCACCGAGTTCTGTGATGGCGGTTTCCGAGTCCGCAATCGGCCGCCCGTGGAAGCCATTCTTGTCCTCAACCGCCGAGACGCCGCGGCCCTTCATGGTTTTAGCGATGATTGCGGTCGGGCGGCCCTCCGTCGCGACCGCCTCCTGGAAAGCGGCGTTGATTGCGTCAACGTCATGGCCGTCGATCTCGATGGTGTGCCAGCCGAATGCCTGCATTCGGGTGGCGTAAGCGCCCGTGTCCCAGCCGTACATCGTCTCGCCGCGCTGTCCTAGTCGATTCACGTCGATGATTGCTGTCAGGTTGTCCAGGTTCCAATAGGCGGCATGCTCGGCAGCCTCCCACATAGAACCCTCAGCCATCTCGCTGTCGCCGCAGAAAACCCACACGCGGTACGGCAGCTGATCCAGCCGCTTGCCCGCTAAGGCAATGCCGACGGCTATAGGAAGTCCCTGCCCCAGCGAGCCTGTTGCAACATCGACTGTGGGCAGGTTCGGAACAGGGTGACCCTCAAGGCGGCTGCCGATGGTGCGATAGGTCAGGAATTCCTCTTCATCGATGACGCCCGCTGCCTTGAGCATGCTGTAGATCAGCGGTGAGGCGTGCCCCTTGGAAAAGACAAGATGGTCGTTGTTGGGAGCATCTCGGCGCTCCAGGTCGTAACGGAGATAGTCGCTGAGAAGGACTGAGGCAAGGTCCGCGGCGGACATGCTGGACGTTGGGTGGCCGGAATTGGCCTGCGCGGCCACGCGCACGGAATCGACCCTGAGTTGCTGCGCGAGACTCTCCCACGTTGCGACATCGCCCATCGAAATGTCCTCCCTTTTACTTCACTTACCCCCGACAGTCATCATCGACTTTTTTTCAAAAGGTGTCTATCGAATTGACCCTCAATCGCCCCGCCATTGATAATGCGCCCAACTCCTATGGCCATACGCACTGTTCAGGGGAGAACGCCCCAAATTCATCCGTCCGCGTGGATCGCCGAGAACGCCTATCTAATGGGCGATATTGAGGTCCATGAGGGCGCGAGCATTTGGCCGGGCGCAGTCCTACGAGCCGAAGGTGGACGCATTATCGTCCGGCGAAATGCTGCCGTCCTGGAACGCGCAGTCATTCACGGCGGAGGCGTCGGCGCAATCTCCAGCACGACCGAGATTGGCGAAGGAGCCCATGTGGGAGTCGGCGCGATGGTGCACTCCATGGGCGTGGGGCGTTTCACGCGCGTAGGCGACAACGCCACGGTGCTTGAGGCGGCGACAGTCGGAGAATGGTGCTGGATTGAGCCGCGGGCCGTCGTCCTCCCCCGAGGTGTGATTCCACACTACTCGCGCGTATCCGGCATTCCCGGCGTCGCCATTCGCACAATCAACGACTTTGAACAGCGGATTCTCTCCGTACAGGGTCACAACACGAACGCCCGCGCAGCAGAGCATCGCGCTGCCGAGGCTGATGGAGGCTCATCAATGATCCGTTCTTTCAACGGGAAAGCGCCGACTATTCACCCGACAGCGTGGGTGAGTGAGGCGGCGTATGTAGTCGGCGACGTGGAGATCGGCGCGCAGTGCACGGTCTTTCCCGGTGCAGTTATCCGCGGCGACAGAGGAAAAATCATCATCGGCGACCGCACGAACGTGCAGGACAACGCAGTGGTTCACGCAAACGGCGATATCATGATTGGAACGGACAATACGCTCGGCCACGCAGTGACGTTCCATGGACGCAAGCTCGGCGACCACAGCCTGATAGGCAACAATTCAACGGTGTCCGAGGGCGCGGAGATCGGCGATTTCTGCGTCGTGGCGGCAGGGGGGGCGGTCGCGCCATATGCAATCATCCCCGACGACTCATTTGCGGCAGGCGTGCCAACCGAGGTCCTGTGGCAGACAGAGCCGGCAAGGCGCGCGCAGATGGAGGAATCAGGCGGCGCCTACTACGCCCGACTCGCCGAGGCATACCATGCACAGGGCCTTGGCTCCTGGCCCCCGGGAGAGAATCCGCCAGGGTAGTTCCTTTACTTCTTCAGCGGGTTTTCCGCCAGTTCCCGCAGGATCCTGATGCGCTCCGCAACAGGCTCCGGACGACCGTAGACGCCGGTTCCGGCGACGAATAGCCGAGCCCCGGCTTTTACCGCCTGTTCAATCGTGTTCTCATTGATACCACCATCGACTTCAAGCTCAACGTCCACGCCGCGCTCGTCGATGATCCTGCGCATCTCCGCGATCTTTGTCTCGACCTCCGGGATGTAAGGCTGACCACCGTAGCCCGGGCTGACAGTCATCAGCAGCGCGATGGCAATGTCGTCCAGAAAGGGCAGGATGGGGTCGATGGGCGTCTCAGGTTTAACGGCAACACCTGCCTTTGCGCCAGTCTCACGGACAGCGGCAACGGTCCCGGCCAGATCAGCGCATGCTTCGGCATGAACAACGATGATGTCACCGCCCGCCCGGGCGATGTGCTCGATATGACGCGCGGGCTCTTCCACCATCATGTGGATGACAAGCGGCACATCACCGGCATACGGCTTGATTGCTCCGATCATCTGCGCGCCAATCGTGATCGGCGGCACGAAATGCCCGTCCATCACATCGATGTGGATGTAATCTGCGCCCCCCTGTGCCACCGCCGCCGTTTCCTCACCCAGTCGCGCAAAGTCCGACGCCAGGATTGATGGCGCAATCTTAATGCGGTTGTGATGCGACATTCAGAAGATCAACTTTCGTCCGAGTTGAGACGGGCACGGGCAGCAGCGATGGCCTCACGAACGCGATTAGGCGCGGTTCCGCCGATGGTGTCACGTTTGGCAACAGCTGTTTCAACCGTGATGTCCAGAACGTCCTGCTCGAATTGCTCCGAGGCGCGCTTGTAATCGTCGAGTTTCAGGTCACCTAGTTCCTTGCCATCTGCCAACGCAGATTCCACCAACTCGTTGACGATGCCATGCGCCTCCCGAAACGGGACGCCTTTCTCAGCAAGATAGTCGGCCAGTTCTGTTGCAAGAAGGAAACCGCTCTCGGCGGCGACGCGCATCCTCTCCGCGCTGAACCCAAGCGTCGGAACCATTCCCGCCATCATCTCAAGGCTGCCGAGCAGCGTATCCGCCGCATCAAACAATGGCTCCTTGTCCTCCTGCAGATCGCGGTTGTACGCCAGCGGGAGAGCCTTGACACTCGTCAGGAGCGCGACGAGATCACCGACGACGCGGCCGGTCTTACCACGTACCAGTTCCGCAATGTCCGGGTTCCGCTTCTGCGGCATGATGCTGGAGCCGGAGGCGTAGTCGCCGCCGACGCGCACGAATCCAAACTCATCCGACGACCACAGGATGATTTCTTCGCACAGACGCGAAAGATGCGTCATCGTCAACGCGGCGGCGGACAGGAACTCGATGATGAAGTCGCGGTCAGCAACGGCGTCCATGCTGTTGCGGCTGACTGCGGCGAATCCCAGGTCAGCGGCCAGCGCCTCGCGGTCGATCGGATAGGCCGTACCGGTCAGGGCGGCGCTGCCGAGCGGCATAACGTCCGCGCGTGTGAGCGCATCACGCAGGCGGCTTGCATCCCGCTCCGCCATCTCCACGTAGGCAAGCAGATGATGAGCAAGCAGGACGGGCTGGGCGCGCTGCAGATGCGTGTAGCCTGGCAGGATGACGTTAATGCCCTGCTCTGCTTGATCCAACAAGGCGCGACAATAAGCGTTCAGGCGCGTCAATGCGGCGTCAAGCACGCCCTTCACATACAGGCGCGTATCCGTCGCGATCTGGTCATTGCGGGAGCGGCCCGTGTGCAGCTTGCCACCAACGGGGCCGATAAGCTCAATCAGCCGCCGTTCGACGTTGAAGTGAATATCTTCAAACTCCGGCCGGAACGGAAACTCCCCCGACTCAAGCTCCGCGCGGATGGACTCCAGACCGCCGATGACCGTTTGAGTCTCATCATCGGCCAGGACGTTCGCCTGTCCAAGCGCCCGTGCCCACGCAATCGATCCGACGACATCATGCAGAGCCAACCGCCGGTCAAACGGCAGCGAGGCAAGAAAATCCGCAGGGTTCGTATTCAATCCATCCGCCATACATACAGAATAGCGGGTGGCGACACTTAGGTCGTGACTAAGCTAGGCCCCTACTACTCCGGCCTTACGCGCGCTTGCGTGCGGATGGGCAGACCCCACAGGTGGATGAAGCCCGGCGAGGCTGACTGGTCAAAGACATCGCCCTCATCGTACGTGGCGAGCGCGTGCTGGTAGAGGGCGTAGTCGCTCTTGCGTCCAACCACTGTCGCGTGGCCCTTGTGCAGCTTGACCCGCACCGCGCCCGTCACCGCTCGCTGGCTGCTATCAACATACGCCTGCAGGTCCTCACGCAGCTGGCTGAACCACAAGCCGTCGTACACAAGCTGCGCGTACTCGCGGGAGACTGTCTCACCGAACCGCACCTGGTCCTTCGTGAGAACCATGCCCTCCAAAGCCTTGTGAGCATGGATCAGGATCGTTGCGGCAGGGGCCTCATAGATCTCGCGTGACTTGATGCCGACAAGTCGATCCTCGATGTGGTCGATGCGCCCAACGCCATGCTCGCCCCCAATCTTGGACAGCGTCTCCACCAAGTCGACGGGCTCCATCTCCGCGCCGTCCAGCGCGATGGGCAGGCCCTCTTCAAACTGCAACTCCACGTAGCGGGGCTCATCCGGCGCCTCATGCGGCGCGACCGTCCACTCGTAGGCGTTCTCCGGCGGCTCCCGCCACGCGTCCTCCAGCACGCCGGCCTCGATGCTGCGCCCCCACAGGTTGTCGTCGGTGGAATATGGCTTTTCGAGCGTGGACGGGACGGGTATCTCGTGCTCGCGTGCATACGCAATCTCCTCTATGCGGGTCATGCCCCACTCACGAGCGGGCGCGACCACTTTGAGATCGGGCGCGAGCGCGCCAACGGAAACATCGAGTCGAACCTGATCGTTGCCCTTGCCCGTGCAGCCGTGCGCAACTGCCGTGGCACCCTCCTGCCGTGCCGCCTCGACCATCAAGCGGGCAATCAGCGGCCTGCCAAGCGCCGTGGCGACGGGGTAGACGCCCTGGTAGAGAGCATTGGCTTTAAGGGCGGGGAAAACGAACTCGCGGATGAACTCATCGCGAACATCGGCGACATGCGCGCCGACCGCGCCGGACTCCAGCGCACGTTGTCGGATTTCGTCAAGGTTATCGACGTTGCCGAGGTTGGCCGTCAGCGTAACGACGTCGTAGCCGTAGTTCTCCTGGATCCATCGGACGGCAACAGACGTATCAAGTCCGCCGCTATACGCAAGAACAAGTTTCTCCGCCATTGAACCCCCACATTTGGTACCTGCATCGGAACGCCTCAGCGCCAATAGCCAAAGCGCCTAGTCATTCTAGCGTGGAATAGTGGGCAGGCGGTAAGGAAGCCAGCGCGAGCTACTTCGCCGTTTTGGCGGCGGTGCGCAGACAGCGGGTGCACATGCGCACCTGCTTACGGATGCCATCGGCATCGTACTGCGAGATGCGCTGGACGTTGACGTTCCAGCGTCGACGCGTCTTGCGATTCGAGTGGCTGACGTTGTTTCCGAATTGCGGGCCTTTGCCGCAGACTTGACACTTTGCCATGGTTACTAATCGATCGTTGTTTTCAGGATGATTCTCGCGCGTCCAAAGAGGCGGCTACATCGTTACCGTGCGAAGCCGTATGCTACCAGAGTCAAGTGTGTGAGGCAATATGGCCGGGCTTGCAGCACAAGGGGAGATGCAATGGCGACTAGTGCAGGAACTCTCAATGGACAGGGTCTGCTTGAGGCGTTGACGGGTGGCGCGGAGTGGCTTCAAACCAATGTTGACGCCGTGAACGCGCTCAACGTGTATCCGGTGCCGGACGGCGATACCGGCACGAACATGATGCTCACCTTGCAAACGGCCCTCCGGAACGCGCAGGAGAACCCCGGCGACGGCACCGTTGGCGTGATGTCCTACACCATCGGACAGGGCGCGCTGCGCGGTGCTCGCGGCAACAGCGGTGTCATCCTCTCGCAGTATCTGAAGGGTCTCGCTCAGGGGCTGGACGGTGTTAGCGTCATGGACGGCCCCGCCCTCGCCAAGGGACTGCAGGCTGCGTCCGACGCCGCCTATGGAGCCATGAGCAAGCCCGTTGAGGGCACGATGCTAACCGTCGGGCGTGAGGCGGGCGAGGCGGCAAACGCGAGCAGCTCAACCGACGTTATCGATACTCTCCGCGCCGCCGCGGATGAGGCTGACGCATCCACCGCCCGGACGCCGGAGTTGTTGCCTGTCCTCGCGAGCGCGGGCGTCGTCGATTCCGGCGGACAGGGCATCGCAGTGCTGCTGCGCGGCGCGCTCGCAAGGCTCACAGGCGAAGACCCCGGCCCGACCCTTGAAGCCCCGACCATCTCCACCATCGACCCAAGCCTGTACGGGGTCGGCGAGGGCGAAGTCTGGGGCTACTGCACACAGTTCATCCTGATGGACCCCACAGTCTCCCTGGATGCCATCCGTGCCACGATGGCGCTCTTCGGCGAGTCCGAGGCCATCTTTGTAGACGATGACGGTCACGCGCATATACACCTCCATACGTCCGAGCCGGAGGTTGTTCTAACTGAAGCAGAGGGCATGGGGCGTCTGGACAAAGTGTCCATGGTCGACATGGATCAGCAGCATCAGCATTTCCTGGCGGGGGGCGCGGAGGACGCCGAGGACGTTCTCTGCGGTGTCGTCTCCGTCGCGTCCGGGCCTGGATTTGCGCAGATCATGCGTCGGGAGCGCGCAGGGTCCATCATCTGGGGCGGGCAGTCCATGAACCCCTCCGCTGATGAAATCGCCACGGCCGTGGAGTCCGTACCCGCCCCGGACATCATTATCCTGCCCAACAACAAGAACATCGCGGCGACCGCCGAGGTCTCGCGCGACCTCATCCAATCAAAAGGCGTCACGGTGCTGCCGACAGAATCCGCACAGCAGGGAATCGCCGCGCTGATTGCCTATAGCGCGAGCGAGTCGGTTGAGGACAACCTCAACCGAATGCGGAAAGCGGTTGATGAGCTCCGATGGGCGGAGGTGACATTTGCCGTCCGCAGCGGCCAGGCCGGCGATGTGACATACGCGGCGGAGCAGCCGATCGGCCTGCTCGAGGGAGACTTGGTCGTCTCGGGTGAGACGCCCGAGACGGTGGCTCAGTCGCTGGTGGAGCGCATCGCGCCGGAGGGCGAAATGATTGTCACGCTGTACTACGGCGCCGGCATCACCGAAGAACAGGCGGAGTCCGTGGCCGAGGCCATCAGCACCGTCTGCCCGAACGACGTCGAGGTGGAAATTCAAAACGGCGGCCAACCGCTGTATCCGTACCTCATCTCCGTCGAATAGCCCCACCCCGCTTGACAGAGATTGGCGTTGCGCTCACGCTCACGCCAGTATTGGGGAGGGCGTGGGACGCTCCAATGGTGCCCCACGGGTGAGCGGACGATAAATGGCGGTTGAAACGCGGTCGTCACTCGGGATACTGAATCCCCGTCGGGTTTTCTACGGGTGGTGGATAGTTCTGTCCGGCTTCCTGTTGATGCTCTTCTCAACGGGTGTCGGATTCTACGGCTTCTCGGCTTTCGTCAATCCGATTGCTGACTCGATTGCGGGCGGCAGCCGCGCAATCGTAGCGACCGCAGTTTCGATCCAGCGCGCCGAATCGGGAATCCTCGGTCCCATCATGGGATTCCTTGTTGACCGAATAGGCCCGCGAATCATCCTCATCGCCGGCTTCGTCATTGGCGGCACAGGTTTCATCCTCGTGTCCTTGACCCAGAACGTTGTCCAGTTCTACGCGGCGTATTTCTTCCTGGCCCTCGGACTCGGCGCGGGGTCGTTCCTGATCGTCAGCACGGCTGTCACCAACTGGTTCAGCCGCATGCGTGGCCGCGCGCTGGGTTTCCTTTTCCTCGGGCCGGGCTTTGCGGGTTTCCTTGTACTGGGAATCGTCGCGCTGATCGAGATGTTCGGCTGGCGATACACGTTGGCGGGAATCGGCGTGGCCATGTGGGTGATCTGCATCCCGTTGGCGCTGATCATGCGGCGCGCGCCCGAGGCATATGGACAACGGCCGGACGGTGATCCGCCCCTCCCGGCAAGTGAGAGCACGCCACAGCAACTTACGGGTGGAGGGATTCCGGTTGCGGAGGCCTCGCTGATTGGAATTGGCAACGTCCTGCGTAGTGTTGGCTATTACCAGTACGTATTCGCGCTTGGTATGCAGCAGATGGGATTCTCCGCGTTGGTTATCTTTCAGATTCCGGCGCTGCAGACCTTCGGGCTTTCCGCGACCGAAGCGGGTTTTGCAGTGCTGATCTGGACGATTGGCGGCCTGCCTGGCCGCCTCGCCTCGGGCTTCCTGGCTGACAAGTTCGATAAGCGGTTTGTGCTGGCGGCAGCATTCATCATGCAGCTTGTCGGCTTGTACTTCTTCTTGACGACGACTAATCTGAGCGGCGCAATGCTGTACGGCGTCACGCACGGCATCGGCTGGGGAATGACGACGCCGTCCCGGCTGGCCCTGCAGGGTGAGCTCTGGGGTCGCGCCATCTTCGGCCGCTTGATGGGAATCCAGACGGGAACATCCGCAATCGGGTCCATCCTCTCGCCGATATTCGTTGGCTGGTGGTTCGACACACACGACGAATACAAGACGCCAATCATGTTGCTATTCCTGCCACTGTTCCTGTGCATCGTGCTTATCCTCACGCTGCGGCGTCCGCAATTCGGCTGATATTTTTCCCGGTTCGCGATCCGGATTGGACGGTCAGGCGCGTAGAATGCGGGCATGGGCGAGTGGCCACGACCCTGGCGATACATCTTTCACGCGGATATGGACGCGTTTTTCGCGTCCGTTGCGCAACGTGACGATCCAAGCTTAAGAGGCAAGCCCATCGTGGTGGGCGGTCCCCCTGAATCGCGCGGCGTCGTGGCCGCCGCGTCGTATGAGGCACGCAAGCTGGGGGCGCGTTCCGCAATGCCCATGGCGACCGCGCTGCGTCTCAGTCCGGACATCATCCGCGTTTCGCATCGTAAAGGCGGTTACGGCAATATCTCGCGGCAGGTCATGACCATCCTCCAACGCGTCACCCCTCACGTGCAGCAAATCTCTGTGGACGAGGCCTACATGGACGTGACGGACGTGGCGGGCCCGGAGATGCTGGAGCCGCTGGGCAAAGAGATCAAGCGGCGTGTACGGCGTGCGACGGGTCTCGCCGTCACAATCGGCGGCGGTGTCAATCGCACAGTTGCAAAGGTGGCGTCACAAGTAGGTAAGCCGGACGGGTTGTTGATAGTTCCGCCCGCGACGGAGGACGAGTTCCTCGCGCCGTTGGATGTTTCGCTGTTGAGCGGGGTCGGACCTGTGACGCTCCGCGCTCTGAACAGTCGTGGTATTCGCACAATGGGACAACTTGCTGCGGCAGACGACGAGTGGCTTTCCAAGGAGTTTGGAACGCGGGGAGCATGGCTGAAGGAGCGGTCGCTTGGCGGCGGCTCGTCCGAGTTGGAGTTCGAGGACGAGCGGCAGGTCAAGTCCATTAGCAGCGAGACGACGATGCGCACGGACACGGACGACGGTGAGACGCTGCTCGGTATCGTGCGGGAGCAAGCTGCGGACGTGGTTCGGCAGATGCAGAGCAAGGGCCTGCGAGCGCGAACGGTTCGCCTCAAGCTGCGTTTGGCTGATTTCACGACATTCACGCGGCAACAGTCCTTGCCTCGTCCCACCGATGATGAGGCAGCAGTGCTCGGTCTGGCAGATGAGCTGCTGCGTCGTGAACTCGAGCCGGGGCGGGAGTTCCGCCTGATCGGCGTCGCAGTGGCGTCCTTGGAGCCTGCTCTGGATCAGCCGCAGCAAGAAGAAACGGGGCCGGCGGCGGGCGGCCAAATACGAATGCGGCTTTAGGGGTAGCGCGGGAACGACTGGGTTCTGTGCGGTATGATTCAAAGGCGGCGCTGCGGCGTCGTTGTTTGTATCTCGGTCTGACTGGTTTGGGCCGATCCATATGGGAGGGGAAGAAACTGTGACACAACTTGCGTCGTATAACATCGTCGGCCACGCAACGCCGCGAGCAGAGGGCCCGGACAAGGTGACGGGCAGCGGCAAGTATGGGATGGACCGGGCGCTGCCGGGGATGCTGTGGTGCAAGATCCTGCGCAGCCCCTTCGCCCACGCCCGCATCGTGAGCATCGACGCAACTGAGGCATCGGCGCTGCCGGGCGTCCATATGGTGCTGACGGGCAAGGACCTAGAGGGCGTGCGGACGAACAGAGCGCCCATAAAGGATGAGCCCGCCCTGTGCTGGGACAAAGTGATGTACGTGGGCGACAAGGTGGCAGCGGTCGTTGCAGAGGACGAGGACATCGCCGAGCGCGCGCTTGAACTTATCCAAGTGGAATACGAGGAACTGCTGGCCGTACTGTCTGCGCGTGAGGCCGCTCAGCCGGACGCTCCAATCCTGCATCCCGACTTTGCGAACTATGTGGGGGTTGAGAACGCGCCAGAGACGCCCACAAACGTTGTCGTGGCCCTGAATCGCGGGCGCGGTGATATCGACGCCGGATTCGCCGATGCGGACGTAATCATCGAGGAGACGTATTCAACGCCTCACCAGCACCAGGCGTACCTGGAGCCGCACTCCGTTCTCATTGACGTTGAGGACGATGGGACCGCGCAGATATGGATGTCTTGCCAGCTGCCTGCGGCCAATTTCAATGAGCTGCTGCGGGTGCTGGAGCTTCCGGCGGAGAAAATTGTCATCAATTCCTCATACATCGGCGGCTCGTTCGGTGGTAAGACAGACGCAGTGGGCGTGTACATCATGTATGAGTTCGCCAAGCGGACGGGACGCCCCATCAAGCTTGTATTCGATTACTCCGAAGAACTGATGGCCTCCAACCCGCGCCATCCGTCCGAAATCACTATTAAGGCGGGCGTCAAGCGCGACGGGACAATCACGGCGTGGCAGGCGGATGCGTATCTGGCCATCGGCGGGTATGTGTCCTACGCGCCCGTCCCCAACGGCCTGCGGGGCGTGTTCGAGATGGGCGGGGCGTATCGCTGCGACAACATCGCCATGTCCATCACCCACACCTATGCCAACCTTGTGCCTTGCGGCTTTGCCCGGGCACCGGGGATGCCGCAGGGTCTGTGGGCGGGTGAGTCGCACATCGACCTCTGCGCGCACGCAATCGGCATGGACCCGGCCGAGTTCCGCACGCGGAACATCGTCCATGATGGCGAGGCCCTGATGACGGGCGACGAGTTCCAGGCGCTGCGGGCGGACGCCACGCTTGAAGAAGCGCTGAGAGCGGCAGATTATTCTGCGACCAAGACGACTAACATCGGGCGTGGCATCGGCACTGGCCACCACTCGCAGGGCGGCGGCGCAGCGGCATGCCAGGTGACAATCGCGACCGACGGCTCGATTACCGCCCACTTCTCCACATTCGATACCGGCGGCGGCACATTCACCCTCATCGCGCAGGTTGTCGCGGAGCAGTTGGGTGTGTCACCCCAGGACGTTGAGGCGCTTTCGTTTCCCAATAATCAGTTGGGGCCATTGCAGGGCATCGGCGGTAGCCGCGGCGCCCGTGTGACGAGTACAGTCGGCCACATGGCTGCGGCGGAGACCGCCGACAAGCTGCGTCGGCTTGCAGCGGAATTTCAGGGCTGGGACGAAGAACGGCTGACTCTCACCGGCGGCAATGTTGTCAATGACGGCGGCGAGAGCATCGCCTTCGGGCAGATTGCCGCCCGGACAGGCGAGCCGATCGTCACCCGCGTGGATATCCAAGAAGGAACAAGCCCTTACACAGCCTTCGGCACGCAGATCGCAGAGGTTGAGGTCGATCCGGAGACCGGCGAAGTGCGCGTGCTCAAGATTACCGCCGTCCATGAGACGGGCCGCGTCCTGAACCCGGTCGCGTTTTACGGCCAGCTAGAGGGCGGCGTCGTATACGGATTCGGCGAGACGGTCATGACGGAGACGGTCTATGACGAGTCCGGCCGCGTCACGAACCCCTCTTTCGCGGACATGAAACTCCCCACTGTTCGAGACCTGCCGGAGCTGAACGAGATCGTGCTGGAGTCGGACGTAGGTGACGGCCCGTACGCGGTTCGCGGCATCGGCGAGCACACCAACATCATGACGGCCCCTGCCATCGCCAACGCCATCGAGGACGCCGTGGGGGTGCGCATCACATCGCTGCCCATCACCGCTGAAAAGGTCTACGCAGCCCTCCAGGAGAAACGCAACAGAGGCTAAATCCGGGCTCCTACTCCATCACCCGCAGCGTCGACGGGATGTCGGCGCGGCGGAGGCGGCGCATGGTCAGTAGCGGGGCCAAGCCCACGGCTATTACGCCCAGGATGACGACCGTCAGCACGGACGTTGCCGAAAACGTGATGATCAAACCCAGATCAGGTGTCGTTCGCGGCAGCAGCACTTCCGTGATGTAGAGCATCAGCCCAAAGCCGAGCACCGCCCCGACAACAGTGGCCAACGCGCCCAGAATCGTGCTCTCCACAACGGCCATGCGAAGCACGGTTCTATATGGAACGCCATACGCGGCCATAGTCGCGTGCTCACGGCGGCGCTCATCCATGGCAATGTTGGCGGTGTTGTACGCAATCAGGATCGCCAGCAGCAGCGGGATCATCTGCATCAGCCGCATGACACTGATGAACTGATTGAGCAGCTCCTCGGTCAGATTAGCCTCCTCAGCAACTGTGGCAACGGACACAACGCCGCTTATCGGGAACAGTTCCTCCTTGATGTCCACCACCACCGCTCCGGGCTGCGCCACCGCTGTGATGCGATTGGTCATTGTGGGGATATTCAGAAGATCCAGATGGCGGTTGTCCATGTACGCAGCGTTGCGGATGTAGTGCGGATGGATAGCCAGAACGGGCAGAGTCGTGTCCTGCAGCGAGAACGATGTCAGTCCTTCTCGCACGGGGTGCGTCAGGACGACGGAGTCACCAACATCAACGCCCAGGTCGGCGGCTGCCTTTTGGGCGATAACAACGCCTCGTCTATCGGTGTCCAATGAACCTTCAATGGCCGTCGGCGTCCAGATATCGCTGCCAAAGTCCATGAATCTGAGCAGAACGTCGATCCCCACGTCGCTCCCCGGCGCTGAGAGTGACGCGAACGTGCGCAGCCCTGGTTCAATTGCGGTAATCGTCTCGGCATCACGCACATTTTCGACGATGGACGAACTGACCGGCACCGGCAAGGCAAGGTCGATCTCAAGGCGTTCCGGAGCCGTGCTCAGCACCTCATCACGGCCCTGTCGAAGAGTCTCCAGGTAGGAATCGAGTATCCCGACCAGAACGACGGTGACGGCGACGGCTGCGGCGATGCCCATGATGGTGAGAAACGCGCGACGTGGCGCTCGCGCAACATTGCGGAACGGCAGTTGGGCAAAGGTCGCGCCGGGTATGGGCAGTCGCGTAATCAGTGGCGCGAGTCCGCCGCCCCGCGCGGCCAGGTGCCCCGTCTTGATGGCGTCAATCGGATTGACGCTGACTGCGCGCCAGACCGGATAGGCGATAGCAATGAGCATGACAAGCAGCCCGACGACCGTGACGGTTCCGAATATCCCGTACTGGAACGGCGCAACCCATATGGGCAGTGGAACAAACTCGTTTAACACACCCTTCAGGGCTTGGGCCAGCAGCCATCCGACAATCAAGCCGAAGACGACACCGGTAACGGCTATCTGCGCGCCGGCGATGAGAGGTCGAAACGCTATCTGCCTCGGTGTAACACCGAGCGCCATCGCCACGCCAATCTCACGCCGCTGCGTCTCAACCATCCGGGACGTGAGGTTGAACGCCGCGAATACTGCGCCGATGAAAAGCGCAAACGCGATAATGTTGGTGGTCTGCTGGTCGCCCTCAACGTCTTCCGTGATGGAGCGATACGAGGGATGATCAATGTCCTGCGTCACGTCAAAACCAACCTGCGGGAGCGCGTTACGCAGGGCGCTTTCCAGTTCCCCGATAATCACATCCCGCGAGACGTCGTCGCTGATGCGGATAATCGCCTCATCGACCAAGCCGGGACGCTCAGCGACAGTCTGCACCGTTTGCAGTGAGGCAAAAACGACGGCATAGCTGGCATGGGCAAAGAAGGCGCCGCTTTCCGTGAGCACGAGGAAATGCTCCGGCGCGAGCACGTGGCCGACGTAGCGTACCGTCCGCCCTCCCGCCAAAAGAGCCTCTCCTTCGGGCGGCAGGTTATACGCGAGCGCGAACTTGTGCTCAAGCAACACAGTGAATTGGCCGGCGTCCGAGGCCCCTAGTTCGCGCCCCTCGGTCAGGTGAACACGGTTGACGGAAATACCTTCAGGGTCGGCAAAGTCCATGCCGACCAGCAGCCCGGGCACAAGCAGTGTTTCAGTCCGGGTCTCACCCGTTTCTTCGTCCTCAACCTCGTAGTCGAGCTTGAGTTGAGTCGGAACCGACAGTCGCTCTTCAATGCCCTCGATGCTCTGAGCAGAGGGGATGGTTTCAATCGCCGCTGTGAGTCGTCCCGTGGGAACAAAGCTGTTGTCACTGAGACCGACGCGCAGATCGTACATGCGGGTGGCCTCAAAGCTGGCGTCATTCGAAGCCAGGCGCCACGCCGTCATGCTGTTGAACGATGCAAAGCTGCCGATGCCCAGACCGATAACCAGGGCGATAGTAACGACCTGGATCCAGCGTGAACGCAGGTCACGCAATGACCACTTGATCAGTAACCGGAGTGTCATGGATGGGTCCGACTACCAGCGCAGATCAGAGATGGCGGCGCGTCCGCCTTCCGGCGGCCCGTCATGCACGATGTTGCCGCTGCTCAACTCGATAACCCGATCCGCCATGCGGGAAATCTCTCTGTTGTGCGTGACCACCAGGATCGTCTTGCCCGATTCCGACTGTCGGCGCAACAGTTCAAGAATCTGCGCGCCTGTGGTGAAATCCAGTTCGCCTGTCGGTTCATCGGCAAGAACAACAGGATTGCCGGTGGCGAGGGCGCGAGCGATGGCCACACGCTGCTGTTCTCCACCAGAGAGTTCATGCGGGAAATGAGCGATGCGCTCACCCAGGCCAACATCCGCTAGCACATCGACAGCACTGGGGCCGTCGCCGTTGCGCTTCTCCGCAGCATCAATGCCAAATTGAACATTTTCGCGAGCAGTCAGTCCCGGAAACAGGTTGAAGCTCTGGAAGATGAAACTTACCTTTGAGCGACGGTAGGCAAAGAGTTGGCCTTGTGACGCGCCGGTGACCTCCTGTCCATCGACGATTACGCGGCCCTCAGTAGGAGTATCCAACGCGCCGATCATGTTCAGCAAAGTCGTTTTTCCGCTGCCGGACGGGCCGAGAACGACCACGAACTCGCCTTCATTGATGATCAAATCCACGTTTTCCAGGGCGGTGACAGTGATTGCGCCAACCTCGTAGCGCTTGGCAATACCTTCCAGTTCAATCACGACTGTATCCTTACTCGTCTCCGACTGCCCCACTATACAACCGCTGAACGGCCTCGGTGGGTCACATCCTCACCGGGCTTGCATTATGGAACGCCCGTGCTATTCTATATGTAATAGAACAAAAGAGCGCGTCCCGTTTGCATGCGTGGGTTGAATGGCAGTAAGGGGCGTTCAGAGGGAGACAGGGGATAAGCATGACGACGACACCAACGAGATCACAGAACAAGCCGTCGACCGGCAGCGCGGCCTCACGGAATCCTGCCACGTACGGTCCCGGGCGGTATCGGCGCGAGGTCCAGTGGGGCCTCCGGCAGACGCCGTCCCCCGCAGAGCGCCGACGCGGAGTCCGCCGCGCGGCCTAAACACGCACTCAAGCGCTGTCACACCGGCCGGGTCTTACCTGCGTTGACAGGGAACGGGGTTGTTGGCATTGTGCCAATAACGTCCGAACTGGCACGCAAGGACCATTTGGAGGCTGATGTGACGACTCCATCCCAAGGCACAGTGCAAATCCTGGCTGACAGCACATCCGACATCCCACAAGAGGACGCCCGAAGCGCCGGCATCACCATCGTGCCAGCGTACGTCTTCTTTGGAGAAGAGCAGTTCCGTGATGGCGTGAGCATAGGCGGCGCCGAATTCTATCGCCGCCTGGAGCAGAAGACTGTTGTCCCAAAGACTGCCCAACCTTCCCCGCAAGACTTTGCAGATGCCTTCGCGAGCCTTGTTCCGAACGGCCCGGTTCTTGCTCTAACTGTCACCTCCAAGCTGAGCGGCACATACAATTCCGCCCTGCTTGGCCGTGACATGGTCCTGGAGAGCAACCCCGACGCGGTCATTGAAGTGGTTGACACACTCCTCGTTGCAATGGGGCTTGGTCAATTGGTGTTGGGAGCGGCGAGTCGAGCGCGGGAGGGCATGGGAATTGAGGACCTGGCGGCTTGGGCGCGTGACCGGGCAAGCCGAACACAGATGTATATCGCAGTAGATACCCTTGAGTACCTTGCGCGTGGAGGCCGCATCGGCAAGGCGCAGAGCTTCCTTGGGGGGCTTTTGAGCATCAAGCCGGTCCTTGAGTTTCGGGAGGGGGAACTTCATCCTCTGGAACGTGTCCGTTCCCGGGCAAAGGCACATGGCGTTCTCGAGACTCACCTGTATGGAGGCAACGCTGCGGAAGACGTTGCCTTTGGAACGACGACAGATCATGAACGAGCGGCGGAGTTGGCTGAGCGAGCGAAATCGCAGCTGCAGTTGGATGATATCCCCGTGTACTCCATCGGCGCTGCGGTTGGAACCTACGCAGGCCCCGGCTGCATTGGCGTCTCCTTCGTGGTGGACGGCTCGTAAGGGTAGGACAACTCGCTATGACACAGGGCCGCTTGCCTGTCGGCCCCAGCCGCGCATCCCAAAATGAGTCGTCGTCTGCCTCTGCGGCACAGGATGACCGCGTCGCGCGCAAAGTGGAGACAATCCGCCACGTCCTGCGCCTTGAACGCGACCAGAATCACGCAAACCGCGCCGTCATCGGCGGGCTGGACGCGTTCCTTGAGAGATGGATTGAAGACCCGGACATCAAGCGCACGCTGGATGACGCGGGCATCGGTCTGCCGAGCTATGACGACCTGCCGTCGGACGGGCGCGCCGCATGGGTGCGCGAAACACTGGAGCGGCTGCGCGATTCCGACCCGGTGACGGAGCCCGAACGGCAGCAGCCCCCACCTCGGATGAAGGTACCGCCTGATCCCGGGTGGGATCGCGTTCAGGAAGTTTCGACCACTCGCGCGAGACCGGACAATCGCTCCCCCGCAGAAAGAATCGCCCCGCCCAAGCCTGCAAGGCGCAAAGCCGCCAAACCCGCGCCAAAGGCCACGCCGGTCAAGTCGCTCGACGACCCGTTGGACGCTCCGTCTCGCATGAAAGCCGGCCTCCGAAAACTGGGGGTTGAGACATACCATGATGCGCTGTGGGCCTTTCCCCGGCGTTACGTGCCCGTTTCACCCATCGCCCGGCTGACATACGGGGAGCAAACGGCCATTTCCGTTCGCGTTGAGAGGGCGGGCGGAGGAGGCTACACCAGAGGTCGCCAGGTCATGCGTGTCGAGGCGGCGGTCAGCGATGCCACAGGGCAGGTTAAGGCCGTGTGGTTCGGCAACCCATGGGTCTTGAAGAACCTCAAGAAGGGTTCGCGACTGCTCCTGATCGGTCGGCTCGGAGAATATCGCAACCGGGCGCAATTCCAGGTGGAGACGTACGAGCAGCTTCGGGCTGAGGACAGGATGGATGCCGGTGAGCTGGTGCCCATCTACCCACTCACCAAGGGTGTCACCCAAAGCGGCATGCGGCGTCTCATTGGCCCCGCGGCAGAACGGGCGCTGCCGCTCGTGCAGGAGTTTCTGCCGGATGATCTCATTCGAACGGCGAGACTGCCCGGTTTGCGAGAGGCCCTTGGTCTGATCCATCACCCCTCGGACTTGTCGGACGATGAGCGGGCGCGCCGTCGTCTGGCATTCGATGAGCTCTTCTTGCTCCAACTCGGACTCTTGGAACGGCGCAGGCAGCAGCAACGAGAACTCGGCGCGCCGATACCACGCAGCGACGAAGCCGTGAACAACGTGCTGAGCGCCCTGCCTTTCACCCTCACGGCAGACCAGGACCACGTGGTGGAGGAGATCCTGACGGACATCGGCGGCAGCGCGCCGATGATGCGCCTCCTGCAGGGCGACGTTGGCAGCGGCAAGACGGTTGTTGCGGCGCTGGCCCTCGTGACAGCCGCGGCAAACGGTTTCCAAGGTGCCCTGATGGCGCCGACGGAAGTCTTGGCTGAACAGCATTTCCGTACACTCACGGGAGTCTTCAGCCACGGAAACCGGGAGGCCAACGACGGAGGACCCTATCGAGGGTTCAGCGGAATCCTGCCGGACAGGCCACTCCGCATCGCCCGCTTGACGGGCAGCATGGCGGCGGGTGCAAAGTCGCAGCTACACGATCTCATCTCAAGAGGCGACGTTGACATCGTCATCGGCACGCACGCGCTGATTCAGGAAGGCGTCGCGTTCGACAATCTTGGGCTTGCGGTGGTGGACGAGCAGCACCGCTTCGGAGTGGAACAGCGGGCCTCCCTCCGCAACAAGGGATTCGCGCCCCACCTGCTCGTCATGACCGCGACGCCCATCCCGCGAACGATGGCGCTTGCCATCTACGGTGACCTCGATGTTTCAACGATCCATGAGATGCCGCCCGGTAGGCCGCCCATCAGGACTGCCATCGTCCCGCCGCACGAGCGTGAGCGGGCGTATGGCTTCATCCGCAAAGAGGCGGCGGAGGGTCGGCAATCATTCATCATCTGCCCGCTGGTCGAGGAATCCGAGGCCGTCGCGGCCAAGGCGGCGGTGGCGGAGCATGAACGGCTCACGAGCGAGGTCTTTCCCGATCTGAACGTCGGTCTGCTCCATGGTCGGATGCGGCCGGCGGAAAAGGACCGCGTCATGGAAGCTCTTCATGCCGGTGATGTCGACGTGCTTGTCTCTACGGCGGTCGTGGAAGTGGGCATCGACGTGCCCAACGCGACTGTGATGATGATTGACGGCGCAGATCGTTTCGGTCTTTCCCAACTGCACCAGTACCGGGGGCGAGTTGGTCGCGGCACCGAGAATAGCTATTGCATCCTTGTCTCGGAGTCCGATACGGAGGAGGTCAACAAGCGGCTGTCAGTGATGGAAAACACGAGCGACGGATTCAAGGTGGCGGAGGCGGACCTTCAGCTACGTGGTCCGGGGGAACTGCTCGGCACGCGCCAAAGCGGCCTACCGGATCTGCAGGTCGCGACATTCGCCGATCTTGCCCTCATTGAGGAGGCGCGGCGTCATGCGTTGGCCATTGCTGCGGAGGACCCGGATTTGTCGCAAGATAAGCACGCGCCGCTCAAGGAGGAACTGCGGCGGTTCTGGAGACGGGCGACCGACGCGCCGGAGGGCGGGTAACTGCATTACATCTATTGATAGGCGCTCATTCCCTTAGGTGGCATACTTTAAGTTCCCATGATTAAGGACACGATTTCCGACATGCTCTCCGAGGCGCTGCGACGCGCGCAGGCCGACGGCGCGCTGCCTGCCCTTGAGCACCAGGACCCCGCCGTTGAGCGGCCTCAGAACCAGGAACACGGCGACTACGCCTCCAGCCTGCCACTCAAGATGGCTCGATCCGCGCGGATGTCCCCACTGGCCATCGCTGAGATCCTGCGGGAGCGTCTGCCGGATCAAGAGGAAGTCACCTCCGTGACCGTCGCGCCGCCCGGATTCGTCAACTTCGGCCTGGACGCCCGATGGATCATGCAGCAGGTCGGCACGATTCTCGCCGAAGGAGACCGGTTCGGACACGGAACAAGCGGTGCGGGCATCACCGCGCAGGTTGAGTTCGTGAGCGTGAATCCAACGGGCCCCGTCCACGTCGGCCACGGTCGCGGCGCGGTACAGGGCAGCGCTGTCGCGAACATTCTTGAAGCGTCCGGCTTCACCGTTCAGCGCGAGTACTACGTCAACGACGCCGGCAGCCAGATGGACAATTTCTTTGAATCACTCCACGCCCGCTATCTGCAGGCGTTGGGCAGGGAAGCGGAGTTCCCCACTGAGGGCTACCACGGCGCCTACATGGTGGAACTTGGGCAGCAGTTGGCCTCGGAGTACGGTGAGCAATACGCCGACAGCGAGGATGGCATCCGTGAACTCGGCGAAATTGGCATGGCGCGGATGATCGATTCCATCCGTGAGGACCTCGAACGCATCGACGTTCGCTTTGACCGCTGGTTCAGCGAGCGCTCCCTCTTTGCGGATGGCACATATGAAAAGGCCATCGCCGAGGTCCATGCAAACGGCTACACGGCTGAGCGAGAAGGCGCGGTCTGGTTCACCGGCACTGACCTGGGAGACGAGCGCGACAGCGTTCTGGTGCGGCAGACCGGCGCGCCAACGTATTTCGCCTCAGACATCGCCTACCACTACGACAAGTTCCTGGGCCGCAGCTTTGACCGCGTCATCAACGTATGGGGCGCGGACCATCAGGGGCATGTGCCGCGCATGAAAGCGGTGGTCAAGGCCCTGGATGTTGACCCGGAACGCCTGCAATTCATCCTCGTTCAGCTTGTCACGCTCAAGCGTGGCGATGAAGTCGTGCGGGTATCCAAGCGGACGGGCGACATCATCACGCTCGCAGAGGTGATCAGCGAGGTGGGCCCGGACGCCTGCCGTTATTTCTTCCTGGCGCGGTCGGCTGACTCGCAGATGGACTTCGATCTCGAACTGGCAAAGAAAGAGGCGCCGGACAACCCCGTCTACTACATCCAGTACGCCTTTGCCCGCATCTCATCCATCCTCCGCAATGCGCGCGAAAACGGAATCGACCCGGACGATATGTCACAGGAGGCGGATTTCGACGCGCTGACAGAGGAGGCAGAGCTTCAACTGGCTCGTACCATGCTCCGCTTCCCGGAAGTTGTGGAACTGTCGGCTCGTAACCTGGAGCCGCACCACCTGCCGCACTACGCCTATGAGCTCGCAACGGCATTCCATGATTTCTATACGAAACATCGCGTTTTGGGAGAGGCCGAACACATCACGCTCGCAAGGCTGCGACTCACGCAGGCAGCGGGCACGGTGCTCCGGAATGCGCTCACACTGATGGGGATGAGCGCGCCGGAATCCATGTAGCTTCCTGCGTCATTCCCGTGAAAGCATGTCCCGTACTCAGATACGGGGCGGGAATCCCGCCTCTCTAACTGTGCATAACTAGGTATTGACCCTTGTCTCTAGGCGGTTCATTATCGTCTAGTGATAACAGCCAAGGAGATGGGGAGGAGGCTGGTTTTTATGACAAGTCGAATGACATTCCTGCTGCTCGCGCTCGTGGCGGCAGCCTTCCTTGTCGTTGCGTCGGCGTGCGGTACCGCATCGGAAGATGAGGACGACACATCCACCGACACGTCCGGCGAAGACACGTCCATGGATGACGATGACGACATGGATATGGACGAAGACGACATGGACGACGACATGAGCGATGACATGATGACTCATTCCATCAGCGGCGTGCCGATTGACTCGAACGCGCGCTACGGTGGAACGCTGATCATCGCGACGACGTCCGAAGGCCCCACGTTCAGCAACTGGGAGGAGGCAGCCGGAAGCGCGCCGCATTACGGCCACCCGGTGGGCAATATGCTCGTCTCCAAGCAGGACTGGGGCGACAAGGAGAACTTCATCAACGGGGACTACTGGAACATCGTTCCTGACTTGGGCACGGATTGGGAGCAGGCCACGGATGGCCTGTCCTGGACGTTCAACCTGCGTGATGGCATCAACTTCTCGGATGGCGTGCAGTTTACATGCGCGGACATCGAATGGATGTATGACACCCTCCGCACCGGCGACGGACTGCTTCGTAACCCGCGCTCTGCGCACTTCGCAGTCCTGAATGACGTGACCTGCGCGGACGACCTGACGGCAGTTTTCCACCTGGATCGTCCCAAGCCGTCACTCCTCGAGGTGATAGGGCTGCCCTATCACGTGGTCAAGCCGAGCCATCTCTATGCCGAAGACACGAACAAGATGCGCGAGGAGCCGCCAATCGGTACCGGACCCTTCGTAGTCGCGGACTGGATCCCTGGCGAGAAGATGGTCATGGAGCGCAAGGATGGCTACTGGGATGAGCCGTTCCCGTACCTTGACAACATTGAAATCCTGATCCTCAACAACCAGGCTCAGGTTGCCGGCCTTCGCTCCGGCCGCATCCACATCGGCGGCAGCGCCGGCGGTTGGAACGGGGCAAACGCGAACACACTGCTGCGTGAGTGCGATGTCTGCCAGAAGTGGGCGTCCGCCGTCCACCCCGGCATGATGTTCTCCGTCATCCCGAACTTCAATCGGGAGCCGTGGAACACCCAGCCAGTGCGTGATGCCATCAGCCTTGCGATTGACCGAAATCGCCTCATCAAGCTCGGATACAACGACTGGATCGCCCCCGGGACCGGCGGCCCGTTCCTCCCCGGCAGCTACTTCGCGCTGCCTGAGGATCGGCTGAAGGCCATCACCGGCCACGACTACAGCGACCCTGAGGCGAACAAGGAACGCGCGCGCCAGATCCTGGCGGACGCGGGCTATGAGCCGGGCGAGCTGCAGGCCACGCTGGTCTACGCGCCCTTCTACGGCGTCTACGCGCCTACCGTCCTTGAAGACCTCAACGACGTGGGCATCTCCGTGGAAAGCGGTGAAACGGAAACCGGCAACTACTACACCCGCATGAACGCCGGCGACTTCGACTTGGGCGGCCACGCGGGATGGATCGGCGGGTTTGACCCGGACTTCATCCTGTACGAGTACTTCTACTCCGGTTCCGGCCGGAACTACGGTCAGTACGCGAACCCTGAGCTGGACAGGCTGATTGACGCGCAGTCCATCGAGCTTGACCCTGAGCAGCGCCGCGAGTTGGCGTGGCAGGCTGGTGAGATCGTCCTACGTGACCAGGTTCGCACGATGGGCGGCTTCCAGTTGGCGATTCCGGTCTTCTCCGATCGGGTGGCCGGTGTAATGCCGACGATCCCCTCACAGTCCTACGGCAACTTCTACCGCCACGCGCACACCTACCTGCTGGAGGACAACTAGCTCAATAGACAACCCGACAAACGCGAGCCGTCGTAAGCTCGCAGAGTAATCGAGTTGAAGGGGGCGCCCACCGCGGTGGGCGCCCCCAGTCTTTACCCCCTGACCCGAATCAGCGTTACGATGGATACTGTTCTGTACTGATAGCGCGCGCCCGTAGCTCAGTGGAGTAGAGCATCGGTCTTCGGAACCGAGGGTCGCGGGTTCGAATCCTGCCGGGCGCGCCAAGATACATCAACACAGGCGTCTCATCACACATAGAACTGCATCGCCAAGGTATTTCAGGAGGGCATTCCATGTGCCTTGAGTCCAGAAAACGTCACATGAGAGTGATTGACTCAAATGAGAACGAAGTTGCGAGCCAGATACGAAGGAACCATGGTCGTGAGCTTGAAGTTGTCGATGTCGCCCTCAATCAAATTCTCCAAGGTTTAGATGCTTTCGCCTATTCGAAGCAGCGACCGGATAGTCGACTGGAAGATGCCCAAATGTTCCTCACCGTGAGAAGCTTCAATTCACTGCACACTGCCAGACAGTTGTTGGAGCGCGGATACTACCAGCAGGCGTCGACACTGGTGCGGATGGCCATGGAGGATCAGCTTGTCGTAGAAGACGCGGAAACGCATCCTCCAACGTTGGACGCGCTGCTTGATGCAAGAGGAGATTTCCGGGAGAGAGGCCTGAGATTTAGCGCAATGGCTGAACGAATCTCACCCGAAACCAAGAGAGCGTGGGAAGAGAAATACGGAGACCTTAGTGAACGAGCTGTACACCCACGGCGCTTAAGCTTGTTGACGCTCGCAACCGTACAGCGGACTGTACGCCCCGGTGGTCACTATGACGAACTCCAGGTGAAGGTGACGGTCCTCTATCTCCTAGAACAACTTGGGCAGGTACTACGTACAGTTGGACTTCTAACAGGCAATGTAGAAAACTCATGGGTTGAGGGAGCTAGGCCGGTACTCAGGAATATGACGGATCTCTATCGAGAAATAGTTGAGTGGTTTGAACATCGTAGGCAGGTGGATTAAACACTTACCTCTAAAGCCCTGACCTGCTCAGATAGTTCAAAACACCCCTTCTTTCATATGGACAGTCATGGAGCTAGGCACCCGCCCGTAGCTCAGTGGAGTAGAGCATCGGTCTTCGGAACCGAGGGTCGCGGGTT